>JBGTBW010000024.1:0-16228 GCA_041749135.1 Verrucomicrobiales bacterium
GAAGGATCAGAACTCCTGATCTATCGAGGAAGATAATGGATACAGGGGAATAAGAGTGGGCTAAAGCGAGACTGCCACTCCGTGAATGACACTCTATTTGTTGGGCGATTTGTGGGGCGGACACTCTTGTCCGCCGAGTGAACCATTTGTGGGGCGGACACTCTTGTCCGCCGACTGAGCCTAGACAGGGCAGGAGTGCCCGCGCCACATAGTTTTCCGGCTCATCCAAATTCCTCGAGATCAGGAGTTCTGAGGCTCCGTCACGCGGATCAACGCGGCAGGCCGAAGCCCAGCCCAGCCACGCGAGGCGTCATCTTTGACTTGCCTGTTCTGGAGCGGATAATCCTCCATGCTTCGCCCTCCCATCCCCTTCCGGCCTTTCCGGTTTCGCCCCCTCTGCCTCACCCTCGCCGCGGCGCTCCTCTCCTCGCTGCCCGCTTCAGCCCAGGAAGCCGGCGAACAACCCAGCGAAACGGACCCGCGCGTGTCGGAATCCCCAGATTCCCAGCGCTTCTGGGAATGCGCTCTCGATGGAGGATCGTTCCTCGTCCCGTTGGATCACATCGTTTCGGTCAGCCAACACGAATATGTCGTGGATGGCGTGGCCCGCGTTTACGAAGCCACCCTCTCCACCAACAGCTCCATCGTCGCCCGTTTCTACTTCCTGGAACCCGCCGGCGGCGATTCCACCCTGGCCACCGGCCGGGAAGCCATCAACCGGGCCCAGTCCTTCCTCGAGGAAGCCAGCGGCCGGGCCGGAGTCGATCCGGTCTGGAAGAAAGTCGTCAAAAACTATCCCACCACGACCCACGCCCACACGGTGGAATACCGGCTCCAGCAAAAAACCGACGTCGCGCGCATCTACTCCAGCATTCGCAGTTGCCTCCGCACCGGCCGGGGAACCCAGCTCAGCATCCGCAACCCTTGACGGATCACCGGGGCTCGCGCCCGCTTCACCGGCCGCTCCTGCTCACTTGTAACTCCGGGCCGCCAACTCGACGTGCTCAAACTCCAACGGCTCCCGGCGTAATGCCGGCTCTCCATCCGGCCCCCCGAATTCCCAGGCCGCCACATACGAGAACTCCGCGTCGTTTCGGAGGGCTTCGCCCTCTTCCGTCTGATACTCCTCCCGGAAATGCCCGCCGCAGGATTCCTCCCGGTGCAGCGCATCCCGGCACATCAGCTCGGCGAACTCCAGAAAATCCGCCACCCGTCCCGCCTTTTCCAACTCCTGATTCAAGGATTCGCCGGAACCTGGAACCCTGACATTTTTCCAGAACTCCTCCCGAAGCTCCGGGATCCGCCCCAATGCCTTCTCCAGTCCGGCCCGGTTCCGCGCCATCCCGCAGTGGTCCCACATCAGAAGGCCCAGCTCCCGGTGAAAGCTGTCCACACTGCGCTCTCCTCGCGCCCCAGTGAGACGATCCACCCGCAGGCCCACTTCCTCCTCGGTGCGCCGGAATTCCGCAGCCCCAACGGGAACCTGTCCTGGAGTCTCTCCGGCCAGGTAATTCGGCAGCGTCGCCGCAATCACAAAATACCCGTCGGCGAGCCCTTGCATCAAAGCGCTCGCTCCCAGCCGGTTGGCCCCGTGATCCGAAAAGTTCGCCTCCCCGAGCACAAACAATCCCGGGATGTTGCTCATCAGATTGTAGTCCACCCAGAGCCCGCCCATCGTGTAGTGCACCGCCGGAAAAATGCGCATAGGAACCCGGTAAGCGTTCTCTCCCGTGATCTGCGCATACATGTCGAAGAGGTTCCCATACCGCTCTCGAATGGTTTTCTCCCCGTCGCGCTCGATGGCGTCGTGAAAATCCAGGTAGACTCCCAGCCCCGACGGCCCCACCCCTCGACCCTCGTCGCAGACCTCCTTGGCTGCCCGCGAGGAGATGTCCCGTGGAGCCAAATTGCCAAAACTCGGATATTTCCGTTCCAAATAATAATCCCGTTCCATTTCCGGGATGTCGTCAGCCGCGCGCCGGTCGCCAGGAGTCTTGGACACCCAAACCCGCCCGTCGTTGCGCAAGGATTCGGACATGAGAGTCAGCTTGGACTGGTAATCCCCACCCACGGGAATGCAGGTTGGATGGATCTGCGTATAGCAGGGATTGGCAAAGAGCGCCCCGCGTTTGTAGGCCCGGAACGCTGCGGTCACATTGCAGCCCTTCGCGTTGGTCGACAGGTAAAAGACATTCCCATACCCCCCCGTAGCCAAAAGCACCGCATCCGCCGCGTGCGACCGAATCGCGCCGGTCTCCAAATCGCGCACCACGATCCCCTTCGCGTGTCCGTTCGCAACAACCAGATCGAGCATCTCCGTTCGCGGATGCATCCGCACTCCCCCCCGCTCGATTTCCTTCGCCAGCGCCGAGCAAGCCCCCAGCAAAAGCTGCTGGCCCGTTTGTCCCCGCGCATAAAAAGTCCGGGAAACCTGGGCGCCTCCAAAGGAACGGTTCGCCAACAACCCGCCATACTCCCGGGCAAAGGGAACGCCCTGAGCGACGCATTGATCGATAATCTCCAAACTGATCTCCGCCAGCCGGTAGACGTTGGCTTCCCGTGAACGAAAGTCGCCGCCCTTCACCGTGTCGTAAAAAAGCCGGTGCACGCTGTCGCCGTCGTTTTGGTAATTTTTCGCGGCATTGATGCCGCCCTGAGCCGCGATGGAATGGGCACGGCGCGGACTGTCCTGATAACAGAAGCATTCCACCGCATAACCCAGCTCTGAAAGCGTGGCCGCAGCGGAAGCCCCCGCCAATCCGCTCCCCACCACGATGACCCGGTAGCGCCTCCGGTTATTCGGGCCGATGAGGCGCGAATCCTCTTTGTGCTTTGACCATTTCCGGTCCAGCGCTCCAATGGGGATCCTGCTTTCTGGGGTCGTGAGCATGGCGGGCGAAGAAACGATCAGGAAATCCAGCCCAGCAGCACCGAGACCGGAATGGAAACATTCCCCACAAAAACAAGGGCCGCGAAGGCCAGACCCGCGCCTCGGATGAGCGCCCAATTCCGCCCCGTCCGTAACCCCAGCGTCTGGAACACGCTCGAAAATCCGTGGCTGATGTGGAAGCACAGCGCCGCGATGCTGGCTACGTAGAAAAAACTGATCAAAGGGACCCGAAAACCTTGCACCACCATTCCATAGACATCGTGGCGCGGCCCGTGACTCGACAGTTCGTAGTAACCCGGCTCCCCCGCATCCGGCGTCACCGTAAAATGCAAGACGTGATAAATCACGAAGCCTGCGACGAGCAATCCGGTCCAAACCATCGTGAGAGAAGCCCGCGAAGCTTGCACTGTTCTCTGAAAAACCGGGCGCGGTTGGCTGGCCCGGCGGTTGTCCCTGGCCAGTTGTAGCGTGGCCACTACGTGCAGCGTCACCGCCCCGAGCAGCCCAATCCGGGCCGCCCAAAGCAATGCCCCCGCGTTCTGCAGCTTTTCCGCGTAACTGTTGAGCGCGTCGCGACCGGCGTAAATGAGCAGATTCCCGGCCATGTGTCCAAAGACAAAGGCGAGCAAAACCAATCCCGTAAGCGCCACCAGCGTTTTCTTACCTAGTGATGAAGCATAGAACTTCTGAAGTGCCTGCAACGGAATGATCACGGCGGAACCCATTAAGGAGCTACGTCCGCCCTTGGCAAGGGGATTTGACCCGCCCATCCTGGCCCTGCAACCCTGGCCCTGGCCACTCAAGGCGGCGCCGCCAAAGACCGGCCTAGACGGGTCTCCCGGTCCCAACGCTGGCCAATAGCCATAGCCAGCCTCAGAACTCCTGATCTTGAGGGCGGATACAAGGAGATGAAGGAAAGAAGGTGAGCCGGAGGCTCTTGGACTTCGGCGAGCATCGCCGCTCTCGCGCTTTTTGTTGCGGCCCCCTGCGCCTTCCCTTACGCTCGCGCCCAATTCACGCCGGGCTCCCCACCCGGTCCCGATCTCATGTCCGTTCCGCGCCGGCTCAGTCTCCTCTTTATTGCTCTCCTCCTGCTCGGCGCGCCCTGCAGTTGCGCCCCCGAAGTCGACTTTTCCGACGAAGATCCGCCCAGTCTCGATGAGCGCATCAACGCGTTCATGGATCAGCCGACCTATTACGTTACCAGCGTCATTTTCTACGCGATCAAGCTCGGCAAGAATTCCGAGGGCCGCTTCACCATTCAGTTTCCGCCCATCCGCAGTTATCGCGTGCATCTCGCTGCCAAAGGCGATCCGCCGGACCCGAAAACTGCGGGCCTCACCGATCTCCCGCTGGTCCTCATTTGGTTGGGAGCCGCCGCCGTCTTTCTCACCATCTATTTCGGCTTCGTCAATCTCCGCTCCTGGCGCCTCGCGGTTCGTACGGTCCGCGGCCGCTACTCCCGGCCCGACGATCCAGGCCAAGTCACTCACTTCCAAGCCCTCACCGCCGCTCTCTCCGGCACCGTGGGTCTGGGGAACATCGCCGGCGTCGCCATCGCCATCCAATTGGGAGGCCCCGGAGCCACAGTCTGGATGATCCTCATGGGTCTCTTCGGAATGACCAGCAAGTTCGCCGAATGCACTCTCGGAGTAAAATACCGCGACATCGCTCCCAACGGCCGGGTCTATGGCGGCCCCATGCACTACCTCACCCGCGGCCTTCAGGAGCGCGGGCTCGGCTCCTTCGGCTCCATCCTCGCCGTCTTCTTCGCCCTCATGTGCATCGGCGGCTCCTTCGGCGGCGGAAACATGTTCCAAATCAACAGCGCCACCGATCAGTTCGTGCAAACCATCGGCGGCGAAAACTGGCAAGACTCGTTTTTCGCCCAGAACCGCTGGATCTTCGGGCTGACCGTGGCCGTGCTGGTTGCCTTGGTTATCCTCGGCGGCATCGTCAGCATCGCCCGCGTCACTTCGAAGCTGGTCCCGTTCATGTGCGGCATTTACGTCCTTGCCGCCCTCACGGTCGTCTTCAGCAACTTCACCAAAATCCCCGAGGCCGTTCAACTCATCCTCCAAGGAGCCATCGACCCGCAAGCAGTCCAGGGCGGCTTTCTCGGAGCCATGTTCGTCGGCATCAAACGCGCCGCCTTCTCAAACGAAGCCGGCGTGGGTTCCGCCTCCATCGCTCATTCCGCCGTGAAAACGAGCAAACCCGCCAGCGAAGGCATCGTGGCCCTGCTCGAACCCTTCGTCGATACCGTGGTGGTCTGCACCATGACGGCGCTGGCCATCACCATCACCGGCGTATTCGCGGACAAGGACGCCGCCGGCATCGAGATGACCAGCATGGCCTTCACTTCCGTGCTTCCCTGGTTTTCCTACATCCTGTCCCTGGCCGCCATCCTCTTTGCCTTCTCCACCATGATCTCTTGGTCCTACTACGGCCAGCAGGCCTGGGCCTTCCTTTTCGGACGCAGCAACTCGATGGATATCCTCTACAAACTGATCTTCTGCAGTTTCATCGTCGTCGGCTCGGCCATGACCCTGACCAACGCCACCGACTTCTCCGACGCCATGATCTTCGCCATGAGCATACCCAACGTAATCGGAATGTATCTGCTCCTCCCGGTCATCCGCAAGGAACTCACCGCCTTCCGCAAACATGTGGCCGAAATCGATGGCCAGTCCTGACGCGCCCAGTTCCTGGGCGCCTCCGGAATCGCCACCGCCGCGCCCCGGCCTCCCCGGCTCGCTCGACTTCTCCCGGCTGCTCAACGCCCAGCAGTTGGAAGCGGTCCTTTCTCCACCCGGGCCCTCCCTCGTCATCGCCGGCGCAGGCAGCGGCAAGACCCGGACCCTGACCTACCGCGTCGCCCGGCTTCTCGATCAAGGAATCTCCGCCCACAACATCCTCCTCCTCACCTTCACCAACAAGGCCGCGCGGGAAATGCTCGAGCGCGTCGCCCAAGCCACACCTTACAACACCAGCCGCCTCTGGGGCGGCACCTTCCATGCCGTCGGCAACCGCATGCTCCGCCGCCACGCCAGCCTGGCCGGGTTGGATCCAGCTTTCACTATCCTCGATCGCGAAGATCAACACTCCGCCATCCGCGCTGCCCTGCGCGAAAGCGGGATCCCGGAGCAGCGCCTCAAACAAAAGCTCTTTCCCAAACCCCAGGTCATTGCCTCCATCCTCAGCATCGCCCGCAACCTCGAACTCGACCTCTCCGAAGTCATCGCGCGCCGCAGCCCCCACCTCGCCAGCTCCCTGGACGATCTCCAACTTGTCGTGACCCGTTACGAGGAACGAAAACGGGATTCCCGATGCGTCGATTTCGACGACCTCCTCGTGCTCACCGTCGCACTGCTCGAAGAAAACCCCGCCATCCTCGAACTCTATCAAGAACAATTCCAGGCCATCCTCGTCGATGAGTTTCAGGACACCAATCCCGTCCAGTCCCGCTTCGTCGATCTCCTCGCCGCAAAACGCCGCAATCTCATGGTGGTCGGCGACGACGCCCAATCCATCTACTCCTGGCGCGGAGCCGATTTCCGCAACATCCTCCAGTTCCCCACCCGCTATCCCGGTTGCCGGATCTACCGAATCGAAACCAACTATCGCAGCACCCCCGAAATACTGCGTCTCGCCAACGCCAGCATCGCCCGCAATTCCCGTCAGTTTGAAAAACACCTCGAGTCCGTGCGGCCAGCCCTGGCCTCCACTCCGGCCATCGTTGCCCTCTCCGACCCTGCCGCACAGGCTGACTTCATCTGCAATCGTGTGCGCCAACTCCAGGACGGCGGCGTGTCCTTGAACCAAATCGCCGTTCTCTACCGGGCTCATTTCCACTCCATGGAAATCCAAATGGCCCTCGAACGCTACGGCGTGCCCTTCCGCGTCACCAGCGGACTCCGCTTCTTCGATCAAGCTCACATCAAGGACGTCAGCGCTTTCATGCGGCTCATCGTCAATCCGCGCGACGAAGTATCCTTCCTCCGGCTCGTGCGTATGGTGCCCCGCATCGGCGAAACCGGAGCCAGCCGGCTTTGGCGGAGTTGGAAGGAAAGAGTATCGCAGGGAGCCGCGCCGCCCGCCGTCCTGCCATCGACCATTCTCCTCAACCTGATGCCGCCCAAACTCTCCGCGGAAAGCTGGAAACAACTCGCCTATACCCTCGATGAACTGGTCTGCAACGGAGCCCCGGTCCCGCCCGGAACCATGATCCAATCCATCGTCAACGGCTTCTACGAGGAATTCCTCCGCACCGAGTTCGCCAACTCCCAGCGCCGCGCCGAAGATATCGAACAGTTCGCCCGTTATGCCGCTGCCTTCGACTCGACCGAAAAGCTCCTGTCCGATCTCTCCCTCCTCAGTTCCACCGACGACGAGGAAAACGCCCACCAGAAGGAACGGCGAGAGGAAGTCGTCCTCTCCACCGTCCATCAAGCCAAAGGCCTCGAATGGGACGCCGTCTTCGTCGTCTGGCTCACCGAAGGCATGTTTCCCAATCAGCGCGCCCTCATGGAAAATGGGGACGCGGACGGCGACGAAGGCGACGGCTCCAGCGCCATGGAGGAAGAACGCCGCCTCTTCTACGTCGCCGCCACGCGCGCCCGCGATCACCTCTTTCTCACCTACCCCCGCCTCTGGCCCGGCTCGCGCAGCGGTGAGGTCCGCCAAATCGCTTCCCCCTTTCTGATTGAACTGCCAAAGTCCGCCTACGAGGAGTGGAAGGTGGAAACTCACTTTTAGCCCACATTTCTCTCCCTTTTCTCCAGCCGGGGATTCCGGCATCCGCGGTTTCCCCTATGGCTCAAGACTCTCCCGGCAATTCCCTGCAATCCCGGCCCTCCCTCGGGAAAAAAGAGAGCCTGCGGGAGGCTCTCGCTCTGCTTCCCTACCTAAGCCGCTACCGCCGCTATTTTATCCCTGCCCTCTGCGCCATGCTCGTCACCGGCGGCCTGGTGTTGCTCTTTCCCAAGCTCATGGGCGACCTCATCGGGGCTCCCCTCAATGCCCTCGGGAGCGGAGGAGATATCGATGTCGCAAGCGTCCTGAACCGGCGCTCCCATATCGCCCTGATACTCGTCGGCGTGCTCACGCTCCAAGCCATCGTCGCCTATTTCCGCATCACCTGGTTTATTAAGGCCGGGGAATGCGCTCTCGCCGATATTCGCCTGGAACTCTACGCCCGGCTCATCCGGCAACCCATGACCTTCTTCAACCGGCATCGCACTGGCGAACTCTCCAGCCGCATCGCCTCCGACCTCACTCTCATCCGGGACACCCTCGTCTCCACCGTCCCGCAGTTTCTCCGCCAGTCCATCACCCTCGTCGGAAGTCTCATCCTCATCTTCGTCACGTCCGTCAAACTCAGTCTGTTCATGCTGGCCTGCCTGCCCATCGTCATCCTCGCCACCGCCTGGTTCGGACGCCGCATCCGGAGCCGCTCCCGCCAGGCGCAGGATCTCATGGCCGACAGCCACGTTATCGTGGAAGAAACCCTGCAAGGAGCCGCTAATGTGAAGGCCTTCGGCAATGAAGGTTACGAAACCGGACGTTACCAGCAGGCCGTCCGCCGCTTTCTCGACGTCGCCCTCTCCACCGCGCGCCTGCGCGCCGCCTTCGTCTCCTTTATCATCCTCGTCCTTTTCGGCGTCATCACCGTCGTCGTCTGGTACGGATCGGGCCTGCTCGCCATCCCCCCGGAGGAAGGAGGGATTCGCTCCTCCCAATTTATCAGCTTCGTGCTCTACACCGTCTTCCTAGGCGGAGCCCTGGGTTCCTTTCCCGAAGTCGTCAGCCAATTGCAAAAGTCTCTCGGAGCCACTGAACGCGTCCGGGAACTTCTCCGCGAAGAACCGGAACTCCCGCTCGATTTCGCGCCTCTCCAATCCAGCAACGACGCCCCACAAACTCCGCAGCCGCTCGCCGCCGCCTCATCCCGGCTCCAGGGAGCCTTGCGCTTTCACGACGTCCGTTTCAACTACCCATCCCGGCCCGATGTGGAAGTGCTGCGTGGTGTCTCCTTCTCCGCCGCCGCCGGTCAACGCGTGGCCCTCGTCGGACCCAGCGGAGCCGGCAAATCCACCGTCATTTCCCTGCTCCTCCGTTTCTTTGAGCCCTCCTCCGGTCACATCTTGTTCGACGGCAAGCCCTCTGCGGACTACGACCTCGCTTTCCTGCGCACCCAACTCGCCATCGTACCGCAGGAAGTCCTGCTCTTCGGCGGTTCCGTTCGTGAAAACATCGGCTACGGCCGCATCGGCGCTTCCGAGGACGAGATCCGAGAAGCCGCCCGAAAAGCCAACGCCAGCGAATTCATCGAGAAGTTTCCCGAACAGTACGACACGCTCGTCGGCGATCGTGGACTTCGCCTTTCCGGCGGCCAACGCCAAAGGATCGCCATCGCCCGGGCCATTCTAGCCGATCCCGCCATACTCATACTCGACGAAGCCACCAGCTCACTGGATTCGGAAAGCGAAGCCGCTGTGCAATCCGCCCTCGAAGATCTCATGCGCGACCGGACTTCGATCATCATCGCCCACCGCCTCTCCACCGTGCGGGAAGCCGATCAAATCCTCGTCCTCAATGAAGGACGCATCGTCGAAACCGGAACGCACGAGAACCTCTCAAAAAACCAAGGCGGCCTTTACTGGATGCTCTCGAAACTCCAGTTCGCGTCGGCTTAGTGCTTAGAGCCTAACACGGTCCTGGCAATACGCTCCCACTCCGCCTCCGCCTCTTCCCGGGCGGGACGTGAGCGGCCCACCCGTCCATACCAGTAAGCCGCGTTGCCCAAATCGCCCTCAATCAAATGCAGGAGTCCATGAATCCAATCGCCCGTCTCACCACTCATCGCCTGCGCCGCGTCGTGCGCCTCCTCCCAGCGGCCCGCCTTCGTCAGCCACAAGGCTTCCACCGCCGGATCCAAACCTGACGGCGGTTCACCGCCTTCCTTCGCCGAAGCCGCCAACGCCGCCACACTGTCAATCATCTGCCGGGCTGGAATTCAGATTTCAAATCCTTCCAATTCCAGATCTCAAATCCGTCGAATCCCAGATCTGAAATCTGAGATCCTTCACTCCCGCTTCGTCGCCGTCATCTCCATGATCTTGACTTCCAACCCCTCTCCGAGAACCCAAAAGACTTCCGTCTTCCTCGCCGCGTCTCCCGTCCAAGTCATTACAGCCTTCTGTTCGATCGCCTGTCCGGCCTCGCTCACGACCTTCCTGCTCTCCGTGTAAGTCTTCGTTGTCTCGTCGTACTCGCCTTTCACCACGGCCGGAGTGACCGTGAAGTTATCGACCCACACCCCCGTATAGTGCTTCGCTTCCGCATCGTATCCCATCAGGGAATGCGCCTCGAACTTCCGCTCCCCCATCTGGCAGGTGAACTCCGACTTCAAATACAAATCGCCGCTCACCAAAACATTGACGGCAACCCCCTTGAACTCCGTGGCCGGCCCGTCCGGTCCCTGAAAATACATCTTCACTTCACAGTCCCACGTGCCGGCGTCCATGGCCAACATCTCGTGGGCGGGACCAGGCTTGGGATTCGGGAACTCTTGTGCGCCGGCCCAGGTGGAAATCGCAAGAAAAAGAGGGATGATGAGGAGTCGCATAACCAGTTCCAGTAACCGGGAACCCCTAGGGAAACAAGGAAAAACGGCGACGCCCACGGCTCCCGCCACTGCCTATGCACCAACGTGGCTTGGAAAGGCATGCTTTGAAAGCGGCAGAGGACTGTCGCACTCCAAGCGCCTCCGGCTTCCCTTGACCCGTGATCTCAAACGTATGAAACCATTCAACGCCGATCCCCTGTCCCGATCGGCGCATAGGCAGTGCGGCTCCCGCCCAGCTCATCCCACTTCATTCGCTGGGAAACCGGCCTCGTCCTCCGCTTCCCACCGTCGGCTCTTGCTCCCTGCCTTCGGTCTCCGCCAGGTCTTCGGCCCTGTCCTCCCCTTCTTCATCCGGCAAAACGCAGCGGTAGCCCTCGGCGTCGAGCCGTTCCAGCAAGCGCCGCAACACCTCGACCGATTCCGCCCGTCCCTGATGAATGAGCAAAACATCGCCAGGCCGGATTCTCCGCGTCAGCCTCTCCACCACCCGTTCCGGATCGCAGGACAGTCCGTCAAATCCCCGCCGCGTCCAACCCACCAACTTCATGCCCCGCCGCTCCAAACACGGCCAGAGGAACACATTGCGGAATCCCGCAGGCGCCCGAAACAGCCGCGGCGCTCCGCCGCAGGCCGCCGTGATTGCCTCCGAAGCCCGGTCAACCTCGCGCTGCGTCCGGCGCGGACCCGCCATCCAGAACGATCCGGCTGGGTGACTGTAGCTGTGATTCCCTAAGCCATGCCCAGCGGCGGCGATCGAGCGAACCAGTTCGGGCCGGGCCTCCACAGCTTTACCAATAACAAAAAATGTAGCGAGCGCATCGCGTGCATCCAGCAAGTCGAGAATCGCCTCGGTGTCCGCAGCCGGCCCATCGTCAATTGTCAACCAAACCGCCTTCCGGCCGGTGGCGAAAGATCGAACCACGGGACCGTTCCACGGGAGCCCGGGCAAGAGCGTCGTCGCCACGAGCACGAGATGCACCGCGGCCAGCGTGGCCAGGCCGGCAATCCAGCCGCCGTACCACCACGCCGCGCCCGCGACCACATGCAGCGACGCCGCCGCCCTCATCGGACCCCTGGCTCCCGCCAATGGAGCCCAGGCCAAAGCATTGGCCGCCAGCCAGAGCACCCAAAGAATTCCGGACAGTCGCGACACCGGTTGACCAGCGGCGATCAATCCCCCGGCCAGGGCCAAGCTGCCTGCGTGTCCCACCACATCCGGCCACCAGCGCCGGCTCGAATCGGGCAGAATCCGGACCGCGCGCAGAACAACGCCGGACCAGTGGCAGACGATACCCCAAAGGTGCGCCAAAACGAGTGCTCCTGCCGGCGCCGCCAACAGCGCCGTCCATCGCCCCGCCACGTTTTGACCGGACCAGGCCAGGCCCGCTTCCCAAGCGCCTAAACTCAACAGGAAGAACACCGCCGCCGACGTGAGTCCGGCTTCCAGCCCGCTCTGTCCCGGAACCTCCGCGGGGAGGATCTGAATCCCACCGCAGACTCGGGGCCGGCGGCCCGCCGGTTGCAACAGCCGCAGCATAGGCCAGCGGCAGCGGTGCACTCGGCAGTGACTCTCCGCGCCGTTATCCGCCATGCTTCACCCGTCGCAGAAGAGGTTCGAAGACAAACCACTGTTTCCGGTGACGCTCGATCACGGCTCCGAGCCTCTCCATCCACAACCCAGCGCATTCCCGGATCCCACCATCCCTTTGCCCGCTGCTCCGAAAACAACGCTCCAGCGGGGCCTCGACCCGGACCCGGTAACTGCAGCGCCCGGTCCGAATCACAAAGAGCGGAAACATGGGACAACCGGCTGCCCGGGCCAGGACAAAGGGCCCCCTGGGCAGCATCAGGCGGAGCCCGTGCCAGTCCACTTCCATCCCGGCGATATCGAAGAGCATCCGGTCGGCCTGAATCGCCACGATTTCTCCTCGCCCCAGAGCTTGCGCCAACGTGAGGCCAAGCATCGACCCGGGCGTGTTGAAATGGACCCCATAACCCGGGGTCTGCCGCTGGCTCAACTCGCGCTCCCGCATTGCTTGCAACTCAGGATTGCGTTCCGGAGCCCGCACCGCGTGCACGGGCCGGCCAAACCGCTCGGCAAAGAAGTCCCCGGCCAAATCATAACTGCCCATGTGGGCGGTGAGAATGATGGCCCCTCCCGGCTCATTCCGCAGAGCTTCAAAATGCTCCCCGCCTTCAATCTCCCATTCGATCTCGCCGGGAACCACGCGGTGTCGCGCCGTATCGATAATCGCCCAAGCAAAATTCCAGAAAACCGCCAACGCGTCCCCAAGCAGGGCCGCCCGGGAACGGCCCGGCCGAAGCACGGCGAGGTTGCTTTGCACCGCCCGGCGCTGATTCCGGCACAAGACGAAAAAGAACACCGTATACAGCACCGCGTGAATCACCTGGAGATACCAGGCGTGCTGTGAGACGCCCCAATTCAAATAGCGAGTCCACAGGTCGCCATACACGGTCCACCGGGCTCTGCGATCTTGTCCACTTACGGTCAGGGACGGCTGTTGCTGCTGCTCTTCCATTCGACTTTCAATCGAACCCGCCTAGCATAGCGGGATGAAGCGGAAAAGCCTCTGGATTCTCACTGCTGCACTCTGGCTCGTCACCGGAATCGCCGCCTATTTCCTAGGATCCTTCCAAGGCCGGAAAAGCGCGGAAGACGCCGCGGGATTTCACGCCGCGGGAAAAGGCAAAGTTCCCAGTCTCATCGCCGAAAATGGCGGACCCGGCCCCCTATCCGGCGATCCCGCAGCAAGCGCGGCGGGCCCCGGGTCCGCGGCAGCCGGCGAGGTTTCCGTGGGGCAAGCAACCTACAGCAGCCTCAACGCCTGGTTTACCGAGGTCTCCAGCCTGCTCGGAAGCGGCATGATGAACCAACGCAATATGGTCCGCGCCTTTCAATTGACCCAAGCCCTGCGCCAAGAAGACGTCTCCCAAGCCTTGGCCATGGCCGAGGAACTTCCCGAAGATCAACGCAAGTTTTTCATGCTATCCGGAGTCCTCAGCCGGATGGCCGAGTTTGATGGCCCGGGGGCAGTGGCTTATCTGCAAGACAGCGAAGGCGGCGGGGGGCCCATGCGGGGAGCCATGGGAGGAGCCGTTCACGGAATCATGAGCGCTTGGGTCGAAAACGATCCTGAAGCCGCTTGGAAATGGTTCGAAGAAGAGTCGAAGAAAGAGACCAGCGGGACCGCCCGCGGCCCCTTCGGAGCTTGGTCCGATCCTGCGTCGGCCGCGGCCATGCCCCTTTTCCAGCAGTTGGCGAACAAGGATCTCGGCGCGGCCATCTCGAAACTGGAATCGCTTTCCTCCCAACAGGCCAAATCCATGGCCCTCCAGGGAATCATCTCCACCACCATGTTCGGAGGAAACCGCGAGGAAATGCTCGCCCAGGTCGAGAACATCGAAGACAATTCTTTGCGTCAAACTGCCTACCAGCAAGTTTTGCAGTTCTGGGCCGGTTCCAATCCAGAGGAAGCAGCGGCCTGGTACGAAGCCAACGGGCCGGACGATCCGGACGGCAACGTCCGCCGCCAACTCGCGAGCAGTTGGCTCATGCGCGAGCCAGCTAAGGCCGCCGATTGGTGGTTCGAGGAAACACCGGAGGCTCAACGAGCCGAAGTCCTTCCCCAAATCGTGTCGAGTTGGGGTTTCCAGGATCTCGAAGGAGCCCAGCAATGGTTGAGCAGCTTTGATCCCGGTCCGGAACTGGATCCGGCGGTCGGCGCTCTCGTCAATGCCGCGGCCCGGACCAACCCCCAGCAAGCCCTGGAACTGGCCGCCACCATGAGCGAGGACAACAACCGCTACAACGCCGTCGAGCAGGCCGTCCGCACTTGGAGCGAAACCGACCCTTCCGCCGCCCTGGATTACCTGCGCAGCACCGAGGCTCTGCCCGCCGACCGCGTGGCAAACCTTCAGCAACAACTCCAACCGCAGCCGGTCCAAGAAACTCCCTGACCTCCCGCCCCCCGTCCGGGCCGCTTGATTCGCTCCCGCCGGACGCCTATAGAGGCGCAATGCCGCGGGACGCCTACATCGTCACCATCGGGCTGGAAGTGCATGTCCAGCTCAAAACCCGCTCGAAGCTCTTTTGCTCGTGCCCTGTCCGCTTCGGCGACGAGCCCAACACCCTAGTCTGTCCGGTCTGCCTGGGACTGCCCGGCTCCCTGCCCGTCCTCAACCAAGCCGCCGTCGAAAAGACCATCCTGGCGGGTCTCATGCTCGGCTGCGCCATCCCTCCGGCATCGAAATGGGACCGGAAGAATTATTTCTACCCGGATATGCCCAAAAACTACCAGATCTCCCAATACGATATGCCCCTCTGCTGCGGAGGCTCCGTACCCCTCTACGACCTGGCTTATCCGAAAGACGCCCAAAACGCCATCGTTCATCCCGGCAAAGCGGTCAAGCTTACCCGGATCCACCTCGAGGAAGACGTGGCCAAGAGCACCCACTACGCCGCCTACACTGCCATCGATTTCAACCGGGCCGGAGCCCCGCTCATGGAAATCGTTTCCGAACCGGAGATCGCCTCTCCGGAAGAAGCCTTCGCCTACCTTGTTTCCCTGCGGCAAATCCTCGTTTACGGAGACCTGTCCGATGCCGACATGGAAAAAGGTCAAATGCGCTGCGACGTCAACGTGTCGGTGCGCCGGCGCGCGGAAGACCCTCTCGGAGCCAAAATCGAACTGAAGAACCTCAATTCCATCAGCGGTGTGCGCCGGGCTCTCCACTACGAGATCGGCCGGCAAATCGACGAACTTGACTCCGGCCGCCCCCTGACCCAATCCACGCGCCGCTGGGACGACGATCTCGGTCAGACCTTCCTCATGCGAAGCAAGGAACACGCCCACGATTACCGCTATTTCCCCGATCCCGACTTGCTTCCCTTGGAGACCAAGGAACTCGTCGAATCTGCCCGCCGGTTCATTCCCGAACTGCCTCACGCCAAACGGGAGCGCTTCGAACGCGACTACGGCTTGAGCCCATACGATGCGGACGTCCTCGCCAGCGACCGGTCCTTGGCCGGCTACTTTGAAACCGCCGCGCAGGGCGCGCCCAAAGCCAAAGGAGTCGCCAACTGGATCATCAACGATCTCCTTAGCGCCCTCAACGCCAGCGGCCTTTCCATCGCCGAATCCCTCCTTCGTCCCGAACACGTCCGCGAACTCGCCGCACTCACTGAGGAAGGAGCCATCAGCGTGGCTCAAGCCCGTGAAGTCTTCGCCATCCTGTTCGAGTCGGGCGGAGATCCCCGGACCATCGCCCGGGAAAGAGGCCTCGAACAGGTCAGCGACACCGGAGCCTTGGCGCAATTCGTCGAGCAGGTCCTAGCGGAGAACCCGGCCGTGGCCGGCGATGTTCGAGCCGGCAACGAGAAGTCCTTGAACTACCTCACCGGCCAAGTCATGAAGCTCAGCCGCGGCAAGGCCAATCCCAGGAAAGTCGCCGAGCTGCTCCGGAGCCGGGTGCTCGGGTAACCAACCTCACTGAGCCGCCGCCCGACGAAAAATGAGGGGACAGGGTATTTTTCTGTTGCGCCGTGCCGGCTCCCGTGGCAGAATCGGGGCCACTGACCATGAGACGAGGGCGAGTGCTGGGGGATCCAGCCCGGGAGGGCAATTTCTATCACGTCATGTCCCGGGCCATCGAGGGGCGCTTCATCTTCGACAACGTGGCCAAGGTGA
>JBGTBW010000025.1:0-14760 GCA_041749135.1 Verrucomicrobiales bacterium
GGGAATAAGAGTGAGCCAAAGCGAGACCGCCACTCCGTGAATGACACTCTATTTGTGGGGCGATTTGTGGGGCGGACACTCTTGTCCGCCGAGTGAGCCTAGAGAGTTCGCGGGCAGGAGTGCCCGCGCCACATAGTTTTCCGGTTCATCCAAATTCCTCGAGATCAGGAGTTCTGAGGTTCTTATTCTCCCGCTAAAAGCACGAAGCCCGCCAAGGGTTGAGGCTGTTCCCCCGGATAAGACTCACCGCGTTTCCTATCAGCGCCCTCAGCCGCTTCCTGGCTCGACCACAAACTCAGGGTCTCTCTTACGAAACTCGGCATCGAAACTGTAGATGCCCTGACATCCCCTGTTCCGCGCCTTCTGGCGAATCAGATGATCCGACCAATCTCCCCCCTCCGCATAGGCTTCCGTCGCGGCCGCCACGCTGTCCTCGTCTTCAAGCTCCACATCGGAAAGGGACAGAAGACCGCGCAACGCCTCCAGAACGCGCGCCGGTTCCCATCCATAGGCGCGCCGCAACACCCACACGGCTTCCGCGACCACCAAGTCCGGCACGAAGAACATTTGTCCTTCCCTAAGCACGCCCTCCGCCGCCGCTAATTGACCCGGCTCATCCCTCACCAGCAACCGGACGATTACATTGGTGTCCAACGCCATCATGGCTCAGATTCCTCCCCGGCCGCCGCCCCGGCTTCCACTGCGTCCTTCATCGCCTCCACCGGCAGAGGTTTCCCCGTCCCACTTGCCGGAAGCTGCCGCGCCCATTCGAGCATTCGCCGGTTCTTGACGCGGAGAATCACCTGCCCACCCTCGCTCTGAAACACCACGGTATCGCCCGGACTCATCCCCAAGACCCTCATCACGGCCACCGGAACAGTCACTTGGTTTTTTCCTGAAACCTTGGATTTCGCGATCATGCTTTACTTTATCGCCGGAGCGCAGTTTCACAAGGCGCTCTGGATGGAAATTCTCACGCCTCTTCCCCATCGCTTTCATTTGCGGTTCCCGCTTCTCCCTTCCCCTCTCTCCGTCCGCCTGTTCAATAATTCTGCCTTAGAACCGAAGGAGCATCTCTCGCAAAGACCGCATAGCTTGCCAAGGGCGAGGATGACTGAGGTGATTTGTCTCGGCATCCTGGAGGGGCGGGCGCCCGCACACCCTGTCGTGCGAGGGGTCTGTATCCCGGGACCAGGCCGTCACGGAGGCCGGCCCTCCAGGTGCTGTCATGCCATGGGTCTGCATCCCGGGACCAGGCCGTCACGGAGGCCGGCCCTCCAGGTTGTGCTCTACATAGGGACGGACTTGAGTGGTGGAGTAGAGTCTGCACGATGATCTCCGGCGAAGCACTCACTAGACTGAGCGTCTGGTTAGCGGTGACCGCTTACGCTATCGCGTGTGCCGGGATGCTGCTCACGCGGGAACGCCCTGTTCAGCCAGGCTGGATCCGGGGGGTGTGGACTCTGGGCTGCGGTTTCTTTCTTGCTCACGTCGCGTGCGCGTTCGGGTTTTATCACGACTGGAGCCACGCGGATGCGTATCGCGCCACCGCCCGGCAGACCGGCGAGATGACCGGTATGCAATGGGGTGGGGGAGTTTACTTCAACTACCTCTTTGCTGCGTTCTGGGTCGCCGACGTAGTATGGAGGTGGATCGCGCCAAGGAGCTTCGGGCGCAGGCCCCCGCTGGCGGCTGCAGCGCTGCATGGCTACCTGTTTTTTATGGTCGTCAACGGCGCCTTCGTCTTTGTGCGGGGCCCGGCGAAGTGGTACGGGCTGCTTCTTTGCACAGGAGTGGCGGTGTTGTGGGCCCGCAACTGTTGGCTTGCCGGGCGGCAGCGGGGCGCGTAGCAGAGTCGGATGCCTTGGGCTGCGTCCGAATTTCGGCTTCGTTCCACCCCACGGTCTGCTCAGTATGAATCAGCCTGACGAATTGAAGAAGGACGAGCCGCTGACCTGGTCTCCGGGCCGGGGCACGGATGTCTGGGCGCTCTTTGGAGCCTGTATCCGGGGCGATCTGGCGGCGGTCAAAGGGCTCGTCAAGAAGGACCCGGCGCTCGTCCGTTGCCATTACTCTTACCGCAAGCCGCTCTATTTTGCGGTACGGGAGAACCAGATTGATGTCGCCGGCTTTCTCCTGGAACGCGATCCCGATCCGATTGGGCTTGCCGTCCACGACAGCTTGTTGGATATCGCCCGTGATCGCGGATACGCGGCGATGGAGCGGCTGTTGGAAACGAAGCTCTGGGAAGTTCATGGGGCTTCCGAGCGGGGCGAACCTATCGCGGCCGCCATTCGCGCACACGATGTGGCCGAGGTGCGGCTTCTGCTCGACGCTGCCCCCGAACTGCTTCACACCGGCGATGGGCGGGGAAACCAACCTATCCACTGGGCGGTGATGACGCGGCAGCTCGACATGATCGATGAACTTCTGGCGCGCGGAGCCGAACTGGACGCCCAGCGCACCGATGGCGCCCGGCCCCTCCAGCTCACCAACGGCGACTATCACTTTCGCGGCTGGCGGGACGTGCCGCCGGATCATCCCATTGCACCGCGAGCCGTGCTCGATCATCTTCGTGTGCGGGGCGCCGTCTGTGATATCTGCACGGCAGCGCATATCGGCGATCTGGCGCGCGTGAGGGCACTTCTCGAGCAAGACCCTTCGCTCGCCAATCGTCCGTCCGATTATGTTTCCTACTACGCGTGTTCCGGGACACCCATTCGTAATGCCGCCGCTGCCGGACATCTCGAGATTGTGAAACTGCTCCTGGAGCGCGGCTCCGATCCCAATCTGCCGGAGGAAGGCATCGCACCGCGCGGCCACGCGCTGTATTCTGCTGCGACCAACGGGCACTTCGAAGTGGCCAAGCTGTTGCTGGAGCACGGCGCTCATCCGAACGCGGAAGTGGAAAGCTCCGCCGATACACTGAGCCGGGTTCTCACCCACGGCGACCAGCGGATGCTGAAGCTTCTATGGTCGCACGGCGCGGCCCGGGGAGTGCATTTGCTTGCTCATTACGATGATCTGGAGACGGCGGCAGCGGTGTTTGCGGCCAACCCAGACCTGGCTAACGACTTGGAGGCGCTGAGCAACGCCTCGAGCGAGGCCTTTGTCCGTTTGATGCTGCGGTATCAGCCGGGTCTGCCCAGGCTGGCGTCAGTCGCCAAAGGGGGCGCTCTGACGGAACTCCTTCTTGCGCACGGGATGAGTCCGAGCCGTCCGGATTGGTTGGGCATCACTCCGCTGCACCAACTCGCGCGGCAGGGTGATGTGGAAACGGCCAGTTTCTTTCTCGACCGTGGAGCGGACCTGCACTCTCGCGACGAGGATATCTGTTCCACTCCGTTGGGATGGGCAGCGAAGTTTGGCCAGAAAGCAATGGTCGCACTCCTGCTGGGACGCGGCGCGAAGCCGGATTTGCCCGATGATCCGCCGTGGGCCACTCCGCTGGCCTGGGCGACCCGGCGTGGACATCCGGGAGTTGCAGGACTGCTTCGGCATCATTAGACCAAGGCCGTTGGATGAGAACCTTCGACCTCGCCCTGGACCATAAAGCGCCCCGGCATTTGTGCTGCGCATCGCCGATCTCGGCTTGAGAATTGGGCAGCCACTGGATACACATGGAATTGCCCTGTTATGGAAATCTCCCGTGAATTCATCGAACGTGTTGCCCGGGATACGGGAATCGCCGTCGAGGAACTCGAAAAGTTCGTAGCTCAGGGAACGAGGAAAGCGTTTGCGAAGGGCGACTACCTGTTTCATGAATCCTCGCCCCGGGAATGGTTTGGAATCATGTTGCAGGGGAGGGTCGATCTGCATCGCGGATTGGCGGGCCGGAACGTGACGGTGGGCTCGCTGACCGAGGGCGCCGTGATCAGTGAGAGCCTGTTCATCGATGAACACTCCCACAGTGTTTCGGGGTTGGCGCAGAGCGATGTGGAGGTATGGGCGATTCCGCGGGCCAAGGTGTTGGCTTACAAGGAGGAGAAACCGGAGATGTTCTACCGGATGGCTGGCCGGGCGGCCCGGCGCATCAGTTCACGTTTACGGGAGACCACGGAGTTGCTGTTGAGCCCGGCAGCGAAGCGAAAGGACATCACCAGTCATCGTCTGGAGCACGACTCACTGGGGGAGCGGGAGATTTCCGACTCCCTTTATTACGGAGTCCAAACCAGCCGGGCGATCGATAATTTTCCGCTTTCCGGCATCAGGCTCTCTCATTTCGAGCATTTCGTGCACGCTTTCGCCTATGTGAAGAAGGCTGCCGCCGCGGCCAATGCGGAACTGGGAGTGCTCGACCCGGTGATTGCTGGGGCGATTCGTCAGGCCTGCGATCGCCTCCTTGACGGCGAATTGCACGAGCACTTTGTGGTCGACATGGTGCAGGGCGGAGCGGGCACGTCCTCTAACATGAACGCCAACGAGGTCATCGCCAACATGGCCCTGGAGATCCTGGGGCGCCGGAAGGGCGAGTACCAGTACTGCCATCCCAATGATCATGTGAACCGTTCTCAATCGACCAACGACGCCTACCCAACCGCGGTCAAGCTCGCGGTCGTTTTCTCCTTGCGGGAAACCACCTCTGCCTTGGGGCTGCTCAGGAAGACCTTTGAACAAAAGGCGGAAGAGTTCTCGGACGTCATCAAAATGGGGCGCACCGAGAATCAGGACGCCGTGCCGATGACCTTGGGTCAGGAGTTCGCCGCTTACGCTGTGATGGTGCAGGACGGAATCCGGCGATTGCAGCGTGCCTCCGAGGACCTGCTCATTGTCAACATGGGCGCCACCGCGATCGGCACTGGAATCAACAGTCCCAAGGGTTATGCGGAGTTGTGCACGCGAAAGCTGGAGGAGGTCAGCGGACTGCCGGTGAGGCTGGCGGAGAATCTCGTTGAGGCGACCCAGGACGCAGGGGATTTTGCGGTCATGAGCGGCGCGCTGAAGACGACGGCCTTGCAGATCTCCAAGATCTGCAACGACCTCCGCTGGGCGTCCTCCGGACCCCGATGCGGGTTGGCCGAGATCAATTTGCCGCCGCTGCAGCCCGGTTCATCAATCATGCCTGGAAAGGTCAACCCGGTGATCCCCGAAGTGGTCAATCAGGTTTGCTATCAGATCATCGGCTCGGACCTCACCGTGTCGATGGCGGCGGAAGCGAGCGAGTTTGAACTGAACATGGCCGAGCCGATCATGGCTTACAATTTGCTGAGCAGCCTCATGTTGTTGAAGAACGCGGCGATCGTGTTGGCCAATCGTTGCGTCAGCGGCATCACCGCAAACCGGGAGCGCTGTGCTGACTACGTGAAGAACTCGATTGGCATCGTGACGGCCCTCAATCCTGTGCTGGGATATGAGCGGTCGGCTTCCATCGCCAAGGAGGCGCTGCTGACCGGTGCGGGCGTCTATGACTTGGTGCTGGAGAAGGGTTGGTTGACGGAAGCGGAGTTGGAGGAACTCTTGAAGCCGGAACGAATGGCCAATCCCCTCACGCATGAGTAGAGGAGACGCGCTCGGGCGGTTCGATCCTTGGGGAAACAGACCCATACTCCACCAGCGCCAGATGCCCCGCATCGTAACTCTGACCACCAGTTTTCAGGAGAGAGAGCCTTCGGCAGCGATTCTCAAGGGCATCCTGCTCCGCGAGTGCCCGGACATCCAGATTGTCGATCTCAGTCACAATCTTCCCAATGATGACATCGTGGAGGGGGCCCTTTTCCTCGCCAGCGCGATTCCCTGCTTTCCCGAGGGAGCCATTCATCTGGTCGATGTGGCCCCAGGGCCGGCCCCCATGGTCCTCGCCACGCACGGGCAGCTCATCGTTTGCCCGGACAATGGCATTATCACGATGCTGATCGAGCCCGGCGACGAAGCCTGGGCCATCCATCTCCCTGAATCATGCCGGCCGCAGGAGAGTCAGATCTTTTTTGGATGTGAGGTTTTTGCCCCCATTGCCGCCCGGCTCGCCCAGGGCGCGGCGCCGCAGGATCTCGGTCTCTCCTGCAGCGTGACGACCTTGGCAATACCCAAACCCGTGCGCCTTAGCGAAAGGAAGATCCGGGGGGAGATCATCCACGTCAATCGGTTTGGCAATCTCATCACCAACATTCACCGCTCGTTCTTGGGTTCCGGCCTGGTTCAAGGGATTCTGGCCGGATCCTTGCCACTACAGGGCATCTCTCGTGGCTACAGCGACGTCGGGCGCGGCTGTCCGCTGGCTTTGTTCGGCCGGGAGGGGTTTCTTGAGGTCGCCTACAATGGAGACCGGGCCGATGCCTGCCTGGCGTTGGGCAAGGGCATTTATGTGACCGTGACCCTGGCTCCGGAAGCGCTGGTTTGAGCAGGCCGGTTCCGGGGAGGTTCACGACTCCCGCCGGGGAGGGCGGATCAAGGCAAAAAAGAAGCGCCCGGTCCTAGGACCGGGCGCTCTCGAAAAGAATGAATCTTGCGACTGATCGGGCCCTTAGAGCCTATTCACTGAAAGGGAAGAAGTCGTCATCGTCATCATCGCGGTCGCGGTCGCGGCGGCGTCCGTTGGTCGGCGAGACACCGGGCACCAAGAAACCGCCGCCCGGAGCGATGAGGTAAATCGGCGCCGGATGAGGAGCGACAGGCTCGTAATCGGGCCTGTCCGGGGCCCCCCCCCCCTTGCTGTACTTCGAACTCTTGCTGCTGTAACCGCCCTGATATTCTTCTTCGTTCTCGGAGAAGATCCGCTTCAGCGTCTGTTCGATGAGAGCGCTGTGGTCGGGAGCGGCGGCGACGGCGCACTCGGCGATCTCGGCGGTGCGGTCGGGAAGGGTTTTCACCGCGGTTTCGACGATAGCCTCGATGAGTTCGGTGCGGCTCTTATCGGAAGCTCCAGTGGAGACGATGGAGGCGGTGACGATCTCGCAGGCGCAGGCCGGTTTGGCCTCGAGCGCGGATTTGAGGGTCGTCTTGACATCGTCGATAGCGGCGATGGTTCCGCCTGCGTCTTTCAGCGCCGTTGTGACCAGTGCGCTGACTTCCCGGCAGTTGGAAGCCTTGCCGACCTTTTCCGCAAGACCGTCGGCTGCCCATACAGGGAGGGCGAGCGCGGAGGCCGCGAGTGCAGTGACCGTGACAATCGTCATCTTCATATGGGTATTCTCCTTTTCGGGTGTCAGTTTGCGATGGAAAAATCAGACGGCAAGCGGGTTTTCCCGTTTATGATTCCCGTCTTGCACATGCACCTTAAACGAAAGCAAAGGCCTTTAGGCAAGTCAAATTTCTTCAAAAATCACGAATTTCAAGCACGGGACCCGAAAGCTTCCCGCTGCAGGAGCGCTTCCGGGGCCGTTGAATACCCTGATTTCGGGGAAAACCCAGCAATATTGAAGGTTGCGGCCCGGCTCTCCGTCCATGAGACCAGCCCGTTGCAAAACGCGGCGGCGGACCGATAGTCCGGTTTCTGGAACTAACCGACATTTCTCATGCCCTTTCTGCTGTGGAGCGTTGCGCCCCATCTTGCCCTCGTTCCGCTTGCCTCGGGCTTAAAAACAGGGTCTGCTCACCCAGCTCTGCGTCCTCGGCGGCGCGGCCCTGGCAGTAAGGGTTCGCAGCGCCTCATGACGAAACGGTATGAGAAATGCGCGCTAAATCGGCGACCGGCCGACTGATTTTGCCTATGGCCTCCACCTCAGCCCTTTCCCGGTTTTCTGGTCCGCGTCCCTATCGCCGGCGGTCGCGCGGGTTGGCGGACCGGTTTCGCATTGCGGCGGCGCTGGCCATTTCGGTCCTCCTGCACTTGGGCTTGGTCCGGCTGCTCGGGGACGTCCGGTTTCATTTTGGGTCCAGCGAGCAGTATTCGGTGACGCAACCCTTCCACATCGATGAGGTCACCTTTGATTCGCGGGTGCTGGATGAACCTCAGGACCTGGACCGGGTTTCTGTGACTGAGGTTGCGGAGGGTGGAGCGGGAGAAGAGGCTGCTCCGCAGGATCTGTTTGTCGAGAATCTCGAGGTGGATAAGGAATTGGCCGCGGAAAAGCCGGATTTGCGTTTCGCTCCGGTGGTGGAGGACCCGGTGACCGGGTCGGGCGGCGATAACGTGGTCGGATTGGATTCCGCCTTGGACTTGATCGCGATTGGCGAGGCCAAAATGCGGGATGGTTCGGAATTGGCGGAGAGGGAGGCCACGCTGCAGGCGCTGCTCGCCAGAGGAGGATCGGCTGCGGAAGGTCAAAGCGTGATTGAGATCGGAAGTGAGGAGTTCGACCGGGAACTGACGGATCGCTCGTCTGGCACGCTGGCCGCGGTTCTCCAGTCGCGCGGGACCGGGAACGATCTTCTCCCGGAAGGCTATTCGGATTTGGACGAACTCGTGGCCAGTCCTGGGGTTCCCTTGGACTTAGGGCGGCCGATCCTGATGAAGACGGATTTGCTGTTCGACTACGACCAGTCCGTGCTGAAGCCCACGGCCCGGCTGAGTTTGATGAAGTTGGCGCTGATCATTCAGCGCAATCCGGAGAAGTGGTTCATCTTGGAGGGACACACGGACACGTATGGTCCGGACGATTACAATTTGAACTTGAGCCGGTTGCGGGCTGAGGCCGTGCGCAATTGGCTGGTGGATTCACTGCAACTTTCCCCGGAACGTCTGGAGATCCGCGCCTGCGGGGAGACGCGGCCCTTGGTCGCGCCGGAAGGATCGGTGGCGGCCCAAGCCTTGAACCGGCGGGTTGAGATTTCGACCCGGAATCCCGGTGAGGCGGCTCCGGACCGTCCTCCAGCGGCAGTTCCTCCAACGGCGGCAGCTCCGGCGGCCCGGGTCATTGAGGAGCCGGCGGATGCGCCGCCGCGCGCCATTCCCGTAGTGGAGGACCCCATCATCCCGGAACCCGGGTCGATTCCACTCTCGGATGCTCCTGGGCCTGGGGGGGAACCTGCTCCGCTGGCTGTCCCGGTTCCGGCAGAGATTTCTGTAGACGATCTCGAATAGGAGGGCGGTTGGGCTGGGAGGCTGGCGGCGCCGGTGGATGAGGAGGTATACGCTGATCGAAGACCGGGCGCTGACGGAGGCCGTGGCGCGGGATGTGGACCGGTCCTGTGCAGCCATCCTGGATGTCTTCGGAGGAAAGGTGACTTCGGTGGCCTTGGTGGGCGGTTACGGGCGAGGCGAGGGTGGAGCCAGCCGGACGCCTTCGGGCTGGCGTCCAAGGAACAATTACGATTTTCTGGTGGTGTTGCCGGGCTGGTTTTCGCCGGGAAGACGGGCCATCCGATTTTGTCACGCCCGGCTCAAGTCAGTGTTGGACAGCCGGTTGCAGGCCCCCTTCGAGGCATCCTATCAACGGGAGCGCCGGTTGCGGAAGGCGCCGCCGATCATGTTTTTTCAGGACGTGCACAGGGCTTCGCGCACCTTGTATGGGCGGGATGTCCGCAGCCTGTTGCCCGGCTCGGTCTTGCAGCCCTTGCCGGCGGTGGAGGCGGTCCGGGTGTTGCGGACCCGGAGCATCCTGCTTCTGAGCTGCGGGTTGCGGGAGCCTTTCTTGGGCTACCGCCCTGACCCGGAGCAAAAGCGCATTTGGTTGGCCAAAGCCGTCATCGGATACGGCGACGCGCTGATGATCTTGCTGGGTTGTTACCGGACGCTTTACACTGACAAACGCGAAACCATGCGCACTTTGGATTTGTCTGCGGTGTTCGGGGATCCGAATCAGGCCCGGGCCTTTCACGAGCTGCATCTGGCCGCGTCCCGGTTTCGATTGGAGGACGTGGACAGTCCCTGGTTGGACGATGGGGAGGCGGCGCGCGAATTGTTGGGTGCGGCGGCGCGGTGGGTTTACGGGCGCTGGTTGGGACTTCCGGCGGAGCAGACGACTTGGAAGCAGCTTGGCGAGACTCCGTTCCCGGCGGAGGATGACCTGTGGCGCAGAGTCCGCAACGGGCTGGAGACGCTGCGAACCTTTCGAACGGCCCGGCCCTGGCGGCTGCTCGCGGTGCATCCGCGCGACGCGCTCCTGCGCGCGGTCCCCCTGTTGTTGTTTGACGGGAGCCCGGCGGCATTGGAGGTCTGCCGCCGGGAGTTGCGCCTGGGGCCGGGGGCGGGGCCCGAGGCCTTGCGCGACGCCTGCCTGCGCCTCTGTGCGCGCTGCCTCGTTTAACCAATATGTCAGGACAACCCCGGGTCAGTGTGATTATGCGAAGCCGGAACTCGGAGCGGTGGATCGAAGCCGCTTTGGGACGGCTTTTCGACCAAAGTTTCCGGGACTTCGAAGTGTTGGTCGTCGACTCCGGCTCGACCGACGCCACCCGTGAGATCGCGGCGCGCTTTCCTTGCCGGATCATCGAGATTCCTGCGGAGTCCTACTTTCCGGGCCGGGTTCTCAACCGGGCCATCCCGGAGACCAGCGGCGAAGTGCTGGTCTTTCAGAACTCCGACTGCATCCCTGGGCACGAGAATGCCTTGGCGGCCTTGTTGGAGCCGTTGTGGGAAGCGGACGCGGAGGCGGCGTTTGGACGGCAAACACCGCGCGCCGATGCGTGGCCCTGGGTTCGCCGGGACTATGCGCGAGCTTATCCGGAGAGCGGTCCGGCTCCTGATTGGCTTCCTCTGTCGCTCGCCTTCGCCGCCGTGCGGCGATCGGCCTGGAGAGAGCGCCCCTTTTACGAGTTGGCCTGGGGATCCGAAGACATCGAGTGGGGGACCTGGGCGCGGAAGGCGGGACGGAAGGTCGTGTATGTTCCTGCGGCGGAAGTGGAGCATTCGCATAACTACACGTTGCGGCAACTGTACGGACGGCGCTTCATTGAGGGAGAGGCGGATGCCTTCATTCAGGGGGGCCGGGACCCCTGGTGGCGCCTGGCTGGCCGGTGGGTAGGAGCAACCGGCCGGGATGTGATCGAGGGATGCCGGGAAGGGGAATGGATGGACCTGATTGGTGCTCCGGCCCGGCGCTGGGTATATCACTGGGCTTATTTCCGGGGACACCGGCACGGGCAGGGCCGGATCCGCCGGCACGACGCCGACGGCGGAGTGGGGCAGCGGGTCGTCCTGGAGCGGCAGGACTGAAGGTATAGCGGAACTCGTGAGAGTTCCGACGGCCTGGCGGGCCAGTCTGCATTCTTGCGAATGCAGCTACGGGGACGGCGCTCCGCGCCTTATAGAGAGCGGCGATGCTCGCCGCAGTCCAAGGGCCTCCGGCGTGGCTCAACCAGGCCTCTTAGCGGCGGCTTGGCCGCCGCCCTTGGACTGCGGCGAGAATCGCCGCTTTCGGGCGCGCGCAGAACCCCGCCAATCCCAACCCCGCCTCGGCCCCCCAGAGACTCCGCGTCCCCAGTCAAAACCCAGAGGACTGGCGCACTCTACAAGCTTCCCCAGGCACGGCGCTCCGCGCCTTATAGAGAGCGGCGATACTCGCCGCAGTCCAAGAACCTCCGGCGTGGCTCAACCAGGCCTCTTAGCGGCGGCTTGGCCGCCGCCCTTGGACTGCGGCGAGAATCGCCGCTTTCGGGCGCGCACAGAACTCTGTTCGTGAACCCAGATTTGGAATGGGGCCGACCGGAGGCTACAATGGCGGGCGCCATGGCGAAAGGCGAATACTCAGTCCCGGCGGGTTCTCCAACGGATGCCGGCCTCGGAAGCCCCGCAATCACCCGGCGTTCGCACGCTACGGACAAGATCGCCTTGTTCCGGTCTTTGTTCCGCGGCCGGGAAGACGTCTATCCGAGGCGTTTCTCGAGTCTCAAGACCGGCAGATCCGGTTACGCTCCGGCTTGCGCTAATGAATGGGTGCGCGGGTTGTGCGAGAAACCGCGGATTCCTTGTGCAGACTGCCCAAACCGGCGGTTTCTGCCGGTGACGGACGAGGTGTTGCGGCGACACTTGGTGGGGTTGGTGGGGTTCGACGAGAGCGGGCGTGATTTTGTCCTGGGCGTGTATCCCATGCTCCTGGACGAGAGTTGTTATTTTCTGGCGGCCGACTTCGACCGCGCGTCGTGGCGGGAGGATTCCGCCGCTTTTTCCCGAAGCTGTGAAAAACTGGGTCTTCCGGTCGCTTTGGAGCGGTCGCGATCAGGAAATCGCGGACATGTTTGGTTATTCTTCGCGGAGGCGATTCCGGCCGTCTTGGCCCGCAAACTCGGATCGCTTATTCTCACCGTGACGATGGAGGGCCGACCCGATTTGGGCTTCCGGTCCTACGACCGTTTTTTTCCGAATCAGGACACCTTGCCCCGGGGCGGGTTCGGCAACCTCATCGCTCTTCCGTTGCAGGGGAAGGCTCGGAAGAACGGCAATAGCGTCTTTGTAAACGATTCCTTCAATCCGCATTCGGATCAGTGGGCTTTTCTTTCGGCATTGGGCAGGATCAGCCGGGTGAAAGCGGAAGAGATGGTCCGGGAGGGGGAGCGGCGCGGCCGGATTCTGGCTGTCCGTTGGGTGTCTGACAGGGAAGAGGAAGACGACTCGCCCTGGTCGGCCCCGCCCTCGCGCCGCCGCGGGAAGGAAGCGCTTCCCGGACCCTTGCCGTCGCGCTTGGAGATGGTGTTGGGAGATCAGATCTACATTCCTAAGCAGGATCTCGCTCCGGGATTGCGGAACCGTCTTCTCCGAGTAGCGGCTTTTCAGAATCCGGAATTCTACAGGGCTCAGGCGATGCGCCTGTCGACCTTTGGGAAACCTCGCATCATCGACTGCGCGGAGGATCATCCGCAATATGTGGCACTGCCGCGAGGCTGCCGGGACGACGTGGAGACCTGTCTAGGGGAACTCGGGATCGAAGCGGTTTGGCGGGATGAACGCTTTTCCGGCCGTCCGTTGGACGCAAGCTTTCGGGGAGAACTCCGGCCGGAGCAGCAAGCCGCCGCGGAAGCCTTGGCGGCGCAGGACGCCGGCGTTTTGGCGGCCTCGACAGCCTTCGGCAAGACCGTGGTGGCCGCCTGGCTGATTGCGCGGCGCCGGGTGAACACCTTGGTGCTGGTGCACCGGAGTCAACTTCTCGAACAGTGGATCGCGCGACTAACCGCTTTTCTGGATCTGGGTCCGGGCGCTATTGGTCATTTGGGCGGAGGCCGGCGGCGCTTGACCGGCGCGCTGGATGTCGCGCTGATCCAGAGCTTGATCCGGAAGGGAGTGGTGCAGGACTGCGTGGGCGACTACGGTCACTTGGTGGTGGATGAATGCCATCATCTCTCCGCACCCGGCTTTGAACAAGTGGCGCGTCGCGCCAAAGCGCGCTTCATCACGGGATTGTCGGCTACGGTGACGCGAAAAGACGGGCATCACCCTATCATCTTCATGCAATGCGGCCCGGTGCGGTTCCGGGTGGACGCCAAGGGTCAGGCGGCGAAGCGGCCTTTCGGGCACGAGGTGATTGTCCGCCCCACCGGTTTCCGTTGGGATGAGCCTCTGGATTCCGGCCGGAGCCAGGTTTTCCCGCAACTCTACGCTGCGTTGGCGGCGAGCGCGCCGCGCAACGGCCTGATTTGCCGGGACGTGGTTGAGGCGGTGGGTGCGGGCCGGTCTCCTCTGGTTTTGACCGAACGGAAAGAGCACTTGCGAGAACTCGAGGCCCGGTTGAGAGGCGTCCTGCCGCATGTCGTCGCAGTGGAGGGAGGCATGGGCCGCCGGGCGTTTCGAGAGGCGATGGAACAACACGAGGGCGTTCCCGAGGGCTCGGGCCGGGTGCTCCTGGCGACGGGACGTTTCATCGGGGAAGGGTTCGACGATGCCCGGCTGGACACTTTGTTTTTGACATTGCCAGTGTCTTGGCGCGGCGTCATCGCGCAGTATGCCGGACGGTTGCACCGCGATCACGCCGGGAAAAAGGCTGTTCGTGTCTTCGACTACGCGGACCTCGACGTGCCCATGCTGGAACGGATGTTCCGGCGCCGCTGTCGTGGATACGAGGCGATCGGTTATGACGTCCAACTGCCGGCCAGCGCCATGCCCGGCTGGCCTCCGGAGACGCCGCTTCCGGCGGACGCCGAATGGAAGAACCGTTATGCGGCGAGCGTCCGCCGGCTCGCCCAGGACGGCGTGGATGTCCCGCTGGCGGGCTTGTTCGCGAAAGCTGCCGGGCCTCTCGATCCAGAGGCGGCCGGGGACAGCCGGGCCCGGAGCGCTGCCGAGGCCTTTCTTTACCGGAGGTTGGAGAGTCTGCCTGGTTTTCAGAGCCGTTTCGCGTTGAATGTGGAGCTGCCGATCGCTTTCGACGGGCTTGGGAAGATGGAAGTGGATTTTCTATGTGCGGAGAGCCGGGTCGTAGTCGAGGTGGACGGCTCCCAGCATCTGGGGGATCCGGAGGCCTACCGGCGGGACCGCCGCAAGGATGCCTTGTTGCAGGAGAACGGCTACTTCGTGCTGCGCTTTTTGGCTGAGGACGTGACGCAGCGGCTAGACGGGGTTTTGGAAGCCGTGCAAAGGGCGGTTCTGCGACGGGCCAGGAAGCCTGAACTCTCTCCCCCGGCCGGGGCTCTGACTTGAGGCGGTTGCAGATAGGAAGGCAGTCCAGAAAGGGAACCGCGTGAACGCGGAACCCCGGACTGCTGCGAACGAAGCCCTCTCCCCCCGCCGGGGCTCTGACTTGAGGCGGTTGCAGATAGGAAGGCAGTCCAGAAAGGGAACCGCGTGAACGCGGAACCCCGGACTGCTGCGAACGAAGCTCTCTCCCCCGGCCGGGGCTCTGACTTGAGGCGGTTGCAGATAGGAAGGCAGTCCAGAAAGGGAACCGCGTGAACGCGGAACCCCGGACTGCTGCGAACGAAGCTCTCTCCCCCGGCCGGGGCTCTGACTTGAGG
>JBGTBW010000026.1:0-2150 GCA_041749135.1 Verrucomicrobiales bacterium
CTTGGGAGAAGATCTGAAGCAAGCGGCTGCGCAGCTTACGTTCCTCTGGGTGAAGGGAGGCGCGGTTCATGGCGGGCGAAGAGGAGGTGAAGAAGGGAGTGGGAAGCCGCCTGGTCTCTGATATACGAACATATATCAGAACTCAAGCGGAAAACTCTCCTCCAAGCCAATGCGAAAATGCTCCCTCTATCAAGCCAGGCCCCAGACCGGCCTCATTTCCCTGGCTGAACAGCGTTTAAGACTTCCTGATTTTTATTGCTTCGGAATTGCTGTTCGTGAGGGGCTCATCATGCGCAGTCCCGCAGAGGCTCTCGAGACACCAGTTGGGCTACGCGACCGCTGATGTGAGATGGCGCCCGTGGCGAGGTTCGCAGCGCATGACCGTCCGAGCGACTTTGCCCTTTGCCGTCGCGACGGAGCACGGTATTTTGTCGCCATGAACGTCGAGGAACTCAAAGCCGAAGCCGCCAAGCTCACGCCGGATGACCGAATCGCGCTCGCGGAGTGGATCGAACGGAACGAGGATATTCGTGAGTTGCGCCGCGTGACGCTCGTCCGGGAAATCGACGCCGGCCTCGATCAGCTTGATCGCGGGGAGTGCGTCGAGTGCCGGGACGATACGGAGTTGCACTCGTTTTTCGACGGCGTGAAATCTCGCGGACGTGAGTCACTCAACGCGCGGAAGAGTTCCGCAACGTGAGCCTCTACCGCATCGCGTGCGCTGCGCAGGGCGACCTCGACGAAATCTGGCGCCACATTGGCTCCTTCGATGTGCGTGCGGCTGACCGCTGGCTCGATGCGGTTGAGCGGCGGTTCCAGGTTCTCGCAAAGCAGCCTCAAGCGGGTCAGGCACGCCCTGACCTCGCCTCGGAACTCCGTTTTCTGCCGGTCGGCAGCTACCTCATTTTCTATCGGCCAATCGAGAACGGTGTGGAAATCGCGCGTGTGATCCACGGCGCGCGCGACTACGGGCGGGAGCTTTTCTGACACATCGGCATCGCTCAAGAAGTTAACGACTACCCCCAACAAACCCCCGGGAGCTTCTCGCGCTCCACGCTCCCGCTTGACGTGCATCCTCGCCCGGTTCCGCGCAAACACTTCCCCCACATACACCGCTTTGCCCAACGCCAACCCTTCACTCACTTAAACTCTTATGAAAAGGCTTCCCGGCCCGCGATTTCATCAATGTCTTTCCCCGGGCGCTTGCCGAGGCAACACGGAGCAACGACGCCCCAGGCCAAACGACCCTTTGCCCGAAGGGTTGCGGCGATTTTGGCTTCTGGCTGCGTTGCTCGTCAGTCACAGATCCCGTTGGGATATGCTCCCTCCTCGCGCCTTGCCAGAAGCCAAACTTGCCGCAACAGAGTGTGTTCTATCCTACGGTCTGGTCCGTATTCGCCTGATGCCTATGGAACTTCGCCCGAGTCAACCAAGGGACTGAATGTAATGCTTGCACCGATCTTTCCAGCCACGGAATGCGAAGCCCTTTCGATGGAATCCATGAGCTAGCAAACGTTCACAAGTCATCATCATGCCAGGGGACTGCGCTGGGATCATAGAAAAGGATCAATGACCGATTCACAGGTGTGTAGCTACATTTGAACTCCTCCGCAATACTCAATAGGGTATAATCAAGTTTATCTTCACCAATATAGCAGCGCTGAACGCTCCTCTTTTCAATCTCAGGAGGATAATAGGCGATCGATAAGCTCGGAAGTATTGGGAGCATCAAGCACCCAGTGTACCGCCTCCCCTAAAGTTACACTGCTAAGGTCGATGGCTGGCGCCCAGAATGAACGTAAGTATCTATTAGCTCGTTCCGCGTCCGATTGCCCCAGCAAGAAAAAACAACCGACGCAACCGACCAGCACACCTGTCACGAAGGCGGTCAAAATCAACGCCCATCCAGGTACTCCACCAATTCTCATTCTATTGGGCACCTCTAAAAATTAATTAGGCACAGGTAGCTTTCTCTTAGATTTAGCACTATTTGGGCTTGCATTGTAGTCAAGAATTCCGTAGTTTTTCCTCGTCATGGCCAGATACGTGCAACCAAAACAGCCGGGATTCTTCGACAAGTCTGATCGTCTCCAAGAACTCGAGGAAATGGGGGATCCGCTCGCCAGACTGGATTCTATCATCGACTGGAG
>JBGTBW010000027.1:0-36198 GCA_041749135.1 Verrucomicrobiales bacterium
GGTGTTCCCGGGAAACACCAACGACTTGACCACCGTGATGGGAAAGATCACTGAGCTACGAGAGCTCTACGGACTGGAGAAGGTCGTGTTTGCCGGCGACCGGGGCATGGTGACTGCGGCGCGTCTGAAGGAAATGGAGGGCATCGAGGGGCTCAACACCATCAGCGCGCTGACGCACCGGGAGATCGTGGCGCTGCTCGAACGTAAACTCGTCGAGCCCGAACTCTTCGATGAGCGGCAGGTGGTGGAAGTCATTGATCCGGAGGACCCGCGGCAGCGCTACTGCCTGTGCCGCAATCCACTCACGGCAGAGCGCGAGAGCAAGACCCGGCGCAAACTTGTGGAACTTACCGAAGAGGGCTTGAAGGAGATCGACGCCTACAAACGCAAGACTTCGGTGGAGGTGCTCGGGGCGCGGGTGGGAAAGCTGCTGGCCAAATACAAGATGGCCAAGTTCTTCGATTGGCAGGTGGAGGCCGATGCCGGAGAGAGAATCTCGCGAGCCCACAAGGTGATTTGGAGCGTGAAGGAGCAAAAGATCGCCGAAGAGCACCTGCTGGATGGCTGCTACATCGTACGCACCGATGTAGAAGCCGCCCGCCTGGACAAGGACGCAGTGGTGAGCACCTATAAGTCACTGGCCAATGTGGAGCGGGCCTTTCGCAGCTTGAAGATGTCGCACCTTGAGATCCGGCCCGTCTACCACAAAAAGGACGAACGCATCCGGGCGCATGTGTTTATGTGCACCCTGGCCTACTACCTGCAGTGGCACATGGTCGAACGTCTGCGCCCACTATTCGAGGCCGATGGCCAAGGAAAGGAACGCCGCTGGACGGTGCAGAATGTCATCGAGCGCCTCCGCCAGATCTGTCGCAGCGAGGTGGAGCTGAGCGGAGTGCGCTTCCACAAAACGACCCTGCCCGACGAGGAGCAGAAACAGATCCTCGATCTACTGGCGGTGACTATGTAGCCATCTCCTTGAAATCCAAAAGAGCCCCAGAGACCCTGTTTTATAGGGCCTTTTCGTTTTTGAGCGGGGTAAAATGCGTTCTGAGGCTTGAACAGGGTGTACTCGCCCAGCCCTGCGCATTCGGCTGCGCGCGCCTGGTCCGCACGGGGATCGTCGGCCCCTCGCGACGAAACAGTATGAGAAAGGCGGGTTAGCGCACGGCGCTGTACTCTTGCTCGCGGATTCGCCGCAGTTCGCCGCGCAATTCTTTTACTAGGTCAGGGTAGGCGGCGAAGAGATTGTTTCGTTGGGGGAGATCCTCGGCCAGATCGTAGAGAGCGGCGGGGTGTTCGTTCGGAGAGTAGTCGTTGGCTTCATCGAACCAGGCAGGAACATTCGAAACAGCGCCCGACGGCGCATCGATGAGCAACCATTGATTGCGCCGGATAGCGTAGTGATCGCGATAGGTGTTGTGCACCAAACTCGGGCGAGCGCTCCGCTTCTCTCCGTGCAACAGAGCCGCTTGATCGAAACTATCGCCTGCGGCTCCGGCGGGCAGCTCCGCGCCGGTGATCGCGGCGATCGTGGCCAGCAGGTCGATTTGACTGATCAAGCCGCCGCACACAGTTCCCGGCTCGACGATGCCCGGCCAGCGGATGATAAAAGGCACGCGATGCCCGCCTTCCCAGATATCGCGCTTGAGCCCGCGCAGCGGCCCCATGCTGCGGTGCCCGTGATTGCGGATCCGCGCATAGGCATAATGTTCTGGCCCGTTGTCGGAGGTGAAAATCACCAGCGTGTTCTCCCGAAAGCCGTGATCGTCGAGCGCCTTTAGAACCTGACCGGCGCACCAATCGCTTTGCGCGACGAAATCGCCGTAGGGGCCGGCTTCGGTGCGTCCTTCCCATTCCGGAGTGGGGAGGATGGGCGCGTGTGGCGAAGTCCAGGGAACGTAAAGGAAGAAGGATTGGCCGCTGTCCTTCTGCAGGCTTATCCATTCGACGGCCTTCCGGGTGAGCGTGGGCATGACCTGATCCTGCTTCCAGTCTTTGACCATGGGTCCGGGGCGTCCTTCCGGGGCGCCTTCCCGGGGCCGGGGATCGGGTTCGTAGGGGATCGTGGGAGCGGTCAAGACACGGGCGTTTTCGATCCAGGCGTAGGGAGGAAAGTTGGGGACATCGTCGCCGAAGTAGTAATGGAAGCCGTGGTCGAGCGGGCCGCCGGGGATGGGCTTGGACCAATCGAAGGCTTCGGCCGGCCAGGTCTTCCTGCCGCCATCGACAACGATCTCCGTCGCGTCCGGTTTGAGAATGGCGGACCAATTCCAACCGAGGTGCCATTTGCCGATGCAGGCGGTGCGGTAACCGAGATTGGCGAGCATCCCGGGAAGAGTCCATTCTTCCGGATCGAACACGGAAGGTTCCCAGGAATCAACGATGTCGTGGAACTTTCGCCAGTGATAGCGTCCGGTGAGCAGCGCATACCGGCTGGGAGTGCAGATCCCGGAAGAGCTGTGGGCATCGGTGAAGCGCATCCCCTCGGCGGCGAGTTGATCCAAGTGAGGGGTGGGAATGCGCGACTCCGGATTCTGCGCCCCGAGATCGCCGTAGCCCATGTCGTCGGCGTAGATCAGGACGATGTTGGGCCGGCTTCCGGCGGGAGCCGGTTTCACTCCCGCAAACAGCGCCATTCCGAAGATGAAAACTGCAAAGAGAGTCGAGCACCGGAAGAGCATAACGGAGGCAGGATCGCGACTGGGCGGCGAGAAGTCACGGACTATTGACTGGGTTGACTGGGCATCTCAGACGGAGCCCTGGATCCGCCGAGTTTGCCGGGTCTCGATGGTCAAGGGAGGCGCCTCATTGGGCGTAGATCAATGGTCATCGTTGGAGATGGCGACGCTCGACGAAAGTTGGGCGGGGATTGCAGGGCTTCCCGATCTGTCCGAACCAAATCTCAGCCGCTCCTTGACGGAGAGGTGGTTTCTGCGGGAGAGTAGCGGATGGACTCCACCCCCATGTCCGGCGGGATATCATTGCGCCCAGTCGCCTGCTGGGGTTTTCTGAGTTGTGTCGCGGCCGGAATGCTGGCGGGGACCGGTGCGATCCAGGGGGAAGTCGATAGTGTGGTCGTCTTCAACGAGGTCCATTATCACCCCGCGGACCCGGAGGAAGCGTTGGAGTTCGTGGAATTGTTCAACCAGAACTCCGTCGATGTCGATCTTTCCGGTTGGAGTTTGGATGGAGCCGGGACCTTCGTTTTCCCGAGCGGCTCCAAGATCGCAGGGAGGGGATACCTCGTGTTGGCCCGCAATCCCCAGGCCCTAGAGGAAGCAACGGGCTATTCCGGAGCGATGGGTCCATTGCCCGGAAGATTGAGCAACGGCGGGGAGCGGTTGGTGCTGCGCAATCACAACCAACGGTCCATGGACATTCTCGAGTTCGACGACGGGGAATTCTGGCCCGTTGGGGCCGATGGCTGCGGGGCCAGTTTGTCCAAAATCTATCCCTGGAACGCCAGCGGCCCGGAGGTCAATTGGCGCGCCAGCGAGGAACTTGGCGGATCACCCGGAGAGGCCAACCGCTGGAGCGAAGATTCGCTCCAACTCCTCAGCGAAGTCGATCCGGCGGGAGGCGATCTCCTGCGGGTTGAGTTGTTCCATTCGGGAAATGCGCCCGTCGTGTTGGAAGGGTTGCGCTTGGAGTTGACATCCGGCGCCGCCCTGGATCTCTCCGGGCCGCCCTTGGCCGGGGGGGCCTACCGGGTCTTCGAAGTGGATACTTCGGAGCTGAACAGCGAAGCCGGCGACCGTCTTTTTCTTGCGGACCCCGCGACAAACCGGCTCCTCGACGCGGTGATTCTCGCGGAATCTCCGCGGGCCCGGCTTAGGTCCGGCTCCGGGGACCGGTGGTTGTTTGCGGACGCCGCCTCGTTTGGCGACCCTAACCACGTCGAATTGGAAGACGCGGTGGTGATCAACGAGATCATGTATCATCATCGCCCGCGCTACCGGGATCCGAACGGAAGCGAGACCTACGCGGCAGACCCGGAGGAATGGGTGGAATTGTTCAATCGCTCGAATGAGAACATCGATCTTTCCGGCTGGAGTTTTGCGGGCGGGATCGGATACGTGTTTCCTGCGGGGACCGTACTCGAGGCCGGATCCTATCTTGTGGCGACTGCCAGCCTTGAAACGTTCCAGGCCCGGCACGGCGCGGTTATGGCGGTGGGAGATTTCGAACGTTCTCTGAGCAACGGCGGGGATTACATCGAGTTGCGAGATGCGAGAGGAAACCCGGCGGACAGCGTCCGCTACGCTGATGGGGCTCCCTGGCCGGACTACGCGGATGGAGGTGGAAGCAGTCTTGAGCTTCGCAATCCGGAGATGGACAACTCTGTTCCGGAAGCTTGGGAGGCCAGCCGCGAGGACCTTCAGTCGGAGTGGGAGGAGTTCGTCTTTCGCGGGGTGGCGCGGCGACCTGTCTACACGGCTACGGTGGGGCAGTTCCATGAACTGCGCATGGGTTTGCTGGAGGCGGGGGAGTGTCTCGTTGACGATGTCTCGGTCGTCGCGGATCCGGATGGGAGCGGGCCGCCGACGCCGTTGGTGAAGAACGGATCCTTTCTCGGAAGCATCTTTACCCCGTTTACCGCGGCGCACTGGAGGTTCCTGGGCAACCACGATCAGACCGAGGTGAAGGCGGACGAGGGGCAACCGGGCGGGCTCATGCATCTGCGGGCAGCCAGTCAGTTTAACTATTTGAACAACATCGTCGAGACGACCCTGCGGGAGGAGGTGGTCAACGGGCGGGTCTACGAGATCCGGTTCCGGGCCAAGTGGTTGCGGGGCAATCCCATGTTGCGTTCCGAGATCTATTACAACAAGCTGGCCTGGGTGGCCCGGCTGCCGCAGCCCGAAAAGCACGGGACGCCGGGACGCAGGAATTCCACTTGGGAAGACAATCCAGGACCCACTTTTTCCGGTGTGACTCAAGATCCGGTCTTGCCCGCGGAGAGCGAGCCGGTGCGGATTCGCGCGCAGATCGGCGATCCCGCGGGCCTGGCGGCGGCCAGGATCCGTTACCGGGTTCAGGAAGGGGCCTGGCAGGAAGCGGCCATGGCCAGCAGCGAGGAGGGGAAGTGGGAAGGAGTGATTCCGGGACAGGCCAACCGCGCCGTCGTGCAGTTTTATTTGGAGGCTGAGGACGAGCTGGGCGGAGTTTCCACCTGGCCACGCGCAGGAGAGGATTCAAGGGCCCTCTATCGGACGGGCGAAACTCCGGCGCCGGCCGGAAGGCAGAGTTTCCGGATTGTGGCCTTGGCTTCAGAAGGAAACGCAATCCACGACAGCGTGCACATTCTCAGCAACCGGCGGCGCGGATGCACGGTGATTCTCAACGACGAGGAGATCTTCTATGACTGCGGAGTCCGTTTGCGCGGCAGCATGTTCAGCCGGACCAACGGACCGGATGCGGGACTGAACGTGCGCTTTCCAGCGGACCATCCTTTCCGGGGCGTGCAGGGCACCGTCACCATCCGGCGCCGCAACATTCACGAGATTCTGGTGAAGCATCTCGCAAACGAGGCCGGAAACGTGCCCGCGAGTTACAACGATATCGTGCAAATGTCAGGCTATTTGGCGGGGCACACCGGTCCGGCGCGGATCGAGATGGCCCGCTTTGGAAACAACTGGGTTGGGGGAGCATTCGACGGCGACAAGGCGGGAGGAACCGTCTTCAAGATGGAGGGCATTCGCGACTTCCAGAGCACGAACTCGGGACAACCAGACGGGATCAAACTCCCCATGCCAATCGGGTGGATCGTTCAATTTGACCTCGCCGACCTCGGAGATGATCCCGAACAGTACCGGCACGTGTTGCGCATCAACACGGCGGAAGACCGCGACGACTACTCGGGGATCATCGCCCTGTGCAAGGCTTTTTCCCTGCCCGACGCCCAGTTGCGTGATGCTGTGGAAGACCTTCTCGACGTCGATCAGTGGATGCGGATGATGGCCATCCAGACTTTGTGTGGAATCGCCGATGTCTATCCAATCGAGAATCCTCACAACTTCGACTTTTACGTGCCGCCGAACAACCGGGGCATCCAAGCCATGCCCTGGGACTGGGATTTCACCTTCAACCTCGGAGCGGGATCGCGTATTTACGATCCGCAGGGGAGCAGGAAGAATCTTTGGAGGGTAATGCAGGTCCCTGGGTTTCGCCGGCTTTTCGAGGGTCATTTGTTGGACCTGATCGATACGGTGTTCAACAATCGTTATGCCGACGCCTGGTTCGATCACTATGGGGACGTCGCTGGAGCCAACTACGGGTCCTACAAGAGTTATGTCGGCAGCCGCGGATCGTCGGTCCGGCAGCAGGTGATGGAGAGGGTCCCGTTCGCCATCACTTCGAATGGCGGCGCGGACTTCCTTGTGGACAGCTCCGAGGTGGAGCTGCGGGGAACAGCCTGGGTCAACGTGAGGGCCATTCGCCGGGTGGAAACGGGAGACGCTTTTGAGATCGAGTGGATCAACGACAGCACCTGGTCGATTCGGGTTCCCGTGCAACCCGGAGAGAACGTGATCACCCTGCAAGCCGAAGATTTTCAAGGTACGACCGGGTCCATCTTCTCCCCGATGGGCAGCGACAGCATCCGGGTAACCAGCTCGGCCCGGCTGGCTGCTCCGACCGGGGCCAACCTCACCATTTCTGAACTCCATTATCATCCGGCGGATCCCTCGCCTTCTGAAGAGGCCGCGGGTTTCGCCAGCAGCGAAGACTTTGAATTTGTGGAGTTGTTGAACATTGGGCCGGATCCCGTTGATTTGAGCGCGGTGCGCATCGCCGACGGCGTGGTTTTCGATTTCGCCGGGTCGGCGGTTACGGAGTTGGCTCCGGGAGAACGGGTGGTGGTAGTGCAGAACCTGGCTGCGTTTCTCTTTCGTTATGGCCCGGGACTGCCGGTCGCGGGCGCCTTCACTTCCGGACTGCTGGCCAACGACGGAGAAACCCTGCGTTTTGAGGGTATTGGAGGCAGCGTGATCAAGGAGTTTGCCTATAGCGACGGGGATCCTTGGCCGGAGGAGGCTGACGGGGAGGGTTATTCCCTGGTCTTCGTGAATCCGGAAGCCAATCTGGATCCAAACGATCCTGCAAATTGGGTCGCGGGCTCGCAGCTAGGCGGCACTCCCGGGAGAGGCGAGGGTGAGACCGGAGATCCCTTGGAAGAGTGGCGCCAGGAAATGTTCACCCAGGAGCAACTGGACGACCCGGATGTCTCGGGACTTGCGGCGGACCCGGACGGCGATGGACTCGCGAACACGGGCGAGTTTCTCTGGGGTGGAAACCCTCTCGAGGCGGATGCAACCGTTCCCGTGGAGGTCACCGGGATGGAGACGGATTCGACCGGAGCGCTTCTGGCTTTCTTGGTGACGATCCGGGAGCGCACGGAGCGGGGGGCCTGGCGCAGTCTGGTTCAGTATTCCGTGGATCTGCGAGAATGGGCGGTCGCAGAAATGGTGGAGCTTTCCTCTGAGGCGGACCCGGACCATCCCGGAATGCGGATGGTCCGTCTTCGCATCCCTCTTACTGGGGAGGCGCCGGGACGAGGGTTTCTGCGTTTGGCGGCGAGCCGGCGTTGAGAGACTGTCAGAAGGAAGGGTTTACGTCAGGCTTTCGGCGGCGGGAGCACGGTGCGGGAAGGCGCCGGTTGATCGCCGGGTTCATCGCCGAGATGCAACCCTGGCTGCAGGTAGGAACGAACGTAATCGAGTACGGCTTCGCGCAGAGGCGCGACGGGTTGATCGTAGCCGCTTTTCAGGAGTTTGCCGATATCGGCCTGAGTGAAGTATTGATAGCGGTCCCGCAGGTGTACTGGCATATCCACAAACTCGATGCGCGGCGGCCGTTTCATTGCTTCAAACACGGCCTGGGCGAGTTCGAGCCAGGTGCTGGCGACGCCCGATCCGATATTGTGGAGTCCGCCGGAGACCGGGCGCCCCGCAAGATGAAGGGTCATTTCGACGGCATCCTTGACGTAAAGGAAATCGCGGCGCTGTTCTCCATCGGCGTAATCGGGACGATGACTGCGAAACAGGCGGAGGGCGCCCGTTTCATTGATCTCGTGGAAGGCTTTGTGGACAACGCTGCGCATATCTCCTTTGTGATCTTCGTTGGGTCCGAAGATGTTGAAAAACTTGAGACCCAAGATGCCCCGGGAGATGCCGCGTTGTTTGCTCCAGCAGTCGAAGAGATGCTTGGAGTAACCGTAGATGTTGAGGGGCCGCAGCCGGTGGAGATCAAGCATTTCGTCGCTCATGCCCTGGCTGCCGTCGCCGTAGGTGGCTGCGGAAGAGGCGTAGACGAAACGGATGCGATGGCCGACGGCCCAAATGGCCAATTCCCTGGAGTAGGTGAAATTGTTTCGCATGAGGTAACCGGCGTCCTCCTCGGTAGTGGAGGAACAGGCTCCCAAGTGGAAAACGAAACCGATTTGGCCCAAACTGTCGGGTTTCGAAACGACTCGCCGCAGGAAATCGTCGGCGTCCATGTAGTCATCGAAGGCGAGGGGAGCCAGGTTTTTCCAGCGCGGATCGCTGGAAAGGCGATCGACGACAAGGATGTTGGTGATGCCGCGACGGTTCAGGGCCCAGATCAAGGCGCTGCCGATCATACCGGCTCCGCCGGTGACGATGATTTTCCGGTCGTTGCCAACGGACATGATTGAGGGGAACTGAGGAGGAGAATCGCGAGCCAGCAGCTTGAAGGCGGCGGGTCCCGCGAGGGTCAAGGCAGCTCGTCCCGGGAGACGAAGTTCACGGCGACGGAGACGCCGTCGCGATCGGCTGCGGCCTTGAGGATGTTGCGAATGGCCGCGACCGTCTGGCCGTTTCTGCCCAGGACCAGGCCCAGGTCATCGGGTTCCACGACGACGTTGAAGATATGGCTGGTTTCCGAATCTCCCAGTTGATGGGCGATGGCGGCGCGGTCCGGATGCTGGATGAGTTGTCCGACGACGTATTCGATGAACTCGCGGAAAGCGGTTGCTGTGTCCATAGTCCTGCGATGGAAAAGCTTGCCGCGCCGGGCCCCGAAGGCAGCCGGCGGTGGTTGCTGGGGTCACGGACTTCAGGGTTGTGCCGGAAATCCGTGGTTGCTGCGATCACTCCTCCGCGGAAGCCGGCGCTGTCCCGGGCTGGCCGATGCAAGTTTCGGGGTGCTTCCGGGCTTTGCGGATGAAACTGCCGACGGTTTCCGATGGGTGAGCGCCGTTGCGCATCCATTGCTCGGCCTTCGCCAAATCGATGCGAAAGTTCAGACCGGACTTGAGCGGATCGTAGGTGCCGATTGCTTCAATGAATCTTCCGTCGCGGCGCGCCCGGCTGTCGGCGACGACGATCCGGTAAAACGGCCGGTTCTTGGCGCCTTCGCGGCGAAGTCGGATGGATACAGCCATGGTCGATGCGAAAAAGTCTGGAGGGTCCGGGGCAGTGGAGCGGGGACTTTGGATCAGACCCGCGGGTTTGCCAAGGGTTTTTTCGGCGGCGTAGGCCTCCAGGGATTTCACACGTAGCGGAAGGCGTGATGCTTCCGGCGGGAGGAGCCTGGTTGGCGGGAGGCCGGAATTCGTGAGAATTCCGCTACGATGACCCCCGAGAGGAGGACTCAAACGACCGGTGACGCATCTTTCACCCCTGCGAATCATTATAGGCTATGGCTGAAGGCCGTGTTCGCTTATTCGGGAATGACGTGCGGTTTTGTGATCTTGCGCCCATTCAGGGGCGCGGGTCTCCCTCGGAGCTAACCCGGGGCGTCGCTGCGCTGAGCCCCGGGCTATCGAATGGATCCCCGTTGGGGATCTTAGCGGGAAGGATGGCGCGCCAGCGCGCGAACCGATACCTCCACCGAATGAATCGACACGCCCTTGAAGGCGCAATCCGAACGCGGGGGAGGCGGCATCAGGAAAGTTCGCTGTTCCGGATTCACGCGGGCGCGAAGCCGGTGTAGCATGGGGGCATGAGAGCAACGGCTGAGGTTTTTCGCTACGGAGTGGCGGCGCGTTTGACCCTCTTGGCAGCCGCGCTGTCGGGCGCAGTAGTGGCGGCCGGGCACGGTCAAGAACCCGGCAAACCCTACCGGACCGCGCAGAACATCGACGGCCTGATTTCCCGGATCGCCTTCGGATCGTGCTCGCATCAGGAACGGCCCCAGGAGGTATTGCGGACGGTCGTGGCCCGGAACCCGGACTTGTTCATCTATCTCGGCGACAACATCTACGGGGATACGCGAGATATGGAGGTGCTGCGCAGCAAGTACGGTCAGTTGGGAGCGCGGCCGGAGTTTCAGTTGCTGCGGAGCGCCATACCGGTCGCCGCCATTTGGGACGATCACGATTACGGCGAGAACGACGCGGGGAATGAGTATCCTTTCAAAGAGGAATCCAAGGAGATCTTCCTGGAGTTCTGGGGTGAACCCAAAGAGAGCGAACGGCGAAGCCGGCCGGGGATTTACACGGCGCACATTTTCCGGGACGAGGAAAAGGGCCGCGCACTCCAGGTGATCCTGCTCGATACGCGGACCTTTCGGGATCCATTGGCGCACAACCGCATTCCGTCCTGGAAGAACGATTATCATCCCGATCCCAATCCGGAAAAGACGCTGCTGGGAGGGGAACAGTGGAAATGGCTGCAGGAACAACTCCTGGTGGAGGCGGATCTGCGCATCATCGCCACGAGCATTCAGTTTGCGCACGAATACAACGGTTGGGAATCGTGGACCAATCTCCCGTCCGAACTGGAGAAAATGGTGGAATCGATCCGGAGCGCGCGGGCCGAGGGCGTTCTGTTTATTTCAGGAGACGTGCACTGGGGCGAGATCTCGGTGTTGCGGGCGCCGGGTTTGTATCCGCTGCACGACGTCACCGCCAGCGGGATCAATCAGGATTGGCCCTCGGTCGAGCCGAACCGGAATCGCGTTGGCGAGGTCGTACGCGACTACAATTTTGGGATGATCGAGGTCGACTGGGAAGCCGAAGATCCGGGCGTGGAGTTGCGGATCCACGATGTGAGCGGTGAAGCACGGGTGAAGGCCGAGATTCGCTTGAGTGAGTTGAAGTTCGAAGAGTGAGGGGATGCGGGGAGGGCGGGGAAGGGAATCTCTGGGATTTTTCTAAGAATTGGCGTCCCCCGGTGTCTGTGAAGGGGAAGAGCAGCTTATTCGAGACCTCTCGACGCTACCGAGTGGAACCTGTTGTGCCGATGCCCCTGTCGCCGAGCGAGTCCGACGCACGATCCGGTCAAAGTCCGGATGCGTCGTTGCGCGAGGTGTTTGAGGCGGAGGAAGCGGGACTGGTTCGCTTCGCCTTCGGGCTGGTGGGCCGGCGGGAGGTGGCGGAGGAGCTGGTGCAGGAAGGATTCTTCCGGCTGCACCAGCACTGGCGAGAGGTCGAGAATCCGCGGGCGTGGATCTATCGAGCCGTGAGAAACCTGGCAATCAGCCATTTGCGTACGCGATCGCGGGAGACCGTGAGCGAGGACGTGGGAGTCGTGCATCCCGACCCCGATCCGGGCCCGGACGAACGGCTGGGGAAATTGGAGGCGCTCGGGATGATGCGATTGTTGTTGAACGAATTGAAAGAACAGGACCGGGAACTGGTCCGGCTGAAATATGAAGAGGGGAAAAGTTATGCGCAGATCGGCGAGGCCACGGGGCTGAGCATTGGAAACGTGGGTTACCGGCTGCATCACGTGTTGAAGGGCCTCGCGGCGTCGCTGCGCCAGGCGGGGATTTCGGGAAGCGCGGGTTGAACCTTGGAGGAAACGACCATGAGCAACGACCAACATCATCTCGATTCTTGGCTCGAGCCCGATCTGGAGGCGCGAGTGGTTTCCCTTGTGGTGGGCGAGGCCTCCGACTTTGAGCGATCGGAACTGGAGCGGCTGATGCGCGAGGAACCGGAGCTGGAAGTATTTCGCCGGCGCATGACGGCGGTGCATGCGTTGGTGGGGGAGGCCTTGGCCCCCTTGGGAAGCGGGGGAAAGAGCAGCAACGGCGAGGATTGGCGCCTTGCCGGCGGGCGGCGCAAAGCGGTGTTGGAACGGATCGGGGCGGTCCAAGCGGGCAATGGAGCCCCGCCTGGGAATGCTCGGCTCGCTGCGAGCAAGAAACGGCTGTCGTGGCCGCTGCTCACCGTAGCGGCGTCGCTCGCGCTTGCGGCGGCGATTGCTTCGATGATGACGCCTATGTATAGTAAGGTAGGTTCCCGCAACGTTGCGGCTGCGAACGATTTCAGCAGCGCGTCCCGCGGCGAGACCGCTTACTCGTTCGGCGAGGCGGAAGCCGGCGGTGTCTTGGCGGAGGTCCCGAAGGCGTCGGAAGAGTTGTTCGCCAAGGGCTCTGTGGCTTGGGCCGAATCCGAGCGTGGTTATCGCGGCGGGGCGCTTCCGGAGGAGTGGGACGCGCCGGATTCCAACCGCAGCCGGGCAGCCATCGACTCGCTCGGCACGCAGCTCGGATCGAAGAGGGAAAAATCCCTAACGGTGGGAAAACCGGCGGAGGGCTATGGAGATAGGGATGGGGATGGGAATGCGGATGAGATGGTCCGGTCTCAAGCCGGCAGTGTCCCGGGAGTCGCGCAGGATCCAGCGGCGGTCACGGCGACAGGGGTGGCTGGCCTAGAAGGGAAAGGCGATGCGGGAGCGACCAGCGCTGGAGATCTTTTTGCGGGCAGCGCCTTCGGAGGAGTGGGCGGCGGGCAGGGCGCTGCCCGGACGAGCGGGGAAACGGCTTTAGCAACGGCTTTGGATGATGCATTGATGCCCGAAGTTCGTGAGTTCGAGGGTTTTGTAAGCTTCGGCAATGAGGCGACCAAAGAGGGAGAGACGCGGGCTAAAGATTCTGATGACCTCGCCGACTGGTCAGGCCAAGTGAACGATCAGACCAAGGAGCAGCTCGGGGAGATCGATCCGGTTTCAAGTGCTGGCGCGGGATTCGGGTGGAAACAGGGGCAGGCCGGGGGCGGCTCTATCGGAGGCGTGACCGGGTTGGTTGCGGGCAGACCGGAGAGTCTGACAGAGCTTGAACTCCAGCGGCAGCACGATCTCACACCATTTTTCAGGGACAGCACTGCCGAGGGCCCGGCCTCCGCCGAGTGGGCGCGGAATGAGCCGGGCCGTTCTGATTCGCTGGAGCCCGGTGCGACCAATGGGTATGCCCGTCTGAATGAAGAAAGCGCTTTTGGTCAGATCGCTGGAATAGATTTGATAGGAAGAGAGGCTGAGGGCCCGAGCGGCCCAGCGCAGCGTTACGATGACGAGGCGGATTTTGGTGTGGAGGATCGCCGGGGAGGTCCGGGGGAGGGAGGCCGGGGTGTGTCGTCCGACGGGAGATCCTTGCTGAGCAATGCCTTGGGCATTCAGCCGTCTGGGTTCGACGTCGATGGTTCTGCGCTGTCGCCCCCTGCATCGGATGATCTTGCGGCTATCAAAGAAACTAGCTTGCAGAAGAGGGACAGTGAGTTTGGGATGCAGTTCGAGAATCTGGAGCAAGGGTTGGCGGAAAGCTCCGGCCCGGTTTCCTTTACGGAGGCGGCGCCTCAACGGGCCGCGGATACAGAGACAGTTTCGGGGGACTTGCAGCGGCTAGCACAGAGGTTCGCGGGCGAGGAAAGCGACGTGGCGGAGCAGCCGATGGATGAGGCTCTTGCGCAAGTTCGCGATGGAGAGAAAGCGAAAGCGGATGTCGCGACAGCGAACTGGCATTACCAGAATGGACGGGAGGCTCTGGGCGGGGATATGAATGCCGCTCTCGACGGCGGCAGTGGGTCGTTAGACAACAAAGACAACCTGTATGACATTCCGAAATTTCTGCCGGCGGCCACACCAGCGGTGACGACGGGACCCGTCGCGGCTCCTGCGCCTGCGGAACCGCCGTCTTCGCCCGGTAGGTTCCTTGCTACACAGCCGAAGTCGCCAGAGGTCAATGCCGACAGCAGACCACGGCTTTCGACGTGGGAGACTGAGGGTAAGGGAGAGCGAGGCTCCTTTGATGAGACAATTACTTTTTCAAGGAGTCTCAGATCGAGCAGCGGGGTGGAAGCCGTGAGAGCCGAGGTGGACGCGCTGCGCGTAGAACTGCTCGAGGCGAGTGAGCGCTACCGTGTTGTGGATATCGACTTGGGCCCCACTCCTGAGGATGAGCTCGAGGGCCGGCACGACGAGTACCAAGCCATCAAGGCTAACTATGAGGCGGGTAAAAAACTGCTCGCGGATCTGGAGTTGGGTGAGGCGGCAAGAGGATCTGATCCCGCGACGGAGGCGGAGGGGGATCTTGGCGCGAGATCAGATGCCGCCCAGGAGACAGCGGGGTTCAACGAGTTGGCGAGGGCCAAGCTTCGATATTTGCAGGAGAAAAGCCTGTTGCAGATAAAAGAAGCGAAGGTTGCGGCGGAATCGATCGACCTAGCCATGCCGAAGTCGCCGATCGTGATTCATGAGCGCGCTGAGGCCGCGGCGGCGCCGCGCTCGCTTTGGGAAACATTGACCGGGCGGGCGCGAAGGCAGGTGGCGAGAGCGAAGCTGCAGTTGAATCCACCCTCACGTGATTTCCGCGTCATGGAATCCTCGGAGGAGTCGGATGCTTCTCGGACCTCCCCCGCGATTGCAGAGGCGCAAAGAGAAGTCGCCACCAGCGATGAGACCCTTTCAAGGGTCGTCGAGGATCTGAATCTGGATGCTCAATGGGGGCTTTCGAATGAGAAGGCTGTTGAGAAGCTGCGAGCAGGCCTCCAAGTCAAGCCGGAGGGAACTGGCGATCTTGTTCAGGTGCAATTCGAAGACCACGATTCGGAGATCGCCAAGAATGTGACGGATCGGGTGGTCCAAGTCTGGAGCGATCGGATCCGTGAATTGGAGACGGGGCTGAAAACCGGTGATCTGGAGGAAATCGCTTCTCTGTTGGAGCAACAGCGAACCGACGTGGAAAAGGCTCGCATGGAGTTGCTCGAGTTGGCGGAAGTTTACGGAATTACCGATCTTGATTCCGAGGGGCTCGCCGATTTGGCAACCTCGTCAGGAACTCGCGAACATGCACCGGAACCTCCGCTTCCAGAAATGACGGCCACGGCGGAGGAGCCCTTTTCCACCTTCTCGCTGCATGTGGCCGATGTGTCCTTCAAAATGGCGCGGGCGGCGTTGCTGGAGAAGGGCGAGTTTCCACCGGCGGACAGCGTGCGGGTCGAGGAGTTCGTAAACGCCTTTGATTACGGGGATCCCTGTCCCAGCTACGAAGAGAAGGTGACCGGAAGGATCGAGCAGGCGGCGCATCCCTTTTATCAGCAGCAGAACCTCGTGCGGATCGCCTTTCGGACGGCAGCGTTGGGCCGGGCGGCGCAACAGCCCCTGCGCCTGACCCTCCTCATCGACAAGTCGGGATCCATGGAACGGGAAGACCGGGAAGCGATCGTGGGGCGAGCGCTGGCCTCCCTGTCGGCACATTTGACGCCGGCGGACCAAGTCACGGTGGTGACCTTTGCCCGGACGCCGCGCTTGCTGCTGGAAGCCTGGACCGGGGATCGCGGCGCGGAGTTAACCGATCTGGTTATGCGGACTCCTCCGGAAGGGGGGACCAATATGGAGGAGGCTCTGCGGTTGGCCGGAGAGAAGGCGCTGGAACAGCGACTGGATGGCGCGCAGAACCGGATCGTCCTGATCAGCGACGGCGCGGCCAATCTGGGCGATGCACGGCCCGACGCCTTGCGGGCCATAGTCGTGGATCTGCGGAGGCAAGGAATCGCCTTCGACGCCTGCGGGGTGGGCATGGACGAGGTCAACGACGCCGTGCTGGAAGCGGTGACGCGGGAAGGAGACGGGCGCTACTATTTGTTAAACCGGCCGGAGGATGCGGATGAAGGTTTCGCCAAACACCTGGCCGGGTCGCTGCGGCCGGCGGCGCGCAATGTGAAAGTGCAAGTGCAGTTCCATCCGGAGCGGGTGAGCCGTTATCGCTTGTTGGGTTTCGAGAAACATCGCTTGCAGAAGGAGGATTTCCGCAACGATCAGGTGGACGCCGCGGAGCTGGCCGGTGCGGAGAGCGGCGTCGCGGTGTATCAGGTCGAGTTCGCGCCGAACGGCCGCGGTCCCTTGGGAGAGGCGGCGGTGCGCTTTCAAGATTCGGCCAGCGGGATTATGGTGGAGCGCTCGTGGACAATTCCCTATCAGGAGCGGACGCCGGATTTGAAAGACGCTGCTCCGTCCATGCAATTGGCGGCCACGACAGCCTTTGTGGCGGAGAAGCTGCAAGGAGGAGCGCGGGCGGAGACAGTCGAGCTGTCCCACTTGGCCCCGGTTCTGACCAATCTGCGAGGGGCGTTTCCCACTTACGAACGGGTCCAACAGCTCTTGCAGATGGCGGAGGTGATCCGGCAGCGGACGGAATAGAGTTTTCCAACATGTTAGAACGAAGGATGTCAACCCCTAGTCACGAGGAGCCGAGGATGAAGATGATGCAGAACTGGATGTGGAAAAGCGCTGCGCTGGTGGGCGCCGTGATGTTGGGGGCAGGCTTCGGCTTCGCGCAGGAAGAACCGCCGCCTTCACAGCCGCCGCCGGCTGGCTCCGCCGAACAGGCTCCGCCGGCCGGGGCGACCGGCGAACTCATTGTGGAGAGCGGGGATGTTGTTGTCCTTCGCGCGGCTGGTGTTCGCCGGGAGGTTCCGGTGTTTTTCACGGCTCGCGCAGAGTCGAAGCTGTCGGTGGGGACGGGCGGCATCCGGGGAGAGACGCGGATCCACATGCGGATATTGCAAGGAAAGGCGGAGCGTTTGGTTCTGGGATTGCAGGGCCCGGGCGAAGTGGCGTCGGTGGAAATGGAGGGAGGCGGGCCGATGCGGGATTGGGCGGTCCGGCAGGCTCCGGGCGAGGGAGGAGGGCGGCTGCTCGAGATCCGGCCGGTGCATCCTGGTGGGGCGGAGGAATATCGGATCCTATTGCGGACGGTGCAGGAACTGCCGGCGCTGCCTGCCGAAGTGGATGTGCTGACCGTCGGGATGGGCGAAGCAGCCGGATTTGTTTCGCAAGTCGAGGTCGTGGCGGAGGAAGCGGTGGAAGTGCGGGCCATCGGAGCCGATGGATGGGAACCTTTGCGGGCAGGTCAGGATGTGGAGACGCTGCGCTTCCAGAGTGCAGGGGCGGGGATGCTTCGCGTGAGGGTTACGCCCTTCGGAGCGGCTCCGGCGGCGGTGGAGTTGCGCGAGGTGATGTTAGAAGGAACAGAAGACGCCGCAGCGGGCAGTGTGGCTTTCGTGTTGACTGGACAGGCGCAAGTGCGCGCGCCGGAGGGCGGCGTGATCGCCATCCTCCGGGGCCGCGCGGCGCTGCGCGAGCTGCCGGAGGGACTGCCTTACCGGGTCGAGCTAGGGCAAGACGAACACGGTCCAGTCTACCGGTTGCGCTTCGAATCCGAGGGAGAGTTTCCGGTGCGATTGGAGTTCGACGCGGCTGTGGAGGAAGACGGGGAATGGTCACGGCTGCGATTCGCCGTCCCTGCAGGAGCAGTGGTTCCTGTTTTCCTGAAGGGTTTTTCGGAAGATGTGCATTTTCAAGCCGGGACCGGCGTGTTTCCGAGAAAGCAGGACGACGCCTGGCGTGGGTATCTGCCCGCGGATGGGCAAGGGGTGGCGGCGTGGAAGAAGGCGCTGGATGCGGCGGAAGGGAAGCTGTTCTACGCCAGCGACTCGCTTTCTGAAGTGCAGGTGGGCGCGGGGTTGATGCGGCAGAGTTTCCGCTTGGGGATTCATGTGTTGCAGGGCGGCTTGGACCGCTTGCATTTGTTGTTAGAAGGACCGGGCGAGGTGCTTTCCGTCGAGGGAGCGAACGTGCTGGGATGGAGGGTGACGGATGCCGGGGAGGACATGCGGCGATTGGAGATTCCCTTCAGCCGGCCGATCCGTGGAGATGAACAGTTGGTGGTGCGCAGTCAGACTCCGTTGGGAGGGTTCCCGGTGCGCGCGGCTCCGCTGCGGCTGATGCCCGAGGGAGCCGTGCGGCATTCCGGGCATGTGCGCGTGAGCAATTCCGGGGCGGTCAAGGTGGAGGTCACCGGAGGGGAAGGACTGGCCCAGCTCGGACCGGCCCAGTATCCGGCGGAACCGTTGGATGGGGCTGGGAGCGGGCAGGTCTTCGTTTACCGGTTTCCTTCGGCGGAGCATGCGTTTGAGATCTTGGCTGACCGCATCGTTCCGGAAGTGAGCGTGTCCCAGGTCTTGGTCTATGAGATGGGTGAAACCGACCGCGTGCTCTATGGAAAAGTGGAGTTGGATATCCGGGAGGCTCCTTTGGGGGAATGGGACTTGCAGATCCCTGGCGATTACGTGGTGGTGGGCGTGGGTGGCGCCGCGGTGAGCGATTATGTGGTGGGTTCGGAAGCGGCGGGCGGGCAGCGCTCGTTGAAAGTGTTGTTCGGCGGAGCCGTGGGCGGACGTCAGTTAGTCCAGTTCCGCTTGGAACGGAATGTGCCCGCGGCAGCCGGTCCGTGGGTCTTGCCTCCGGTGCGGCATCCGGGGGCGAAATCGGTGCGCGGGCACTTAGGAGTGGTGGCGTCGGCGGGGTTCCGGGTTACTCCGGCGCGGGTCGAGGAGTTGTCGGAGCTGCCGTTGTCCTATTTTCCGGAGCAAGTGAACGGGCTGCAACAGGCCTTCCGAATCCGGTCGGCGGACTGGGCGGCGGAGATGGGAGTAGAAGCCATGGGGCAGAGCGTGCAGGCGGATGTGTTTCACCGGTATGCGCTGAAGGAGGGGATCGCTTACGGCAGCGTGTTGTTGAACTACTTTGTGGTCGGGGCTCCGGTGTCGGAATGGCGGCTGCAAGCGCCGGAAACGGTGGGGAATGTGACCATGGAAGGGCAAAACGTGCAGGGTTGGCGCCGGGAGGGGAACGAGTTGGTGGTGACTTTGCACCGGCCGGCTTTGGGGGCGTCGACATTGCTGGTGACCTTCGAGCTGCCGATGGAGGCGCAAGGCGGAGTCCTGCGCCCCGGCGAAGTCCAACCGGTTGGAGTGCAGGGGGAGCGTGGGTTCATCCAGTTGGTGAGTCCCTCGCAGGTGCGAGAGCGCGAAGCGACGGTATCCCCGGGGCTGCTGAGAATTGAAGCTTCAGAACTCCCGGCGGAGTTCCGGCTCTTGACGAGTTGGCCAACGGTTGCCGCCTATCAATACACGGCGCGACCCTTCGACTTGGAGTTAGGCATCGAATGGTTTGAACCGGCCGGAGCCATCGATCAGCTTGTGGATTTTGCTACTTTATCGACGCAGGTGTCGCGGGATGGAGAGGCGGTGACGGAAGCCCGGTTCTTCGTAAAGACGCGAGGGCAGAAGGCCTTGCGGATGCGCTTGCCCGAGGGGGCGCGCTTGTGGGAGGCCCGCGTTTCCGGCGAGCCGGTCAACGCCCGCCAGGATGAGGGAGCCACGCTGATTCACTTATCCGCGGAGGGCGACCCGAACAGGCCGGTCGAAGTGATGGTGCGGGTAGGGCTCCCGAAGGACGGGAGCCGCAAGATTGAGATCGTGAGTCCAGCGATCGACGCTCCGGTGTTGATTACGGAGTGGAAGGTGGAGGCGGACCGTGGGCGTTTGCTGGTCCCGGTCGAAAGCGGCGTGGCGCAGGTGCGGCGCTTCTCTCTGACGGAGACGGGTTGGGACTGGCTGCGGCGCCGAGGTTTTGTGGCGCTGGCGGCGGCTTTGTTTGTTAGTTTTTTGACAGTGAATGCTTTGCTCCGGAGAGGCAGACCGGGAGGGGGCTCGCGTCTGACCGCGCTCATACTGGGATGCCTGCTCGTGTTGTGGTCGGTTTTTCTGGCGATGGCCGCAGGGGAAACCCGGCGAGCCAACGATTCCGTGGTGGAGTTCACGGCTCCTGTGGCCGCGGCGGGAGAGAGTGTCGCGGTGACGGTGAGGAATCTGCCCGCCTGGCAGGCCATGATTTCCTGGCCGGGCGTGCTCCTGGCGGCGGCAGGACTGGCGATTTTGGTTTTCTTGCGCCGCTTTCCCGAACGGGAACGCGTGCGGCTGGCTGTGTTGGCCGCGGTGCTGTTGGGGGCTGGCTTGTTGTGGCAGCGGGGTGGAGCGATCCTGTTCTTCACGGCGCTGGCGCTGGCTTTGACCGTATTTTTGGTGATTCCAGGCTGGCGTAGCTGGTTGGGCGATGCCCGGGACCGGCGCAGGCAGCAGCAGGCGGCGCGAGCGGCTCGGACGCAAGAATCCGGCGCTGGTCCGGAAGCGGATGGGCCGGGAACTCCGGCGCCGGCTGTTTCCTTGCTCGTAGCCGCCGCCGTGTCGGCATTGGCATGGGGCGGCGGTGCGGAGCGCGCCTGGGCACAGGAAAGCTCGCCCTCGATGCCCGTCGCGGCGGCTGGGAGGAATATCGACGCTGCGGACCGGATCGACCAGCAATGGCGGATCGAAGAAGGGCGCCTCTATGGCGAACTGGTCTTGCGCGTGGAAGGGAAGGAGAACGACTCGCTGCTGCTGCTGCGCGCTCCGGCGGTGTTGACGCGGTTCGAAGGCGACGGCCCCCGGGTAACCAAATTGGAGAGCGGAGGCGAGTTTCAATACCGGGCGGTGCTGGAACGTGAAGGCCTTGTGGAGCTGCGGGCTTGGTTTGAGATGCCCTTGGGAGATCTTGCGGCGGGCGTGAACTTGCCCGGCGGGCGGGCTGCGGTTCAGACCCTAGAGATTCGTTATGACGAGCGAGGCTGGGAGTTTCGGTCGCCCATGGCCGTTCGGGTCGAAGCCGTGGAAGGTTTGCCGGAGGGTTGGAGCGGGGCGCGGATGCTGCTGGGACCGGAAGGCGAGGCGCGGGTCGAGTTTCATCCGTTAAGCCGGGACGTCGAAGCGGAGGCATCCCAATTTTATGGGGAAACGGCGAACGCCTATTTGGCGGCCCCCGGGCTCGTAGATGGGCGGCACCGGGTGGAGGTGCGTCCTTCACAGGGTCAAATGCGCGAGTTGACGACGCTCGTACCGGAAGGATTCACGGTGAGCCGGGTGGGCGAGGGTCCGGTGGGAGAATGGAGGTTCGATCCGGAATCGCGCGCACTGCGGATCAGTCTGTCTCCCCCGCAGTCGGCGCCGTTTTCCGTCACCGTGGAAACGCAGCGCGGAACCGGACCGCTGCCCGTGTCGGTGAACCTGGGGGTGTTGGGGATTCAAGGGGCCGAGAGCGAAGTGGGCCTTGTGGCTCTCGTTTTCGGAGCGGATGCGAAGCCGCAGGAAGTGGTGGTGCAGGGTATGTCGGAAGTGGGGTTGGAAGATTTTGACCGGTCGTTGTTGTGGGCGGCGACGGAGGAAGGCGCGGAGGCGCCCTCATTGCGGCGGGTTTTCCGCTACGGAGATGGAGCGGGAAGCGTGGCTTTGACGGTGGGTCCGGTGGATCCTGAAGTCCGAGTGGCGACGCAGCAGACGCTTTCGTTAGGCGAGGAAAGATTGGTTCTGGCGGTGGATCTGCGCGTTTCCATCACTCGGGCGGGCTTGTTCAAACTCAGTTTTCCGCTGCCGGAGGGTCTTGAGGTGGAAGCCGTTAGCGGCCCGGCCTTTAGCCATTGGACGGAGCTGGAAGAGGACGGTGTGCGGGTGGCGACGCTGCATTTGACGGGCCGGACCTTGGGTGAGCAGACCTTTGCGCTGACGCTGGCGGGCGCTCCTCCTGCGGAGGCGGACTGGGATGTGCCGCGAGTGGTATTGCGGGAATCCACGCGGCAGACGGGACGTTTGTTGGTGGCTCCGCAGCAAGGGATCCGGGTGCAGCCGTTGACCCGGAGCAACGTGTCGCAGCTCGACGTGCGTGAGGTTGCGGAAGACCAGCCGGGGACCCTAGCCTTCCGCTTGCTGCAACGGGATTGGGCTTTGCAGTTGCGGGTGGAACGGCTGGATGCCTGGATCACGGCCAACGCGTTGCAGGAAACGACGCTGCGGGAAGGCGTGACCAGGACGCGACTGAGTGTGCGCTATCAAGTCGAGAACGCCCCGGTGAAGACGGTGCGGCTGCGGCTGGCCGGTCTGAGCGAAGAGGAAGAGCGGACTGTGCGCGCGTCCGGAGACGCCGTGAGCGACATGGTCAAAGTCAGCGGCGAAGCGGAGCTTTGGGAAGTGCGGTTTCAACGGGGCATGATTGGGGAGTTTGCGGTGGTGGTGGAGCACCAGAGGGTTACAGGGCGGGAAAGCGGCGAAGAAACGGTAACCGCGGCGGGATTGAGCGGAGCCCGTCAAACGAATTACTGGTTGGCCTTGCGAGCTTCAGGCCGGTTGGAACTGTCTGCGGCGGATCCGCGGACGGGTTGGCAGGCGGCGGATTGGGGGAGCGTCCCGGCTTTGTTAAAGGATCCGGCGGACCGGAGCGTTCCGGCGTTGGCATTCCGGGCCGTGGAGACCGGTCATCCCCTCATTGTGCAAGTGAAGCGGCACGATGTGGCCGAGGCCCTCAAACTGCGCGTAGCCAGCGGACGACTGCGGACGATTTTTTCTCCAGCCGGGCTGGCGGTGACCGTGGTGAGTCTGCAAGTCGAGGTCTTGGAGAAGAGCAGCTTGCGGGCCCGGTTGCCGGAGGGGTCCCAGCTTTTCAACGCCTTTGTCAACGGCGAAAGCGTGGCTTTGGTCCGGGACGGCGACGAGTATCTGTTCTATGTGCTGCCCCGTGAGGATGCTCCAGCGGCCGAGGTGGTGCTCAGTTATTCTTCGCAGGCTCCGGAGGGGCGGCGGATTGTGTTGGAAGGCCCTCGTTGGAACGTTCCCTTGCAGAACGTGGAGTGGCGTGTGGTGATGCCGGAGGGATACCGGCTTTCCGATTCCAAGGGCAGTTTGGAATTGCACCGGGAGGAATGGCGCGCTCCGTTCGGATTGGAGGACTACCTGAGATCCTACTCGAAGCAGCGCGAGGAAGAAGCGGAGGGGGCGACGCTTTTGTTGGAGCAGGCCAACACCTGGCTCCAGCAGGGTGAACAGGAAAAGGCCCGGCAAGCCTTGAGCCGGGCTTCGAAGGCCCAGGCTTTGGATGCGGCGTCGAATGAGGACGCGCGGGTCCAGTTGCGGGAACTCCAGACGCAACAGGCGGTGATGGGATTGAACACGCGCCGGCAACGCCTCTACCTAGACAATCGCATGGAGGATCCGAGTTCTTTGGCGAACGAGAGCCTCGAGCAGGCGGCGGGGCGCAATCCCATGTTGCAGGGAGAGGTCAATTACGATCCGCAGCAGATCGATGCCTTGCTCCAAGGCAACACGGCGGAAGAAGTCTCCGTTTTGAAGAAGATCGCCGGGCGGCTCGTCAGTCAGCAGTTGGCGGCGGAACCCGCATTGCGGATGATCGCGGTGACCTTGCCAGAGCGGGGTGAAGTGTTGACCTTCAGCCGGAGCGTTCAGGTCGATGGGGACGAGCCGGTCTACTTGCGACTTAAGATCGCCAAGCTCCGGCGGGTGGAATGGTGGTTCGTGGTCTTGGTTTGTGCCGGCCTGGGCGGAGCCGTGGCGATCCGGATGAGGGGTTGGCGGCGCCTGCGAGACTTGTGGGGCCAGATGACCGGGACGTTCCAGGGCGCGCGACACCGGGGCGGCGTATCTAGTTAGGGAGAGAGCAGGGCTCAACCCTTGACGGCGAAGCTGTGGGGCGGGCGCTCCGGTCCCCGATTCAAGGAGCGCCGCCGCGCGGCAGCACGTGCAGGAGCCCGTCCCTCCCGGATCGCGTGAAGAATCCCGCAGCACATGGATCGGCGGCATTCAGTCCGCTCTCCGCCTTCCCCTCATCGTTCAAACCGATAGGTCACCAGCGCCTTGGCTGGCGCAATGTCCTCGAAGGCCGCGCCGGATCGTTGCAACCCTGGCAAATCGCTGACATCTTCGCTGGCACTGGTGCGAGCGACCTTGGCCGCTGTCGCCCCGGTGAAAGGCGCACCCAACTTCAATGACACGGGCGTGGCCTTGTCCTGTGAATTCAGCAGGTGAACGATCAGCGACTTGCGATCGGACGACACGAACCCCGTGGCATACACGCCCGGCTCGTTCTCTTTCGCCCCCGGGCCGGGAACGCCTGCGCCGGCGGTGCGCACATCCACCACGCGCATGCCCGGCTCCAGGCCTTGCGACCATTGACGGAAGAGGTGGTAGGGCTTGGTCAGCGCATAATCCTTGCCCCAGTCGATGTGAATGAACGCCTCGCCCGAGTCGCGCGGCGGGTAGGCCCAGTCGTAGGCCATCCAGACATTCACCCCGCCGGACGAAAATGCATGGTGCATCGCCATTCCGTAGTTCATGGCGCTGTCGATCATGCCAGGCGAAGCGTCCTTGTCGCGAGAGCACCATTCGGTCATCCACACCGGTTTGCCCCGCGCGAGCTTGGCGAGATCGACCCAACGTGGGCCGCGCGGGTCGTAGTCGTGGGAGGCGATCACTTCAAGGTGTTTGCCGGCCTGGCGCAGGGCTTGAGGGATGTAATCTTTCGCTGCCCCCGGCGCGCTGAGCGTGTTGGGACCGGCAAGTTTCGGGCGGGGCGTTTTGGGGTGCTTCGCGGCCATGGCGTCCAGGTATTCGCCAACCTTCTCAAGCAGTTCCGCGTGCCGCTCGGCGGTGAGACAATAGCCGGGCTGCTCGTGAGGCCAGTCCGGCTCATTGCAAATCGCCAGGTAGTTCACGGTGACGCCGTTTCTGTGCATGTAGTCGATGAAGGCCCAGGCGAACTCGGCAAGTTCCAGGTCCATGCCCTTCTTGATCGTCGCGCGCAACTGGCCGCCGGCGGAGATATCGCCGTTCGTCTTCATCCACGGCGGCGGCGTGTAGAGCGTGGCCAGAAACTCCATGTCCGGCCGCCGTTTCAGCGCGGCTTTGGCAATCGCCAACGTGTGGGCGCAGTAAGCGAAGTGTTTCTCCTCGAACGCTGGCGCGAACGGATCGTTGTTGTCATTGACCGGCTCGTGATCGTGGCGGATCATGAGCTGAAGGTAGCGCGTGTTCACGTGGGTGAACATGTCGTCGTAAAGCTGCTCTTGCCGCTCGGGCTGGTTGGCGGCGGCGAGGCTGGTGATGTGCGCTTCGTAGAAGATCGCCCCGGCTCCCAGGCCCTGAAACTCGGGGCCCACGCGCCCCGGGTTTACCGTGATGCGCGCGGGCTGTTGGGCAAAACCCGCCGTCGGGATCGCAACGATCGCGGCAAGGGCGGGCGCCCACTTGCGAAGTTCGTGAATCACGCTGTTGTCCCTGACAAAGCATCCTTTCCGAAAATTCTTAGGCAATGGGGCTGACGCGTCCGTGGACATAATCATCGTCGAGATCGAGAAGTTTCTGATCGGAATCGGAATCCTGTTATCGCTGCAAGGCTCCTACATTATCTCGATCTATGTTCGTAGCAACGATGCCTTTGGGAACGGCTAACGATTTCAATTGCGATAGCGCCTGGGGGCGATCGATTCCGGGTCGATCGCGGCCATTTTGGGGTGAACTGCGTCTGGAACCTCGGGGGAGCCGGGCAGGACGACCCGGACAGGCCTGAAATGGGCTACACTTGCCGCCGGGACGGGCAACTCGCCACTTTGGCCGATTCCTTGCATCTTGCACGACGCAGCGAGCAATGGTCTGGTAAGTTGAACGATCGGGGCGTCCTACAACTGCGGGTTCTGCCGCACGGGCGAGGGTGAAGACGGTTGGCATGGGGTCTGCAAAAAGGGTATGTGCCTTCCTATTCCAGGACAGGCGAGAAACCCCAGAATCCATATGAAAGCCAAAACGATCCCAATTTTCCTCACGCTTGGCCTGGGAGGGTTGCTCACTTCATGCGTCGATGATCCCTACTATGTCGGCGGTTCAGCCACGGTCAGCAGTTATCGTCCGGGATACGTGGTGAGCAGTTTGCCGCCGTATTATGAGACGGAGATCATCGGTGGAGTCCAGTATTACCGGCGGGATAACATTTACTATCGTCCGCGGGGAAACCGTTATGTTATTGTGGAAGCTCCACGCGGGTCGCGCGGATGGTCGGATCGCAATCGCGATGGACGGCAGTATCGCTATGACGGCCGCGACGATCGCGGTGGCCGCGGCGATGGCCGTTACGATCGTGACGATCGCGGCGATGGACGCTACGATCGCGACGGCCGCGGCGATGGACGCTACGATCGCGACGACCGCCGGGGTGGCGCCCGCAGCCAAACCACGGTGATCAGGACCTTGCCGAACGGAGCCCGTGAGGTCGTTCACCAGGGGCGCCGTTATTATCGCGCGGGAGACACCTATTACCAGGCCCGCGGCAACGAGTACATGATCGTCGAGCGGCCGTTCTAACAAAACTGCCTGGATCAGGGGCGCGTCGCCAGCGAGGGGGCGCGCCCCTTCCTGTTTTCGTCTTGCAGGCAGCGGAAACCGTGGTCGCGACCCTCGGGCCATTGCCTTCTCATCATTCCTCGGGAGCTTCGTATACCTCGAAAATGTGGAGACGCTTGGTGACGCGATAGCCGGCCCGGGTGAGGAACTTGCGGACGACGCCAGCGGGGTCGTAGTCGCTGGGCCGGCTGATGAGCATGAGGTCTGGGAGGTCAGCCGGGGCGAATTCTGGATTCAGAAGCAACGAGACATCAAAGCCCGTCCGGAGCACGCCGCCGGGCGTGGTCTGTAAGGGGGAGGTGAGATCTTCGGCGTAATTGCTCTCGGGCACGAGGTCCCGCAGCCCGTAGTAGTCCAGCGCTTTGGGTGCGGCCAGCCACCAGAGGTGATCTCCGGTTTGGAGTGCGGCGCGGGCGACTTCCGCCGCGCCCTGGTAATCCTCGTTGGCGTGACGCGGATGGAAGCGGAGCATGAGGCAGGAAGCGGCGAGGAGAAGCACCGCGGCTGTCGCGGCAATCTTGCCCGGAAGGGTGGGAAGTGCGGCGCGAAACGCGCAGGCCAACCAGACCACGACCACTACGAGGGCGGGCGTGAGATGCCGGCCGAGGAAGCGGAAATCCTGCATCACGTTGAGCAGGACGAGAAAGGCGAAGGGCGGGGCGACGAGGAGGAGGGCGGCGAAGACGCGGCTGCGGGTGAAGGAGGAACGGTGCTGTCGCAGCCAGAGAAGGGCGAGAGCGGCGAGGGCGGCGCCGAGGCAGGCGATGGGGAGGAGGTTCGAGCCGAAGGCGGCGAAGCCCAGAGTGCGCAAGTCGAAGCGATTTGGTCCAAGACCAGCAAAGCCGAAGAGTTCGTAGAGGCTAAACCCTGCGTTGAGAAGGGGGTTGGAAGGCGTGATCCGGGCACGCGATCCTTGTGCGAGGGTGTGGAGGTAATACCAGGCCAGGAGGGCAAAGGGAATAGCGAAGAGGACGGCCAGCAGGAGGGTCTGGCGGGGCCTGGAAAGCCGGAGCGATCTCGACCACAGCAGGACCGCCAGGCTCAGCAGCGCGGAGCCGAACCAAGGCACGGCGAGGAGGTGGAGCGCGCAGGCGGCAAAGCTCGCGGTGAGGAACAGCCCTAGGTCGCGGGGGGAAATCCTGGCGGGTGCAGCCGGCGAGCGTCCGAGCGCGGCGAGGGGGAGACCGAGCATCCAGCAGGACGCTCCCAGGAGCGGAGCGTAGGGCCGGGCTTCGTCGAGGTAGTACCAGGCAAAAGGAGAAAGGCATAAGGCGACGACGGCTGCGGCGGCCAGCCGGGGAGCGTGGCGGAGCCAGTAGAGGAGACCAGCCGCGCCGAGCACGAGCCAGGGGACGTTGAGCAGGCGCAAGACCCACTCGCCCGTTCCCAAGGCCTGGCTCCAGGCCCACACGTTGAGCAGGTAGAGCGGCATTTGCGCTTCGGACCACGGCCACGAGATAAGCCGGCGATAGAAGCCGGCCAGTCCGGAGGCTTCGGCGAAATGGACCGTGAAAAACTCATCCATCCACAGGCTGTCGCCGCTTGCGGCCACGAGTCCGGCGCCGGTGGTGAGGGCGAGCAGGAACAAGGCGAAGCCGGGAAAGGCCCGGACCGGTGAGGGGGGAGACATGCGCAACGACGATGCACGGGCTGGGGTTCACAGGCAAGGAATGGGAGCGAGCGGAGCCTCTGGCCAGGGCCGGCCGTCGGCCGCGTTTCCCCCTTCTCTCTGGAAGGACTACTCGCCTCTGCGGAAGATTCCTCTGGGAACAGACGCCTGGAATGATTAAGAGGGAAAGCGATGAGCGAATCGCCAGGGCCTGAGGGTGGGGCGGACCGGTTGCCGGCTCGCGTCGTGGTGCTGGTCCCGGTTTACAACGACTGGCGGGCCGCCCAACTTTTGTTGAGGCGGATTGCCGAAGAACTTGTTCCTCTGGGGGTTATGCCGGAGGTGGTGTTCATCGACGACGCCTCGGTGGAAAAGGTTCCTGCGGTCTGGGAGCCTCCGGTGGAGGCAGTTCCGGTCCGGGTCGAGGTGCTGCATCTGCGGCGCAATCTGGGACATCAGCGCGCCTTGGCCGTGGGCATGGCCCATGCCGCGGACGAACGGCAAGCGGACGCGGTGGTGTTGATGGATGGGGATGGGGAAGACGCTCCGGAAGCCATTCCACGGTTGTTGAAAGCGATGCTGGCGGAGGGCGGCCGCAAGGTGATTTTTGCGGAGCGGCAGCAGCGGGCGGAGCGCTGGTTTTTTCGAGTGTGCTACTGGTGCTACCGGCAACTGCACCGCTTGTTGACGGGGGAACGCATTCGTTTTGGCAACTTCAGCGTTATCCCGTGGCCGGTATTGAAGCGGGTGGTTTCCGTATCGGAAATCTGGAATCACTATGCCGCGGCCCTGGTCCGGGCCCGGGTGCCCTTTGCGCTGGTTCCCACGGACCGGGCGCGACGGTTGACCGGCGAGTCGAAGATGAGCTTCATCGGGCTGGTGATTCATGGGCTCAGCGCGATTTCTGTGTTTGGGGAGGTCATCGGCGTGAAATTGTTGATTGGAAGCGTGTTGAGTTTTGGGATGCTGGCCCTGGGCTTGGTGGGACTGGTGGTTTACCGGATGATCCAGGATCAGGCGGTGCTGTCGTGGGCGCTGTTGTTGGGAGCGCTTCTGGTGGCGGGATTCATCCAGATAGTGGCGTTGTGTTTGCAATTCGCCTTTCTGGTCTTGCAGGCGCGCTCCAACGCGAGTTTCCTGCCGAGCCGGGACTACATTTACTATGTTGAGGGATGCGAGAGGCTCTTATGAGTATGTGGGAGACGAATTGGAGGTCTTCCAGCATGCGGTGCGCTGGAAAAATTATTATCGGGACCGGGTGCAGCGCTTTGTCCGGGGGCGCGTGCTCGAGGCGGGTGGGGGGATCGGGGGAACAACGCGGGCGCTGTGTTTGGATGGGGTGACGCAGTGGTGCAGTGTGGAGCCGGATCCCCGGCTGGCGGCGGAGATGCAACGCCGGTTTGCCGCCGAACCGCTGCCGGTTCCGTTGCGGATCGTGACAGGCACGCTGTGGGATCTCGCTGCGGACCCCGTTTTTGACGCCATTCTTTATATTGATGTGCTCGAGCATATCGAGGACGACGCGGCAGAGCTGATCCGGGCCCGCGACCTGCTTTGTCCGGGGGGACACTTGGTCGTATTGAGCCCGGCGCACCCATGGTTGTTCACGGCGTTTGACCGGGCCATTGGACACTATCGGCGCTACAACCGAAGGTCCTTGCGGGCGGCCGTTCCGGCGGGGCTTCGAGAAGTGCGAATGGAGTATCTCGACGCCGCCGGGTTGTTGGCGTCGTTGGCCAACCGGCTCGTTTTGCGTTCCGCGAATCCGACGCTGGCTCAGATTCGTTTTTGGGACGGGCGCCTCGTGCCGGTCTCGCGCAAGCTGGATCCGCTTCTGGGACGAAACCTGGGCAAATCGATAGTGGGGGTTTGGCGGCGGGTTTGAGACGCGGGGTATCAGCGGCAGGGCGCGCGCTGAAGGGGCCCAAGCGTTTGGGTGGGCGGGAATCGAGAACGGTCGCGCCCTTTTCAACAAACAAGGGCGCATCAAACAATGGGGCCCATCGCGTTGCTCCTCATTCAGCGTATTGAGCAATTCACATGCCGTGTTCTTGTCCGCTGCAGGCGCGACCTCCAAGACACGCCTCCCCTCCGGAGTGGGCTGGGAGCGTATCGTGCGGGCGGTCGAATCGATCAAGGGCGAAGAGTGGGAGAGTTCTCGGGACCGGCACGGGGACTGAGGGCGGGATATGGCGTTATGGCCCCGCCCATGGAACCCTGGTTCTCGCTCAGCTTCGACTGGCGAATGATTGTCACGGCGCTTCCCCCGGCACCACCGCCGTTGAAAATAGCCCCGCCTTCAGTGTCTCCAATTGTCGAGTTTCCAACAAATACAGAGTCGTTCACAGTTAGTGCAGCAATGCCGTCGTAAGTTCCATCGTTGTAAATTGCACCGCCCTTGGCGGCCAAACCATTCGCGATAGTGAGCCCCTCGATGTATAGTTTGGCGTGGTCGTTGTAAAAGAGCCTGGTGTTTCCACCGCCGCTGACTGTGAGCAACTCTGAGCCGGGAGCGACGATTGCAATTTCTTCCGTAATCAGAAGTTCTCCCGTCAGAACGATTGGGCTGACGACCTTGGTCATATCGAAATAGATTTTGTATCCAGGACCCGCGTCTGCGATCGCCTGCCGAAGCGAGCCGGGCCCGCTGTCTGCGTTGCTGGTCACAATCAGATGCGGTGGTGGAATCTGCGCGTAGACCACGACACGGTCACTGCGCCAAGCGACCGAGAACACATCCATATTCCCATCGCCATCGACATCTGCGCCTCCAAGATCCACGACCCCGTCTTCCTGGTCGGATAAAAGCATTCCGGCACTCAATGTCCCAAGGCCATCGACATTTTCTAGCTTTTTGTCGTGCGCCAATCAAGTGCCAGAGCCGAAGAAACGGATTTCCTTCCTGACACCGGATCCGGCATCCTCCTGACCGTGAGCAGCGGCTTACGCTGCCCCGTTACTCTTCAGGACACATGAGTGCCGTCGATCGAATTCTCAGCGAGATCCGTGCCGCCTATGCTTTGGAGGATGCGCTGAAGGCCGGCCCCTCCGCTGAGGCAAGGCCGCGCAGGGTGACGGCCTTCTGGTTTCGCCTCGGGGATCCGAAGCCGCGGGAAGCCGCGCTCGACACCTTAGCCAGGGCTCTCGCACTCGGGATCTCGGTAGTGGAATAATGCGAAGAAGACGCCCGGGACTGCGGTTTCGGAGGCCGAGCTATCGCGGGTGCGCTCCTCATTGCCGCCCGCTGAATCTGCCAGGACTGAGCGGAATCGAATCCTGACTTATGCCCACCCTCTTCGCCGAAGCCAGCCCGCAGGTCCAGTGCCTAGTCCGGCTATGGCCTCCTGTGATTGACGCCGGGAGTCGAGCCGGCGCTGGAGGGCGTCGAGGTCTATCGCGGAGAATCGGGAGCGGGGCATGGGCGGGTACTTTGGACCTGACCCTTGCCGGGGCGGCCCCGGCCCTCACGCCCTCTTCCCGAAGCAACACGGTGCTCTTCCTCAGCGAATGGCTTCAATGTAATTGGAGAAGCCGTGTAATGGGTCGTGCTTTTTCAACCTGGCCGCACTACCTGGTTCTCTACCCTCAACCAAGTCCACAAGGTTTTCACTAGTCATTTTCGTAGTCCGACCGAAGTCCAGAATATACCGCCCGTCTGGTGTCTTCCGGATTTCCTGGATCTCCGAAATGACAATCTCGGGCTGTGTTGCGCTCTTTACGAAAACACCGCCTTCGCTGGCGAAAAACTCTGCCGAAAAGTCGGCAGTTACCATATATCGCTCGTAAAGATACCCCGCGCACTGAACTTCCCGTTTAAACGGGTCGCCATCTATGAACCGGGCTATGGTGATACGGCTATGAGGAACGGATTTCAAGAAATCTGCGACGAAAGGAATGTCACTCTCCAGAGCTATGGGTCCCTTTTCAATTATTAACTTCAACTCTCTCATGTTAGTGCTTTCGGCGCAGCCGAAAAGCATTACAATAGATGCCAACAACACTGCGACGGATTTCATTTAGTGGTCTGTCTATTAACTGTTAGGAATTGGTTTTTTCAATGCCCGGCCTTCCCGCCTGCCCAGACGCGAGGGTTGGAGGGGGTTCAGTGCACGCGGCCTGGGGCAGCTCGGGGAGTGGGCGTGGGCTCCGGTTCGCCGCTGCACGCGACGGTCACGAGGACCAGCGAACGACGAAGCGAGGCTAGCATGGCCGACGTCATACCAACGCGCGCACGCGCGGCGGCCTGTCAGGGCGAAGGAATCGTCACGCTCGTCGACGTCCCGTCCGCGAACGTGATCGTCACGGTGACGGTGGTGCCGCTGAGCTCGACCTTGACCTTGGTGCCGTGCGGATACGTCAAGGTGTCGGTTTGTTTGCCGTCGAAGCCGGTGGTCGCGCCGGGTTGCGGGGCGTCCTGACCCGCGGGCACCCCGGCACCGTCGATGCAGAACTGCTTGGTCGTGACATGGGTGGCGGTGCCCTTGTCGGTCGTCGAACCAGGTTCGCAGATCTCTCGGACCCCGATCGTGGTCGTGATCTCGTACGTCGTGCAGATCCGCGTCACGGCGCCGGTGGTGGGGTTCGTCGTGGTCGTGGTGCTCTTGATCTCGTACAGGACCCCGACAGTGACCACGGTCTTGCACTCGCGCGTGCGCTGCTTCTCAATCGTGTCGGTGCGGTCGGTGCCGTGAAACCCCCCGACCGTAATGATCGGCAGGATGTGATGCAGGAGCGGCTCAAGCAGCTCGAGGCGCTTCAACGAAGTCTCGAGCAGAGCGATGCGCGGAACCAGCGAGATGTCGTCGGCCATGTCCATTCCCCCCGGGCGATCTTCATCAGCTCGCACGCTCGGATGCAACCGCGGCGGGCAGCGTGATCACGGCCTCGGCGCCGCGACTGCTAGGAATTTGCTTCTCAAAGCCTGGCCTTCCGGCCTGCCCAGAGGCGAGGGTTGGTAGGGGTTCAGGAAGGGCTACGGGCGGGGCGGCTCATTTCACGCTATTCCAGCCGAAAACGGGAAGCCGGGCAACGAATATGTCGAGCGGTTTGGCCTGGATTCCGACCACAGGTCCGGGCGGCGCAGCCTGGCCTTCCGGCCTGCCCAGAGGCCCGGGTTGGTGGGGTTCAAACAACGTTTTCACGCAAAAGTCCAAGGAGGAGAACGCAGACTTCCTCTGCTGCATGAAACTAAAGGAATCGAATCCGTGCTCACCCAGGTCGCGGAGCTTCTTCTCGACGTCCGCAAACCGGCGCGCGCGCCATGCACACGACTGCCTTCACGCCGTGCAACAACTCATAGATGGCATCAGATCCGGCGCGCCCGTTACAGTGGCTGGGGTCTGGGCTGTGATTACGTGATTGCTTTGCGATTTGATCCGGGACACAATTTTCCGCATGAGTCCGACCGGGCAGTTTCCCAAGGAACAGTCCGCCGAAGGTGAATTCGAGCGACAGGAGGATGCGTTTCGGGAACGGGTCACAGTGGACGGCTCGTCTCCCTATCCCGTCGCCGCCGGGCGCTATCATCTCTACATATCGCTGGCCTGTCCCTGGGCCAGCCGCACGCTCATTGTGCGCAACTTGAAGGGGCTTCAGGACGCCATTGGCGTGACTGTGGTTGATCCCGTTCGCGATGACCGTGGATGGGCGTTTCGCGATGGGCCGGGACACAGCCGGGATCCCGTCAACGGCTTCACGTTCTTGAGCGAAGCCTACGCGGCAACGGATCGAAACTTTGACGGCCGCGTCACGGTTCCGGTGCTTTGGGACAGGCAAACGCGCAGAATCGTCAACAACTCCGAAGACGACATCTGCCGGATGTTCAACGACGCTTTCAACTCCTTAGGCAATCGCACGGTCGATCTTTTCCCGAAAGACATCGAAGACGAGCACGCCAAGCTTGCCGCTTCCATTTACGATCTGGTGAACAATGGGGTTTACAAAGCGGGCTTCGCCACCAACCAGGGCGCTTATGAGAACGCGTGCCACGCGTTGTTCACGGCGCTGGATGAACTGGATGCGCGCCTGGCCACGCGCCGATACCTTTTCGGGCCGCGGATTGTCGAGGCGGATTGGCGGCTTTTCTGCACGTTGGTTCGGTTCGACGCGGTGTATCACGGGCACTTCAAGTGCAACGTGCGTCGCATCGTGGATTACGAGGATCTGCTAGGCTACTTGATGGACCTGTATCAGCAGGCGGACATCGCGGAAACGGTGAACTTTGACCATATTAAGCGCCATTACTACATCACGCACGACGACATCAATCCCACACGAATTGTTCCCATCGGTCCGGCGTTGGACCTCACGCAGCCGCACAAGCGCGCGGATGTGACGGAATCGGATTTATGAAGCCGGACTGTCTGGCCATTCCTCATCCAAAGGCAAAACAAAAAAAAAGCGAAGCAATTCCTATGAAACTAAATCAAGCCCAATCAAGCCCTGGCATCGGCGGCAGCCGCGCTACTGCTCGGTTGATTCGCACACGCAGCAGACACTTACAAGATAGATCCAGCACAAACCACCATCAACTTTTCTGTCAGACACCTGGGCATTAATGGCGTGAAGGAACAGTTCAAGGAGTTCGCGGACTTGGAGTGGACCGTCCTTTCTCCCTGCGCGGAATTTGCGCCTGGTGAACGCACTGGCAAGTTTCGCCTCGGCAAGGATCGCCTGCTGACACTCCCCAATGGAGAAAGCAAAATCTCGATGGAGGATTTTGCCATCGCCATGATCGATGAGTTGGAGACACCGAAGCATGTCTCTGAGCGATTTACCGCCGGCTATTAAAATCCACGGGAAGTTATGGAACCGAGTTCTCGTTCCCGCCCAGTTCATCCGGGGGTCGCGATTGGCCACGTCCACTTGAAGGTGTCCGATCTGGAACGGGCGCTGGCGTTTTACCGCGATACGCTGGGCTTCGAACTCACGCAGCGGTATGGACGCGAGGCCGCGTTTCTTTCCGCTGGTGGCTATCACCATCACATTGGCCTGAACACTTGGGAAAGTTCAGGAGGATCGCCGCCACCGACCAGCGCCACCGGACTCTATCACCTGGCGATTCTTTATCCGACGCGAGCGGACTTGGCGGATGCTTTGCGCCGCCTCATGGAAGCGGGAATTCGGCTCGAAGGCGCGTCCGATCACGGCGTCAGCGAAGCACTTTATTTGCGCGACCCTGACGGGAATGGAGTGGAGCTTTACTGGGATCGCCCCAAAGAACAGTGGCCACGCACGCCGGGCGGCAGGTTGGCGATGTTCACTCGGGCGCTCGACCTCGCTGCTCTGCTCAAAGAAGTATCAAGCGCAAGCAATCCGACCCATGACTCAGAACGGCGGTGGCAAGCCCCAATCTAACACGGTCTGTCATAGCGCCAGAGGCAAGGGTCGGGCGCGAAGAGGTCTGCTGTCCCCGCGCTGACACCAAGCGGCAAGGTCCCTAGCGCAGATGCGCTTCCCGCGATTTCCTCCTGGCCGGGCCGACGAGGCGTAGGAGCGCAACGGCCACGGGGCATCTCTGCCCGCGATGCCAGAAGCCCTTGGAGCGTGCGGGAAGTTGGAGTCGCGGCCGTAGTCCACCGGCGCTTCTCCAAGCGGCCCAAGCCCTCTTTCCGTGCCCGCCATGACGACCGGAACGACGAATGACGCCGAAAACTCCCCAATTCGCCGCGCTTCGGCGAAGTCTTGCGGTGGATCGCGGCGGAGCTTGCGCTGGTAGGCGCATTTTGACCATGCCAGACTAGATTGCACCGGCAAGATCGATTCGACCCAGGGCGACAGCCTTGGTATCGAATCCATCCGTTGTTGAACGAAGTTGTCACGGCGTGGCCACATTGCGTCCATCTCACTCCGCAATACGCGCGGCATCGACATCCTCGCCACCAACCGAGAGGCGTCACGTTTCTACGTGTTTGTTGCGCTTGGTGGAGTCCTGGAGCGTCCCGGCTACCACATCGTTCCGAGCAGCGGCGTTGCCGAGCACACCAGCACGTCGCACCGCGAGTGGTGACAGACACCGGGACGCGCAGGGCGTCAGCACGTTGACACCCCGATGCGCAAGTTCTCAGACCCGGAGGACGAGTTTCTGGGGAGAAGGGGATTTACTTGGATTATGACTTGCAAACCGAAAAAGGGATCGAGGGCTGGGAAAGCGAAAAGCTGCTCAATGACTTTGGGGCCATTGTCGCTGTTGGTCATCACTACAAAACCCGACTTCGTTTTAGGGGAAGCAATCGCGTGGCAATGGTATCCTTTGTTGTCGCCGCCGTGGTTGATGAGGCCGTTGTCC
>JBGTBW010000028.1:0-3611 GCA_041749135.1 Verrucomicrobiales bacterium
CACCGGAGCGGCGCCGGATATGGGTGTTTATCCGGTTCTCCGGATCTTGCGCCCGTAGCTCAATTGGATAGAGCGCCTGACTACGGATCAGGAGGTTAGGGGTTCAAATCCTCTCGGGCGTGCTTCTCTATGGATGCCAAAGGAGGAGGCGTTGGATGTCTCTGAGGCTGTTCCGCCGGCGGCCAGCCCGCGAAAGCCATCCTCGGAGCTGTCCCGCAGCCGATCAGCGCGCGAAGAGAATGCAGATCGGCGCGGGAACATTGATGACGCCCTTGGTCTGGTAAGTCAGCTCGCCTGTCTCGGCATCCACGCGATGCACGGCCACGGTGTTCGAGTCTGCACCCGCCGCCAGGAGCCAACCGCCGCCTGGCGCGAGGTTGATATTGCGCGGGAAGGCTCCGCGAATGGGCTGCACTTGAATCACTTCCAACGCAGCCGTCGCCGGATCGGCGCGATAGACCGTCACCGTGTCGTGCCCGCGGTTGGAGGAATAGACGAAGCGTCCGCCGGGGTGCACCAGGATCTCCGCGGCTGAGTTGAAGGCTTCCTTGGCTTTGGTTGACTCGCTGAGGGCCGGGACGGTGGTCAGTTGCCGCGCCGTTCCTGAATCCGCATCCCAGGCGTAACTGGTCACCGCCAGCGAGAGTTCATTGAGCAAGTAGATGAACCGGCCGTCGGGCGAGAAGACCATATGGCGCGGACCGCCGCCCGGCGGGGAAGCGGCAAACCCGTGGCGCCGGATGGCCGGCTCCTCCGTATCGATCTGGTAGATCACGATGCCGTCCATACCCAGATCAGGCACGAGAGCGAAGCGCCCGTCCGGCGAGAAACCGCACCAGTGTGGATGAGGGGCCTCCTGGCGGCCGGCCACCACCCCGGAACCGCCCTCGTGCCTGCTCAATGTCGCCATGCCCAGCCGGCCCTCGTCGTCCAAGGGAAACAACGCCACCGAACCGCCGCCATATTGAGCCGTGAGCAGGAACTTTCCGGCCGGATGCACCGCGATGTGGGCCGCGCCGCCGTCGCCGGTGGGCGACGTGTTGATGGGCTCCAGCGAGCCGTTCGGGCCGATGCGATATCCCGCCGCGCCCGGCCCGCCGGGGAAGCTGGCGGCCGCGTAGAGGACGTCTCTGTCCGGATGCAGCGCGAGGAAACCCGGCGATCCGATCTCGGCGGCCAGTTCGGCGGCCGTCAGTTTGCCGGTCTCGGTGTCAATGGTCGCGCGGTAGATCCCCAGGGCGCCCGGTCCCCCGGTGCCGAAAAAGACCTGCCTCGTCTCCGCCTGCAGGGGGAAGGACAAAACGGCCAGGGATAGCAAGAGCGTGGACACGGGAAAGAGGATGGAGGTTTTCATTGAGGGGTCCACTTTAGCACTTCCTTCATCGCGGGTTCAGAGAGTTTTCCGCCCGAATGAATTCTGGCGGGCTAACCCGGGTGAAAGCACCTGCACTCACGACGGCGCTCCGCGCCGAGAGAGAGCGGCGATGCTCGCCGCAGTTCAGAAGCCTCCGGCGTGCCTACTTTCCTCCATCTCCTTGTATCCGCCCTCCAGATTAGGAGTTCTGAGATTATGGTTAGGGCGCCGTGTACTGGAGGGGCGCGCCGGGTCCGAGGGGGATTCCCAAAGAAAGCCAAAGGACGGCGAAGGCTGTCCAGAAAAGAGTGAAGGCGAGCGAGTAGGGAAGCATGGCGGCGACGATGGTTCCGAGTCCGGCCCCGGGAAGGTAACGGCGCATGACGGCGATGATCATGGGAAAATAGTAATTGAGAGGCGTGATGGTGTTGGTTAGGGAATCGCCGACGCGGTAGAGGCCCTGAGTGCTTTCGGGCGACCAGCCGAGCATCATGAACATGGGGATGAAGACAGGGGCCATAAGCGCCCATTTGGCCGAGGCGCTGGCCATGAAGAGGTTCACCAGGGCGGCGAGAAAGACGAAGAGGATCATAAGGGGGACGCCGGTGAGATGGACGGCGCGGAGGAGATCGGCTCCGCCGACGGCGAGGATCAAACCGAGATTGGACCAGCCGAAGTAGGCCAGGAACTGGCTGGCGAAGAAGGCCATCACGATATAGCTGCCCATGGTGGCCATGGTTTCGGAGAGCATGCCGACGGCGTCGCGGTCGTTGCGGATTTTGCGGGTGCAGATCCCGTAGGCCAGTCCGGGCAGGACAAAGAGCAGGGCCATAAGCACGACGACGCTGTCGAAGAAGGGTTTGAGCTGGTCCAGCAAGCCGGTGGGCCCGGACAAACGGAGGGGCGCTCCGGCCGGTCCGGCCAGAACAGCGGTCACGAGCAGCCCGATGAAAAAAGATGCGGCGGCGGCGGCGAGTCCGCGGCGTTCGAGCGGGGTCAGTTCGGGCAGGGTTTCCGGTGCGGGAGCGTCGTTTTTCCAGGGACCGAGGCGGGGTTCGACAAGGCGGTGAGTGACCCAGGTGGCGACGACGGTGAGCAGGACGACTGAAGCGGCCATGAAGAAGTAGCTGGCGAGAGTGTTGACCTCGTAGTCAGGGTCGATGAGTTGGGCTGCTTCGGTGCTGATCGAAGCGAGTTTGGGGTCGAGGGTGCTGATGAAGAGGTTGGCGGAGAAACCGCCTCCGATTCCGGCAAAGGCTGCGGCGATGCCGGCGAGGGGATGCCGGCCGAGGGAGACGAAGAGGAGAGCGGCCAGGGGAGGCAGGACGACGTAACCGGCGTCGGAAGCGACGTTGGAGCTGATTCCGGCCAGGACGACTGTGGGGGTGATGGCGCCACGGGGTACGGCGAGGACGAGCCAGCGGAGGGCGGCTCCGAAGAGGCCGGTGCGTTCGGCGATTCCGATGCCGAGCATGGCGGTGAGGACTACGCCGAGGGGCGCGAAGCCCATGAAATTGGAGACGGCTTCCGTGAGAATCCGCCGGATCCCCTCCGAGTTCAGGAGACTCACGGCATGGATTGGCTCTTGGGAGAGCGGATGCTGGACTTGCAGGGAGAAGGCCTGAGCTACAGCGGAGAGGGCGATGGCGAGCAGTCCCAGGAGGATAAACACGGTAGCCGGATCGGGGAGGCGGTTGCCGGCACGTTCCACGAAGTCGAGGCTCCGGTGGAGAAACGGCCGGCCAGAGGAGCCGCCCGAGTGCGGCGGGGCGAGGCCTGGTGTTCGCGGACGGCGATTCCGCTTAGAAGGTTTTTCGGGAGCGCCCATGGCAGGGCATGTAAAGCGCGGGGCGGGAGGAATCCAAGCCGATAGACAGCGGGGGGTTAGCCCCAATGCCTTTAGGGATTCGGAGTAGGGACGGGATCCTTTGAAGCCGGGGCATCACGAAAACGGTAGGGGAAGGTATCCCCGCCGGGGGAGGAAGGGTGGCGAGGCGCTGTAGGCGGGGAGCAATCTGGCGGCGCTTTTTTTGAAGCCGGGGCATCACGAAAACGGTTGGGGGCCGCATCCCCGCCGGGGGTGGAAGGGTGGCGAGACGCTGTGGGCGGGGGACAAGCTCAGAACTCCTGATCTCGAGGAATTTGGATGAGCTGGAAGGGTATGTGGCGCGGGCACTCCTGCCCGCGAACTCTTGAGGTTCCATCGGCGGACAGGAGTGTCCGCCCCACAAGTAGGGCGTCATCTGCCGAGAGGCGG
>JBGTBW010000029.1:0-34046 GCA_041749135.1 Verrucomicrobiales bacterium
ATTAGGCCGGAGCCGGGACAAAGGGCAAGGTTAGGATGGCGGCGTCCGGAGTTCCGCGATCGTGCGGAATGCGACGGGAGCGTAGCTATTGTCATACGCGCGCGATGAGGGAAGATGAGAGATGAACCTTCGTCGCAGACCCCGCATCGTTGTGGCTGCGGTGGCGACCGTGGCGGCGGCGTTGCTGGCCGGCGGCGCCTGGAAGCTGGGATGGTTCGGCGGGAGAGGTTCAGCGGAGGAAATGGTCTTCGACCTAGGCAACGGTGTAGAACTGACCGTCTGTTGGTGCCCGCCGGGAACCTTTCTGATGGGCAGCCCGGTGACTGAAAGAGGGCGGGATCTGGACGAAGTCCAGCATGAGGTTACCCTGACCCGGGGTTTCTGGATGGCGAAGACGGAGACGACGCAGGCGCAATGGGAAGCGCTGATGCCAGACAATCCGAGTCATTTCAAAGGCAGCAGCCTGCCTGTGGACAGCGTGACCCGGGATGAAGCTACGGCCTTCGCTGTTGCCTTGACGGAGCGGCTGCGGCAGGAAGGGAAGCTTCCTCCTGAGTGGGAGTTTCGTCTGCCGAGCGAAGCACAGTGGGAATACGCCTGCCGGGCCGGGACAACCACGGCCTATTACACCGGTGACGGGGAGAATGCGTTGCAAAGGGCGGGCTGGTATTTTGGCAATTCCGGGGCCAAGCCCTCGAGGTTTGAGGAATGGTTGCAAACATTGCCGGTGATTGCGGGTTGGTTTGAGGGCAAGTCCCGGGGAAAGACCTGGCCGGCTGGTAAGCAAAAGGAGAACGCTTTCGGATTGCAGGACATGCATGGCAACGTGTGGGAATGGTGTGAGGATTGGTATGGGGCGTATGGCGAGGGTGGAATTGTGGATCCGGTTGGGGCGCAGGAGGGCTCCGTTCGCGTGGTCCGGGGCGGGTCCTGGTCCTTCAGCGCGGACTGGTGCCGCTCGGCCTGCCGCAACAGGTTTGTCGGGCCTCACCACCCCCGCTACTGGGATCGGGGCTTCCGGGTCTGTCTGGTTCCCGGTCCGGCGGCGGAGCCAGTCTCCAAGGACGAGTAAGCCGCCTTTCGCGGCAGGCGGTCAGTCGCAGGAATAGGAACGGAGGGAGGGCGGCTGTATGAAAAGAGGCCTCCAGGTGAGATCGAAGAGGGCCCGGGAGTAAAACAACGTAGCCGGGACATTCCCTCGAAACTGCACCCGGCCGCACTCCCATGAGGCGCCGCGTCGATCAGGCCAGACCGGCGAGGGCCGGGATTCCAGGGCCTGAGAATATGACAGAAGGGGCGGAAAGTGTATCGGATTTGTATCACGTTTTGTTGCAACAAGCTGCGTTTTCCTGCGCTTTTCTGCACTTTTGGGTTTGCACAAATCGCAGGCCTCGGAATCTCGTAAAGCGTTGCTGGTAAAAGGATTAATCACGAAATTCCGGCGAGTTCTTGCGGAAATGCGAACGGTCCCTTGGACTGCGGCGAGCATCGCCGCTCTCTCCCAAGGCGCGGAGCGCCGTCCCCGTAGCTGCATTCGCAAGAATGCAGACTGGCCAGCCAGGACTTCGGAACTCTCACGAGTTCCGCTACAGTTCCGACGCCAAGCAAAGCCGGAGGCCCTTGGACTGCGGCGCGGAGCGCCTTGCGTGCGGAAGCTTGTAGAGTGCGCCAGTCCTCTGAGGCGTTTGGATGGGGCCGCGGAGTCTCTGGGAGGCCGAGGCGGGGTTGGGATTGGCGGGGTTCTGTGCGCGCCCGAAAGCGGCGATTCTCGCCGCTCTCTCCCACCGCGGAGCGCCGTCCTCGCAACTGCATTCGCAAGAATGCAGACTGGCCCGCCCAGGCCTTCGGAACTCTCACGAGTTCCGCTACAGGTCTGAAGCCGAGGCAAGCAGGACGCCTTTGGACTGCGGCGAGTATCGCCGCTCTCTCCCGGCGCGGAGCGCCGTCCCCGTAGCTGCATTCGCAAGAATGCAGACTGCCCGCTAAGACTTCGGAACTCTCACGAGTTCCGCTACAGCTCTGAAGCCAAGGATCGCCGGAGGCCCTTGGACTGCGGCGAGCATCGCCGCTCTCCCTCAAGGCGCGGAGCGCCGGGGCGGGCGGGATTTCCAACCCGCCGTTTCCCTTCGATTAACGGAGGGCGGGTTTTCCAACCCGCCTTCGTAGGATCAGAACTCCTGATCTCGCGGAATTTGGATGAGCCGGAAAACTATGTGGCGCGGGCACTCCTGCCCGCGAACTTTCTAGGCTCACTCGGCGGACAGGAGTGTCCGCCCCACAAGTAGTGCGTCATCTGCCGAGTGGCGGTCTCGCTTTGGCTCACTCTTATTCCCCTGTATCCATTATCTTCCTCGATAGATCAGGAGTTCTGAGGATTGCGGCGGGAGGCGGGTTGGAAAACCCGCCCTCCTGACTTCCGTCTTGCTCCGGCCCCCGCTCCGTCTATGCATGGCAACATGAAACGGGGTTGCCTCCTCGCCACAACCCTTCTGGCCGCTGCGATCTGCGCCGGAGCCTCTCTCCTCCATTTTTACTTCGTCCCCAAGAAGTTGCGCTACGATTCCTCCGCCATCGCTCTCAAACTCGAAGACGGGCTCGCCCAATACCGCTCCGAGACCGGGGCCTACCCTCCGGGAGACGCTCCGGCCGTCTTCGCAGCGTTGCTCGGAGAGAACGACCGGAACCGAGCCTACATCGACCCCCGCTTTCGCGAACAATCCAACCCGGCCGGAGAGGTCACCGACGTCTGGGGACGCGCGTTCCGCTTGGAAAACCTCCCGGAAGGACCGCCCCGCATCCTCTCCTCAGGGCGCAACGGCGTCTTCGGCGACGAAGACGACATCGACAGTTCGCTCGCCCGCGCCATGATCCCTCAGCCGCCCCCCGCCTCGGAGCCTGCCCGGCCATGAAGGAATACCATCGCCTCCTCCGCCTCGTGCTTGACGAGGGCAAGCCCCGTTCCGACCGCACCGGCACCGGCACCCTTTCGGTCTTTGGAGCCCAAGCCCGCTTCGATCTCCGCAGCGGCTTCCCTCTTCTTACCACGAAGAAACTCCACCTGCGGTCCATCATCTACGAGTTGCTGTGGTTTCTCCAAGGCGACACCAACGTCCGTTATCTGAATGAAAACGGAGTTTCCATCTGGAACGAATGGGCCGATCTCGACGGCAACCTGGGGCCTGTCTATGGAGCCCAATGGCGCTCCTGGGCCACCCCGGAAGGCCGGGGAATCGATCAGATCGCCGCCGCCATCGAAGCCATCCGCAGCGATCCAGACAGCCGCCGGCTCATTGTCTGCGCCTGGAATGTGGCGGAACTTCCCCGCATGGCTCTGCCGCCCTGTCACGTCCTCTTTCAGTTTCATGTCTTGGACGGCGAACTCAGTTGTCAGCTCTACCAACGCAGCGCCGACCTCTTTCTCGGCGTTCCCTTCAACATCGCCTCCTACGCCCTCCTCACTCTCATGACCGCTCAAGTCGCGGGACTTCGTCCCGGCGATTTCATTCATACCTTCGGCGATCTGCATCTCTATGCCAATCACCTCGATCAGGCGCGCCTTCAATTGACCCGCGATTTTAGATCTCTCCCTCGCATGCACCTCAACCCCGCCGTCCGCGACATCGATGGCTTCGCCTTCGAAGACTTCCGGCTCGAAGGTTATGATCCACATCCTCACATCCGCGCCGAAGTCTCCGTATGAGCGAGAGCGGCCTCACCGCAGAGGGTCTGGCCGAACGCGGACTGCGCCTCCACGCCATCGCGGCCATGGCCGCCAACAGGGTCATCGGCCGGGACGGGAAACTGCCTTGGAGGCTGCCGGAGGATCTCCGCTTCTTCAAAAAAACCACCATGGGCCATCCCGTGGTCATGGGCCGCCGGACTTTCGCTTCCCTGCCCGCCCCCCTGCCCGGCCGCCGCAACCTCGTTCTCAGCCGCTCCCTCGACACGGTGGAAGGCGCGGAGATTCTCCGCGATCCTGCCGGCCTGCTCCGTCTCGATATTCGCGGCGATGTTTTCGTCGCCGGTGGAGCCGGTGTGTATCGCGCTCTGTTCCCGCTCTGCACTACCCTTCTGCTTACCCGCCTTCACGACAGCTACCCCGGCGACACCGTTCTGCCTCCGTTTGAAGAATGGCTCCGAGAGGAAGCCGTCTTGGCCGCCTACCCAGGCTTCGATATCGTTCGCTACCGCAACAAGAACGCCGCTGCCTGGACCACCACCCCGGCATAAACTCCAGCCAGGAGATCGTCCCACACGATTGTGCCCCGCCAGGCGCGACGCTCCACCCAGTGCACCCCCAGCTTGAGGATGTCGAAGAAGCGAAAGGCCAGGAAGGCGCCGGCCAGCAGGGAGATCTGTACTGCCGGACTGCGCTCGTAAAGATCGGCGGGAACAAACAGACATGCCGTCAGGACGCCGGCCACTTCGTCGAGGACGAACTCCCGCGGATCCTTCGATCCGAAATGGCGGCCCGCCCAGCGCTCCGTCGCCAAACTAACAAGCGCCGCCCCTCCGGCCGCAGCGCAGCAGGCCCACCAGAACACGAAGAAACTCCCGTTTGCCGCCTGATGCATTGCCAAAGCCATCAGCCAGCCGGCGAGGGATCCCCAGGTTCCGGGGAAATAACTGATGAACCCCAGGCCGCAAACTGTGGTCGCGGCGAGCCGCCACCGCTTGCTCCAACTCCCCGAACGCGACTGCTTTCCGGCCTGGTCATCCCGGACGAAGCGCCACACCCAGGTTCCCGGGATGACGCGTTTCATGGGCTTTTCTCCTATCGACCTCGCCAAAAACGACGCCGTCCACCATCGCCATAGCACAGACTTCCAACCCTTGCCCGGCGATCGATCCCCATCACAACGCCTCTTCAGCCAGGTGTTGAGGGTCTCGGGGACGGTCAACCGTCTCCGTTGCCGCAAGATCCATCCCGGAGGCGTCTCTCCCAACACCGCCTCCGCCGCTACGATCAGAACAGGAGCGCCGATGTCCCATCTGTTATCCTTATCCCATTCCATCGCCTGCCCTGGAAAGAACGCCAGCGCCGCGTCGGCCGCCTCACCCGGCCCGGCTCGGCGCCAGCCGGCGCTTGCCAATTCCTTCCAGACAGCGCCCTCAAGCCCTGGAAGGGTTCGCAGGCGCACAGCTCCGCCCGGCGCACCCCTCTCAAGGCCGCGCAACAGGGCCACCGCTCTCCGGGCAATGATCTCATCGCTCGGCCGGGTTTCCATCACGGTTCACTGACTGCGAGAATTGCCTCCATCATCCGGGCCGCCTCCACATTGGAGCGCACCTGGTGGACCCGAACGATACTCGCTCCCTTCTCCGCGCTGTAAGCGGTGAGCCCTACCGTTGGCCAGTCCCGGTCCGCAAGGCGTTCCGATCCGAGGATCCTTCCCAAAAACGATTTGCGGGAAACTCCAATCAACACCGGCCGGCCGATGCGGGCGAGGACCTCTAAGCGCCGCAGCAATTCGAGGTTGTGCTCAACGCTCTTTCCAAAACCGATTCCCGGATCGAGGACCACGCAGTCCGGATCGATCCCAGAGGCAACCGCCGTTTGCAAGCGCTCCCACAGGAATTCCCGCACCTCCCCCACCACATCGGTGTAGCGGGGCTCCCGCTGCATCGTCGCCGGCGACCCTCGCATGTGCATGAGCACGACGCCCGCGCCCGTCTCCGCCGCCGCCGCGGCCATGTCCGGGTCCCCCCGCAGAGCCGTCACGTCGTTGATGGCGCCAGCGCCAGCCTCGATCGCTGCGCGCGCCACTGCCGCCTTCGATGTGTCCACGGAAAGCAGGCAACCGGTCAAGCCCCGCAGCGCCTGCACCACCGGAATCACCCGCTCGAGTTCCGACTCCAGGCAGACCGGTGCGGCGCCCGGCCGGGTCGATTCCCCGCCGATGTCGATGATGTCCGCGCCTTCCTCCACCATCTCCAGGGCGCGCGCCACGGCGGCCTCGACGTCGAGATAGCGTCCCCCGTCGGAGAAGGAGTCGGGTGTGACGTTGAGCACTCCCATGACCCGGACCCGCGCTCCGCAGTCCAACACCCGGTCGCGACATTTCCAGATCATGCTCCTCGCCGCTGTATATTCCTTCGGTTCTTGCCGGAACGCGCCTCCGGGCCTAGTGTGCCCCGTTTCCGACCGATGCCAAGACCCGCAAATCACCGGCTCCTTCTCGCGGCCCTGGCCGCCCTCGTGGTGCTGCCCGCCTCCCTCGCCCCGGCGCAGGCCAGACGCGACAAAGTTCTCGCCCGCGTCACCATCCACGAAGACGGCTCCCGCACCCACACCGTGCGCAATGACGGCGACCGCATTCTCGAACAACGGACCTACAACGCCGCCTCGATCCTTTTGATGAAGCGCATCTTTCAACTGGACCGGCAGGGACGGGCCCTTTCCGGCGTCGCTTTCGACGGCCGCAGCAACCTCCTCTTCACCATGCGTTACATGTTCGATAAGAACGGACGCCTTTACGAGGAACAGATCTACGACAAAGGCAACCGGGTCATCCGGCTGCTGCGCCACAGCTACGGAGCGGACGGCAAATCCAAGGTCCAGGCCATCAGCGCAGACGACGGCAAACAGACGCCGGAATGGTTCCGCGCCATCATGCACCCGGATCAGCTCCAACAAGCCGGGCGCGAAGAAGTGCAGCCTGCTCCGAAGTCAGGGAAGGCCGCTCCGTCATCGAAGAAGAAGAACACGAGGTCCAGGTAGGCGCTGGTCTCCGCCCCCAGCCTGCCCATGAAATCCTACGGCAGTCTTCTCCTTCACCTTTGCTCGGCGGCTTTCGCCGCAGCCGGGATTCTCTGGGGCCTACAGCAACGCCAGACCAATCCCTCGAATGAGAGCCGGGCCAGTATCCGAGATCTCCAAGCCGAGATCTCTCGCCTGCGCGCTCAACTCGACGATGCCGCGGAACCGCCCGGTGAGGATCGCGATCCCTTTGTCAACCCCGTTCTCCCTGACATCTCCGACGGCTCCGAAGCCCTGCAACTCGACCTGGCCTACCGCACCAGCGAACTCCGCGGTCTGCCCTTCGTCTCGGGCCCTGTGTTCGAAACCGTTCCCTTCGAAAGAGTCTATCGGACGAACCAGGATTTGCTTCGGGCCGATTTCCCCGGCGACGCTTTCGCTCGCACCACCACGGCGTTCCAGGCCGCATCTTTGATCGATCGCGACGCCAGCCTGGAACAGATCTATCTTGATCACTCCGATCTCTTTGGACCCTGTGCTCTCGATGTCGCGGGAGAAAGCGTTCTCGTCGCCGAAGCCTCTCAACTCGATGATCCGGTCACCCGCCTCTTCGTCGTCCGCGAGGTCCTGCGACTCCTTCAGTTCCAACATTTCGATCAGTCCCTCCTAACCATCGCCCAGGAGGGTCAGTGGGACAGGTTCCTGGCCACCCGCGCCCTTTCCCGCGGCGATCTCATGATTCACCTCGACGATTTCCTCGAAGCCTCCCAGCCCGCTGACGACGACGGCTCCTCTGAGACGCTCCGCAACGAAGTCCGCGACCAACTCGAGGCGGCAGCCGGCACCGCACCGCGCTTTCTCCGCCGGTTGCTCCTGTTTCCCACCGCGGAAGGAACCGCCTTCTGTAAGAGGCTGCGAGAAGAAGCCAGCATCGACGGGGCCTTTTCCGATCCGCCCACCTGCACCAGCCACGTGCTCCATCCGGAGTTGTATTTCGCGACGCCAAGGTATCTGCCGCGCACTCTCCATTGGAAAGACACCCTCACCGGAGCGACTTCTCCCAGTTTCGATTCCGCGCTCGGCGAGTTCCTTGTCAGGGAATGGCTGGCCCGCGCTCTCGACGACGCGCGCGCGGCCGTCCTCGCCGCGTCTTGGGATGGCGACCGCTTCACCCTCTTTGAGGATGACGAGGGCCTGCACCTCCTTTGGGGCATCCTCTGGCGCTCCGAAGCCGCGGCTCAAGCTTTCCTCGAAGCGCTCACCGGAGCCGTCCCCTCAATGTTCGCCGTCGCTCCGGATCCGGGAGAAGGCGAAGATCCGGATGTCCTGCGCTTCTCCGGGCCTGTCCGCGTCGAGATCCTGCGTCCTTCCCCGGACCGGGTCTTTCTGCTCCGCACTGGGTCTGATGCCTGGGCCGGCAAACTCCGCAAGATGGCTCAGGGTTCCGAAACAGCCTCGGCCCGCTGAAAACCAAAGCGCCGGCCCGCCCCGGAATGCGAGATTCCTAGTCCATGAAAGGCGTCCAGGTACATTACGAAGGACATGTCCAAGGCGTCGGCTTCCGCTTCACCGTCCGGCGCATCGCCACCGGATTTGAAGTCGCCGGTTCGGTGCGCAATCTCGACGATGGACGCGTCGAACTCGACGCCACCGGCGATGCCGCCGAAGTGGAGGCCTTTCTCCAAGCCATTCGCGACAGCGAACTGCGCGGTCACATCCGCCGGGAAGAAATCCGGGAACGGCCGCCGGACCCGGCGGCGCGCGGTTTCTCCATCTCGCATTAAACCCCATCTTGCATAAACCCCCTGACGCACATCCAAGACGCCGCTCATGATCGCCTTGCTCCAGCGCGTCCGGGAAGCCGCCGTCGAAATCGAGGGCTCCATCACCGCCCGCATCGGCCCTGGCATCCTTGTCCTCCTCGGGATCGAACAGGAAGAAAACCCCGCCGATTCGGAATGGCTCGCCGGTAAAATCGCCCGCCTGCGCATCTTCGACGATGAAGCCGGCGTGATGAACCGCTCCGTCCAGGAAACCGCCGGAGAAGTCCTCGTCGTGAGCCAGTTCACCCTGCACGCCAGCACCAGGAAGGGAAACCGCCCTTCCTACATCGGTGCAGCCCGTCCCGAAACCGCGGTTCCCCTCTACGAATCCTTCGTCGCTCAACTCCGCGCTCTGCTCGATCCCGGCCGCGTGCAAACCGGCCGCTTTGGAGCCTCCATGCAAATCCACCTCGTCAACGATGGACCGGTCACCATCCCCATAGACAGCCGCCGCCGCGTGTGAAGGGCTTCCTTTTGCCCCGAAGGCGATCCCACCGGGATCTCAATCCTCAAGGGCCACCTCAACATACTCCAGCGCCCATTCCCGCATAAAGCGGACCCTCCGCGGCACGATCCGGTAGACGATCAATTCCGGATTCTCCAGGGAACCGAGATACTGCCGCAGCAGGGGATTGCCCGTCCAGATCTCTTCGAGCAAGGCCCGGTCCGTCACCACTTCCGCATCCCCCGTGATCCGCACTTGGTCGTGATCCGGATCCAGGTAACAAAGCTCCACTTTCGGGTTGGCCGCGATCTCCGCAGTCTTCCCATAAGACCGCAAGTTCGCCACGTAAACAATGAACCCCTCAGTCCGCACCGGCGAAACCGGACGCACCCGGGCTTGACCGCCATCCGAGGTCGCCAGCATGGGGAACTTCGCCCGGCGCATCGCTTCCCGGGCAGCGGAAGCGGCTTCCCCGGGCTCAAGCGGTTTCACTTCCGGACGAGCCATCCTGTCCCCCTATCCTCACCTGCCCCGATGTGCAACGCTCACTCTCTACCACCCCTGCAGGAACACCCTCCCTCGCTCAGGAGAATACATTTTCGGTATTCTAACCATATTTCTCACCTCCAACCTTCCTCCCGGTCCGAGTCCGGCCCGACAGCGGTCAAGGATCGCCGGAGGCTCAGAACTCCTGATCTCGAGGAATTTGGATGAGCTGGAAGGGTTTGTGGCGCGGGCACTCCTGCCCGCGAACTCTTGAGGTTCCATCGGCGGACAGGAGTGTCCGCCCCACAAGTAGGGCGTCATCTGCCGAGAGACGGTCTCGCCTCGGCTCAGCGATTTTCCTCCCTGTCCATGATCTCCCTCGATAGGTCAGGAGTTCTGAGGCTCTTGGACTGCGGCGAGCATCACCGCTCTCGCCAGGCGCGGAGCGCCGTCGTGGGCGAAGGGGGGAAAAGGGCCGGGAGAAGATTCATGACAGTCCGGACGCGGACCTGCGGCGGCAGGCATGGGAGATAGTGGAGGTTCCACTGCCTTCTGTTCACGCGAATGATGATCTCGATCTCGACGGCACGCCGGATTGGAGGGAACTGCAGCACTTTCAGTCTGTGGACCGAGATGGCGCCAAGGACTGGGATGCCCAAAACGGCGCTGACAGCACAGGAGGGCACGGACGACAATGTTTGACTAAGCATACAAAATGTGGATCTTTCGTATGAACTATAGTACTTTATGGGACGGGAAACCAGCAACCTGCTGCCTAAGCATGCGCGTCTCGTCGCCGACCTGGGAGAGAATCTGCGATTGGCGCGGCTGCGGCGACAGCTCAGCGCTGAACAGGTCGCGGAGCGGGCGGGTATCAGTCGCTCGACCCTCCACTTGATGGAGAATGGATCGGGAGGCGCCTCGTTGGCGAAGCTCTTGCAGGTCCTGGCCGTGCTGGGCCTGGAGGCGGATCTCTCCAAGGTGGCTGGCGACGATGTGCTGGGACGCAAGTTGGAAGACGCCCGCCTCACTGAAACCCGGCGACGTGCTCCGAAGAAGAATCGATGAGCCGGAACATTGAAGTCTGGGCCGACTGGCAGGATCTCGGCTCGCCGGCCCTGATGGGCCACCTGCGCGCCTCGCTGAGCCGGGGGAGAGAGGTTTTTTCTTTCTCCTACGGCGAAGACTGGGTGGCGAGCGGCGCCGTGCGACAGCTTGATCCCGACCTGCAACTCTTCGGTGGTCCCCAGTATCTGAATGCCGGAGAACGGCTGAACTTCGGGTTGTTCTTGGACTCGTCCCCGGACCGCTGGGGGCGACTTCTCATGCAACGAAGGGAGGCGGCCCTGGCACGCGAAGCCGGCCGCCCTGCGCGCCGGCTGCAGGAGACCGACTACCTCCTCGGCGTGCATGACGCGCAGCGCTCCGGGGCCCTGAGATTCAAGGAACGCGCACGCGGCGATGATTGGCTGAGCAATGAATCCACGATGCGCACTCCGCCATGGACCTCGTTGCGGGAACTCGAGCACGCCAGTTGGAAGATCCAGGACGACTCCGCCCATGCCGACCCTCATTATCTCGAATGGCTCAACCTCCTGATCGCGCCGGGCTCGTCGATCGGTGGCGCCCGTCCGAAAGCAGGGGTGAGGGATCGCGAGGGTGATCTTTGGATCGCGAAGTTCCCCGGACGCACCGATGCCCGCGATATGGCCGCGTGGGAGAAGCTTATCCATGAACTCGCCGTCAAGGCCGGCCTGCGAGTCGCGGCAGCCGGCCTGCATCGCTTCGGAGGCGGTCATCGGACTTTCATGACCCGACGATTCGACCGCGTCCCGGGGAGCGGCGGGGCGCAACGCCTCCACTTCGCTTCGGCGATGACCCTGCTCGGACACACAGACGGGGACGATCATCTTGCCGGCGCAAGCTACTTGGAGTTCGTCGAGTTTCTGACCCGTTATGGCGCGCAAGCCACCAAGGACCTTGAGGAACTTTGGAGACGCATCGCCTTCTCCGTCGCGGTGCACAATACCGATGATCATCTTCGGAACCACGGTTTCCTGCTCACGGACAGCGGTTGGCTTCTCTCTCCCGCCTACGATCTGAATTCCGATCCCGATGGCGCCGGGCTGAGTCTCAACATCTCCGAAATCGAAAATGCGCTGAGCTTCGACCTGGCGATGGAAGTCGCTCCCTTCTTCAGGCTCAAGCCGCGCTCGGCGGAAGCGATTCTGGGGGAAGTCAAGGATGCGGTGAGAGGCTGGAAAGACCATGCGAATGCTCTTGGAATTGCGCGCACCGAACAGGAGATCATGGCGGCGGCGTTTGAGTGGTGATTGGTTGGCGAACCGATCCGCGATCGGCATGTCCATCGCCCTCATGGCTTCACCGAAAGCCACCCGCCGAAGTTCAAGCGCCGCCAGAAGCAGTCCACCTTTCCGGCAAGAAATCTCCTTTTGAACCGTCGCCGCACTGCCTGTCCACCGATCGGGACAGGAACCTGGCGTTGAATGGCGTCATCTCAGGCCGGAGGCCCTTGGACCGCGGCGAGCATCGCCCCTGTCGCCAGGCGCGGAGCGCCGTCCCCAAGCCCAGGCGCTTTCAGCCTCCGAGAAAAGCGCGGCGCAGCCGCGCACTCCAAAGACTCCGTCATCTCAATCCCTGGTTCACGATCCCGGCCTCATTCCCGGGGCACGTCCGAACCGTCCTCCGGCGACGAATTTCAATTCGCTCCCTCCTCGCGCCGTGCCAACCCTTCCACCAAGTCCCGCGCGGCATCACCGAAAAAATCGATCAGCCCGAAAATCCGTATACCTTGGCCGCTCCCACTCATCCGCTGGCGCATTCCGGCTCCCCCGAGTACATCCCCGCCATGCGCCTGCTCTGGCTTGCCCTGTTTCTAGCTCTTTTCTTCCTGGCTCTCGCTCTTCCCTTTGTTTTGCGGGAGAACGATCCCGCGCTTCTGCTCTCGGAAGCGGGAGCCCGCTCCCTGCTTGACCAAGCGGGCCGATGGGCCTGGTTAGCCGCCCTGGCCCTGCTCCTCAGCGATCTGCTTCTCCCCGTGCCCGCCACCGCCGTCATGAGCGCCCTCGGCTATCTCTACGGAGCCGCATTGGGCGGCGCCATCGGAGCCGCCGGATCCATCGCCAGCGGCCTCACCACCTACGGACTCTGCCGCGCCCTCGGCCCACGCGCCGCCGAAAAACTCGTGGGAAAAAAGGATCTCGCCAGGGGTCAGCTCCTCTTCCAGCGCGCCGGAGGCTGGGTCGTCGCTCTCTCACGCTGGTTGCCCGTCCTCTCAGAGGTCGTCGCCTGCCTGGCCGGCCTCACCCGCATGCCCTTCCCGCGCTTCGCCATCGCCGTGGCCTGCGGAAACGTCCCCATGGCCTTCGCCTTCGCCGCCGTCGGCTCGGCCGGAATCGAACATCCCGCCTTCGCCCTGGGCCTGAGCGCCGCCGCCCCCATCCTGCTCTGGGGAACGGCCGCATTCCTCCTGCACCGCCACGAGCGCCGCGAATGCCGCGAAAAAGAGGCTCCCTGACAATCCCTCCTACTCCAGCGTTTCCGGCGGCAGCTCTTTCAAGAGGCCTCCTTCCATTGCCGATTCGTGCGCCAGGATGCCCACACAGGTCCAGTTAGCCGATTCCGCTGCGTGCGGAAACGGATCGCGGTCCTCCGTCAGGGCGCTGAGAAACTCATGAACCAAATGCGGGTGCGAACCTCCGTGTCCCGCTCCCTGGGTGAAAGACAAATGCTGGTGCTCATCCGAATCATAGACGCCTCTCGTCGTGAACATGGCTATCTCCTTGGGCAACAAATGCCCGTAGTCCGGAACGGTCACCCGCTCCGGTATTTCCGGTTCCGGCTTCTTCGCCGTATGCAGCACCGGCTGTTCCCCCTCCACCAGCGGCCATTCATAGCTTTTCTTCGAACCGAAAACGTCGAAGCTTTCCCGGTATTGCCGCGCCGTGTCGAACAAGGAGCGATACACCCGCGCCGACAGTTCCGACCCGTGAAACTTGACGTGGGCGCTCTCCACGGCAAAGGGCGATTTGTAGTGCGCGATCAACTCTTCCCGGATCCGGCCTGATCCAAAACACGATACCGTCGCCGCGCGCGCCCGGGTCAGCCCGAGGCAGGGCCCCACGCAATGCGTGGCGTAATGCATGGGAGGCAGTCCGGGCCAGTAACTGGGCCATCCATCCATGTCCTGCTGGTGGCTCGCTTGCAGGAATTGAATCTGCCCCAGCTCGCCGTTCTCATACAACTCCTTCACGAAAAGAAACTCCCGGCTGTAGACCACCGTTTCCATCATCATGTATTTCAACCCCCGCTCCCCGCTCAGCCGGATGATTTCCAAGCAGTCTTCCACGCTCGTGGCCATCGGCACGGTGCAGGCCACATGCTTCCCCGCATGCAACGCGGCGATGGTCTGAGGGGCATGCTCCGGAATGGGAGTGTTGATGTGCACCGCATCGATCTCAGGGTCCTCCAAGAGTTCCTCGTAACGAGTGAACCGCTTCGGGATCCCAAATTCGTCGGCGCACCGGTCCAACTCCGATTGGTCCCGGCGGCACACCGCCACGAGATTGGCCAGGGGGTGGCGTTGGTAAATGGGGATGAATTCGGCTCCGAACCCAAGCCCGATGATGGCGATGTTGATTCTCTTTTCGCTCATGAGCAATTGCGCGTTTGGACGCCGTATCCAACCCGCTTTGCCGCCGGGGAGTCAACACGGTTTTCCCAACATCTTCCCACCGCCTGCCGCCCGCAGCCTCCCGGCCTCCTCTTTCTCCATCCACGCGAAAGCGTCATTGTATCGACGGTCAGCGACCTCCATGCTCCCTGGCGCAGCCTGCCCTCCCCGCCATGCCTTCCAGCTCTCGCCTCGCTGTGATCGAGAAACCAGACGGTCCGATCGTCGTCCGGGAAGCCCCAATTCCCTCTCTCGAGCCCGGATCCGCTCTCCTGCGCACCCTCTACAGCGAAGTGTGCGGCACCGATTGCCACCTCTTCCACGGGCGCCTCTCCGGTGTCCCTTATCCCCTCACCCCAGGCCACGTCAGCGTCGGAGAGATCGTCGAGATCTGCGGTGAACTCCGCGATGCCGAAGGCCTTCCCTTCCAAACGGGCGAGGTCACCGCTTTTTTCGATGTCCATCGGACCTGTGGGCGCTGCTGGCATTGTCTGGTGGCCAAAACCGCGACTCGTTGTCCCGAACGCCGGGTCTACGGCATCACCTACGGAACCGAGGACGGCCTTCTCGGCGGCTGGAGCGAGTTCATTCACCTGCTCCCCGGCGTCTTGATCCTCCGGCTGCCTCCAGACCTGGACCCGCTGACCTACATCGCTGGAGGCTGCGGAATGCCCACCGCCTTCCATGCCGTCGAGCGCGCTGGAATCCGGCTGGGCGACACAGTAGCCGTGCAGGGTTGCGGCCCCGTGGGCCTCTGCGCCGCCGCCTTTGCCGCCGCCTCCGGAGCCGGCCGGGTCATCGTCCTCGGCGCACCCGAAAACCGGCTGATCCTGGCGCAGCGTTTCGGAGCGGATGCCGTCTTTGACATTCGCCGGCTCGACCCGGCCGAACGAGTCGCTTCCGTCCGGGAACTCTCCGGCGGTCGTGGAGCCGATGTGACGATCGAAGCCACGGGAAATCCCGCCGCCATCCCGGAAGGCATGGAAATGACGCGGGACGGCGGCGTTTACGTCGTCGCCGGTCAGTACACCGACAACGGTCCCGTGCAGATCCATCCCCACTATCATATCAACCGGAAACACCTCGAAGTGCGCGGTTGCTGGGGCAGCGAGTTCACCCATTTCCACCGCGGCATGTCCCTGATGGCGCGCCTGTCCCCGCGTGTGCCCTGGCAAGATATGATCGGAGGAACGTATTCGCTCCGCGAAACGCCTCAGGCCCTCGAAGACGTCGAACAGTTGCGTGTGTCCAAAGCCGTCATTGACCCTTGGAAACCCTAACGTTCACCACTTTCTCCCCCTCGCTGCGGGCCCAGGCGTCCGCCTGCAGAATCTCTTCCAAACACGGGTGCGTCATGGTCTGATGGGCGGTCATCACGGCCTCGACCGTTTCCCAAATCCCCGGGAACCGGATCCGTCCCTCGATGAATGCTTGCACCGCGATTTCATTGGCGGCGTTGAGCACCGCGGGCAACGTCCCACCGGTCTCCCCGGCCCAACGCGCCAACCGCAACGCGGGAAAGTCCGATTCGCGCGGGGCCTCGAAATCCAGCCGGCCCAATTGAGAAAAATCCAGCGGCTCCAACCGGTTCTCGATCCGGTCCGGCCAGGTCACGGCATACTGGATAGGAAAGCACATATCCGAATGACTCAACTGGGCCAAAACCGAGCCGTCCACGAACTCGACCATGGAATGTACGATGCTCTGAGGATGAACCACAACGTCAATCTGAGCCATGGACGCCCCGAAAAGCCAATGGGCTTCGATCATTTCCAATCCCTTGTTGAAGAGGGTTGCGGAATCGATGGTGATCTTGCGTCCCATCTCCCAGGTCGGATGTTGAAGGGCTTCCTCCAAGGTCGCCTTCTGCAAGCGTTCCGCGGGCCATTCCCGGAACGGTCCGCCCGACGCCGTGAGAATGATGCGCCGCACGCTCTTCCCATCCTTACAGCCCTCCAAACATTGAAAGATGGCGTTGTGCTCGCTGTCGACCGGCAAGACCCGGACGCCGCAGCTCCGCGCTCTCTCCATCACCTCCTCCCCGGCCATCACCAGGATCTCCTTGCTCGCCACCGCCAAATCCTTGCCCGCCTGCATGGCGGCGAGAGCCGGATCCAGTCCCGCCGTGCCGACAATGGCCACGAGAACCAAATCGGCTTCCGGAGCCGTGGCCAGTCTCCGCAGGCCTTCGCTGCCCTCCAGAACCTCAATTCCCGGTTCCGCCAGCCGCATTCTCGCCGCCGCCTCGGGATCGGCCAGGCACACTTGCCGAACCCCGGTTTCCCGGACCTGGCTCAGGAGAATGTCGTCCCGGGAGTTGGCCGCCAAACCCACAATCTCCATCCGGCTGGGAATCTCCCTCGCCACCTTGAGCGCGCTGGCTCCGATGGAACCCGTCGAGCCAAGCACCACCACCCGGCGGCGGCGCGGAGGATTCCCCTCCGGGTCACGCGCTCCGGTCACGGTGTCGCGTTCCCTCCGTCCAGCAGCAGGTTGAGATAAAGATAGAGCACCGGCGCGGTGAAACACAGGCTGTCGATGAGATCCAGCGCCCCCCCGATGCCCGGAAGCATGTTGCCGGAATCCTTCACTTTCGCACAACGCTTGAGAACGGACTCCGCCAAGTCTCCGAGAATGGCCGCGACGGCCAAGAGCAATGCCAAATACACCGCGTGCGGGGGAGTCACCGGAAACATCCGGCCCCGGAATAACAACAGCACCCCGATCGCTCCCACCAGGGCCCCGAGAAAGGCTCCCCCGAAACCTTCCCAAGTCTTGCCCGGGCTGATCCCAGGAACCGCTGGATGTTTTCCCCGCCAGGAACCGATCACATAGGCCCCCATGTCCGTGAACTTGGTGGTCACCACCAGAAACAACAGGTAGACGCTGCCGTTTCCGCCGCTCAACTCGCGCGCCGAGTCCAAGTAGAGAATCCTGATGAGAAAGTTGAAAAAGAACGGAATGTAAAGAAAGGCGAAAACCGCTCCAGTGAGCCGCTCCAGGGTCTCCCGGCCGGCCAGCGGATGGAACAGCGTAACCACAAAGGCCCCGATCACGTGGAGCACCACAAAGAAAATGTCGAGGTGGGCGAAGTAGACGTTCTCCTGGCGGCTGTAAAGGAAGGTGGCCGACAGATAGAGCACGCCCATTCCCACCGTCCAATGATGCAGCGCCGGATGCCTCTCCACTCCGAAAAGGCGCAGACACTCCAGAAGCGCCAACACAGCCACCAACGCGATGAGTGCAAAGGCCAGCCAACTCCAGTTGAGCACCAAGCCCCCCACCACCAAGCCCCACAGCACGAGCGTGCTGATCAGCCGTAGAAAGAACGTCTTCCTGCGGGACGGAAAGCCTCGCTGGCCCCTACCGGCAACATGGGGATCAGGGGCGTCCGTAGAGTCCATGAGCAAAGGAATTCAAGAATCGAAAGTGCGTCGGCTACCAAACCGGATCGCGGTGGATTGACAACCCAATTCCCACCGCCGTCACCCCGAAAACGGCTTGCTTTCCTCCTGCTCCATCCCCACCCCGCGCCTCCGGAAGGCCTCGAGCACGCAATGCGGCACGAAGCGCTCCACCGTCCCTTCCCAGCCTTTCGGGCCCACCATGCCCCGCACCAAGCTGGAACTCACCTCGGCAATGTGCCGCGGCGGCATGAGAAACACGGTGATGATCTCCGGACACAGATCCTCATTGATGTGCCGCATCACGCGCTCATACTCATAGTCCGCCCCGCTGCGGATTCCCCGCAGCATGTAGCGGGCCCCCATCGAGCGGGCGTACTCCACCAGATACTGCCTTTCGAAAGCCGCGATCTCCACCCCGGGAATATCCGCCTCCCGCACGCTCTCGGTGAGCAACCCCACGCGTTCGGCCTCGCTGAAAGTCGTTTTCTTTTCCGGGTTCTCCCCTACCGCAACGACCAATCGTCCAAACAATGCCGCCCCCTGTTTAATCATCCACAGGTGGCCCTTGGTCACCGGATCGAAAGTCCCCGCATAAACGGCCATTCCCATACCGCAGCATCCCGCCGCCCCCCGCCCTCTGTCGAGAGCGAACCCACAAAAAGAAACCGGCGCTGTTCGCGAAAAACACTTTTCATCGAGCCGGAGCAAGGCCTCGAATGACGTCCGGCGGGATCCAAACCTTCCCGCCGGCGCATCCGGCCCGGAGTGCAAAGCCAGCAAACCGGGAGTCCGTGCGGCATCAGGGGTAAGCCACTCTCAAACGAAGGAAGACGGGCGCCCCTGAACGGGCTGGCGCGAGCGCGCGAATCGAGACTGCTTCACGATCGCCGGAAGCGTCGATGAGGTTGTAAACCGCAGAGTAGTTCTGGCCGCCGCCGTCTCCATTGTACCTCCAGGACAACAGGTCGTTGGATACCTCGACGCGCTCGGAGACGTCGGTGATTCCTTTTCGCCTCACGTAGGTCAGCACCGGATAATCCGTGTTGCCGATTCTTGCGGAACCGGCGCTCGTGAAGGCAGCGCCGCCGGCCTCCTTGGGCGGAGTCCCACCGAGATACTCCATCACGTTAGGGGAGCCGTCGCCGTCTGGATCCGCGGAAGGCCCGCTGATTCCCGGGTCGTTCCGCTCGGCGGCCGTGAATTCCGAGACCCTCCATAAAGCATATCCAGTGAGCGCCAACTGAAAAACCGCGCTCACGGTCTTGTCGGAATCCATGACGATGGTGAGCGGATTCGCATTCCCCGAGGCGGCTCCACCCCATCCCAAGAAGCTGTGATTCTCCCCCGGGGCAGCGGTCAAGGTGATGACGGTCCCCTGCCTGAAGGCCGTTCCCGGTGGATCGCTTGTTACCGACCCGGCGCCCTCCCACGACAGCGTTAGGCTGTATTCCAGCAACGGATCGGTGCTGAGAATCACTCCGTTGGACCCGGCGGCGACGAGCCGGTCGTTTCCCTCGGCAAAGCCAGTTACGTTGGCCAGGACGCCCAAGTTGAGGACGTCCCACTGCTTGCCGTCGACACTCAACCCCAATTGACCCAGGCTGCCGAAGGCCACGAACTGGCCCTCTCGATGGAAAAGGGAAATCGTATTGGACGGGGGAAAGCCCACCCCATCGGAAGTCCAGTCGATGCCATTGAGGCTGGTTACCATCGCTGCGCCGGAGCCGCCGGCTACGAACCGTCCGTTCCCGTAAGCGATCGCATACAACGTGTGATTGGTTCCACTCTGCCGGGCCTCCCAGGCGAAGCCGTCGATACTGGTGAAGATCGAACCGTTCGCGCCGGCAGCGACGTAGACGCCGTTGGCAAATGTCAGGTCCAGAATCTCTTCCGCTGGCTGGACGTCGGACACCGTCCAGTTCGACAAGTTGGCGCTGCTGCGCAGCAGGCCGTCTCTCCCGAAGAGGAACCAGCGGCCATTGGCAAAGCGCACCCCCTGGATGCCGGGAAACCCATCGAACTGTTTGACAGGGACCGACCAGAGCATCCCGTCGATACTCTGGGTCACTTCACTGCTCGACGAGACCCCCACGAACTTCCCGTCGCCATAGAAAACGTCGCTCAACCCTGTTCCATTGGGCATGGTGAACACGCCGGTCCACTCGACGCTGTCCATGCTCGTCCGGATGACGCCGTCAAAATCAGTGGACACGAACAGACCGTCGCCAAAGGCCAAGCCGCTAAAACTTTGGGAGAAACCCCCCTTCCGCGAAGTCCAGTTCGCCAAATCAGGACTGGTGTTGATCGTGCCGCTTCTCCCGACGGCGACGGTGATCCCCCCTTGACTCACGATCCCGTAAATGTCGTTGTCGGCGGGGTCCGCGGTCTGCACCGTGTCCCAGCCGGTAAAATCTGTCGTCTTCCGCAACCTGCCCTGCCGGCCGGTCAGGTAGTAAAAGCCATCTTGGTAAACTCCGCCGTAAAACCAATCGTTGCCTTCGCTGTACTCCCGGAGCGTCCAATCGATTCCGTCCGGACTGGTCAAGACGGTCCCGTCCTTCCCGCCCACGACATAGAGGCTGTTGAGCCAGCTCACCGACAAAAAGTCGTCCTTGAGCCCTTGCAGCGGGATGCCCGTTGGCCGCAGCGTCCATTGCTCCCCGTCCTGGCTGGTCACGATGCTGTTGTCCGCCCCAACGCAGATGAACTGCCCACCCGCGAAAACAATATCCTCAAGATCGGAGGTTAAACCCGTATCGGATTCCTCCCACTGCACTCCGTCGGCGCTGGAAGCCACTGTACCTTCCGACCCGCACAGATAGAAGCGCCCGTCATGAAAGGTGATCCCCCAGCAATTGAAGGGGACCCCCGCAGGCCGCGAAATCACCCACGTCTCCAGATCAGCGCTCGTGAGCACCGTGCCCGAGTCCGCCCCACACACCACGAAGACGCCGTTTCCGAAAGCAATGTCGGAAAGGGATCGGGTGTAGCCTGAAACGTGCGCCGTCCAGTCCACGCCATCGTCGCTGCTCAAGATGGTCGCCGACTCGCCCAAGGCGAGGAATTTCCCTGCCCCATAGCGGAGTGTGGTCAAGTGATTCGGGGTCGGGGTCGGACTCCTCACCTTCATTTGCTCGTAGATCGTCTGACCCGTGAGCGGGGCGCAGAGGCTGAGCCAGGCGAGCCCGGCGGCGAAGGAGAATAGAGTCCGGTGGTTCATTGGATTCGAAAGGGCGGAGTTCGAGCACTGGGCGCGATTGGAGGATGCAACTTCCCCTCGAGTACAATCGGACTGCCTGAGAGGCCACCTTGGCCGCCAGGACCACGAGTCTGATTCGGCGTGTGCCGATTTGTCCTTGCCGAACCCATGCCATGCGATTGGGAAACCTCGTGCACGGGTTCGGACCCGGCGCCGAAGCCCGAAAGTAAACATCCACCGCCGGCCGTCAAGAGCGCTGCAGGCAGCCCTTCGGCGGCCCGGGTTAACCCCAATGCCTTTAAGGATTGGAGAGTACGGGGTTCCGCCTCCAAGAATGAAAACGAAACTGTATGAGAAATGTGGGTTAGCCGCCGCCCGCAGGCCGCCCTGAGCGGCCCTTGCAGACCGTGGACGCCGGTTTATTGTTTCATATGAAGCACACCCTTCTCCTGTGCGCCGGTCTCTCGCTCTGGTCCACAACCGCGCCCTGCCAGACCGGCACGGCGAGCGCAACCAGAGCCCGGGACGCAGAGGCCGCTTCGAGTCAACCGTCCATCCAGAAGCTGTTCGCAGCCGGAAAAGAGGCTCTGAACAAGGGCGATCTGGTCACAGCCAAAAGGATGTTCCAGGCCATCCGGACCCGGGTCAACCGGCATGCCTCCGTAGACTACTATCTGGCCCAGATCCGTCTCGCGGAGAAGGAAGGCGCCGCTGTGAAACTCGAAGACCGCCTGACGGCAATTAAGGTCGCCAGCCTGGCCTTGGAGGATGTCACCCTAGAGGAAGCCGTCGAAGTCGTGCGAAAACAGTTGGAAGAACTTGGAAACGCCTCCGCCCAGGCGAATTTCGTCCTGCTCGTTCCTCCGGAAATCCGGAATGCCCGCTTTAGCCTTTCCCTTACAGATGTCCCCTTGACAGCCCTGCTCGACTACATGGCCACCCTTTCGGGAGCGGAACTCAGCTACGAGAAACACGCCGTAGTCTTCCGCCCACTAGGCTCCGGCGATGACGCGGGAGAAGGAGAAGGCGGCTTGCCCGGTCCTGCGAACCCGGATCCCACCAAACCGTAGGACCCACGTTTCCAGGCGACGCCAGGTCCGCCTGACGGATTCACCCAAAGTGGAAGCCGCTGCATAAGATCGTGCCGCTGCCCCAGCACAACCCAGGGAGGTCCCGTCCCCATGGCCGGCCCCGAACCCATCCAGTATTTCCATCGCTACACTGGCCGGATGGAAACCGAGCCCGTTTATGGCGAAGCCTGGCTGCGGTGGACTTATGAAACGGCCCCGGGCCGGCTCCTCCTCCGGTTCGTGGTGCGGCATCCCGCGTTCTCCCGGTTCTATGGCTGGCGCATGGACCGCCCCGCCAGCCGCAAACGCATCCCGGCCTTCGTCGAGCGCTATGCAATCGACGCCTCGGAGTTCCTTGACCCGGTTGAAGCGTTCCCAAGCTTCAACGCCTTTTTTGCCCGCCCGCTTCGACCCGAAACCCGCCCCGTCGATCCGCATCCAGGCCACGCAGTATTTCCCGCGGACGGCAGGCATCTCGGATTCCCGAATCTCTCCGATACCCCCTCCGTCTTCGTCAAAGGACAGCTTTTCGACTTGAAGGCGCTGCTCGGAGACCCGGAAGCAGCTCGCCGTTACGCCTCCGGAACCCTCGTTCTGTCTCGCCTGTGTCCCGTGGACTACCATCGCTTCCATTACCCGGTCCCTGGTGTTCCCGGCAGGCCTCGCCAGATTCGTGGCAAGCTGTATTCGGTCAACCCGCTGGCCCTGCGCCGCAGCCTTGCCTATCTCTGGCAAAACCGCAGGATGGTTACCCGTCTGCAAAGCGATCTCTTCGGGGAAGTTCTGCTCATGGAAATTGGAGCCACCTGCGTCGGAAGCATCGTCCAAACCGGGCCGGCCGGCCGTCCTGTCGCCAAAGGAATGGAGAAAGGTTATTTCCGCTTCGGCGGCTCCTCAGTGCTCACCTTCTTCGAGGCAGGACGCATAGAACTGGCTCCGGACCTGGCGGAGCATACCCGGGCCGGCAATGAACTCTACGCCCGCATGGGCGACGTCATGGGGCGAACCCGCCAAGAGGAAGCCGCTTCCGCGCACCAAAGATCAAGGCGCTAAACACTTCCGGGTTCCGCGGCAGACTCGCCCCCGGCGGTCAGCGATTCACTTCAGCCGGAGCGCCCTTCCAGGAACGGCCCAGCAACGGGCCTAACCGGCCCAGCAAGGCGTCCACAGTGAGCCCATGCTTCTCTCGCAGCACCGCGACCGAGCCGTGTTCGATGAACTGATCCGGCCAGCCGATGCGCACCACTGGCGTGTGGATTCTTCGCTCCGCCAGATGCTCCATAACCGCACAGCCAAATCCGTTGTGCAGCACGTGATCCTCCAAGGTGACGAGCACCCGGCAGTTGCCCGCAAAGCGCTCGATCGTCCCCGTGTCCAAGGGCTTGATCCACCGCGGATTGATGAGCGCTGCGGATATCCCCTCCGCCTCCAGTCGCCGGTGGGCATCTTCCGCGAGTTCAAACATGGTCCCCAAGCCGAACAGGGCCACCTCCGTTCCCTCCCGCACCACCTCCGCGCGCCCGATCTCCAACAACTGAGGTTCCTCCCGCGGCACGGAGCCCGGCCCGTTGCCCCGCGGATAGCGCACCGCGACCGGTCCCTCGTAATGCGTCATGGTCCAAAGCATATCCACGAACTCCCGCTCGTCCCGAGGCTGCATGTGCACGAAATTCGGAATGTGCCGCAAGTACCCGATGTCGAAAAGGCCGTGATGAGTGGGCCCGTCGTCGCCCGACAATCCTGCCCGGTCCATGCAAAGGCGAACCGGGAGATTCTGGACGGCGATGTCATGAATGAGCATATCGTAAGCCCGCTGCATGAACGTCGAATAAATCGTGAGGAACGGCTTGAATCCTTGCACCGCCAACCCGCAGGCGAAAAGCGCGGCGTGTTCCTCCGCGATCCCCACATCGAAATAGCGCTCCGGAACCTCGTTCTGAAAATGAGCCAAGCCTGTGCCGCCCGGCATCGCCGCGGTGATGGCCGCGATCTTGGGGTCCTCCTTGGCAAACCGGGTCAACGCCGCCGCGAACACTTGGGAATAGGTCGGCTTTTCGCTCGCCGCGGTTTCCCCGGTCTCCACTTTATACTTGCCCAAACCGTGGAACTTGCCGGGGTTCCGCAAGGCCGGCTCGTAGCCGCGTCCCTTTTCGGTCATGATGTGCAAAATGACCGGCTCGTTCTGCTTCTTGAGAAACTCGAAGCTGCGCAGAAGCAGAGGAAGATCGTGGCCGTCGATAGGTCCAAAATAGCGTAGCCCAAACTCTTCAAACAAGACGCTGGGCAACAACAGGTGCTTGGCTCCTTCCTCGACCTTGCTCACGAAACGCCGCACCGACTTGCCCGCGATCCTCTCCACAAATCCCACGGCGCGGTCATGGATACTGGCATAGGCATCGCTGGTGGTGAGCTGATTGAAGTACTTGGCGATGGCCCCGACATTGCGATCGATAGACCATTCATTGTCGTTAAGCACGACGATGAAACGCCGCGTCGCCGTCGCAATGTTGTTGAGGGCTTCAAATGTGGGCCCACAGGTGAACGCGGCGTCCCCCGCCACCGCCACGATGTGCTCGTCTCCTTGGGCCAAATCCCGGCCCACCGCCATACCCAGCGCCGAAGACAGGGCGGTGCCCGCATGACCCGCCCCGTAGCAGTCGTGCTCGCTCTCCGTCCGCAAGAGGAAACCGTTTAGGCCCCCGTACTGCCGGATCGAGTCGATGCGCGGCCAGCGTCCCGTCAGCATTTTGTGGACGTAACCCTGATGGCTGACGTCGAAAACGAGCTTGTCCTTGGGCGTGTCGAAAACGCGGTGCAGGGCGATCGTCAGTTCGACCACCCCCAGATTGGGCCCCAGATGCCCGCCGGTGAGAGCCAGCGTCTCGATCAGCTCGCGACGGATCTCCGCCGCCAGTTCGGGAAGGCATTGCTCGGGAAGGGCTTTGACGTCTGCCGGCGACCGTATCGTCGCAGCAAACGATGCCGCCCCCTCCTCCGGCCGGGATGGGTCAGAAGAGTCGGATCTCATCGTCATGGTGGCCGGGCGCCAGCGCCGCTCCGTCGTCGCTTTCCTCGCCTTCGGCTTCGCCGTTCCCTTCACCAAGTTCCGCTCCGATGGTCTCGATGCGTTGACGGGCGTTTTCGAGTTGTCCCTGGCAGTGTTTGAGGAGGTTCATCCCTTCGCCGTAACGCCGCACCAGATCTTCCAAAGGCAATTCATCGGAATCCAGCGACTCCACAAGCTCCTCCAGCCGTGCGAGAGCTTGTTCAAAACTCAAGTCCTCCTCTTGCGTCTTTTTGGTCTGACGAGCCATGGAACTCATACCCTTGTGTGGGAACCGGGATCAGCGCAAGAGGCGTTTCGACCTCCCGGCCGCCCGCGGCCCCTATGGGTATTCCGACAAGGGAGGGGGCCTCAGCGTTCAGCCCAGCGCGGCGTATCCGAAAAGAGATACATCAGATCGCCTAGCACGGGCGTCGATTGGGTGAAGGGGAAGGTTGGAACCTCCCGCAACGTGTCCAGGTTCAGGTTGGCTCCCTGCGGGTAGAGGATCACTTCCTTCCACGGCGCGTACTCGCCGTCGAAAATCCCGCTGCTGATCCTCCCATCCAGAGTGACCGGCGTCAGCAACAAGCCTGCAAAGGGAGTGCCTCGTTCCGCGCTGTAGCCGCGCAAGTCGTTGAACTGCTGGATGTCGCGGGGAAGCCAGAGTGAGGGCCGATCGGTGTACCAGGCCACAGCCCAGGGCAAGTCCGAAACCAGCACCTCCTTCTCGTCGGTAAACGTCCCCAGCAAAGCCAGGCTCGGCGGATAATAGGGCGGCCAGTTGGCCCGGAATCTCTTGTCCCGCGTCAAGTCGGCCCGGATGTTTCTGGGCATAGGCAACAGCAACGGGATGGCGCTGAGGATACACACGATGATGAAATGACCCTGGGTGACCAGCGGATTCATCGTCTCAAAGCCGATCCGGTTCCACACCACCGTTAGGAAGGCCAAACCGTATGCGGCCATCAACGGAGCAAAAAGGATGTGGAGCTGATTGGCGTCCATCTCCTTCTGAGGAAGACCGTAAATGGTCATGCCGATCACCGCCGCGATCCACATCGCCAGAAGGCACCACCGGAAATCGGCGATCTCACGCCGTTTGAAGGGATGCAGCAAGCTTAAGAAAAAGAGGGGAGCCACGACGATGGCGCCCAGCAGCGAGTAGAGGTCCTCGATCTGAATCAACGAGTTCACCATCAGCTTGGAAAAAAGACCGGTGGTCTCGAAGAACTGTGCGCCCGGTGTGAAGTTGCGGAAAATCACGGACTCCGAACCCTCGGCCAAGCCCGCCTTCAGCAGGAAGATCCCCGATCCAAGAACATTTCCGCACACCTTGTAGTTCCGCCAGCCCCAGGCCGCCACCACCACAGCGAAGACTCCGAGCAAGACCACCGCCATCATACCTCGCGGGCGGAAATACAACGCGGAAAAGACCAACACTCCCAGAAACACCCAAACGGTAATCCAGTGCGAAAGGGCCAGAAGCCCCAGGAATCCTGCGGCCAGCGCCAGCCACACAGTGGGCAGGGCTTCCTCCTGCTGAGCTTCCACTGCCCGGTAGAGAAAATAGAAGGCGAACGAAGCCAAGAACAACATCAGCATTTGCGGCAGGCCGGATTGACTCATGTCCCACATGAGCGAACACAGCCCCATCAGCAACACGGTCACTCCGGCGATCTTGCCGTCGAAGATCCTCCCCACCAAGAGATAGGTCACCCCCATCGCCCCAAAGAGCATCAGCATCGAGACCGCCGCGATGACCCGGTCCAGAAAATACACGCTGTCGTCCTCCGGGTTGGCCGTCTCGAATGCCCATTTCCCTTTGAAGGCTCGAAGAAAAACCGAGTTCAGCAGCGGATTGAGCGGCGCATGATAAATGTCCTGGAACCCCCACAATGAAGCCTCGGGATTGTCCAGCCCGGCATCCTCGCGGTAGGAATTGACCTGGCTTAAGGACGCTGGCCGGATGAACTTGGTGGCAAATCCGTTGCCCCGGCCCACCTCCCGGGCGATCTGGGCTTGGTCGATCCCTTGCTCATGACTCAGACCGCGAAAGTTCAAAAACAAATGGTAGAGCGCCAGTCCCAGCGTCAGCGCGATGAAGAGCACGCGCCGGATGATCATCCCAGTAGTCAACTGGGAGTCGGGTGAATAGCTTGTCGTGGCCATAGGGTGAGAAATCTCGGAAGGCCCCCATTCAACAACCTTCTTCCGCGAGGTCGAGCGATTTCAGCTTTCTTTGGAGGGTTCTTCGACTGATGCCCAAGAGCTTCGCCGCGTCGGTCCGGTTGCCCTTGGTCGCTTCCAAAGCCCCCGAGATGAACCTCTGCTCGACTTTATGCAAATTGAAATCGCCCGGCGCATCAAGAGCAATCTTGCCCAGACCACCGCCAAAGCGCTCGCCCGCTCCTCCCGCGTCCCGGATTTCCGGGGGCAAATGCCGCGGCGTGATCCTGGGGCCGCTTCCCAAAACCACGGCGTGCTCGATGGCCCCCCGCAATTCGCGGATATTTCCCGGCCAATCATAGGATTCGAGACACTGCATTGCCTCCGGAGTCAGCTCGCGCGTGGGCCGGCCGTGCTGCGCGGCGAACTCCCGGAGGAATCCCGCCGTCAAGGCCGCGATATCCCCTTTCCGATCCCGCAACGGAGGCATGGTGATCGTGATCACCCGCAAGCGATAGTAAAGATCCTCCCGAAACGCCCCCTCCTTCACCCGCTGAGCGAGATTGCGGTTCGTCGCAGCGATCAGCCGCACGTCGATCTCGATGCTGCGATTGCCCCCCACGCGCTCGATCTTCCTCTCCCCCAGCGCCCGCAACAGCTTCACCTGGGTGGCCGGATCGATCTCCCCGATCTCGTCCAGAAAAAGCGTGCCTCCGTCCGCCGCCTCGAACCGGCCGATCCTCCGCTCTGTGGCCCCTGTGAACGCCCCTTTTTCATGCCCAAACAATTCGCTCTCCAACAATTGTGGCGAAAGCGCAGCGCAATGGACGATCATGAGCCGGTCCTTGGGACGGCCGCTGAGATGATGTAGGGCATGGGCCACCAACTCCTTGCCCGTGCCGCTCTCGCCCTCGATCAAAACCGTCGCCCGCGTCGGAGCCACCTGCCGGACCACGTCCAAGACCCGCTCCAGCACCGCCGACGATCCGACAATATTGTCCAAGCCGTAGCGGCGATCCACTTGCTGCCGCAGAACCCGGTTCTCCTGCTCGACGTCCCGGCCGCGCAGAGCCCGCCGGATGAGAATCTCCAACTCGTCCACGTTCAGGGGCTTCGTGACGAAGTCGTAGGCTCCTCGCTTCATGGCTTCCACAGCCGTGTCCACCGAACCGTAAGCGGTCATCATGATGCAAACGGGGGGAAGGGGCTGCTTCAACGCCGCGTCGATCAAATCCATCCCAGACTCCCCGGCCAGACGCAGGTCCGTCACCATCACATCGACCCGGTCGTTGCGGAGCACCGTCAGGGCCTCCTCGATTCCCGCAGCCACATAAACGTCGTAGTCATCTTCAAAAAATTGCCGCAGCCCGTCCCGGGTGTTTTTCTCGTCGTCCACGATCAAAAGGGTGGCGTCCATGGCTCCGGTAAATCAAACTGCGCCGCGCGGTGTCCCAGATCAGGTGGATGCCTCCGCCGGGACTGAACCCGCCGGTATCGCGGCAGGGGCCGCCTTCGAGCCAGCCGCCGTTTCAGGCGGAAGAAACCGGATCTGGCGATGTCCCAAAGGCAGGTGCACCACCAAACGCGTTCCTCCGCTCTTCCGGCTGAGAATCTCGATCTCCCCGCCGTGTTCGCGCACAATGCGCCGCACGATCAATAGGCCCAACCCTGAGCCCGTCGGCTTCGTGGTGAAATAGGGTTCAAAGACGCGGCCCATGCTCTCCGGAGTAATCCCTTCTCCCGTATCGGAAAACGCAATCGTCGCCTCCGCGTCGTTCAGGTCGCTGCGCACAGACAACTCTCCCTCCGCCGGCATCGCCTCCATCGCGTTCTTGATGATGTTGTAAAAAGCTTGCTTGATCTGCTCCGGATCGAGGGGCAGCGCCGGGAGATGCGAATACAACTCCAGACGCACCTGGATCCCGCGGGCCGCCAACTCCTTGTCGAAAAAGTGCATCGACTCCCGGATGATCCGGTTGACGTCGGTGGGTTCGAGCCGCGGCCGGGTCGGACGAACGGCATGCAAGAACCGCGTGACAATGGCGTCGAGCCTGGCGATTTCCCCGCGAGCCACCTGAAGCAGTTCCCCCACGTCGCTGGCCAAGACTTTGGGGGCGCGCTTGCGCAGTTTCTTCTCGATGAGCTGCAAATGGATGTTCAGCGAGTTCAGGGGATTGCCGATCTCATGCGCCACCCCCGCCGCCAGAAGCGTCAGCGAAGTCAGTTTCTCGGACTCGATCTTCCGCTCCGTCTGCTTCCGTGTGGCGGTGATGTCGTGAAAGATCATCACATAGCCCAGCCGCCGGGTCTCGTCACCCGTCGCCAGTTCCCCTTCCATCGGAGCCAGATAGAACTGCAAAAAACGGTTCTCCGGATAGTAGATCTCAAGGTCCCGTGTGACCACCTCTCCAGCTCCCGTCAAGCCTTCCCAGTCCAGCCCCCGGATCAGACCGGCGATCCCGTGATCCAGCGTCGATTCGGCTTCCACACCAAAGAAATCGCAGGCCGCCCGGTTGATGTAGTTAATCGTCCCGCCAGGATCGGTGACGATCACCCCCTCCTGCAAAGCCTCGAAGACCTTCTCGAGAAATCCCATCTCCCGGACCAAGCGGCCCAAAGAACTCTGGATCTCCTCAGGATCGACTCGCCCCACCCGCGCGATCAGCTTGTCCAAAAACCCAGTCTTCATCCCGCCGCAACGTAGCCGCCGGACACGGGCGGGAAACTCCGAAATTGCCCGAAGCCCTCAACCTGGAAGCGGGCCCGGCCCTGCACCATAGAATGGGTGTCGGAATTGCGCTCTCGGAAGCCATTGACAGGGAGGGGCATCTCGCTATCCTTGCGCGCCTCCGGCGGGACCACCCTCCATTGGCGGCCCGCCCTCCGCAGTTCTCAGCCCATTCCGGGCCCCTGCGCCAATCTAGACTGAACTCGATCCATGGCTCCCAAAACAGCGAAAAAGTCCGCGGCAAAGAAGAAAAGAAAAACGGTCAAGAAAACGTCCGCCCCGCAGAAGCTGGTCTACTTCTTCGGCCCAGGCGACGCCGACGGCAATGGGACCATGAAACCCTTGCTCGGCGGAAAAGGAGCCAACCTGGCGGAGATGTGCCGCATTGGGCTGCCCGTGCCCGCCGGTTTTACCATCACCACCGAGGTCTGCACCTACTTTTACCAGAACCGGCACTCTTATCCCGCTTCTCTCAGCGCCGAAGTCGAACTCAATCTGGCCAAGGTCGAATCGAGCATGGGCAAGAAGTTCGGCGACGTCGCCAACCCCCTTCTCGTCTCCGTCCGCTCCGGAGCCCGGGACTCCATGCCGGGCATGATGGACACCATCCTCAACCTGGGAATCAACGACGCCGTCGTCGCCTCCATCGCAGCGAAAACCGGCAACCCGCGCTTCGCCTGGGATTCCTACCGGCGTTTCCTCCAAATGTACGGCGACGTCGTGATGGGCGTTGTCGCGCGTGAAGATGAACACCACGATCCTTTCGACACCATCCTCGAGAATTTCAAAAAGGCCCGCGGCGTCCAGGTCGACACCGGCCTCACCGTCGAAGACCTACAAGCCATCGTTGCCGAATTCAAAAAACTCATCCGGGAACGCACTGGCAAAAACTTCCCCCAAGACCCGCGCGATCAGCTCTGGGGAGCCATTGGAGCCGTCTTCCGATCCTGGCACAACGACCGCGCCAAGGTTTACCGCCGGAAGTACGGCATCCCCGGGGAATGGGGCACCGCCGTCAACATCCAAGCCATGGTCTTCGGCAACACCGGGAACCAATCCGGCACCGGCGTCGCCTTCACCCGTGATCCCGCCACCGGTCAAAACGTTTTCTACGGCGAATACCTGATCAATGCCCAGGGAGAAGACGTCGTGGCCGGCGTCCGCACACCCAAGGCTGTCGCCCAAATGGCCAAAGATCTGGCGCGCCCCTACCGCCAATTGCTCGAAGTCCGGCAAAAGCTCGAGAAGCACTTCCGCGATGTCCAGGACTTAGAATTCACCATCGAAGAGGGCACGCTCTACATCCTTCAGACCCGCAATGGCAAACGCACCGGCCTCGCCGCCGTCCATATCGCCATGGACATGGTCAACGAAAAGCTTATCCGCAAGGAAGACGCCATCCGCCGCATCCCCGCCGAAGATCTCGGTCACCTCTTGGCTCCGGTGTTCGATACCAAGGAAATGGCGCGCGCCCGCAAAATCGGCACGGGCCTGCCTGCGGGTCCCGGAGCCGCTTCCGGCCGCATCTTTTTCCACGCTCCAGACGCCGTGCGGGCCGCCGCCAAAGGCGAACCTGTGGTGCTCACCCGCATCGAGACCTCGCCCGAAGATTTGCGCGGCATGATCGCCGCCAACGGCATCCTCACCTCGCGCGGCGGCGTCTCCTCTCACGCCGCTCTCGTCGCCCGGCAAATGGGGAAAGTTTGCATCTGCGGCGCTTCCGACGTCCTCATCGACTACCACAAGAAAACCGTAGTCGCCGGCGGACTGACCCTCAAAGAAGGCGACTATATCTCGATCGACGGAACCACGGGGACCATCTATGCCGGCGAGATTCCCACGGCGCCTTCCGAAGTCATTCAAGGACTTTTGCACAACGATCGCACCGCCCGCCGCGGTCCCATTTTCAAAAAATACGAGCAACTCATTGGTTGGGCCGATTCCATGCGGAAACTCGGCGTCCGCACGAACTCGGACACCCCCGAACAAGTTCGCCACGCCATCGCCTTCGGGGCGGAAGGCATTGGCTTGTGCCGCACCGAACACATGTTCTTCGAAGATGATCGCATCGACGCCGTCCGCGAAATGATCCTCGCCCAGAATGAAACCGACCGCCGCGCCGCTCTAGCCAAGCTCCTGCCCTATCAACGCAAGGATTTTGAAGGCATCTTTCTCGCCCTCGAGGGCCGTCCTGCCACCATCCGGCTCCTCGATCCCCCGCTCCACGAGTTCTTGCCGCATACCAAGGATCAGCAGGAAGGGTTGGCCAAGAAGCTCGGCATCAAACCCGCTCAAGTGGCCCAGCGCGTCCAGGCCCTCCACGAATTCAATCCCATGCTCGGACACCGCGGCTGCCGCCTCGGCGTGGTCTTCCCCGAAATCACCGAGATGCAGGCTCAGGCCATCTTCGAAGCCGCGGCCAGCGTTCAGAAAAAGGGAGTCCCGGTCAAACCGGAGATCATGGTCCCCCTCGTGGGCTTCGAGAAGGAACTCATCCTCCAGAAAGCCGTCATCGACCGGGTCGCCGCCGAGGTGCAAAAGAAACTCGGAACCAAAATCAGTTATCAGGTAGGCACCATGATCGAGATCCCGCGCGCCGCCCTCACCGCCGACGAAATCGCCCGCCACGCCGAGTTCTTCAGCTTCGGCACCAACGACCTGACCCAGACCGCGCTCGGCATGAGCCGGGATGATTCCGCCGGCTTCCTGCCCCATTACCAGGAGGAGGAAATCGTCGCCTACAATCCCTTCGCCAGCCTCGACCAAGCCGGAGTCGGACAACTCATCGAAATCGCCGTCAAAAAAGGCCGTCAAACCCGCAGCAAACTCAAACTCGGGATCTGCGGCGAACACGGCGGCGATCCCGCCTCGGTCAAGTTCTGCCACCGCACCGGTCTCGATTACGTCAGTTGCAGCCCGTTCCGCATTCCCATCGCCAAACTGGCCGCAGCGCAGGCGGCCTTGGCCGACAAAACAACCTGAACGCGGCCGTCCGCGAATCCCCCCAAACTCGCACGCCTCCGCCCGCGCTTCGTCCGGCGGGGGCGTGCTTTTTTCCGGCCGGTCCACCCGAGTCCATGCAGGATGCCGCGTTCGTCAAGGAGGCCTTCGCCGGCATCGCCGATCGTTACGTCTGCACCAATCATGTGCTGAGCCTCGGTCTGGATATCCTCTGGCGAAAGCGTCTCGTCCGGCGTGTCGCCGCCGCCGCCCCCAAAACAATCCTCGATCTCGCCACCGGCAGCGGCGACGTCCTCTCCGCTCTCAAGCGCATTTATCCGGAGGCCCGCGGCATCGGAGTCGATTTCTGTCCCGAAATGCTCGTGCACGCCCGCCGCCGCGGTCTTCCCAACCTGCTCGTCGCCGACGCCCTTCGCCTTCCCTTCGCCTCCGGATCCTTCGACGCCGTCACCGTAGCGTTCGGACTGCGGAACATGGCATCCTGGCCCGATGCGCTCGGAGAGATGCACCGGGTGCTGCGTCCCGGGGGCCGCCTCTTCCTTCTCGATTTCTCTCTGCCCTCCTCTCCATTCCTTCGCCAGCCCTACGCCTTCTACCTCCACCGCCTGCTGCCCTGCATCGCGGGCTTCCTGACCGGCAAACGTGAAGCCTACGCCTACCTAGCCCAATCGATCGACCGGTTCCCCTGCGGAACGGCCATGGAGGCCCTGCTTGCGCAATGCGGTTTCCACTCCGTTCGAATCCGTCCCCTAACATTCGGCGTCGCCTCCATCTACGCGGCGGAAGTTTCGCACGATGCGGCTCCGCCCAAGGATCAGAACTCCTGATCCGGCGGGCGGATACAAGGAGATGGAGGAAAGAAGGGAAGCCGGAGGCTCTTGGACTGCGGCGCGGAGCGCCGTGCGTGCGGAAGCTTGAAGAGTGCGCCAGTCCTCTGGGGTTTTGGATGGGGACGCGGAGTCTCTGGGAGGCCGAGGCGGGGTTGGGATTGGCGGGGTTCTGTGCACGCCCGAAAGCGGCGATTCTCGCCGCAGTCCAAGGGCGGCGGCCAAGCCGCCGCTAAAGAGGCCCCGTCGAGCCACGCCGGAGGCCCTTGGACTGCGGCGAGAATCGCCGCTCTCTCCCGGCGCGGAGCGCCGTCCCCGCAACTGCATTCGCAAGAATGCAGACTGGCCCGCCAGGCCTCCGGAACTCTCACGAGTTCCGCTACGGTCCTGAAGCCAAGGAAAGCCGGAGGCCCTTGGACTGCGGCGAGCATCGCTGCTCTCTCCCGGCGCGGAGCGCCGTCCCCGTAGCTGCATTCGCAAGAATGCAGACTGCCC
>JBGTBW010000030.1:0-92802 GCA_041749135.1 Verrucomicrobiales bacterium
GATTCTCCCGGCCGCGCACGGTGTGGCACCAAACTTGCAACAAGCTCATCGGCGTAGTCCTTCGGCTCACGCTCACCCCCCCCAAAGAAGATCGACAGGACAAAGGCGTCCTGATGGCGGAATGGTCCCGTCGTCCGGACGCTTTTTCGCGTTTGTGCGTCCGGGTCCGCCGTGACCCCCGCCTGACCCCGTGGCTTGCCCCCACCGACGCAAGGAGTTCGACGTGATGTTTGCCCTCAATCGATGCACCCCCCGCCTCTCCTTGACCACCGCCCTGCTCGCCGCACTCACCGGATGCGGCGACAACGCACCCACGCCCAGCTCGGACACCAGCGCGACCGGCGCACAGGTCTCCGTGTCCTCCGACGCCGACCTGGCGAGCCTCACGCTCGGTGCCCGGACGCTCGTCCCCGAGAAGACCGACCTCACCTTCGGCTTCATCAAGCTCACCGACTGCGCCCCGCTGGTGATCGCCAAGGAAAAAGGCTTCTTCGAGGCCGAGGGCCTCAACGTCCAGCTCGAAGCGCAAGCCAACTGGAAGATCCTGCTCGAGCGCGTGATCGACGGCCAGCTCGACGGGGCCCACATGCTCGCCGGCCAGCCCATCGCCGCATCCGTCGGCGTGGGCAGCAACGCCCACGTCATTACGCCTTATTCCCTCGACTACAACGGCAACGGCATCACCGTGTCTAACGCTGTTTGGGAGAGGATGAAGCCGAACGTGCCCGTCGACGGCGAGGGTAAGCCCCTGCATCCGATCAAGGCGGATGCATTGAAGCCGATCGTCGAGGCAGCCAAGACTTCGGGGGCGCCCATGCAGATGGGCATGGTTTTTCCCGTTTCCACGCACAACTACGAGATCCGCTACTGGCTGGCCGCCGCCGGCATCCATCCGGGTTTTTACCGGGATCCGGAGACGGGGGAGCAGAACATTCAGGGGGTCCTGGGCGCCGATGTCGTCCTTTCCGTTACGCCTCCTCCTCAGATGCCGGCGACCTTGGAAGCAGGGACCATTGTTGGGTATTGCGTGGGTGAACCGTGGAACCAACAGGCGGTGTTCAAGCGCATCGGAGTTCCTGTGACCACGAACTACGATATCTGGAAGAACAATCCCGAGAAAGTCTTCGGTGTAACCAAGGACTGGGGCGACACGCACCCGAACACCTGGCTGGCCGTAACCAAGGCCTTGATCCGGGCCGGGCACTGGCTGGACGCCAGCATGGACAACCGGCGGAAGGCGGTCGGGATCCTCAGCCAGCGCAATTACGTGGGGGCCGACGCGGAGGTGATCGCCAACAGCATGACGGGAACCTTTGAGTTCGAGCGGGGCGACAAGCGAGACATGCCTGACTTCAATGTCTTCTTTCGCCACAACGCCAGCTATCCCTGGTACAGCGATTGCATCTGGTTTCTCACGCAGATGGTGCGGTGGGGCCAGATTCCCGGTCAGAAACCGGACAGTTGGTATATTGAAATAGCGAAGACTATCTATCGCCCAGACATTTACGAAAAGGCCGCCCGGCTGCTGATTGCGGAAGGCAAGTTCACCGAAACGGATTTTCCGTTGGGCGCGGAAGGGTTCCGTCCACCGACTTCCGATTTCATCGACGGAAAACCCTACGACGGCCGCCAACCGGGCGCCTATGTCCAGAGCTTCGCGATCGGGTTGCGCTGAGCCGCCTCCCCATCCCGCAAAAGTCCACAGCTATGTGCAAACCAACCCAATCCAACGCCTGGATTGATCTGACATCATCTTCATGAGCAGCGTATCCGCCGCCACCACGGCCGGAAGAATCGGGGGCCGCCGGGGCACACGATGGAGACCGGACGTCAACCGCATCGCGCGCACCCTCGAAAAAGCCGGGTTGGGATTCTTTGTGCCCTACGCGCGACTCGCCGCAGGGGACGACCCGCGGAGGCAATTGCAGCGCATCGCGTTGGATGTGTTGCTGCCGGGGATTGCCATGGGGGTCTTCCTTCTCTTCTGGACGGTCTGCGCCAGTCAGGTGCGGACCGAGAGCGTCAAGATTCCCAGCCCCACGGAGACTTGGTCGGCTTGGAAGGGAATGCAGGCCTTCGCGGCCAGCGAGGCAGCCAAAGAGGAGGCGTTCCTGGAAAGGATGGAAGCTCTTGCCGTACAATGGGAAAAGCAGGGAGATTCCGGGAAGGCCGCCGCATACCGGAGCAGACCCTACGCCGGCCCGCCTACATTCGCGCAGCAGATTCAAGTTTCATTGGCGACAGTGGGACTTGGCTTTCTTGCAGCCACTCTGATCGCCGTTCCCATCGGAATCTTCTGCGGTCTCAGCAGGAACTTCCAGACGGCGATTAATCCCTTGATCCAGCTCTTCAAACCGGTCTCCCCCTTGGCCTGGTTGCCTATCGTCTTCGTGTTTGTGACGGCCCTCTATGAGCCGGCGGCGGATGCCCGGATCTTTGGCCGCGCCCTTTTCATCTCCGCGGGAACCGTAACCTTGTGTTCGCTGTGGCCGACTCTAATCAACACTGCCGTTGGAGTTGCCGGGATTGACCGGGATCACCTGAATGTGGCGAAGACCCTGAAACTATCGTGGCGGCAGCGCTTGTTCAAGATCGTGTTGCCCTCAGCCTTGCCGCTCATGTTCACGGGAATGCGCTTGTCTCTCGGAGTAGGCTGGATGGTGCTTATCGCCGCCGACATGCTGGCTCAGAATCCGGGGCTCGGGAAGTTCGTATGGGATACGTTCCAGAACGGATCCACCGAGTCGATGGCTCAGATTGTGGTCGCGATTCTCGCCATCGGCATCATCGGTTTCGTGTTAGACCGAATCATGCTGGTTCTGCAGAAACTGGTCACTTTTGAAGAAGGGACCGGCTAACGGAGGATCGCGGCGCCAAACCCCTTCGCGAGAGATCATGAGCTATCTGGAACTGAGGAATGTCTCGGCAGGCTTCGGCAGCGGGAAAGCCCGGACGGAGGTCCTGCGGGGGATCAACCTGAGCATGGAGAAGGGCGAGTTCGTTGCCGTGGTTGGATATTCCGGTTCGGGCAAAACGACGTTGATGAACCTTGTCGCGGGGTTGCTGAGGCCCGGCCAGGGCGAAGTCCTTTTCGAAGGCAAGCCGGTCTCGGGGCCGGGTCCTGAGCGGGGAATCGTGTTCCAGAATTACTCGCTGCTCCCCTGGCTCACGGTGCGAGGCAACATCGGGATGGCCGTGAATCAAGTTTTTGGAAGCGAAGGACGTCTAGAGCGGTCCCGGCGGGTCCGGGAATCCATTGAAATGGTCCAGCTTCAAGGCGCGGAACACAAGCGGCCTTCGGAGTTATCCGGCGGCATGCGGCAGCGGGTGGCCGTCGCGCGCGTCTTGGCGACCCGGCCGAAAATGATGTTGCTCGACGAGCCGTTGAGCGCGCTGGACGCCCTCACCCGGAGTGTGTTGCAGGATCAGATTCTGGAGATTTGGGAGCAGGAGCGTCAGACCATCCTCCTCATAACCAACGATGTCGATGAAGGCCTCTACATGGCGGACCGGATCATTCCCCTGGGGATGGGTCCCGGGGCCACTTTCGGGCCGGAAGCACTCAACGGCTTGGAGCGGCCGCGCGATCGCCGGGCCTTGAACCACGACCCTCGTTTTCGTGAGCTGCGCAATCAGATCCTCTCGCATCTTCTGGCGGAGAAGGGAAGACAGAGGAGTGAGTCAACCGGGGACAGCCTGGACGGGGAAGGCGGATTGCCGGACATCGAGCCCATGGACATCACCGACGCGCGTCCATCGCCGTTTCGAGGCATGCCGTGGCGAGAGAACCGGCGCATCGTCCGGGACAGGCAAGAGACGCTGCGAACCACCTGCGCGTGCGAGCTAGAGCGAAGGGAGTTGGCGCTGGAGACGATCAATCTGTCAAAAAGCTATTCGACGCCGCGCGGCGAGGCCGTGATCGTGGAGAATTTCAATCTGAAGATGACGCGGGGCGAGTTTATTTGTGTCATCGGGCACTCCGGATGCGGAAAATCCACCGTCCTTTCGATGATCGCGGGGTTAAACGAGGTCAGTGGCGGAAGCATCGTTCTGGATGGCAAAGAGGTGACTGGTCCCGGTCCGGATCGCGGAGTTGTGTTTCAATCGCCGTGTTTGCTGCCGTGGTTGAGCGCCTATGAGAACGTCAAACTAGGAGTGGACCAGGTCTTCTATCATGTTCCGGAGAAGCAGCGCGATCAGATTGCACGCTATTATCTGTCAATCCTAGGTTTGAACGAGAGTAGGGACAAGCGGTCTTTAGAACTCTCCCGCGGGCAGCAGCAGCGAGTTGGATTGGCGAGGGCCTTTGCGCTCTCTCCCAAGATGCTGCTTCTCGATGAGCCGTTCGGAATGCTCGACAAGCTAACCAAGCTGGAGCTGCAGCAGGTGCTTCTGGATCTTTGGGGCCGTGTGCGGCTCAGCGCATTCATGGTCACGCACGACGTCGATGAAGCCATCTACCTGGCTGACCGCGTGGTGATGATGACGGACGGCCCGAGAGCGCGGGTCGGCGAGATTCTCGAGATTGATTTCGGCCGTCCGAGGAACCGGTTGGAGATCATGGATTCGCCTCGCTATTACGACTATCGCGAACAGATGATCACCTTCCTGGAGGAGCGGGCCCACCGGAGGGACCTGGATACAGCGGCCTAAGGCATGAGTCCCATCCCCGCTATTCCGGAGTCGGCTCCGTTCACCGCCCTGCAGAGACAGTGGCTGAATGGTTATCTCGCCGGACTCCTGTCGAACGCCGCTGCACCGGGGGCGCAATGGGAGAAGCTGGAGGAGAGGGCGATCCGGGAGCGGGTTCCCGTATTATGGGGAAGCCAGTCTGGAAACGCAGAGGGCTTGGCGGAGAAGTTTGGAAAACGCCTTTTCGAAGCGGGGTTCGAGGCTCCGGTCATCGACATGGCCGGCTATCGCGACCTGGATTGGTCTCGCGAATCGCAGGTGCTCTTGATCACGAGCACTTGGGGAGAGGGGGATCCGCCGGACAATGCTGCGGGGTTGCTAGAGCACCTCACGGGAAGTGAGGTTCCTCGGCTGAACCATCTGCGCTATGCGATTCTGGCCCTCGGCGACAGCAATTACCTGCATTTCTGCGGCGCGGGCCGCAGATTTGACGAAGCATTGGAGAGGTGCGGGGCCAACCGCATCGTTGCCCGGATGGATTGTGACGTCGACTTCGAGGGATCAGCCGAGAGCTGGTTTGCCTCCGTCTTGGCGAGGCTCGAATCAGGCTCCTCCCCGTCCGGCGGCTCTCGTGCGCCCACGGGAGCCTCACCCCGCATCCCGGCGGCCACAGAGGCCTGTCCCGCCGCGGTAGTTTACTCAAGGAAGAACCCGTTTCCCGCGGCCATGCTGGTCAACGCGAGGCTCAGTGCTCCGGAAGCGGAGCGCGACACGAGGCACATTGCTCTCGACTTGGCGGGATCCGGGCTGACCTACGAGGCGGGAGATGTTCTCGGCGTGGTTCCGGAGAACTGTCCGGAGGAAGTTGAGGAGCTGCTAAATGCCCTCGGTTATCGTGGAGACGAAGGGGTCGAGGCTAATGGAGGAGTTATGTTAGGCGTCCGTGAAGCGCTGCTCCGGCGTTGGGATCTCGGGGCTCCAGGACGCCCGTTCCTTGAGATGTGGGCTGAGAGGGTCAAGGACGTGAATCTGCGTCGGCTCTTGCAGCCCGAAAGTGGGCAGGATCTGGATGCGTTCCTGTCTGGGCGCCGGCTCATTGATTTCGTCGTGGGCCATCCGGAGCACGGGTTGGCTCCGGAGGAGTTGGGAGAAGTGCTGACGGCGTTGAAACCGAGGCTCTACTCGATTTCCTCGAGTCCCCGCGCCCACCCAGGGGAAGTGCATCTGACCGTTGCGGTGGTCTCCTATGAGGCGCACGGACGGAGGCGCCAGGGCGTCTGCTCGACTTTCCTGGCGAAGCGTGGCGCCGGAGAGGAAACGGTCTCCATCTTCACTCAGGCGGCCAAGCATTTCAAGCTGCCCCGCGACCCCGCGGTTCCAGTGATTATGTGCGGTCCCGGGACGGGAATTGCTCCCTTTCGCGCCTTTCTGGAGGAGCGGGAAGCCGCTGCAGCCCAGGGACCGAACTGGCTTTTCTTCGGCAATCCGCGGGCCTCCACCGGCTTTTTTTACCGGGATCAGTTAGAGCGCTGGTTGAGCGGCGGACTTCTGACTCGTCTGGATGTGGCCTGGTCCCGGGACCAGGCGGAGAAGCTCTATGTGCAGCACCGGATGCTGGAGCGTGGCCGGGAACTATGGCGATGGATCGACGAAGGCGCCCACTTTTATGTCTGCGGCGACGCTCGCCGTATGGCCAAAGACGTCGAGTCGACGCTGCGCCGCATCGTTTGCGAGCAAGGAGCCATGAGTGCACCGGCCGCCGCCGCGTATCTCGAGACGATGAAGAAAGAGAAGCGCTATCAAAAGGACGTCTATTAGAAGCTCACGCAGGTTCCGTGTATCCCAGGGTCCACACGGCTGCCGAGACCTCGCGATTCCGAAATCATGAATCTCCCGCTGCCGGCTGGCTCTCCCCTGACTAAAGAGCAGGAAACCTATCTGGAAGGATTCTTCGCGGGCGTTCGCAACCGGGGCCAATCCTTCGCAGATATCGTTCCCGACCCCGTGACCTCAGGCGCTTCGGAAAGGCGGAAATTGACGCCGGAAGAAAGGATCAAGAAGGCGATGCACCCCCTCGATGCCTACCCAGCGCTGCGCGAAGACGCCAAGGACAACCGCGCGCCGGATAAGGACAATGTTTTCCGTTTCAAATGGAACGGGTTGTTTTGGCTGGCTCCGGTCGTGGACGGCTACATGTGCCGGCTGCGCATTCCGGGAGGCGTGCTGACTGCCGTGCAGTGGCGGGAGTTGGCCTGCATTGCGGACGAGTTGGGCAGCGGTTTTGCCCAGATCACCACCCGCAACAATGTCCAACTGCGTGTAATTCAACCGAAGGACACACCGGAATTGCTGCGCCGCATCCAGTCCGCCGGGCTCCATTCGCGAGGTGCGGGAGCGGACAACCTTCGGAACTTCACGTCCAATCCGACAGCCGGGATCTGCCCACACGAATTGATCGACGTGTTGCCCTTCGTGAAGGATCTGGCTCAGGTGATCGTCGGAGGCTCTGAATTCTACGATCTCCCGCGCAAGTTTAATGTTTCTTTTGATGGAGGCAACTTGGTAGGCACGGCAGAAGACACCAATGATCTGGGATTTCGTGCGGTGCGCATGGCCGCGCCGCCCCCTGGCCATCCGTTGGTGGGAAAGCTTGGATCTGGGGTGTATTTCAAAGTATTGCTGGGCGGAGTCACCGGCCATCAGGAGTTCGCCAGGGACGCGGGAATCTTGGTCCGGCCGGAGGAGGCCGTGGATCTGGCTGTAGCCATGATCGGCGTTTATAGGAGAGAGGGAAACCGGGAAAACCGTAAGAAGGCGCGGCTCGTGTATCTTCTGGAGGAGTGGGGGATCGACAGATTCTTGCAGGAAAGCGAGAAGGGCTTGGGCAGGCCATTGTTGCGGATCTCGGCGAGCGACGAGGGAGGACTAACGGAACCGCATGTTTGTCCGGACGTTCCGCATCCTCACTTGGGAGTGCACCCGCAGAAGCAGCCGGGCATGAATTACCTGGGTGTGCACGTTCCAGTTGGCCTTATCGAAACGGGAGTGATGCGCGCTGTGGCCGAGATCGCCGAGAACTGCGGAGCCGGGGAAGTGCGGCTTACGGTATTCCAGAGCTTGATCCTTCCCCACGTTCCGGACGGCAAAGTCGATGAGGCCAAAGAGGCTCTTCGGGCGGCGGGCCTCAAGTGTGAGGCCAGCTTCATCCGGGGCGGCTTGGCCGCCTGCACGGGGAACCGCTATTGCAAATACTCCAGTGCGGATACGAAAGGACATGCGTTGGCTCTAGCGAGTTTTCTCGAGCAGCGCGTTTCCTTGGACCACCCCGTAAACATTCATGTGACTGGGTGTCCCCACTCCTGTGCTCAGCATTACATTGGGGACATCGGTCTATTAGGCTGCAAGGTCGAGCGCAATGGGGAAACCGTAGAAGGGTTTCACGTTTTCGTTGGGGGAGGGTTTCGCGAGCATCAGAGGCTTGGACGGCAGGTTTTCAAAGGCGTGGCGGCGGGAGATGAATTGCACCGCATTCTGTTGGCGCTCCTGCGTTGTTACCTGGAGCGGCGCCGCTTAAGGGAACGATTTCAGGAGTTCACGATTCGGCAAGATGCTGATTCGTTGACGGCCATGGTTATGGAACGGTTGAGGGCGGAAACGGCATGATTTCTCGGATCCATGATCCGGTCGCGGCGCATAGTTCTGTTCGTGAAGAGCGCTGGACGTTGATCGACCAGCTCCTGGCGGAAGAGCGGCGTTTGAGCGCGGTGGAGCGGTTCACCCAGCGACACGCTGGGGTTGACGAGCCGTTGCAGGCCCGTTATTACCGGGACCTTATTCCCATCCGGAAGCCGGGAAGGGCTGAACAGTATGGGTTCGAAGTGGATCTCGATGTGTGTTCGAGCTGCAAGGCCTGTGTGACAGCCTGCCATAGCCTTAACGGATTGGACGAAGGAGAGAGCTGGCGAGACGTGGGTTTGCTGCACGGCGAGACCCCGGAGGCGGCCGTTCAACGCACGGTGACAACGGCCTGTCATCATTGTGGGGATCCGGCCTGCGCCAATGGATGTCCGGTTCTGGCTTACGACAAGGATCCCGAGACCGGGATTGTCCGGCATCTGGACGACCAGTGTATCGGCTGCCGCTACTGCGAGTTGAAGTGCCCCTATGAGGTCCCGAAGTACAACCGGCGGCTGGGCATCGTTCGGAAATGCGATCTCTGTCATGGGCGGCTGGCAGTCAAAGAGGCCCCCGCTTGTGTGCAGGCTTGCCCGAACCAGGCGATCAAGATCCGGATTGTGCGGACGGCGGAACTGCCTCTCTCCGGGAGGCTCGTGCCGGGAGCCTTCGATTCCGGTTACACCCGGCCGGCGACGGTGTTCCGGTCAGGGCTCGATCTCAGAGCGGGCGGACTGGAAGCAGCGGACGCGCGGACCTTGGAGCCGGCTCATGGGCATGGACCGCTCCAGTGGATGCTGGTTTTCACGCAAGCCGGAGCTGGAGCAGCGGCAATGTATGCCATCGCCCTGGTTGCATCGACTGGCGAGGCAGTGCTGTTGTCAGCAGGCCAGGCGCTTCCGGCAGCGGCGCTCGGGCTGACGGCGGCGGGATTGAGCGTGAGCGTTAGGCACCTGGGCCGGCCGCTGGGAGCATGGCGGGCGTTCCTGGGATGGCGGCGATCCTGGCTCAGCCGCGAGATCATTGCTTTTTCGGTTTTTCTGACTGCCCTGGCGGCCGCGGCGGCAGCTTCTTTGCTGGGCCTTCCTCCGCTCTGGCGGCTCTTGTCCGCCGTGGGTGCGGCGATGCTGGGAATGGCTGCGGTGTTCAGTTCGATCATGGTTTATGTGGACACGCGCCGGGTCTTTTGGAGGCCGTGGCCCTGCGGCGTCCGGTTCCTCGGGACCTCGCTGCTGCTCGGATCGGCGCTCATGTCGGTGTTCGCGCCCGGTTCACTGGCCGGCCCCATAGCCATTTTTGCCAGCGCGGCGAAAATTATGGCTGAAGGAAGGTCGCTTTCTTCCGCGCGCGGGACGGGTTGGTCGCCGGAGAAGAGATCGGCGCTCCTTCAATTGGGACCGCTTCGAAAAGTGCTGAGCTTCCGTTTGCTGGCGGGCGCTGCGGGGATGACGGCCATCGCCCTGGGAACCTGGGCGACCTCTTGTGCGGCAGTATGCGGAGCCGGTTTTGTTTGTTTGATCATCGGCGAGTTGGCGGAGCGGGCGCTGTTCTTTCGGGCAGTGGATGCGCCGAAAATGCCGGGCGGAGTGGCGGCGCGATGAAAGAGCAAGGCAGCGACAGGATGAGCGCGCAATCATTCGGGGAATGGTTGCCGCCTCTACGGGCCTGGCGCGGAACTCTGACGCAGGATCTGGTGAGGCGGCCCGCGAAGTTTGGCCTGGGATCACTGCCGGCATCACTTCAGCCGGAGGCAACGGCGTCGCTGGTGTGCGGTTTCTGCTCGACCGGGTGCAGCTTGAATGTACACCTCGCGGGGGGCGAGGCGTTGAATCTTTCTCCCGACACCGGCTATCCGGTGAACCTGGGTATGGCCTGCCCCAAGGGCTGGGAGGCGCTGGCTCCGTTGCAGGCTGCGGACCGGGCCAGGGAGCCGTTGTGGCGGCGAGAGCGCGGCGGCCCAGCGGAGCCGGTGGATTGGGAAACCGCGGCCAGCAAGTTTGTTGACCGTTTCAGGGGGTTGCGAGAAGCGCACGGAGGGGACTGCTTGGCGTTTCTTTCCACTGGTCAAATCTGCAGCGAGGAAATGGCATTGCTAGGTTGTTTGACCCGGTTTGGATTCCGATTCGGGCACGGGGACGGCAATACCCGGCAATGCATGGCCACCGCGGCGGCGGCTTACAAGGAGAGCTTCGGATTCGACGCTCCACCTTACACCTATGCCGACTTCGAAGAATCGGACGTGCTCGTGTTCATTGGAGCCAATCCGTGCATTGCCCATCCCATCCTGTGGCAGCGCGTGTTGCGAAACCCTCACCGTCCCGAGATCGTGGTGATTGATCCTCGGAGAACGGAGACGGCGATGGCGGCGACGCAGCATTATGCGATCGCTCCCAAGTCAGATTTGGTGTTTTTGTATGGCCTGGCCCACCTCTTGCTGGCGCGCGGAGCCATCGACCGGTCTTTCGTGGACGCACACACGGAGGGATTCGAGCAGTTCCGCGCTCATATCGCGAACTTTCCTCCAGAGCGGGTTTGCCGGCAGGCTGGGGCGACCGAAGCCGGGTTGGAAAGGTTGGCGGCGACGGTTGCCGGGGGAAAGCGCGTGTCCTTCTGGTGGACCATGGGCGTGAATCAGGGATTCGAGGCGACACGGACGGCTCAAGCCATTATCAATCTGGCCCTGATGACCGGGAGTATCGGGCGGCCGGGGACGGGGGCCAATTCGATTACCGGGCAGTGCAACGCAATGGGCTCACGGCTGTTCAGCAACACCGCCTCCCTCATTGGCGGGCATGACTTCACGGATTGCGAGCACCGGAACAAAGTAGCAGAAGTGTTAGGCATAGATGCTTCGGTCATCCCGGCGGAGAACTGCTTGGCTTACGATCAGATCATCGACGGGATTGACTCCGGCAGGATTCGCGGGTTGTGGATCATTGCCACCAATCCCGCGCATTCCTGGGTTCAGAGGGGAACCATGGACCGGCTATTGGGCAAGCTCGACTTTTTGGTCGTCCAAGACATGTATGACAGCACTGAGACGGCCCGTGTCGCCGATCTGCTCTTGCCCGCTGCCGCTTGGGGAGAAAAGGAGGGAACTTTCATCAACTCCGAGCGCCGAATTGGCTTGGTGAAACGGATTGCCCGCCCGCCAGGACAGGCCCTTTCCGATTTCACCATATTCAGGCTGTTGGCCCACGCTTGGGGTGAAGGATGCGCGGAGATGTTCTCGCAGTGGACATCGCCGGAAGCCGCTTTCGAGATTATGAAGGAACTTACCCGTGGGCGGCCGTGCGACATCACCGGTGTGGAAAGCTACCGGATGGTGGACGAAGAGGGCGGGGTGCAGTGGCCGCTTCCAGCGGGCGAAAAGCTGGAGACCGTGCACCGCCGGCTTTTTGCCGACGGTCGATTCCATCATTCCGATGGCAGGGCGCGCTTTTGCTTTTCGAATCCAGCGGGCGCTATGCCCGAGGAGCCGGACCCAGAATATCCGCTTACGCTGTTGACAGGGCGCGGGACCTCGGCGCAATGGCATACCCAGACGCGAACGGCAAAGTCGGGCGTGCTCCGGCGACTCTACCCTCAGGGTGTCTATCTGGAGATCCATCCAGAGGACGCCAAACTCCTTGGGATCGGACCGGGGAGCCGGGTGCGGGTGGTTTCGCGACGTGCGGCCGTCGAAGCGACCGCCTTTGTCACGCCAGGAGTGGGGTTGAGTCAGGTTTTTCTGCCCATGCATTATGCGGAAACGAATCTTCTCACCCGGAACGACGTCGATCCGCATTCCCGGCAGCCGAATTACAAGTTTTGCGCCGTTCGTGTCGAGCGTGCCGGAGTCCGGAGAGCCAGTGGCCGCAGCGCCGGCGGCAGCGACTGCGAGGGGCATCGTTAACCCGCATTTTTCAGCGCTAGGCGGGGAGCAGTCTGGCGCCGCTTTTTTTGAAGCCGGGGCATCACGAAAACGGTCCTTGACCGAAGCGCCGGTTCCGCCTGAAACTCCCGGAAACGAGCCAGGATGAGTAATCTGCCTCCCTTCCTCCCCCTCAACCCCTCCAACCCACCCCTCCGACCGGGCGGGACCGGCAGCCATTGAAAGGTCAATTCCTATCGGTTAACTATGTAAGGAATGATGACAGATAGCGCGGAAGAGACGGTTGACGAGATCCGACAGCTTCGTGGCTGCATCAATGACCTGGTAAGTTTGCTGGCGCTGCCGGCGATGTGGAGTGACCACGAGCCGCTTCAGATTGTTGAAACTCTGCTCGACACGCTGGTCGGCATCTTGCGCCTGGATTTTATCTATGCGCGGCTGAATGCTGGGACAGCCGCACAGCCCATCGAAGCGGTGCGCCTGCCGAAATTCCAGCCTGAGCCCGCTGTTCAGCCGCCTATGGTTGACCTGGCGCTCGCATCCTGGTTGACCTCCGATCCCTTCGCCTACCCTATCACTGTGCCGAATCCGATTGGAGAAGGAAAGGTAAACCTCGCTCGCTTCTCACTCGGCCTTCAGGATTCAGAAGAGGCCGGATTGTTAATGGCTGGCTCCAGTCGGGCAGACTTTCCGACTGATACAGAAACCCTTCTCCTGAGGGTCGCAGCAGATCAAGCGACTATCGCCCTCAAAGGCGCACAACTCGCGAGCCTGCGCGCGCAAGCAGAGATCAGCTTGCGCGAGCAAACCGAAGTTGTCGAGACGATTCTCGAAAGCATCACCGAGAGTTTTATGGTCTTTGACAAAGACTGGTGTTACACCTTTTTGAACCGTGAGGCAGAAAAACTTTTGCTGCGTATGCAAATCCCCGGCTCAGAGGTGATGGGCAAGAATCTTTGGGACAGGTTTCCCGATCTGGCCGGTTCCGTGGTTTACGAGCAGTTCCACCACGCGGTGGCCGCTCAGGTTCCGGTCGAGTGTGAGATGTTCTATCCGCCGCTCAATGGCTGGCTCAACATACGGGCTTACCCCTCCAGTGAGGGTCTCACGGTTTACATGCAGGACATCACGGCGCGCAAAGAGGCAGAAGCAAAGTTCGTCGAACAACAAGAGCAATTTCTTACTTTGGCCGAGTCCATTCCCCAACTGGCATGGATGGCCGGGCCGGATGGCTACATCCATTGGTACAACCGCCGCTGGTACGAGTACACCGGCGCCACGCGGGAAGAGATGGAGGGCTGGGGTTGGCAGAGCGTCCACGACCCGGACGTGCTCCCGCGCGTGCTCGAACGGTGGAAAGCTTCGATTGCCAGTGGCGAGCCCTTTGATATGGTCTTCCCCTTGCGCGGCGCGGATGGAGTGTTTCGTCCCTTTCTGACGCGCGTCATGCCGCAACTCAATCAGGGCGGTCAGGTCATCCAATGGTTCGGGACCAACACCGATATTGACGAAGTGAAGCGGGCCGAAGCGGCGTTGCGCCGGAGCGAGCAGCGGGCCCGCTTCCTCGCCCAGGCCAGTGCTGATTTCGCGGAATTGACGGACTACAAGAGCACCTTGCAAAAGGTCGCCGCCATCGCCGTGCCGGCTTTCGCGGACTGGTGCGCGGTTGACCTGATCAATTCCAATGGCGCCCTACAGCGGCTGGTGGTGAAGCATACCGATCCGGCCAAAGTGCGGTTGGCGCACGAACTGATGGAACGTTATCCGCCTCAGCCTGACGATCCCTACGGCGTTCCGTACGTTGTCCGCACTGGGAAGGCGCAAATGATCGAAGAAATAGCAGATTCCCTATTGGTGGAAACGGCGCGTGACGAAGAGCATCTGCGCATCGCGAGCGAACTGGGGTTGAAGTCCTACATCTGCGTGCCGATGCGGTCGAAGGGCAAGACTCTGGGCGTTCTGACGTTCGTAATGGCGGAATCAGGCCGGCTCTACAATACCGATGATCTGCTGGCGGCTGAAGACCTGGGTCGCCGCGCCGCCATTGTCATCGAGAACGCCGGTCTCTACCGGGCATTGCAGGATGCTGCCCGCCGCAAGGACGAGTTCCTGGCGACTCTAGCGCACGAACTGCGCAATCCACTTGCGCCGATCCGCGCCGGCTTGCACGCGCTCAAATTAGCCAAGAACGACCCTGTCATAGCCGAGGACGCCAGCACGATGATGAACCGGCAGTTGAATCACATGGTGCGGCTGGTGGATGATTTACTCGACGTGAGCCGCATCACCCGTGGCAAGCTGGAGTTGCGCATGGAACGAGTGGAACTGACGACCGTGGTGCAGAACGCAGTCGAGGCCAGCCGACCTTTGATTGATCAGCAAGGTCATGAGTTGACGCTTGTGCTGCCTCCCACAACGGTTTTTCTGGATGCGGACCCGACCCGTTTGGCGCAGGTTCTGGAGAATCTGCTCAACAACGCGGCTAAGTATAGCGAAAAGGGCAGCCACATCATGCTGACCGCCGTGCAGGAGGATGAGGAAATTGTCCTGAGCGTCAAAGACACCGGTATTGGCATCCTGCCCAATCACTTGCCGGGTATCTTCGAGATGTTCTCACAGGTAGACACGGCTTTGGAGAAAGCACAAGGCGGTTTGGGCATCGGGTTGTCGCTGGTCAAAGGGCTGGTGGAGATGCACGGCGGCAAAATCGAGGCTCGCAGCGAGGGCCCCGGTCAGGGCAGCCAGTTCGTTGTCCGTCTGCCGATATTGCTTGAGCGAAAAGCTACGGCATCAGGACAGGATGAGATGGTTAAAGAGGCGAAGCGAAGCGGAGCGCATTATCGCATTCTGGTTGTAGATGACAACGAGGACTCGGCTGACTGGCTGGCGACGATGTTGACGTTCATGGGGAATGAAGTCCGCACGGCGCATGACGGTGAGGCGGGCATAGCGGTGGCGGCCGCGTTTCGGCCAGACTTGATTCTGATGGACATCGGGATGCCAAAAATGAATGGCTATGAAGCTGCCCAACGAATCAGGCAGGAGGCTTGGGGAAAGCAGCCCGTCTTGGTCGCCTTAACCGGCTGGGGAGCCGATGATGACCGGCGGCGGACACAGGATGCCGGGTTTAATCGGCACCTGGTCAAGCCGGTGGGCTCTGTAGAAATCGAGAAGTTGCTGGCGGAACTATCAGCCATTTGACATTGCCAGGCAACCATCTTTTTTTGAGGTTCTGATTTCCCCTGTTTTACAATAATATAACTGTCCGAAAACTATGATCGCTTGCTTACCGGAAGGGCGGCTTTGAGCGCTGGGGAGGCTGCCTCATTTAAGCCTTGATCCGCGACGTTCCACGCTGCATCATCCCGATCCATGCGCGGTCGCCCGCCACTTTGCCAGGAACTTGTGGCGCCCGAGGCCCTCCCCCACGGAATCGCGGGATTGGCGGAGGGACTGAAACAGGGCCGAGTGCTGAGCCATGGGCTGGTCACGGCGATGCCCACGGAGTTGAGGGTCTACGGCGGTTCAATCTGGATGTTGGTGGGGGTGAGCAAGGGTCTGTCGCTGGCTTTCCGCCTGCTCCAGGACGGGGTTGGCTTGTTTAAGGTGGATTTACGATTCTCTGATGCGCGCCGCGTCCAGATTGTAGCCACGGGCGGAACCGGCAAAACCTCTCCGCCCTGAAGGAGTATGCGGAGCAGACCGGCGCCTCGCTGGCCGGAACCGTACAGATGAAATGGCCAGTCGCGGGTTTCGCGCTGCCAGCCGGCGAAGGCGCACTCCGGCCCGGGCGGCGGGTGCTGGTCACGGATGCCTTCATCTCCCTGCGTGGCAAGGCGGCTACCGGCGAGGCCGAGTCAGCGCGGCTATATCTGGATTTCATCGCGTCGGTGCTCCCACGGCTGGAGGCCCCTCCTACTGCGTATCAGGACTGGCCCGCATTGGCGCGAAAATCCCTAGCCGCCCTCCGAACTGAGACCGGGTGCTGCCGTCGCATTCACAACCGCCTCTTTATCCAGGCCTACGTGGGCAGCTCGGAAAAACCCCCGGAAAGCATGGTGCAGGGGGCTGTGATGGTTCCCCTTACGGAATACCAAACCTGGCGCGGAAGGCCCGTGCCACTGCTGCGGCAGCTCCGGCACTATCCTGCAAGCTTTTATCATGAGGGCCTGCAGATCACGGTGCGCTGGCTGCTCGGCGCCCAGTTCGACAAACAGGAACGCAGCGAGGAGGAGCAAAGGTGCCAATCGCACGAACCCTGGTGCAAATTGCACGGACTCGAAGGGCCCCCACAGCCGCTTCCGTCTCAGGTAGCGGAACCGGCATGAATCTTGCGCAGGCATTTGGTTATATGAGCGCCAAGAAATTGAGTGCCAAGAAATCGAGTGCCAAGAAATTGAGCGCCAAGAAATCTGCTCGCCACCGCCCGGTCCCGATCGACTGTGCATCCGAGACACAGCTCTCCGGCAAGAGAGTCATAGTCACAGGGGGCACGACTGGTATTGGACGGGCGCTGTCCCACCAACTCGTCCAACAGGGGGCGCATGTGTTCATCTTTGGACGCCACCGGAAGGAACTGCAGGACGCGCTGCGGGAATCCCCCGCCGGTCCCGGAAGCATTAACGGGTGCGTGGCGGATCAGTCCAAACTGCCCCACCTGCGCAAGGTCTTCAGCAGAGTTGATGCCTTGTTGGGCGGCGTTGACATTCTCATCAATAACGCCGCGGTGGGCAGCGACAATCTCCTGGACGATTCCGAAATGGACGCGGCTTATATGGTGTCCACCAATATTACAGGATACATCTGGTTCGCACGTGAAGCTTTGCGCAGGATGGTTCCGCAAAAGGCAGGCCACATCGTCAATATCGGTTCGATGTCGGCCGAGAAGCGGGGCGAGGGCAGTGAAGTCTACACCACTACCAAGGCCGCCAACCGGGGATTCTCCGACGCTCTCAGGCGGACTCACGGCCCCGATAACATTCGCGTGACGCTGATTGAACCTGGAAAGACCGGCACCGACCTGCTGGAGATGCCGGTGAAACAACAGCGCGCAGCGGAAACCAGGATGGCCATGATGACGGCCGAGGAGGTGGCTGCCTGCGTGATCTTCTGCCTGACACGCCCCCCCCGCGTTTCCATTGCGAGAATACAGGTCGTACCTGTGGCGCACCAATCATAGCCAGGCGGCCGCGGCACTCACCCCATGGCTGCCAGCAAATCCTTCACCGGCACGAGGGCGAAGGAAGTGAACCAGTCGGCCGTGGCGTAAGGGAGAAACAACTGCTCCCGGTGGACCAGTGCCCCACAGGTGTAAACCACGTTGGGCACATAACCCTCGCGTTCCTCCGGAGCCGGCCGGATCAACGGCTCGGAAAGCCGGCCGATGACCTTCATCGGGTCAGCCTTGTCCAGCAGCATTGCGCCGATGCAGTACTTGCGCATAGGCCCCACGCCGTGGGTGAGCACCAGCCAGCCCGCCTCCAGCTCGATGGGCGAACCGCAATTGCCTAGGTGGAGGAACTCCCAGGGCTTGGTTGGGCGGGCCAGCACTTCGGAGGTTTCCCAGCAGTAAAGGTCCTCGGAAAGCATCAGGCGGATATTCTCGTTGTCCTGGCGGCTGAGCATGGCATAGCGGCCACCGACTCGGCGAGGGAAGAGCGCCATGCCCTTGTTCTGAACCGCCGCTCCTTGAAGCGTTCGGAACTGGAAGTCCAGGAAGTCATGCGTTTGCAGCAACTGCGGAAAGATTACTCTCCCGTCGTAGGCGGTGTAGGTCGCGTAATATGCCACCGTACCGTCATCTTCGGTGACACGCACAAAGCGCGCATCTTCGATGCCATTGGTCTGGCTGGGCGAGACGGGGAAGATGGCCCTTTCGGAATACCGCTGCTGAGGAGTGAAGTGGATTCGGAAGTTGCTTTTGGCGAGCAGGAGGAGGCGTTCGCCCTGGGCCAGGCACGTGCTTTCCTTGATGTGTCCGCACACGTCCTGCACCGCCGCTCCCAACTGCCCCTCAGTAAAACTTTCCGGCAGGGCGCCCATGACCTTCGCCATAAAGTCTGCCTCCACGCCGATCTCGCGGCCCTTTTTCTCAAACCAGACGTGATCGAACGTGGGATCCACGTCACGCCGCGCCTCTACGACCCACCGGGCGGGATCGCCGAACTCAATTCCGAAGTCCGGCGTCAGCACGCCGCAGCGGAAGCAGATGGAAGAGATGTGGCCCTCGCCCACGGCGCGGAGGCTCAAGACGAAGCGCAGCGCCCCCTCTGGCAGCCCGCTCTGGTCAGGGCACTCAACCACGCTCGGATTGAAGAGGGCGGCGGCCTCCACCGAATACTCGTGTGTGAAGTAGGCGCCGATGAGCAGGCGGCGGGTTCTTGAATGCTCCGCGTCGGTGGGCAGCCACCGCGCTACCTGTGAAAAACGCTCCAGGAAATACTCCTCAATCTCCGGGTGGCGGCTGCCGAAATCAGACCACACTAGGTCCCACTGCCGATGCGTTTCTTCCTCCGTCAGCGAGAGGATGCGGCTGATGATCTTCAAGCCCCGCGGAACGTCTGCAGGATGGTGGGCGCGCGGTTCGGCAGCCGGCCAGAAGGGCCGAATGAGGACGCGCCGGGCATCCGGCAGCAAGGTGGTGGGGAGACGACGGACTTCCATCGGGAGGGAGACGACCGGGGTCAGGCGGCGAAGTTAGTGGAGGTCAGCGCGGGCGACGGGCCGCCACAGAAGGGGCCGGCCGGCGCCACATCCCCCCCGCCGCGGGCGTAGCGCGCCTCTTGTTCAAGATCCAAGGTGGCATGGAGATAGGCCAGTGTGGATTCGGCCCCTTGATTGAGGTTCAACCCCTCCTCCTGGAGCCCATCGTGACAGCCACCGGTGTCGGCGTCAGCCACGGCGAGGCCCAGGTCGTTCGCTCCATGAAACCAGTTGTGGAGGCGCCGCGCGGTGGTCCACCAGAATTCCTCGCCCGTCGCGCCCCGCGCCTCCAGGCAGGCCGCCACCATGGCTTGGGCCTCCAGCGGCTGCTGGTCAAAACGGGCTGGGACATGGCCCCGCCGCCAGAATCCTTGGCAGCCCACGGGACGAAAATGGCCCGCGCCGGTCGTCTGCGCCTGCACCAGAAACTCCAATGACGAAAGCCCCGCCCACAGCAACTCCTTCCTCCCGGCCTGGCGATAGGTGGCAAGCAGGGCTTGGGGCAACTTGCCGTTATCGTAGGCAACCACGTCCTCAAACCATGCCCATCCGGGGCCGGCGCAGCGCCGGTAGTGGTGCATGAGGCGCTCCGATAGCATCTGCTGAAGCGCGCGGGGCATCCGGCTTTCCGGCCAGATCTCACGGTAGCCGTGGAGACCCAGCAGGGCGAATGCCCAAGCTCGGGGCGCCGAAAATTCTGCCACGCGGGCGCAGCCCTTGAGGAAAAGTGCAGCCAGCGGAGCCCGCATCGACGTGGGCGGGGCGCTTGAAAGGAAATGGCCAATGGCCCAGAGGGCGCGGCCATGGCTGTCCTCACTGCCAGCCTGTTCCAGCCAGATCCCATTCACATCCATGAAGTTGCGAAAGCGCCAGAGCCGTGGATTAAAGCTCTGGAAAAGGCTGTCAAGGCAGCGGTCGGCGAGGAGGTCCATCGCAGGAGTGCGCGAGAAGCCGTTTCGGGAAAGGCTGGTGAGGAAAATCAAGGCCCGCGCATTGTCATCCACACAGAAGCCATGAAACGGATCGGGTTTGGTGATTCGGGCGTGCTGGAAAATGCCGTGCTTGCCTGAGATTTTCTGAAGGTGGGAGAGCGCAGGCGGGCGTGCCGGAAAGTCCGAGTCCCCCTGTGGCTCGGCAGGGGTCGCGGCGAGCCTGCCCCGCCCAATCGAGGCAGGAATGAAATCGGAAGAAGGAGAGGCGGCACGGGTCAGCACATTGACATATGCCTGACCAATGTTAGGCCAAGTCATCATCTGGCCGCGCTCCCGAGCTCGTTGCGAGAGTCGTTCGCGCCTTTCAGGGTCGCCCAGGAGGGTCGTTGCCGCATGGCCCAATGCGTCACTGCTATTAAAGGGCACCAGCACACCGGCGCCATCCCCCAGGAGTTCGGCAGCGTGCCAGTAAGGGGTGGAGATGACCGGCTTGCCCATGCCGTAGGCATAGGCCAGTGTTCCGCTAGTAATCTGCGCTTCGTTCTGGTAGGGAGTCAGGTAAATGTCCGCTGCGTCGATTAAACCCACCAGTTCATCCCGGCTGACAAAGCGGTTGATAAACCTTAGGTGATCGGCCACGCCAAGCTCCGCGGCGAGAAGCAATAGTCCCTCACGGTAGCCCTCTCCCTGCTCACGGAGGAGGTTGGGATGGGTAGCGCCCACCACCACGTAGAGGGCATCAGGGTGATGACGGACAATTTCAGGCAAGGCGCGGATGCCATGTTCCAGACCCTTGTTGGGGGAAAGCAGGCCAAAAGTAAGCAGCACAGACCGGCCGGTCCACCCGAGGCGCCGACGCCTCATCTCCCGCGATCGGGGATCCAGCATGTGATCGGGGATACCGTGTGGGATCACGGAAATCTTCCTGTCCGGGACGCCGAACACATCGCGCAGAAGTTCACGACCCTTCTCCGCCATGACCACCATGTGCGCCGAAGCCCGGCCGATCTGCCGGAGGACTTGGCGTTGACCTGATGTGGGTTCCTTTAGCAGGGTATGGCAGGTGGTGACCACTGGCACGCGCAGCGCCTGGAGGAGATCAATGATCCAGGCTCCGTCTGGCCCTCCGTAGATGCCAAACTCATGCTGAACACTGACGCAATGGACTCCGAGGCGGTTGATGGTAAGCCCCACGCGCCGATAGTCGGCGCGGTTCCGCTCGGAAAGGACGATCCGCACTTCTCGCGGGTAGTCGTAGTCCGCCGGCTTGTCACTGACCATCACCACGTCCGCCTTAAGACCCGGATTGGTTGCAAGCAAGGAAGAACGAAGATCATGCGTGAAGGTTGCGATCCCGCAACAACGCGGGGGATAATTACCGATAAAGGCGATTGAGTTCATGAGGGGCAATGGCTTTGGCGTCAGGTTTTTCGTTCCGTAAAGACTGCCGTCCTCATGCCGGGGGGGGGGTGAAATGGTTGAACGGTCTTCGATCGGGATTTCGTTCATCGCAGTGTTGGGTTTGACATTGATTTGGGAAGGGGCCTGACCACCAACGGTGGGCAGTCCCGCCAACAGGATATGGATTCGACGTTGTTGATCTCCGGTTCCCGCCAGTTCAAGGGATACACCCGGCCATCCCCAAGCCTTGCTCTTCCCGTACCAGCATCTATGGCTTGAAGGGCTGAGCATGATTGATGCTGGATCTCAAGGCCTTACGAAAGGCCGTCCTCTTGTTGCGCGTGCCTTTGTTCCTTGCAATTTGCAAGGCGCGAAACGTGCTGCCAAGCAAAACGCCTGTTCGTGTGGAATGCCAACGGGGGTCGCCACTCAGCTTTTTGAAAAGTCGCGCGCACCTGTCTAGGCGGGCGCGGCTCAGTCTGCCTGGCCTCGGGCGCGGGCACGATTGGGCTATCAGGGCGCGCGAAAGGATCGGTCATCCGGCGCAGACGAGAACCACACACAGCGGCAGGCCTGGCCGGCGTTGGTGGCCATCGCTGTCATTGCGACCGTTGGACGGCCGAACGCAACGATGTTAGCTTCGCAACATTCAAGTTTGTCAGGGCGCGCCTGAACTATCGAAGAATCCTGGGTAAAGACTTCGCGGATGCGAGGATTGCGCAGCCGCCCGGGTATTACGTCGAGCTGGAACTGGATGTTCTCGAAAGGCCGGCCTAACGATTCTTCCGGGATGGCTGGGTAAGACGCCCAATCCTGGCTGCGCGAGCCTTTCGGGACGCGGTCTTTGAGGACCTTCCTCAGAAAGAGTATGAGAGAATGTGGGCTAAACGTCGAGACAAACTGTTGGCGATGCGGATGCGCAGAATCGCGTTGACTGGTTGGACTGCCGGCCGGTCTGCAACGCAGGACTCGCCTTGCGGTCTGTGGAGGGGTATAAGCTTGTCTCGGCCGGCAAGCGCACACGGGCAATGAATTCGGCTGACTCCCATGAAACAATCACCCACGACCGGCCAGAACCGGCTCCCGCCCGCCGTTTCGCCGGCCTTCGCGACGACGCGGTGGTCGGTTGTCTTATCGGCAAAAGGGAAAGACTCGCCTGAGGCTGCGGGCGCGCTTGAGCAACTTTGCCGGGCCTACTGGTACCCGCTCTATGCTCACGTGCGAAGGGCGGGTTATACCCCTGTTGATGCGGAAGACCTGACGCAGGCGTTCTTCGCCCGGCTGCTGGAAAAGGAGTGGCTTCGCTCCGCGGATCGCGAACGCGGCCGGTTTCGTTCGTTTCTGCTGGGTTCACTCAATCATTTTCTCGCGAACGAATGGGATCGGGCGCGGGCGCAGAAGCGGGGCGGGCGAATTCAGATCGTGTCGCTGGACGCGCTGGCGGGGGAGGAACGGTTTCGACACGAGCCGGCGACCACCTCCGCTCCCGATCGCGAGTTCGACCGCCGGTGGGCGCTGACCTTGCTCGACGCTGTGTTGGCCCGCCTCAAAAGCGAGTACGTTGAACGTTCTAAGGAGCCGTTGTTCGAGTTGCTGAAGGGGACGCTCGGCGGAGACCGGTCCGGGATATCTTATGCAGTCCTGAGCCGGGAGCTGGCCATGAGCGAAGGGGCTGTCCGGGTGGCGGTTCACCGCATGCGCCAGCGTTACCGGGAATTGCTCCGTGAGGAGATCGCCGGAACCGTACTCAACCGGGGAGAAGTGGACGATGAACTGCGCTGCTTGTTCGCCTCATTGCCGGGATGAATCCCAATCCGGCAGCGATGAGCCGCATGGGCGACGCATCCTCGGGTTGACCCCGAAAAGATAGTTCAAGACAGTTTGTAACAATCGGCCGGCATTTCTTCAGTAGCGAGTGAAGCGGCAGCGAACCAGGCCGAAACTCATGAACGAACCAACCCAATGCCTGCGTTGCGGCGCGACGATCGAACCGGGTGCGCCGGAGGGACTTTGTCCCCAGTGCCTGCTTGCAGCCGGTTTTGAGACGGAAACGGAGGCAGATTCGACGACGGAATCCCCACGGGGGAAAGGTTCCATTCCGGCTCCGGCTGATCTTGCGGTGCACTTTCCCCAACTCGAGATCCTCAAACAGATCGGACGAGGCGGAATGGGCTGGGTTTACGAAGCTCGCCAAAAGAACCTCGAACGCGTCGTCGCTCTGAAAGTTCTGCCGCCCTGGGTGGCCCGGGATCCGGCCTTTACCGAGCGCTTTCTCCGCGAAGCCCGCGCGTTGGCCAGGCTCAATCACCCGAACATCGTCGCCATTTACGATTTCGGTCAGGCGGGGCCTTACTACTACTTCCTAATGGAGTTTGTGGACGGGGCCGACCTGCGGCAGCTCGAACGCTCGCGGCAGTTGAGCCCTGAGGAAGCCTTCGCCATTGTGCCAAAAATTTGCGAGGCGCTGCAGTTTGCGCATGACGAGGGCATTGTGCATCGCGACATCAAGCCGGAGAACATCCTGTTGGACAGCAAAGGGCGGGTGAAGATCGCCGACTTCGGCATCGCCAAGATCGTGGGTAAGGTAGAGGACATTACCCTGACCGGCACGCTCCATACTCTCGGCACGCTGCGCTACATGGCTCCCGAACAGATCGAAGCGCCGGCCGGGGTGGATCATCGTGCGGACATCTACGCCTTGGGAGTCGTTTTCTACGAAATGCTCACCGGCGAGTTGCCGATGGGCCGGTTCGAACTGCCTTCGAAAAAAATCGAGGTGGATGTGAGAGTGGATGAAGTGGTGCTGAAGTCGCTCGAGCGGAGCCCGGAACGGCGCTATCAGACCGCAGAGGCGGTCAAGACGGATGTGGAAACCATCGCTCGGGTGGGATCCAACACCGAAACCTATGCCCAGGGCGGCCCAACTTCAGAACCAAACGGCTCAACCCGGAAAGGCGCGGTGGACGCGGCCGCGTTCAGCATCCTTGGCCGGGCGTGGCATGATTGGTGGTCCGATCGGGCGAAGTGGTTTGCGATTACCGTGCAGGGCCTGCTCGTGGCGGCGCATCTCTTTTGTCTGATCGCCTTCTTCAGCACGTCGATCAAGAGCACCTGGAATGATGGAGGACAACGCCAGTTTACTTTCGCGGCGGGCGCCGGCGATCCCTGGTTCCGCTACGAAACTTATCCGGTCCCGAACACTCCATTTCAATCCGGCTTCGATCTGTTGAGCGGCTCGATGTTGTTTCTGGCCGCTGGCTTCGCGCTCTACTATGTCTTTTGGCGAATCGAGAAGGTGCGCAAACCCAAGGCCGGTTTCTGGAGTTCACCGGCGGCGATGGCGGTGGTCTGGGCCATCTGGGCAGGGTGTGTGGTCGTGTTGGGAACCAAATTGGGGCACGACGCGCTGGAGGACAACCGGGTTGGAGGCGGCTTCTTCGCCCCGCAACTGAGGACCGCTCTCAAGATGCGCAGCCCCGGCGAACGGGACGATGCGCTGCGCAGTTTGGCCTTGCAGGCGGCTCCGGCCGGCGAAGTCAAGACGGTGAAGCGAGCCATTGAGGGCATTCGAAACGGCGAACTGCGCGACCAGGCCGCTGCGGAGTGCGCCCTCGCGCTGGCGAGGTTGAAGGATGGCTCCGGAAAGGCGGAAGAAGCGGCAGGACTGATCCGATCCGCCCCGCTGCGAGAGGCAACGCTGGCGAAATTGGGAATCGAGGTTTCGGCCAACGGCTCAGAGCTTGAACATCGTGGGCCCGCGGCTGATGCCTTGGTCGCCGCCGCCGGGCGCGGCGAAATCAGCCGGGTGATCGAGTTGCTTGATGCAGGCGTCAGCGTCAATGACAAAAATCCCGCTGGGCAGACCGCGCTGATGCAAGCGGTCGCCAACGGACATCGCTCGCTCGCGCTCACGCTGATTCTGTTGGGGGCCGACATCACGGAGAAAGACCCGAAAGGGATGACCGCAGTGATGCGTGCCGCGGCCAATCGCGACCTCGCGTTTCTGAGCGGTCTGCCGAAGCTCTGGGAAGTCTCCTACGAGCAGGATTCCGAGAAGCGGAAGACGATGCTGCGTGGCCTTCCTGGAATCGATCGCGCGCTCTTGAAAGACCGGGAATTCGATCTCGTGCAATTCTCCGTTTGGAACCATTCAATGGAACAAACGGACGAGAACGGCGACACGGCCTCGTTGATGGCGGCGCGCGCTGGAGACTGGGAGGTTTATCAGATTGTGGCGACCACAGTCCCAAGCTTGCGGGCGCGCGATAAAGATGGCCGGACCGCAGCGATGCACTTTGCCATAACCGGCTCCTCGACCCCTTTCGAGACTCTTGCGAAATCGCATCTTTTTGGGAAAGCGGGGCCGGAAACCGGGTTTGTCGGCAAGATGGTCCCGTTCGACGTCGATCAGCTTGCTCTCGTGGACAAAGACGACAATACTGTCCTGCAATTGGCCCGAAATCACGGACGGAACGAGATTGCCGACATCCTGTGGCGCCACTTGGAAACGCTTGTGGCCAACCAGACCGCCGAAATCGAGCGTATCGGCAGCGGAGCGATTACGATGGAGGAACGGGGTTTGGCTCGAGAGCTGAATCGAAGTCTGGAGCGGGTCGCGGACGAAGCATTGCGCAGCCGTTATGAAATCCGCGCGCTTGCATGGCAGGCGCTGGGCGAGCGTGAAAAGGCGGTGGAGGATTATCAAAGGGCAAAGCGGCCTGCGGCGGGCGATTGAAACGTGGTTCGGCGAGGTCAGCGGGGAAAGCTCCCGGATCCGGCGCTCTTCCCCACGAGAAGCGGAACGGATTAAGGCGGAGGTTTCTCTGGAATTTGCATTTTGCGCATGATAGTAATGTGCATCTGCCTTACGCGGCCGCTCATCGCCTTCGCCCACCACGGCGCTCCGCGCCTTGAGAGAGAGCGGCGATGCTCGCCGCAGTCGAAGAGCCTCCGGCTTGCCTTGGTCTTAACCCCAGGGCGCCTGACTACATGCCTGCCTGTCCGCCGGTCCAAGGGGGAAGGCGGGTCGGAAAACCCGCCCCTGGAGTTTTTACATTTGCGACTGGATGTGGCCCCAAACTTCGATGGCGCCGGGCTTGCAGAGCCGCAGGAGAAGCCGGAGGCTTCGCAGCTTGTAGCCGGTGGTAAAGCGCAGCGACACCACCGGCGCCAGTCGTAATTCGATCCGCACCCCGGCAGGGGCGCCAGAAAGCGGTCGGCTATGCCCTCCACCTACACATGTCTGCTCTCTCACCTCATCCTCTTCATAATCAGGATGAGCATCACCGGAGGAAGTCGTTTCGGGAGGAGTTGATTGAGTTTCTACACAAGTCCGGGCTCGAATACGATGAGCGCTATCTGGTTTGAAGGACTGAACCCCCGAAGGGAGAGGGCGGCGGTCTAGCACCCCTGCCGGGGTGCTGGTGATGGATGGACCTTCTCCGGTGTCAGCGCTGCGCGCTGACACCGGCTACAAGCTCTGATCCCTTCGGGATCACTGCGTCTTCGGCCTCGCCTGCAGGCCAGATATGTAAAAACTCCAGGGCCAGCCCTGCGAGCTGGCCATTTCCGGCTCCACCTCCACCTCCACCTCCGCCTCCCGCATCCCGCTACCCATACCCATACCCATGGGCTGGCAGTGATCTCATTCTATGAATCCTCGTCCCACCTGGGACGAGAATTCATTCACCAACCCGCTCCCTTGGTCAACGTCTGCACCCGGCACAAATACATGTCCGCCGTGATATAAAGCATCGACCCGTCTCCGCCAAAGGCGCAATTGGCCGTGGCCTCCCGCGTGTCCAGCCTCCCTAACGGAGTCCCATCCGGAGCCAACACGTGCACGCCGCCAGGTCCCGTAGCCCAGAGATTGCCCTCCACGTCCACCTTGAGGCCGTCCGGCAGTCCCTTGTGTTTCCCCACCATTTCGGTGACGTCCAGCAAAACCTCGCCCTCCCCGAGCGTCCCGTCCTCCTCGACAGCAAACGATTGCCACAATGCCGCTCCAGGATCGGATTGCGCCACATACAGCTTCTTCTGATCCGGTGAAAAGGCGATCCCATTCGGCCGGGTCATGTCCTTGGTCAACAGGGTCAACACACCTTCGCGCGATAGCCGGTAGACGCCGCAGAAATCCAGCTCACGCCGCGGATCCTCGTAACGCGCCGGGAATCCGTATGGAGGATCGGTGAAATACAAATCGCCGTTGGAATGAAAACAGGCGTCGTTAGGACTGTTGAGACGCTTGCCCTCAAATGCGTCCACGAGAGTGCGTTTTCCCCCGCCCTTGGTCAGCAGCGATACGCGCCGGTCCCCGTGTTCGCACGACACCAACCGTCCCTCCTGGTCCAACAACAGCCCGTTGCTACCCGGTTCTTTCCCATAGTCCTCCACCCCCGTGTAACCGGACGGCTCAAGATAAACCGAGACCCCTTCCCCCTCTTTCCACTTCATCACACGGTTGCGGGGGATATCCGAAAACAGCACGAACCCCCCCTCCCCTTCCGGAACCCAAACCGGTCCCTCGGACCACACAAAGCCCGAAGCCAGCACTTCGATCTTGGCATCCGCCGGCAACAACGCGTCCAAACGCGGATCCAATCGCAGAATCTCCCCAAGCACGGGAAAGTTCAGTGTGTCCTGAGCGGGCAATGGGCCGGTCCAGGTCAATATGCCGGCGGTCATGACGGCCGCGGTGGAGAGGAGGCGAGAAGTGATCATCACAACGTAGAACTGAGGAAACGGCCGCGATCTTCCCAGAGTCTGCGCAGCGACGGCAAGCCCGAATCCGGAAAATCCGGTTGACCGGTGGCCCGCCCCTCTTCCATGTAAGCAGTGGCGCTTCCAGCCGGACCCTCCGGCAGGGCCGCCGACCAATCCACAAACCACTCCGTATCATGGCTCTCGAACCCGGCTCCAAGGCCCCCGATTTCACCCTCTCCAGCAAGACTTCCCAAGGCCCCACTCTGGTCACGCTCTCCGAAGAGCGTACGCGCGGTCCGGTCGTGCTTCTCTTTTTCCCCATGGCCTTCACCGGAGTCTGCACTCAGGAGTTGTGCGATGTCTCGCAAGGGCTCGCGGCCTACTCCGATCTCGGCGCAACCGTTCTGGGGATCAGTGGAGACAATCCCTTCGCCCAGGAGGCTTGGGCGCAAAAGGAAAGCATCTCCGTCCCCCTCCTCAGCGATTACGACCACTCCGTTGCCCAGGCCTACGGAGTGGCCTACGAGAGCTTTCTCCCCAGTAAGAATCTCCCCATGGGGGGAGTGGCCCAACGCTCCGCTTTCGTCGTTGATCGCGAAGGAGTCATCCGCTACTCCGAAACTTCGCCCGATCCCACCCAGTTGCCAAACTTCGACGCCATCAAGGCGAAGCTCCAGGAACTGGCCTGAGGCCAGGAGCCGCCGCCGTCTCCTCTCCGGTATCCTTTCCCGTTTCCTCTCCAGGCTCGGAAATGAGGGGGAGCTTCAGCTCCACCACGCCCTGCTGGCCTGTCCGCGTCGTCACCGACAACCGGGCCGCGCGGCCCGCGGCTTCCCTCAGCAAACGCTGAAACTGTTCCGCACTGCCAACCGGGGTCCCATCAACCGCGTGAATCAAACTGCCAGGAAGAATCCGCACCGCCGCAGCCGTTGAATCCGCCCGCACCCGCGTCACCAGCACGGCCGGGGGCGGGATCCGCTGGCGCTCCGCCTCGTTCAAATCCCGGACCGCGAGTCCCGCCCAACGCAGGATCTCCTGCGCCTCCGGCGTGTCCGGGTGCGACCACTGCTCGTCTTGATCGGTCCGGTGCCGGTAATCCTCGTAGTCTCCGACCTCCGCAGTGAGAGCCAGCTCCCGGCCTTCCCGCTTCACCAGGATCTCGACCCGCTTCCCCGTTTCCGATCGCAGGATGCGGCGGATGAGTTCTGTTTTCTCGCGGATCGCTTTCCTGTCGTAACGCACCACCACGTCGTCAGGCTGCAAGCCCGCCGCCGAGGCCGGAGAATCCCGCAACACGTCCGTGATGTAGGCCCCCTCCGAACTCTTCACCCCCAGCCGCATGCCCGTGACGGGATCGAGATTGTCGCAGGCGATCCCCAAAAACCCCCACACCGGAACGCCCTGCTCAAGCACCGCCTCCACCACTTCCCGGGCGTCGCCGGCAGGAATTGCCAATCCCACTCCCTGCCACAGTTGCAGATCCCGGCGCGCCGTGAAGATGAGCCGGTTGATCCCCACGATCCGTCCCCACACATCCACCAGCGGCCCCCCGGAACTCCCCGGATTGATCATCGCATTGGTCTGCAACAACGCGGGAGAAGCATCGCTCAAGCGCCGTTCCTTGGCGCTGATGATCCCCGGCGTGACCGTCTCCGTCAGCCCGAACGGATTCCCCACCGCGAAAACGAGCTGACCCACCCGCACCTTCTCCGAATCGGCAAATTGCAGTGCCGGAAAATCTGTGCGGTCCGACTCGATCCTCAGCACCGCGATGTCCACTCCCCGGTTGTAGCCCAGCACCCGCGCCCCGTAACTCTGCCCACCCTGCAACGTGACCACGATCCGGTCGACCATCTCCTCGCCATGCGCCACCACGTGATGACTGGTCACGATGTGCCCCTCCCGGGAAATGATCACCCCGCTGCCCAACCCCGCCTGCGCCGGCGGTTGCTGCTGGTAAAACCGGCCGAAAGGCTCATCCCCGCGTCGCGCGTCCGTCGACGTGTTGATCGCCACCACTGCCGGCACCACCGCCGCCATCAAACGCGCATACTCCTCATCCAACCGCGCCAAAAACGGAATGTCCTCCGCGGAAATCACCGGATCGGCCGGGGTGAAAGGTTCCGCTCGTGTCGGAAGGGGCCGTCCCCCAGTCAACAGACCCCGCAATCCCATGCCCCGCGGATGCCGCAGAACCAGCAGCACCACCCCTGCCGCCATCGCAAACAACACCGCCAGCATCCCCAACCGCCGTGCCGCGTCGCGCATGCTCAACCAAAGCCGCGACCCTCGCTCTCCGCCACTGGAATCCTCGCGCCGCTCCTATCCCAGATTTCTCCAACGGTTCCTGCTGCGACGCGCAACACTCCCGCCCCAAGAGCGGATATCCGCGCCTGGCAGTCTACAAACCCTTGCTCCAGCCGCCGTCCGGAGGTCTGATTGATTCATGACCTGGCTCAACGACACGGAATCCTCACGCCCACCCACGAACCGGCGCAGTTTCCTCGCCGCCCTGCCCGCCCTCGGTCTCGGCTTCGGGTCATCCTGTTCGAGCCCCTCCCAAGCCCGTGCCGCCGTTCATCCCATCGCCCTCTTCCCAGAACGCGGCCAGCCCGATCCGCTCGACGATCCCGCGCGCGGATCCGACCCAGCCTCCTTGTCCGCCGCCATCGACCGGGAAACCCTCGCCGCCGTCCCGCTTTCCGCGTCGCACAAAATCTTCGACGCCTACCGCCCAAGAGGCGTCTCGCTCTGGAACCTTGCCTGGCGCGACTTCGATTTCACCGGTGTCTGCTGGTCGGGCACCCGCTCTGGCTCCGTCGTGGGACCTCGCCACGTCGTCTGTGCCAGTCACTACCCAAAGATCCCGGGAGGAGCCGCCTATCGTCCCGGAGCCACTCTGATCTTTACCGATCCTTCCGGGCGCCCCGTCCCCCGCACCGTCGTGGCCGCCGCCCGCGCCACTCCCGATCCCGCCTCCGGTCAACCCTCACCGGACATCAGTTGCATTCTGCTCGACTCCCCCTTGCCCCCCGCCATCCGCCGCTACCGCGTCCTGCCCTTTGCCCATCCCGCCGCGCTCGAAGGAACCCACGCTGTCCGCACCAGCTACTGGGGCTTCAAAGGCTCCCTCATCCGCATCCACCGAGGTTCTCAAAACGGTTACTCCGCTTCCCTCGTGTTTTACCGGGACCCGGCAGATCCCGCCTGGAAAGGACCCGATCTCAAGGTCGGCGACTCCGGAAATCCAGTCCTCGTCCTGGCCGGCGGCCACCCCTGCATCGTGGCCACCCACAGTTCACCCTCCGCGGGTCCCTGCTTTCTATATCCCCCAATCCTCGAGGCGCTGCGCCACACCTTTCGAAGCCTGGAACAGGGAACCGCAGCACCCTCCGCAGCCTGAGCGAGCCGGCCCCTCGCCTGCAACGGGACTGAGACCGGAAAAGCAGCTCTTGCCGCTTTCCCCTCGTCGCGAAGCCGACCGAAGCCGAAACGCTCGAAGTCGAGCCTCGACCCCCAGGACATTGCGGTGCACAATAAACCCGCGGCTCCCCCCGGTCCGCCGTGTTTCCAGCACCTGCTTCCCCATGAAAAAACGCCTAAAAACCACCACCCGGCGCCATTTTCTCACCGGTTCCGCCGCCGCTCTCTCCACCATCTCCATCGTTCCCCGCCGCGTCCTCGGCGCTCCGGAAATCCCCCCCAGTGAAACCTTCGGAGCCGCCCTCATCGGCGTCGGAGGACAAGGACCCGGCACTTTCCGCGCCCTCTCCGAAAACCTCCACGTCACCAAACTCGCTGAGTGCGACGTGAAATGGAAGGACAGCGCCGACAACAAGACCCGCTACACCGATTTCCGGCGCGTCCTCGAACGTAAGGACATCGACCTCGTCGCCATCGCCACGCCGCCCCACTGGCACGCCCTCATTTCCATCGCCGCCATGGAAGCCGGTAAGGATGTCCTCTGTGAAAAACCCATGACCCGCTTCATCGCCGAAGGCCGCGCCGTCGCCGATGCTGCGCAGCGCTACGGACGCGTCTTCCAAATCGGCACCTTCGGCCGTTTCGGAGCCAGCCGCAGCCGGAAGAGCATTCTTACCCGCAAAATCATGAAAAGCGGTCTCGTAAACAACTGCGAGGCCGTCATCATCAAAAACGGCGGTCTCAAGGTCAAGGAATGGAGCGGCCTGGTCAACGCCAAGCCCCGGCCCGTGCCTCCCAATCTGGACTGGGACATGTACGTCGGTCCCTCGCCGATGAAACCCTTCCATCCTCACCGGCACGGAGGCACCCACCGCGGCTACTGGGATTACGAAGGCGGCGGCCTCTGCGACATGGGCCAGCACTACCTGGACCCCTTTACCTGGACCTGGGGAAAAGACGATACCGCGCCCGTCGAAATCGAACCCCACGCCCCGCCCGCCCATCCCGAAGCCTGCGGCATGTGGGGCTGGGTTGAACTCAAATACGCCGACGGCCTCACCCTCGTCTTCGACAGCGGCGAATGGGGTGAACCTTACAATCGCAAACAGTCCCGCGACATCGAACTCGACGACCTGCCCGAGGCGGACCGGAAGAAAATCGAAGACACTCCTGATCCCGAGCCCCTCTTGAGCTTCGCCGAAGCGGTCAAAGCCCGAAAACCCGCCGGAGGAAACGCCGAAGCCGCCCACCGGACCGTCACCATCCTCCACCTCGCCAACATCGCCATCCGCGTGGGACGCAAGATCCGTTTCGATCCCGTCCAAGAAATCATCGTCGGCGACGAACAAGCCAATCGCCTCGTCCATCCCCCCATGCGCGCCCCCTGGCATCTCTAACCGGCGCGCCGCCTCGAATCCCTCACATACACCCTCACCCATTTCGTCATGGCCACAGCATCTGAAATCGCCGCCCTCGTAGCGCAAATGCCCAATTCCGATCGCGAGATCGAGAACCGGGAAAAGAATCCTGACCAGCCTCCCAGTCCCGGAACTCCCGCGCCAGAGAGCAGATTCACCGGGCCCGATCCCGCCCAGGCCGAAGCTGTCTTCACCGCCATCCTCGCCGGCGGACGAGCCGGTATTCTCCACTTGCTCGATCTGGTCCGGGCCCCGTCCGATCCAGACTACAGCAATGACAAACCCGGCTACGTCCTGCACGGCCTTTGCCTTCACACCGGAAAACCCGGGATGGAGCGGGAACGCAGCCTCCTCGCCGGCCTTCTCGCGGAACGGCTCGACCACGAGGGCTCCTCACAGGCCGTCAAAGCCTCTTTCATTCAGGAATTGCAACGCATCGGAGCCGCCGAAAACGCGCCCGCCCTCGGACGTCGCCTCCTCGACCCCGATCTCGGCGACGATGCCGCGCAAGCCCTCCTCGCCATCCGGGAAGGAGCCGCCGGCCAGTTCCGCTCCGCACTGAACTCCGCGAACGGCGGAAGCGCCGTCCACATCGTCCAAGCCTTGGGAACCCTCCAGGACTCCGAGTCCGCTCCTGCCCTGCGTCCTCTTCTGGACGACCAAAACCCGGAAACCATCCTCACCGCAGCCTGGGCCCTCGCCAACATCGGAGATCCCGCATCGATCGAGCCCCTCCTTGCACTCACCGAGAAAGCCGAAGGCTGGGGAGAAACAAAACTAACCGTCGCCTGCCGCCTCCTCGCCCAACGCCTCAGCGCCGCCGGACGCGACGACGACGCCGCCCGCGTCACTCAGGCTCTCGAAGATTTGTAATCACCAAAGACCCGGCTTCCGCAACTGCGGTTCAGGAGATCTCAGTCGAAATCTTTCGCCCCGTGTTGTTTTAGCATGCCTCTCACGGCTTCCGTGCCGCCTCTCACCTTCTCAGGCAGTTTCGCCCCCGCTTCCAACAACAACGCGACAGTGGAAGCGTAATTCCCCGTCTGGCAATGCCAACCATGGACTGAGCCGTGGATGCTCCAGCCCAATGGTGTGCCTTGGAAATCGGCGTCCGGCAGTTCCAACGGCGGATCATAGCGGAGAATGATGCGCGTCATCTCCGCGTTCCCGTGAAACGCCGCCCAATGCAACGGCGTGGCGCGGTGCTGGCCAAGGGCGTCCACGGGCAGCCCAGCCGCCAGCATCACGCGAACGGCGGCGAGATTATTGTTGCGCGCGGCATGCGCAACCTGACTACGGTGCGCAGCGGATAGGCTGTCCACGAGGCCCGCGTTGCTTGCGAGCAGGGAATTCACAGCGGATTCATCAGCGTCCCAGCAAGCGGCGATCAGCCTCACGCCGGCAGGGCTGCGCGCCATGAGCAAACGGAACACTTCGTCGTGCCCAAACCCTTTGGCGGCGTCGTGCGCCGATACGTGCCAGCCGAGCGTCCACTGGTAAATCGTCCCGCCGGACTTGGGATTGATCATGGGAAAATGGTCATCGCTCACTCGGAGATAAATACAGCCAGGATCGGCATCCAGATGTTTGCAAACGAGGTCCGCGTCACCCAGGGCCGCGGCCATGAGGAGGTCAGTCTGGCAACCCCGCACAATCAAATAGCGAGCGATTGGCGCCCGGTCGCGCACCATGTATTGCGCGGGCGTAGATTCGTGGTCCACGTCGCGCGCATCCATGTCCGCCCCATGATCCACCAGGAACTTCGCGATCTCAATCGTGCCGGCAAAATGCAGCGGCGTCTGGCCGTCTCCGCCGCGCGCATGAACGAGGGCTGGATCTGTGGTGATGAGTTCGCGGAGTTGTTCCAGCATTCCCAGACGCGCGGCGGCATGAACGTCCACGAAGGCGCCGCGCTGGATGGCGTAGGCCGCCAGATCAGGCTCGGCCCCGTGGAGCAGTCCGAATCCGCCAGCCCACCAACGGCTTCTGGCATTGATGTCCGCGCCGGCTTCAAGCAACACGTCGAGCATCTCACGGGTGCGGACCTGCGTAATCAACGGCGCATCGAAGGCCGTCGCCGGCTCGTTGATCCTGGCCTTGTATTCGGGGAACCGTTCGAGCAATTGGCGGAACATCCTGGCGTCATGGTCCATGAATGCTTTTTCGAACAATTCCGTCGGGTCGCCCGATTCGCGCAGCATTAGGGACTCTACGCGTTCCCTATGAATCCGCACCATCTTCGCTCCATTCCCCAGCCCCAACGGGGCGAAAGTCGTCAGCCCAGGGCAAGGAGCGCAGCGACGCCGCCCTGGGTCACCCATCCCAAAACAGCTCAAGCCCTGAATGGGCGCAAGATCAGAAAACCGCACGTCATTCCCGAATAAATCAACGCGCCCTGAACGCGGAACCCCGGACGGTCTGATTGCGCTGCGGCTGCATGGGGGGAGGTTTTCTCCTTTTCGGACTGCGCCGAAGCAGGCGAGGCCCCCTTGCGGCGGAGCGATTCTACGGTATGAGAGGGCAAGCGATGCCTGGGGAACCATTCGATGACGCCGTGGCGAAGGTGCTGGAGAAGGACGCACGGTATCATCCGGACGCTTATGTCTTTCTCCGCGATGCCCTCGATTTCACCCTGAAGCGGGTCAAAAAGGAGGAGAAAGCACAGCGCCACGTGACGGGACCTGAGCTATGCCTGGGATTTCGCGATCATGCGGCGAGACAATTCGGGCCGATGGCCTTGGCAGTGTGCCGGGAATGGGGATTGAAATCGTGCGAAGATATCGGCGAGATGGTCTTCAACCTCATCGAGGTGGGGACGTTCAAAAAGACCGACAGCGACTCGCGGGCAGACTTCGCGGGCCATTACGCGTTCCGGGAGTCGTTTCTAGACCCTTACTTGCCGAAGGGGATGAAGAAGAAGGGCGGCCGGAAAGGCGGCGGAAAGAAGGGCGAAGGGAGCGCCTCCTGAGCGAAGGGCGTCTGGGAATGCGGGAGGCGGTGATGCAGGGATTGGAGATTCCTCCGGCGCATGTGCGTCAGTGGACGTTGGCCAACGGGCTGGAGTTGTTGGTGCTTGAGGACCCTGGGTCGGGCGTGGCCAGTCTGCAAGCCTGGTGCCGGGTGGGCAGCATCCATGAGGACCGCTGGATGGGCGCGGGATTGTCGCACATACTCGAACACATGGTTTTCAAAGGGACGACACACCGGCGCGGACCTGAGATTGCCGCGCAGGTGCAAGATGCCGGAGGCTACATCAACGCCTATACGACCTTTGACCATACCGTGTATTGGATCGACGTGCCGTCGGAAGGATGGGAGACCTGCCTTGACGTGCTCGCGGACATCGTATTTCACGCGACCATTCCGGAGGAAGAATACGCCCGCGAACAGGAAGTGATTCGCCGCGAGTTCGCCATGGGTTTCGATGATCCGGTGCGCATGACCAGCCAGTTGGTTTTCGAGACGGCTTACGGGATGGCTCCCTGCCGGCATCCGATCATCGGTCATTTGGAAGTGTTCGACCAACTCACCCGGCAGGACGTCTTGGAGTATTATCGTAAGCACTACATTCCTAACAATGTGTTTTTTGTGGCGGCAGGAGACATCGAGGCGGAAGAGGTGCGGGCCTGTCTCGAGGAGCGCACTCGTTCCATACCGCGCCGGGCCCTGCGTCCGGTCTACATTTCTCGGGAGCCGGAGGCATTGGGACGGAGGGATGCGCATATCGAGTTCGCCACAAATCTGACGCGATCGCGGTTGGTCTGGCCCATCCCAGAAGCGACGCATCCGGATGTTGCGGCGCTGATCGTCCTAGGGTCCATCCTCGGAGGCGGCCGCAGTTCGCGCCTTTATCGCAGGCTGCGTGAGGAACTGAGTTGGGTGCATTCGATCGGCGCATCGACCTACACTCAGTCGCGGGAAGGCTTCTTCTGCGTGTATGGCATCATGGATCCCGAGCACCGGGAGGAAACGGAGCGCGAGGTTTTGAGAATGATCGAGGAGGTGAAGGAGGCGGGCGTTGCCGAGATGGAGATGGAGAAGGCGCGAAAGAACGCCTTGAGCACGGTTTTGTCAGGCTTGAGCACAGCGCAGGGCCGCGCCAGCGATTTGGGATCCAACTGGCTTTTGGCCCGCAGTCCCCATCTCACCGAGTTGATGTTCGCCCAGTTGAACGAGGCCACTGCGGCGGAGGTGCAACGAGTAGCTCGTCTTTACCTTCGGGAGGCCCGTCTGGTTTCAGTGTCGCTCAATCCCAAGGGTAGTCTCAAAGCGTCGAGCGGGTCCGGGCGGAGGGGTGGCCGGGAAGAAACCCTTCGCTTTCCATTGGAGAATGGAGGCGTTTTACTGGTGGGAAGGGACACTCGTCTGCCGCTGATCTCTGTGCAGGCGGCGTTCCGGGCGGGGCTGTTTGCGGATGTGGAAGGGCGCGCGGGTTTGACCCGGCTAACGGCGGCTTCTCTTCTGAAAGGGACTTCAGGGCGTTCCGCTGGAGAGATTGCAGACGAAATCGAAAGCATGGGCGGAACCCTGACGGCGGAAGGAGGCAACAACAGTTTGATCGCGGGGTTGTTCCTGCTTCCTCCCGATTTCCAGAAAGGGATGGAGGTGTTGGGAGATGTTTTGGTCTCGGCTGCTTTTCCGGATGCAGAGGTCGAGCGGGAACGGAAGGTGCAGATTGCGGGGATCCGTGCAGAGGAAGATGATCCGCTGGCGGTGGCCTGCCGGGCCTTGCGAAAGGAGTTGTTTGCCGGACATCCTTATGCAGTGCAACGGAGCGGAACCGTGGAATCGGTTGCCGCTTTGAGTCGCGACGACTTGCTGAGTTTCCGCGAGACCTACCTGACCGCGGGGAACTTCGTGCTGGGCGTTTATGGAGATGTCGATCCGGAAGCGGCGCGTGCGGCCGCGGAGCGGATCTCGGGCGCGCTTCCCCCGGGCAAGCGGGTATTCGAAGATGCCCCTGTCCCGAGCTTCTCCGCGGGACCGCGGGTGGTGGAAATCGAAGTGGACAAAAGCCAAGCCATCATAGTGGCCGGCTTCCCCGGCGTTTCCGTTCACGATCCGGACCGGTTGGCGGCGGAGCTGATCGAGGAAGCGTGCAGCGACATGGCTTCGCGGTTGTTTCTTCGGATCCGGGAAGAGCAGGGGCTGGCCTATTTCGTGAGCGCATCGCAATTCAGCGGTCTGGCCGGCGGCATGTTCTACTTCTATCTGGGAACCTCCCCGCGTCAGGCGAAGGAGGCCGAAGAGATCCTGTGGAAAGAACTGGAATCGCTGCGGAGGGGAGGGCTCACCAAGCAGGAGTTGGAGCGGGCGCGACGGACGTATTTAGGCAAACTGCGTTTGCAATTGCAGAGCATCCGCTCTTTGGCTCGAATGCAGGTGCTCGACGATCTGTATGACTTGGGTTATGATTACTACCGGCAGACTGAAGAGCGAGTGCAGGCGCTGTCGCGACTCGAAGTCCGCCGGGCGGCAAAACGGTTGTTGTGCGAGGATTTTTCGGTGCGAGTGCGGGCGTTGCCGAAGGGCGGAGTTTGAACATTGATGGGGGCATCGCAGAGGATTCGCCGGGAGGAGCCGGAGGAGGGATCAGGAACGGTGGAGAGCCGGGCAAAAACCGGAGAGGAAGAAAGCGCTCGCCTCCGGCCCGGCTCTGGCTATGAGCATGCCGTTCATTCATTCATTCCTACTCCATGGATCGATCCTTTCTCTGGCTGAGGGAACATCCTCAATTGGCCGCAGTGGGCAGTTTCGTTCTGATCACCCTCCTCATCACGGCAGTGCTCGGGACGGTGATGGCGCGCTCGGGCATCTCGCTGCGGCCGCTCATCTGGTTTTTGGGGTTTTTGGCGATCGTGGCCGTTCCGCAGGGAGCGGTGCATTGCTTGGACGCGTTGCTGGCGTCTGGAAGCAAGACGCGCCCGGCGCCCGAGTTGGAGCCGGTGCGATCGCGAGCTGCAAAAGACGAGGAGACGGTTGGGAAAGCGAGTTCATCGGAAAATTCCCTGCAACCCGTGCTTTGGGAGACGGTTTTCGGTCCAAATCTCGATCCTGATCTCGTGATCGACGCAAAGGAGGGTCTGGAGCCGGTTCTCGCCGATGCCGAGGAAGCCCAGTTGTCGTTTCAGGCGACCGGGGAGTCGGCCTTGGCCGCGCGCTTTACTCATCCTAACGAAGCGGCGGCAGCGTTGAATCGTTACGGCGCCTTTTTCCAGTTTGCACGGGCAAGCGGCAGTGATGGCATGGGTTGGACGGCGAAGAGGTTTGCTGGGCAGGGCGAGTGGAATCATGTGGTCGCGGCGGGGAACGAACTTTATGCTTGGACGGGACCGACGCGCGAGAGTGTCCTGAAGTCTCGGGTTCGAGCGCTGGGTCCGCTGGTGGAAGAGGAGATCCCGGAGGCCGGAGCGAGTGGACCCGGGGATTCCAATGAGCCGGCGGCGACCCCCGTCTCAGAAAAGCTGAGGCGGCATCCAGCCGCATTGGCTGCCTTTGTTGCGATCAATTTGTCGGCGGCGGTGTTTTGGTTTTTCAAAGGGTCGGCCTGGGCCGCCCGCGAGAGGGGCCGGCACGGTGGGGAAGCCGTCGATATGTCCTCATTGCGGTCCCGCCTGCTGGAACTCAATGGACAAGAGGCGCCCATCGCCCTGACCTTGGGACAGGAGGGCAATACCCTCGAGGCGAACTGGAGATATGGAGACGCCCGCTGGTTTGACTTGATGCGCGCTCACCAGACCAAAAGAGTGCATCGGCTGGCGTTGCTGCTCGATGAAAAGGGCCACACGGTGCGGGTGCGGGAGTATTGGAGCGCTTTCGACGCCTCGGCGGGTCCGGACGGAGTGGATATGCGGTGGGAAATGGCCAAGGGGATGCAGTTTTTCGCCTTTGAACACAGGAGGGTTTTCGGGGCGCAACTTGATGCCGCGGGCAAGCTGACTGGTGAATTGAGCAAGGCCTACACGTTCAACTTGCAGGAACTGAAGGGTCCCGTGATGGATGCCGTCACGGGAAGCGGATGGACCTGGCAACCGGTAATGTGGAATGCTCCTGCCGGGCTGCGCTGGCTGACGGAGTGATGGATGGCTGGTGGCCGGGGATTGAAACCGGAAGGTTCGTCGCCTGCCCCCCTCAAAAGGCGAAGCAGTCGCAACCGGAGTCCCAGAGCTGGGAGAAGCCGCCTTTAGCGCGCAGTTGGGGAAGGTGAAGGTCGCCGCTCCTCGCCGCAGGCAGTTCCGGAGCCAGCGCGGCGACACGGTCATAGGAGGGAGCGCCGTAGCCGCCGAACTTTGCGATCGGCGACCAGTCAGGCATCACCGGCAGGGGAGGCGGCGAGAGATCGGCAAAGTCGCTCGTCGCATACACGGCTTTGCCATTCACGATGGTGAGGACGGATTCCAGATCGCGGATGCGCTGCTCGGGCACAGTGAAGTAGTCTTCGCACAGGACGGCGAGGTCGGCGAACTGTCCCACGGCCAGCATCCCTTTTTGATCCTGTTCGCCGGAGAACCAGGCGCTGCCGCGGGTGTAAAGGTGCAGCGCTTCTTCACGGCTGAGACGGTTCTCTTCGGGATAGAGCGGGAGCCCGCCGAGCGTGCGCCCACTGACTAACCAATAGAGCGAGTTGAAGGGATTGTAGTTGGCGACGCGCGTCGCGTCGGTGCCTGCGCCGACGGGAACGCCCATCTCCAGCATGCGCCGGATCGGCGGAGTGCGCTCGGCGGCTTTCGCACCGTATCGATCGACGAAGTATTCTCCCTGGAATGCCATCCGATGTTGCACTGCAATGCCGCCGCCGAGCGCGTGGAGCCGCTCGATGTTGCGGTCGGAGATGGTCTCGCAGTGATCAAGGAACCAATGCAGAGAGTGCAGCGGGGCAGAGCGGTTGACCCGCTCGAAGACATCAAGAAAACGCGTGATCGATTCGTCGTAGGTCGCGTGCAGCCGGAACGGCCAGCCATTCGAGGCGAGCATGCTCACCACTTCCTCCAGCTCTCTTTCCAAGTTAGGCGGAAGATCAGGCCGCGGCTCCAGGAAGTCCTCGAAGTCCGCTGCGGAAAACACCAGCATTTCGCCCGCGCCGTTCATGCGGAAGAACGGATCGCCCTCTCCGGGCTTGGTCATGCGCATCCAGCGTGCGAAGTCCTCTTTCTCCGCTTTCGGCTTTTGCGTGAAAAGATTGTAGGCGATGCGCACTGTCAGCTCGCCGCGATCATGAAGCTGGCGGACGATTTCGTAGTCCTCGGGATAGTTCTGAAAACCGCCGCCCGCATCGATGCAGCTCGTGACGCCGAACCGGTTCAACTCGCGCATGAACTGACGCGACGAGTTGTACTGATACTCGGGCGGAAGCTTGGGACCTTGGGCGAGGGTGGCGTAGAGGATCATCGCGTTGGGCCGGGCGATGAGCAGGCCCGTGGGCTCACCTCGTTTGTCGCGCTGGATCTCACCGCCGGGGGGATCGGGCGTGTCTCGAGTGTAACCACAGGCGCGCAACGCAGCCCGATTGAGCAGCGCGCGGCAGTAGAGGTGCAGGATAAAGACGGGAGTGTCCGGCGCAGCGGCGTTGATTTCCTCCAGCGTTGGCATTCGGCGCTCGGCGAATTGAAACTCGCTCCAGCTTCCGACCACCCGCACCCATTGCGGCGCGGGGGTGCGCCCGGCTTGCAGCTTGAGCATGCGCAGCGCATCCGCCAGCGATGGAACCCCGTCCCAGCGCAACTCCAGATTGTAGTTCAGCCCGCCGCGGATGAGGTGCAAGTGCGAGTCATTGAGCCCGGGGATGACGGTGCGTCCGCGCAAGTCGATCTCCACGGTTTCCGGCCCGCGCCGATAGGACTCCGCATCATCTACGCCGATGATGCGGCCGTCTTTCACCGCCAGGCTGCCGGCGTGCGGATGGGCGGGATCGAGGGTGGCGATGCGTCCATTGAGCAGAAGGAGATCGGGTGTTTTCATAAGTGTTAAGCCCGCATTTCTCATGCCGTTTCGTCGCGAGGCGCTGCGAACCCCTTATTGCCAAGGCCGTGCGCCGCCGAGGGCGCAGAGCTGGGTGAGCAGACCCTGTTCAAGCCCGAGGCAAGCGGAAGGAAGGATGGGGTGCAGCGCGCCACAGCAGAAAAGGTATGAGAAATGGGGCTTGGATCGCTTGACATAGAAGCATCGCTGTATCAGCGTATCACACGATGCGAACTACGGTGACTTTGGATGACGACGTTTTCGAGGCGGTGCAGTCGCTCGCACAGGCTTCGGGCAAAAGGTTCGGCGAAGTGCTTTCCCAGGTCGCGCGGCGGGGTCTCGTCGCTTCGGCGAGAACGGCCAAGCGGAACGGTTTGCCGGTCTTCCGCGTCGCCGAAGATGCGCCCCTCATTCCGAGCAGTCGCGCCCGTGACCTGCTGGCCGAGGATGCCACGTGAAGACGGCGGCGCTGCTCGACACCAATGTCCTGCTCGCGCTCGCATGGCCGAACCACCAGGACCACGCCGCGGCGCACATCTGGTTTGGGAAATATGCCCGGACCGGCTGGGCCACGTGCGCGTTCACCCAGCTCGGCTTTATCCGGCTCTCGTCGAATCCGGCTTATACGCTGAGCAGCGTAACGCCGGCAGAGGCGTCTGCTTTGCTGAGAGACCTGATCGGCCATAGCGCACATCATTTCTGGCCATCGCCGCCCGCGGCGCAAACGGAGATTTTTGCCCGCGCCCTCGGACATCAGCAGGTGAACGATGCCTGGCTCGTGGAGGTCGCCCGCCGCAATCGCGGGCGCTTGGCGACGCTCGATAAGCGGCTGGCCGTTCACGCGCTCAAGTCCGGCTTGATTGAAATCATCGGCGGATAAGCGCATCGGTCAGAGTCTTTCGGTTGGGTGCAACCAGGGGTGCAAAAGGCGCGTGACCAGCGGCATAACGACCCAAGTCAGCAAGAGCACCATTACAATGGCAAAAACCGCCGCCCGTCCGGGCGCCGGCCACGTATGCGTCCACCGCCCGATGGTTGCGCCGAGGAGCAGGCTGGTGGGATAGACGCCCAGCGCCGTGCTCACGGCCATCTTCCAGCGCGGCGGCGGGTGGTGCGGTGAGCGAAACCAGGCTTCGAGTCCGTGCAATTGCCGGTATTGCGGGTCGCCTTCCGTTAGGGCCCGGGCGCGCTCTTCCCACGCCTGGAAAAGCGGCGACCCATAGAATGCATCGCGGTCCGCCTCGTTGGCAAAGGTGCGCAGGATACCATACTCGCGACTCCCAGAACCCGGCGGCGGGGTGAGCATGCTCGCGCCGAGCACGCTTTCGTGATCGAACGAAGTTCCGAGAAACTCGCGCAGCGCCTCCTGAAACTCCGCCTCGCGGCCGGGAAGCGCGCGCCGGGTGATGGCAACATGGATGGACATGGAGAAAGAGACTGCCTGCGGGGGACGGCCGCGCCCCTTTGACCGGCGATCCTCCCACCGGACGCAAAGGGCGGCGCCATGGCGTTCAATACGTTTGCATTCCGGGAAGGGCCTGCGGTTTGATCACGGACTGGAGGGTCATGTGGAGCATGCTTCTAGCGTGCCTGCTTCACGACGAGATGCGGCTTTTGAGCCGACTGCGGCGCATGATGCACCATCGTATATGCATATTCGACGCCGCTTCCATAGGCGCCCGCGTGTTGCTTGAGCAGGCTCATCAAAGAGTCGTAATGATCGCGCCGCGCCCAGTCCCGTTGCCATTCGAGCAACGCGGCGATTGTCGTGAGGCGGATCGCTCCGGCCTGCACCATGCGCGACAGAGCGGCCTCCTGCGCCGTAACCGATGTGGCTCCGCAGCAGTCCTCGACAACATACATGTTATAGCCCTCTCCGATCATGCAGACCACCGGCCAGGCGACGCAGACCTCGGTCCAGAGACCGGTGAGAATGATGTTCCTTTTGCCGGTCGCCTCGATGGCCTTCCGGAAACCGGCGTCGTCCCACGCATTCATTGAGGTCCGCTCGATCACTTCCTGTCCGGGAAACACGTCGAGCAATTGCGGCCAGAGGTAGCCGCTAAAGGACTCCGTTTCCACGGCGGTGAGGATCGCCGGCACGTTGAATTCCTTTGCGACCTTCGCAAGAAGAGCGACATTATTGATGAGCGCAGCGCGATCAATGTTCGAGACGCCGAAGGTCATCTGCGGCTGGTGATCGATGAAGACCACGACGCTGTCTTCAGGGGTGTAGAGTTTATGATATTGATTCATGCGGCTTTCCTGTTTGTTGTCTGATTGGTCAAGGTTCCCCCGGGTCATACTCCGGCCAAACTTTCTGATGAGTCCGCGATGATTACGCGGCGAAACCGCCGTCGATGGTGAGGTTTGCCCCTGTGACGAAACCGGCTTCAGGACTGGCGAGGTAGGCCACTAACCCGGCGATTTCGTCCCCGCTCCCGTAGCGAGGAAGCGCCATCAAGGCCTTGAGACTCTCTGCAAATTGACCCGTCGCTGGATTCATTTCGGTATCCACCGGGCCCGGTTGAACCGTGTTCACCGTAATGGCGCGCGGACCGAGGTCGCGGGCGAGACCACGGGTGAGACCGGCTACCGCCGCTTTGGTCATGGCGTAAATGCTGCCGCCCGCAAAGGGCATGCGATCGGCATTGACGCTGCCAATGGTAATGATGCGGCCGCCCTCGTGCATATGCCGGGCGGCCTCCTGAGAAGCGACGAAAACGGCCCGGACATTGATGGAAACCGAGCGGTCGAAGTCCTCCAGCGAGAATTCATCGAGCGGCTTGATGATGGCGATGCCCGCATTGTTGACCAGAATGTCGAGACGGCCGAGCGCGCGCACGGTCTCGGCGACGGCGTTCCTGACCGCGTCCGCATCGGTATTGTCGGCGCGGATCGTCAACGCGCGGCCGCCGGTCGATTCAATCAAGCGCACCACTTCCCGGGCTTTTTCCTGTGAGCTTGCGTAGGTGATTGCCACCGCAGCGCCCTCGGCAGCCAGGCGTCTTGCAATGGCCGCACCGATTCCGCGCGAGCCGCCGGTGACCAACGCGACCTTGTCTGCCAGCTTATACAAAGCGCTGCAATCGTCTGTTTGAATCACGAGAGCAACATGACTCAAAAGCGCCTGTGGGCGCTATTGACCGTGCGAGGGAATTTCTCCTGTCGCGAAGGAACGGTCTGCTTCTCCTGCTTTCGGACGAGACTTCGATTCTGGAGGGCGAGCCGGCTCCAAGGAAAATCGATCCTGGCCGGTCCGTCGCGGCCGCGTGTGATCCAGCAGATTAAAGTTTGATGAGCCCGTGGCGGCTTGCAGTCGTGATGGCTTCCGTGCGGCTCAGAACATTGAGCTTCGAAAAGATGCTGCGGAGGTGGGACTTCACGGTGGTTTCGCTGATGTAAAGACCGGCGCCAATCTCCTTGTTGCTCTTCCCGCGGGCAAGGAGGGTCAGCACTTCGAGTTCGCGCCCGGTCAATGCCTCGTTGCTCATGCTGGCGGCCAGTTTCGCCATGAGAATTGGAGGAATGCAGGTTTCGCCTGAGTCCACGTTGCGGATGCAATCGAGCAATTCCTCGCGTTGGGCGTCCTTGAGCAGGTAACCCTTGGCGCCGGCTTTGATGGCCTGAAACACATCGTTCTCGGTGTCGTAGGTCGTGAGGACGACGACCCGGGCGGCGGGCTCCTGTCGCCGGATCTCTTGCGTCGCGGCGACGCCGTTCATGACCGGCATGCGAAGATCGAACAGGGAAACGTCGGGTCGATGCTCGCGCCAGAGATTGACCGCCTCTTGTCCGTTTGCGGCTTCGCCCACCACCATCATGTCCGGCTGTCTGCCGATGATGGCGGCAAGTCCCTCGCGCACGGTCACGTGATCGTCGGCTATCAGAACACGAATGCGGCGCGGCGGCTGTTTCAAGGTCTTATTCGCCGATGAGGGCGCCATTTTCGTGTGGATCAGGTTAGGGCAGCGAATGGCAGCACGATCGCGATGGCCGTTCCCCTGGCAATTTCGCTCTCGATCCGCAAATCTCCGCCCATCCCACTGACGCGTTCCCTTATCCCTATGAGACCGAAGCCGTCATGGTGGCCTGCGGGATCGAATCCGCAACCGTTGTCGCGCAGTTCGATCCTCACCTCAGAGTCGGCGAACATCATTTCCACCGTGAACTGGGTTGCGCGGGCATGCCGGAGCGCGTTGGTGAGCACCTCCTGCGCGATGCGCAAAAGATTATCATCCCACTCGAGGGGGAGCGGTCTGGGAACTCCGTGCATGGCGAAGCCGGCCCGCAGATTCGTGTCTGCGGCAGTCGTGAGCACCAGTTCATTCAGCGCGGCGCACAAATCCCGGTCTTCGAGCAGACGCGGACGAAGCGCGCGCACCGATCGTCGCGCTTCACCCAGGCCGTGGCGCGCCAGTTCCCGCGCTCGCTCGATATGTTCCTCCGCTTCGCGGGCGAGTCCCCGGGAAGCGGCATCGGTGGCCGCCTCCAACTGGACGATCACCCCGGTGAATCCCTGGGCGAGCGTGTCGTGAATCTCGCGCGCCATTCGGTTGCGTTCCGCCGCCACTGCGGCGTGCCGGCTTTCCCGCGACAAGCGCATGAGTTGTATGGCCAGCATCGCCTGGTGCGCCAAAGCCCGCGTCAATTCGATTTCCCTGCAAACCAGCATCTGGCGTTGCTGAAAACGAATACTAAGAAATCCTGTCACTTTGCCCGCGACGAACATCGGGACGGAAAGCGTGCTGGAGACGCCCGCCGCCGAGAGGCGTTGCAGCATCGGGGGCACGATGGGATCCGCCGCCACATCAACGTTCCAGTCGTGCCAGGGCGAGTCGGCGCCGTCGAGAGTGCGGACGCGGCATTGGCCCCCTTCGATCTCACCAAACACGCAGTATCTCCCGGTGCGAAAAAAATCTGTCCAGACCGGGTGCTCCCGGTGGACAAGAGGGACTTGAGGAGACGCTTGGCGCTGCTCTTTGGTGGCGAGGTGCAGGCGGTCGCCTTCGCAGTTCCCCACCAACTGGACCCGGCCGGCGCCGGCATTCATTTCCCACACCCCGATACTATGAGCGCCGAGGCGTTTGCCGATGGCCCGAAGCACGTGCTCCAGAAACTTCTCCGGTTCCGATTCACGGGAAAGCGCGTCCAGCGTGCTGGTGAGCGACTCCATCTGTCCGCTCGCGAGATGCTCTGAGGCCCGCCGGTCTTCGATATCGGAATTCGTGCCGTACCATTTTACGATCTGCCCGCGTTCGTCGCGGAGCGGCACGCCGCGAAACAGGAACCACCGGAATGCACCGTCGTGCCTGCGCAGCCGGGCCTCGTATTCTCCGGCCGTCCCCGCGGTGAGGATCGAATTCCAGTAGGCCGCCAGCCCTGGGAGATCGTCGGGATGGATTGCCGCCTGCCAGCCCCAACCTGTGGCTTGTTCGAGCCTGAGGCCGGTGTAATCGATCCAGCGCTTGTTTAGATAATCCAGACCACCGTCCGGCAATGCACTCCAGGCGAGGGCTGGAATCGTGTCGATGGCTTGCCGCAAGTCATCTTCGCTCTTCTGCACCGTTTCCTCCGCGCGGCAGCGCTGCGTGAGGCTCGGACTGGTCTCCTCCAAGAGGGACGCCGCCCGCTGCGCCTGCTCTTCGTTTGCACGGGCGTCTCGCGCCTCGTCCGTCGCCGCGGCCGGCGAAGCGTCGAGGCCTGGGGGGCGGGAATTCATGCCGCGGCACAATAGCTCCCCAGGCAGCGAAATCCCAGCACGCAGTTGAGGCCTCTGGGGCGTGACCCCGGCGCGGGCGCGGCCGACCAAGGCCAGGCCAGGGCCCCGCGCGGCCAATGCGCCCGATCGGGTGGAGTCCGACCAGATAGGCGTTGCCCTCTTCATCCTGGCGGGCCGCCGCGCACGTTGATGGAAAGAGTGCGGTCAATGATAGTTCGACGCGACGGCCGTGATCGGCCCGTTTTCGAGAAAGACGCCGGCGTTGTTGAAGGCAAGAATTAGCAAGTAAGTTGGTGTGAGGCTGAAAATCAGTCCTTGAGAAAGGCGAGCAGGTCGCTGTTGAGCTGCTCTTTGCTCGTGTCGCCGAGGCTGTGCGTGCCGCCGGGATAGATTTTCAAGGTCGCGCCGGGGACGATCTTCGCGGAGAGTTTCGCCGAAGCCTCGATGGGCACGATCTGGTCGTCATCGCCGTGGATGATGAGCGTCGGCAGGTCGAACTTCTTCAGATCCTCGGTGAAGTCGGTTTCCGAAAACGCCTTGATGCAGTCATACGCATTTTTGTGTCCGGACATCATGCCCTGGAGCCACCACGACTGAATCAGTCCTTGCGAGACCTTTGCCCCCGGCCGGTTAAAGCCGAAGAACGGACCGCTGGCCACATTGAGGAAGAACTGCGAGCGATCCGCCAGATACTCCGCGCGGAAGCCGTCAAAGACCTCGAGGGGCAGTCCGCCGGGGTTGTTCTCGGTCTTGAGCATGATCGGCGGCACTGCGCCCATCAGCACCGCCTTGGAAACTCGTTCCGTGCCGTGCCGGCCTATAAACCGCGCCACTTCACCGCCGCCGGTGGAGTGTCCGATCATCACCGCGTCCTTCAAATCGAGAGTCTCGAAGAGTTCCGCGAGATCGTCCGCATACGTGTCCATCTCATTCCCGTCCCAGGGTTGGCTGGACCGGCCATGCCCGCGGCGGTCGTGGGCGATGCAGCGGTAGCCATGCGAAGCGAGGAAGAACATCTGCGCTTCCCAAGCGTCCGCCGTCAGCGGCCAGCCATGGCTGAAAGTGACGACGGGGCCGGCGCCCCAGTCTTTGTAGTAAATCTGCGTTCCGTCTTTGGTGGTGATCGTGCTCATAGGCAGTTGCCATACTTTATGCGGCCCAGCGTCTTTCCGGTCAATTGCTCATGTCGCCGAACCCGGGAAGTAGTTTCTCTACGAAACACCGCGAAGGGAGAGGGCGGCGGTCTAGCACCCGTGCCGGGGTGCTGGTCATGGATGGACCTTCTCCGGTGGTGTCGCTGCGCGCTGACACCGGCTACAAGCTCTGATCCCTTCGGGATCACCGCGTCTTCGGCCTCTCCTACAAGGCCAGAAAAGTAAAAACTCCAGAGGCGGGTTGGAAAACCCGCCCTCCTTTGCCGCTCGCCATGGAGGTCGAAGGGAGGGCGGACATTCCGCCGCTGCCGCCTCGTTTTGTAAAAACTCCAGGGCGCGGTTCCAGCTGCGCCCCGCTTGAGGTCCGGCGATTTCCCCGCATTTCTCGCGCCAAATCCGCGAAATCGCTGCGTGCAAATTTCCTCCGGAGGGGTCATCATGCTCCTCGGAAGCATGGAAGCCCTCCTGAAATGATGAGGCCGGTGCGACATCCCGTGGAAGAGATGATCGATTCCCTCCAGGATGCAAAGACCAGGCTCTCTGCCCTCCTCCAAGATCCAGAACCGGTTTCTCCGCTCGAAAACCCTCAGTCCCGCGACCTCGAAGGTGTCCTTTGGGACGCCTTGGAAGCCACCGAGCCGGCCTACAGCACTCATCCCTTTGTCTGGCCCCACCTGATGGCCCCCAAGCTGCGCGCCTTGCAACAGGCCGCCTCCTCGCTCTCGCGAGCCGCCCGCCACGGCTCTGGAGCCGCGCCCTCCCCAGAAAAATTGGCTCTCGCCCGATCCCTTCTCCAAGCCTGCGCCGGCATCCTTCGCACCTGGCCTCACCGGGGGCGCATGAAAGCCCGGCGCACCGCTAAGCGTCTCGACCGGCTCGTCTCGGGAGCCAGCAGCCCGGACTCCGTCGCTGCGGCCGCAGAAGCGGCGGGACGCCTCCTCTTGAAACAGTTGCCCGCCATCGGGCAGAGCCGGCTCGAACCGGTCCCCGATTCCGGCGCAGCCTTCCTCCATTCAGCCACGCAAAGCCCCGGCCCTCTCCCGCGCGTTTCTTCTCACGGCGTCTCATCGAGAAACGCCGCGAAACACTTGCTGACAAGGCCGCTCGGAGCCGAGGGAGCCAAGCTGGGTGAGGACACCCTCTTTAAGTCCGAAGCTAAGTCCGAAGCAAGCGCCCCGCCGTCCGCATGGGGGGCAGCACACCCCAACAGAAGCGGTGTGTGAAGCCGTGAGCTAGGATTCACGCCGTGAACGCCATTTGCCGCCAGCCAACGCTCTCACTGCGCGCTGATTTTTCCGGAAATACCGATGGCATCCTTCCTGCTTCCTGCTTCCTTTTCAGCTAACCAGAGTTCTCTACCGGCCACCGGGTTCCCATGATTCAATCCGCTTCCAGATCTCCATCCGCCATGGCGTCCGCCGCCAAAGGCAAGAAACGCGTGCAGTTTACCTTCAACACCAAACCCGGAGCCACAGTTTTCGTCGCCGGCACTTTCAATGGTTGGGACCCCTCCTCCCATCCCCTTTTGGATCCGGCGGATACCGGGCAATTCAGCCGCGCCTGCTTCCTCCCGAAGGGCGCCTACGAATACCGTTTCGTGGTGGACGGACGGTGGTGCGAGGACCCGCAGCGTTCCGAGAGGAAGCCCAACGCCTTTGGAGGCTCCAACAGCGTTCTCATCGTCGCCTAGATGGCCCCACTCGGAGTCGGCACCCTCTCTGTAAGTCCCCGCGAGTCAGCCGTCGGCTCGGCCGCCTCCACGGGTACGGGTGCGAAGGTGTTCTTGAAGCCAAAATCCCCCAACAAGCGCCTCTCCACAACGTCCCAGACTCCGGTCTCGAAGCCTGTGCCGCCCGGCCGAGACGACCAGGGACGCCGCCGCCCCCGTATCCTCGTCGTCACTCCGGAGATCACCTACCTCCCCGAAGGTATGGGGAATATGACGCAGCGCCTGAGCGCCAAAGCCGGCGGCCTCGCCGATGTTTCCGCGTCCCTGGTCAGCCATCTCTACGAAATGGGCGCCGACGTGCACGTCGCCCTGCCCAACTACCGGCACTTGTTCCACGTCGATGTGTGGAAACTCCTCAGCGATGAACTGCGCACCTACAAGAGCAAACTTCCCGACGCGCGCATCCACCTCGCCGAAGACCGGATCTTCTACTATCGCGACCAAATCTACGGCTATCGCAACGACGAAAACCCCAAAATCAGCCTCGCCTTCCAAAGAGAAGTCATCAACAACATCCTGCCCCGCGTCGAGCCCGACCTCATCCACTGCAACGACTGGATGACTGGCCTCATCCCCGCCGCCGCACGCCGGCTCAGCATCCCTTGCCTCTTCACCGTCCACAACATCCATACCGAGCGCATGACCCTCGCGGAGATGGAGGAAAAAGGCATTGATGCGGCCGAATTCTGGCCCTTCCTCTACTTCCAGCGCCCCCCCAGTTCCTACGAAGAATCGCGGTCCACCAATCCCGTTAATTTGCTGGCCAGCGGGATCTTCGGAGCCCATTTCATCAACACGGTCAGTCCGGCCTTTCTCGATGAAATCGTCGAAGGACGCCACCCGTTCATTCCGGAACAGGTCCGCACCGAGATCGCCAATAAGAAACACGCCGGAGTCGCGCAGGGCATCCTCAACGCTCCCGATCCTTCCTTTCACCCTGCCACCGACCGGTTCCTGGTCCAAAACTTCGACTCCAGCACGTTCCCCGAAGGCAAACGAAACAACAAAATCGAGCTGCAAAGGCGGCTCAAACTCCTGCCGAAGGCCGACGCGCCGCTGCTCTTCTGGCCCTCCCGGCTGGACCCCATTCAAAAAGGCTGCCAGCTCTTCGCCGATATCCTTTACGAAGTGGTGCACGGCGGCTGGGAAGAGGGTCTCCAGGTCGCCATCATCGCCAATGGATCTTTCCAGTGTCATTTCCGGGACATCGCCGCCTTCCACGGCATCGAGGACAGGGTCGCCATCGTGGATTTTGACGAGGATCTCTCCCGCCTCGGTTACGCCGCCTCGGATTTCCTGGTCATGCCCTCGCTCTTCGAGCCCTGTGGCCTTCCCCAAATGATCGCCCCGCTCTACGGCTCCCTGCCCATCGTCCACGACACTGGAGGATTGCACGACACCATCGACCACCTCGATCTCGCAGCGGAATCCGGAAACGGCTTCGTCTTCCGGCATTACGATTCTCAGGGACTCCGTTGGGCTGTCGGCGAAGCCCTGCGCTTCTACCGCCTCAACCTCGAAACCCGGCAGCGCCACATCCGGCGCGTCATGCAGGAATCCGCCGCCGTCTTCCATCACGGAGCCACCGCGCAGCGTTACCTCGACATTTACGAAAGGATGCTTGCGCGGCCGCTGGTTGCCGAAGGATGATCCGGCGGATGCCCTTGGACCACTTCGCCCTCTACCGCGTCCGCATGGAAGAAGCCGGCCTCAACGAGGCGGCCATCCGCGCCTTCCAACACGCCTACGGCGTCTTGCAGTCCGGGAAAACTCCCTTCATCCCAGAGGAATTCATCCTCCCGGTGGACCACCTCCCTGAACGGGGCGACATCCCTAACCTCCCATTCGAGGACGCCGCTCCCCTGCTCGAAAAGACCGTCGTCATCAAACTCAACGGCGGGCTCGGCTCGAGCATGGGTCTCGAGCAAGCCAAGTCCCTCCTGCCCATCCGGTCCGGCAGCACCTTCCTCGACCTCATCGTTCGCCAAATCCTGGCCCTCCGGCACAGGTCTGGAAAGCCTGTCCCGTTCCTCTTGATGGACAGCTACGCCACTAGCCACGACACCCGCGAGTTTTTGCAGCGCTACCCCGAACTCGGCCCACCCGAATTCTGGGAACTCATGCAAAACCGCGTCCCCAAGATCGATGCCAAAACCCTCCTCCCCGCCTCTTGGCCAGCCGCCCCGGACCTCGAATGGTGTCCCCCTGGGCACGGCGACCTCTACCCGTCTCTTCTCGGCTCCGGCTGGCTCGGCCGCCTTCTGGACCACGGAGTCCGTTATGCTTTTGTGTCCAACTCGGACAACCTCGGGGCCGCGCTCGATCCCGCTCTCCTCCAACACTTCTCCGAGTCCGGCGCTCCTTTTCTCATGGAAGTCACTCGCAGAACTCCAGCCGATCGCAAAGGCGGTCATCTCGCCCTCGACGCCGGACACAACTCTCTGCTCTTGCGTGAGTTCGCCCAATGTCCACCCGAGGGCGAAGACGCCTTCCAAGACATCGAGCGCCACCGCTATTTCAACACCAACAACCTCTGGTTCCGGCTCGATGCCCTCCGCGATGCCCTCGACGCGCACGGCGGAGCCCTGCCTTTGCCGGTGATCCGCAACCCGAAGACCCTCGATCCAAGAGATCCCGACTCGCCCCCAGTCTTCCAACTCGAGACAGCCATGGGAGCCGCCATCGCCTGTTTCCCGGGAGCCGCGGCCCTCTGCGTCGGCCGGGAGCGATTCGCCCCTGTCAAAACTACCGGCGATCTCTTCGTGCTGCGCTCCGACGCCTGTCTCCTCACGGAAGACCACCGCGTCGCTCTCCATCCCCACTGCCAGGGCCTGCCTCCATCGGTCGTCCTCGATCCCGAGCACTTCAAAACCATCGACCTCTTCGAGGCCGCCTTCGATGGCGAAGTTCCTTCCCTGCGGAACTGCCGCAGCCTCCGCGTCGAGGGACCCGTGCGTTTCTCCCAGGATACCGTCTTCACCGGCGACGTCGCGGTCATCAACCCGGAAGCCGATCCCATACTGCTCCCACCGGGGACCTACGCCGATCAAACCATCCGTCTCTCCATCTGAGCGGAGCCCTTCTCCTCCCCGGCATACTCTTCCTCCCGCTCCATGCGCCTTCCCCTTCTTGCGCCCCTCCTTGTCGCTCTGCTCAGCGCCTGCACGAAGAAGGACGCAGATCCGCCTTTTCAACGTGACGCGTTTGAAACCGGCGCCGCCGCCGCCGTCATTCATCGCCTCCTCGAGGAAAGCGCCCAATCCTTACAGAAACCTACGGCTCCCCATTGCCTCATCCTCGGCGAGATCCGCCCCGGTCAAAGCGCCAACAACGCCTCCGCTGATTTCATGGCGCAGTTCCGCGAACTTCGGCCGAATTGGATCCTGGAAAGCGACTTGGGGCTGGATCCCGCCACCAAAGCCGTCGTCGCCGCTCAATCTCGCGAACTCCCCGTGATCCTTCAGATCTCCGCGCTCGAAGAATCCGATCCCGGCGTCTGGCTGGTCACCGGAGCCTGGTCTTGGCAGGCCGAAATGGTCCGGCAACGCTACCAGGTCGCGCTCGACCCCAATACTTCCGCGTGGACCGTGACCGGTTCCACCCTTCTCGAAAAGCGCCCCTAACCCCATGACCGGCCCCGCCGCAGACTCCCTCATCCTCGTCCTCTCCACCTTTCCCGGGACGGAAACGGCCGAGCGCGTCGCCCGCACCCTCCTCCAGGAAGGCCTCGTCGCCTGCGCTAATCTCCTGCCGGGCCTGCGCTCGCTCTACCATTGGGAAGGAGTCCTGCGCGATGATCCGGAATGCCTTGTCCTTCTCAAAACCTCCGCCGGAACTTGTCCGGCGCTCCAGCAGCGGCTCCAAGATCTCCACCCCTATGATGTTCCCGAAATCGTGACCCTCGAAGCCGCCGGCGTCTCCCCGGGCTACCTGGACTGGGTGTTGCAATCGCTCGCCAAGCCCTCCTCCAGCCAGGCTCAGCCTTGAATCCAGGCGGCATCGTGCAGCAGCCCGTGTCCCACCGCCAAGATTCCGGCATCGATCAAGAGGTGGCTGATCCACGCGCCCGCCAAAGTGCCCTGACGCGCATACATGATGCTCCACATCAAGCCGCCCACACCCACCGCCGTTCCCAAAAATAGGGCCAGGGGAGCCGAGAAAAATTGTGAGGTGACCACGTAATGATGCGCCGAGAACGCCGCCGCGGCTGCTGCATGCGCCCGCCATCCCCGCCAGAATCTCTGCAAGTTCCCGAAAACAAACCAACGCCAATAGTATTCCTCCACCGCCGAATGCACCACCGCAAGGAACACGCCGAAGAGGATAAAGCGTTCAATCAGGCCGGACTCCGCGATCTGCTCGCGCAGTTGCGGAGCCTCCGCCCTGGCCATGTCGCCCAACGGCGTCCATTTGAGGAGAATCATCATCAAACCCAAAACCGCGCAGGCCGTCGCGACCCCGAGAGGCAGCGACTTCCAAACCTTCCCGGGATCAGGAAAACGGATCTCCGTCCACACCCTCTTCCCCCGCAGCCACCACAGCGCCGCCACCGGCCAAAACAGGGTGAATACTTTCGTCGCTCCGTAGATCAGCCGGGAAACGGGATGACCGCTCCACCATACGAAATAGAACAACGACGCCACACAAGGCAGGGTCATAGCCAGACCCAAGGCCAGCCCCCACCCGAAACGATGTTGCGGCCTCGTCCACTCGCCATCCTCCATGGCGCCGCTCTACTCTGCTCGCCAGGCCTTGTCATATGCATTCCGGCCGCTCTTCCATTGACCCTCTCGATGAATTCCCGGCTTCCGGCTCGCCGATCCGCACCGCTATGAGAATCGCCCTATACCTCACCCCGCTCTCTCCACACCATCTTCGCCTCGCCGCCCAAATCGGAGCCGAAGAAATCGTTGCTCCCTATCCAGGTCCCAACACAGGCGATCTCCTTCGCCTCTGCGATGAAGTCGATTCCTATGGAATGCGCCTCTCGGTCATCGAACGCCACATCCCGCACGACTTGCTCGTCCATCGCCGCCCCGGCTGGGAAAAACAACTGCACGCCATCTCCGGCCTGTTGCAATCGATGGGCGAGGCCCGGGTGCCCGTGCTCTGCTACAACTGGATGCCCGACGACGACTGGCAGCGAACCTCCGTCGCCTCCCGCGAACGGGGCGGGGCCCTCGTCACCGAGTTCGATCTCTCGCGAGTCGCAGACCGTCCGCCCCCCGCCGGAGCCACCCCGGCCTCGGCCCTCTGGGAACATCTCGAAGCCTTCCTGCGCGAGATCGTTCCCGTCGCCGAACAATGCGGCGTTTCCCTCGCCCTGCATCCCGATGACCCGCCTCTGGATCGGCTCCGCGGCCAGGACCGCATCATCACTTCCCTAGCGGCCTGCGAACGCGCCGTCCAGCTCGTGCCCAGTCCCGCCAACGGAATCTGTTACTGCCAAGGAACCTTCTCCTCCGCCGGTGAAGACGTCGTCGAAGGAATCCGCCGGCTGGCGCCCCATATCCGGTTCGCCCACTTCCGCGACGTCGTGGGAACCGCCGCTCATTTCCGCGAAACTTTTCAAGACAACGGCCAAACCGACATGGCCGCAGCCATTCGCGCCTGGCGGGACACCGGCTTCGATGGTCCCGTCCGGCCCGATCACGTCCCCACGCTGGATGGTGAAACCAACGAGAATCCCGGATACGAGATGCTCGGCCGCCTCTGGGCCGTGGGCTACCTGCGCGGGCTCCTCGACGCCACCGCCTCGACCGATGGTCCGCCGACCTCATAGCGATTCGGCTCTCAAGGCATTGGGGCTAGCCCCATGGGGCCCAGCGCGCCATCGCAAAAAGGGAAGAACGCTGCCGGCCAGCTCGGGATTGACAAAGACCCCCCTGGACGCCAGAAACTCGATCCCAGCCGCCCCTATATCCCATGGTCTCCCACAGCAGCCATCCTAGCCCTTCCGAATCCAACGAAGGCGAGGACGGTCCGCGATTCTACCAGGAAAACGGGCGCTTCTATGTCGATGAACCCCTTTCGACCGACTCCTTTCCCGCCCCTCCCGGTCACGTCGTGGTGGTTTTCCACCCCGAGACCGCAGCCCACGAAGTCGTCCCCGCAATCGGGATTCAGCACGTCGTCGTCCGGGTCTGGGAATGGGAACCCTCGGGCCCGGGCGATCAACCGGAAACCGTTCCCACCGCTGAAGATCCCGCCGGCTGGCGCCCCGTCAACTACGTCCACCTGACCGGACCGCTCATCCTCCACGACGGCCTGCCCATGTCGCTGGCGCACGGTCAATTCGCTCCTGGGAAGGATCCCTTGTGGTCGCTTTGCCCGGAAGACGATGTGGCCGCCGCCTCACAAAGACTCGCCGACATCGCCCGCGAACGGCAGCGCGATTGACCCTCGGATCCGAGTTTTCCGCTGCCGAAAACGCCGAACTGGGTGGAGCGTAGACCCTAGCCTGTCTCAGCCTGAGACCGAGCCAACGCAAGCCAGATAGGGCCCAGAGCGCCGCGGAGAGACAGGACGAGAAATGCGGGTGAACCCCAATGCTTTTAGGGATTGGAGAGCAGGGGTTCCGCCTTCAAGGTCGTGTTGACTTATTCCGTGGAGCGATCGGTTCGCGCGCTGCCGCGCCATCCTTCCCGCTAAGATCCCCAACGGGGATCCATGCGATAGCCCGGGGCTGAGCGCAGCGATGCCCCGGGTTAGCTCCGAAGGAAAATCCGCGCCCTTGAATGGGCGCAAGATCAGAAAACCGCACGTCCCGAATAAATCGAGACGCCCTTTAGGCGGTTCCAGGAGAAGAACCTTTTCCAGCGCAGCCTTCCCCCTCCCCCGTCCGGGGTTCGACCCCCCGGCGGGGATACGGCCCCCAACCGTTTTCGTGATGCCCCGGCTTCAGAAAAAGCGGCGTCAGCTTCAGAACTCCTGACCTATCGAGGGAGATCATGGATAGGGAGGAAAATCGCTGAGCCGAAGCGAGACCGCCTCTCGGCAGATGACGCCCTACTTGTGGGGCGGACACTCCTGTCCGCCGATGGAACCTCAAGAGTTCGCGGGCAGGAGTGCCCGCGCCACATACCCTTCCAGCTCATCCAAATTCCTCGAGATCACAGGAGTTCTGAGCATAGTGTGAGCGCGCCATGGAGGGCAAACGGGGGCGGTCCAAGGGGAGGCGGGTTGGAAAACCCGCCCTCCGTTGCGGCCCTCGAACATAGTGTGAGCGCGCCACCCCAGAAATGGTGTGAGAGATGCGGGCTAAAAACCCTTCGGAGAACGCAACTGGCCCTCCTCCCACACCGGCCACCGGTCCGCAGGCTCGTCCGCGTCGCGGTCCACGCGCGGCGGCCAGTCGTCCAACTCCCCCTTCGCCTCTCCGTCTCCCCGAACCGCCAATCGCAACTCCATTTCCCGTGCCCGGGCTTCCCCGCCCCGAAGCCGGCTCTCCATCTCGCCGAGACGCGAAGCCTGCCCGCCGAGCTGCGCCGCCAGCGCCCGCCCCGATTCCTCCGACGAAGAAAAGCGCGCCTCCAAATCCACCACTCGCCCCAACTGCTCCTCCCAAGATTTCCTCAGAACTTGCCGTTCCTGTTCCCATTGCGACTGCAACGAATCGATCTTGCTGCCTGTCTCAGCCCATTCCCGGCAGCTCCGGGTGAACTTCTCCTCGAGCCGCCCCACTTGCCCCTGAAGTTCTCCAACTGCATTCCGCAATGCCGCTTGGCCAGCTTCTGCCTCGGTCCACCGCCCTTCCATTGCCGACAAGCCCTCTTTCGCCTGCTCCAGCTCCCCTCGCATCCGGGACAGCGTCTCTCCCGTCTCCCTGACGGAACCCTCCAATAGATGAAGCCCCCGCAATAATTGGCGATGCCGCAGCCACCCCACCAACAAAAACGCCAACACCAGGATACCGCCCACAAAACTCACCGCACCCAGGACCCATGGAAGCCAATCTCCAAAGGCGTCCCCGCGCAACATCACAACTCTCTCACCCATGACAAGCTCCTCGGTTTGCCCGGGCAATCATACTTACCCTTGCTGTCCGCCGCTCTTTGCCCATTTCCATGCGTCCAAGCACAATGCCCGAGACGCAACGGCCTGACAACTCCCAATCCCTCCCGAGCCCGAAGCCAGCGCGGCAGGGCGCCAGCAAAAAAATTATCCGGAAGGTCAGGCAGCCCTCCGCCTCACCAGCAACAGGCTCGCCAGACCCGCCAACAACATCGATGCCGTCGAGGGCTCCGGCATGTGCGCGTCCGGTCCCGTCAACCTCAAGGTGTCCAGCTCATAGACATTACCGAGCCCCTGCGAACCAAACTCGTTATCATCTCCCGATCCCCCGTAGTTCGGCGATCCTGCCTGGCTGCCCGTGTACTCCTGGTTCCAAATGTAGTTCGCGGGATCTTTCGTCCCTTTGTTCGCCTCGAATACAAGGTAGGGCAGCGTCTTCAAATCGTCCGCAGTCAGGCCGAGGTTCGCATATTTCAAGGCAAACTCGACAATAGTGTCGTCCAACGGGCTCACCCGGGCCCACAGCGTGTCCTCACCGTTCAGATTCGGGGCCCCGGCATACGGAGTCTGTGTGATTTCTCCATCCGAAATGAACTCGCTGTTGTAGCCATTTCCATTCACAGCGAAATCCCCGTTCGTGTTCCGGAAACCCTTCACCCCGCTCTGTCCCCACGTTGTTCCGACTTTGTTCTCAGGATCATCCGTACTCAACAACCAGCCGTTGTTGCCGTTCTCCTCAAGACTCAGCCGGACACGGTAGTCGTACTTCAACCCCTCCTGATCGATAGTGATCGGATTGTCATTCTTGTAGAGGGCGTTGTCATAGAGATCGATGCCGAAATAGACGAAGTTCTCATCGAAACCGGACAGACCCCGCACGATGTCCAGATTTGCGAAATAGTCCCCGTCCGTGCCATAGAGTCCTGCTCCGCTCCAGAACTTATAGGTCTGGTTGGTCGGACGTTCCCACTGATCGATCGCATACTGGTCGGCCCCGGCATCTACATACCAATGGGTTTTCCCGCCCTCGGTGAAGCTGTTGCCGCCCGTCACGGCATCGCCCCATTCGAAGGTGAAATCGGGCGCCACCGAAGGCGTCTGACTCCAAACCGGCCCACCTCCAAACAAGATGGAGAGCAACCCAATCTGAAAAGCGATCTTAGATGCCGACGAGTTTCCCCTGATTTTACAATTCATTGCCTTCCTGCTACCTTTGACCCCTAAACACGTCAAGTGATCAGTGGATAAAATCCGCAGCATTTCCGTACCAGACCCCTGCGGCATCTCCCCTCCCGGGCGGTAAGAACGCAGCCTGCGCCGACACTCCCCCACTTCACAGTTGCCGCACCGCTGCTTCTAACCTATGGGAAGTCTCAATTCTATCGCAACTGCGACGTCAATCAGCTTAAATGCGACTTCATCGCTCGTTTCGCGCCAAACGAGGCGCCAGCAAACGCCAGACCGGTCCCTCCATCGACCTGGCCGTCCCAATCCCATATCCTGCTGCTTCTGAGCCGGTCCAGCCCCGCCCGCGCCTCTCGCCTCCTCCCTCCTTCCTCCCCCAAATGGAGAGTGCTCCTGGCCAGGCATCCTCGCCGCCGGCCCGTTCTTCAGGTCTGAGAGTTCTGGATTGCCCAGATTGCTCCGGTCGCCTCCTTCCCCCTGCAAACTGGAGTAAGGCCTTCCTGAACTGCCCTTTCTGCACAAAAACCATGATCCTCCGGGTCGAATGCCAGGTCTGCGGGTGGGCGGCGCTCCCGCCACCCTCTTGGAACGCTCCATCCGTCCCCTGCCCCCGGTGCGACTCTTCCGCTCCCAATCCCGCCATGCTGCGTCCACCACTTTTCACTGTTTCTCCTATCGCCTCTCGTCTCCCCGAACCTCTCGTCCAGCCATCCGAGACCCTCCCCCCACCGGCCCGGAAACGCCGCCTCCTTCTCGCCCTTGTCCCCTTTCTGGCCTTAGCCGTCCTGGCCCTGCTCCTCGCTCTCCGTTTCGATTTGCCGCCGTTCCAATCCCTCGGCGCTCAAACCCACCCGCCCACAACGGGCTCTAATCCATCCGCGCCAGGGCAAACCCAAACCGGCACAGTCCTCAGCATGCCGTTCGCCGCCGGGTCCTCGACGCTCGCCAGCAAGTCGCCCCCCCAAGCAGCGCGCCCAGACGGCGAACTCGTTGAAACCCTGCAACAACGGCGAGCATCCGAAACCGCCGGGAGCCAAGTGCTCACCAAATTCTTCGCCGCCAACGACATCGAGACCAAGCTCTCTTGCATCCTCGATCCTGCCTCCGCCGAACCCTCCCTCCGAAGCTACTATCAAGATCCCAACCGCTGGGAACATGGTCTGGATCTCCAGCCCTTCGCCTATCCGCAGGGACGCGAAGACAAAGAGCAGGGCATCTTCCCCTTTGTGGTCCGCCCGGCCTCCAAACTCAGCGTGGGAACCCTCAGCGAAGAACTCGAGGATTCGCGCCTGCGTCCCACCATCGCTTACGTCAAAAAGGATGGGAACCGCTTCGCCCTGGATTGGCCAACCTATCGCCAAACGCGTCACCACTCCTGGGACCGCTTCCTCTCCTCAAAGACAGCGGCGTCCGAGGAGTTTCGCCTCGTGAGCCGGCTCACTCGCCCCAAGACATCTGATGGAGACGCCGTCATCGCCGTGTTCGGAGTGACCCTTCCCCACCTCCCCGTCTTCCTCCAATCCGTCGACACCCCAGCCTATCAAACTCTGCTCGCTGGACTTGAACCCGGAGTTCCCCGCTTCGTCACACTCCGCTTGCGCCTTCAATCCCCCGCCAATTCTGATCGAGAGGATGGAGCCGCCGCCGCTTCTCCCGCCATCGAGGTCGAGGAGTTTATCTCCTGGGGCTTTCTTGGTCTCCACGCTTCGTCCGGTCCCGAAGATCCGTCCTGAACTCACAAACCCGCGCCTCTCCGGCCGGACGCGCTCCCTCCAAAAGCTTTTCAAGGATCCAGGTCCGATTCCGCCAACGCGCGAAATGCTTGGGCCAACTGCTGGGTTGCCGCCCCCGGAGCCTCTTCTAAGGCCCGCCCATCGACCGCCTCGATCGCCTGCACCTCTCGCGTCGTGGAAGCCAAAAAAGCCTCCGAGGCTTCCGCCAACGCTTCCAGCGGAAGGCTCTCCTCCCGCACTGCGATCCCTTCGCGAGCGCAGAGTTCCAGCAACAACGAGCGCGTCACACCCGGCAGACAACCATCGCTCAACGGCGGCGTGATCAGCTTGCCCTCCCTCACCAAGAACACATTCGATCCCGTCCCCTCGCAGAGGCGGCCCGCTGTGTTTCCGAAAATCGCTTCCGAAGCCCCGCGCGCTTTGGCATAGGCAAGCGCCACTACGTTTTCCCCGTAAGACGTCGTCTTGTGTCCCGTGAGCGCACCATGCTCATTCCGGCGATAAGGAACGACAGCGACCTTCGCCTTCCGCGGAACTTGACTCAGGGGAGCCGCGGCAATCAACACCGTGCAACCCGCGTTCCCCTTCTCCGATCCCAACGGAGCCGGCCCTCCCGTCACCGTGATCCGCAAACGCCCAAACCCAATGCCGTTTGCTTCCACCACTTCGTTCGACGCCGCCCTCAGCTCCTCGAAGCCCGGAATCTCCAGTCCCAAAACCTCCCCCGAACGCCCCAGCCGCCGCCAGTGCCGCGAAAAGGCAAAGAGTTTCCCCTCATAACACACCAGAGTCTCGAACACACCGTCGCCCGTCAGCAACCCGTGATCGAACGGAGACACACAGGCTTCCTCCTCCGCCCTCAAGTGCCCATTGATCCACACCTGCCGGATTCCTGCTGCTACAGTCGAACTCATGTGCGGCGAAAATGGGGTCCCGTCCTCAGACCGCAGACGCATACGCGGTCCACCCCCTCCTTGCAATCGAATCGTGCGACCGCTAGCCCGCATTTCTCGTCCTGTTTCGTCGCGAGGGGCCGGCGAGCCCCATTCGGACAAGACGCGCGCTACCGAAGGCGCAGAGCTGGGTGAGTTACACCAGGTTTCCTCGGCTTCCACGTTCGCTCTCGCAAGGTCAGGAGTTCTGAGCCTGAGGCGAGCGCAACTCAGTCCCCATAGGGCGCCGCGCTCCGCAGCAGAAAGAGTATGAGAAATGCGGGCCAGCGAATCGCTGAGCCAGAATGCGATTGCCTGCCTCCCTGGACCCCCCTCGATGACGGCGCAGTTTCCCCTCGCCCGCTCGCTCCGTCCATGCTATTCCCGCCGCGGCCCAGGCCGTGATCGCTTCCCTCCTCACCGTCCTCCTTTTCGCCCTCTCCGCCATCTGCGGACGCCGGGTCACCGAGATGATGAGCAGCCTATGGGCCAACGCCATCCGTCTGGTCCTCGCCGCCGCTGCCCTCGGGCTCCTCGCCGCGCTCGCCACACCCACCATCACTCCCAAACCCGCTCTGCTGTGGCTCCTGCTCAGCGGCGTCGTCGGTTTCGGCATCGGCGACGCCGGCCTTTTCCTGGCTTACCCCCGCATCGGATCCCGTCTAACCGTCCTCATTTACCTCTGCCTGGCGCCCCTCTTCGCCGCCGCAGGAGAATGGCTGTGGCTCGGACAAACCCTGACGCTCCCCGAATCCCTTGTCCTCGGCGTCATTCTCTTCGGAGTCGCCTTCGCCCTCTCCGGACCCGTCCACGTCCAGAAACACCGCGGGGCTTTCCTCGCTGGGATCCTCTGGGCCGTCGTCGCCGGGCTCGGTCAAGGCTTGGGCGGCGTCCTCAGCCGTCAGGCCGAACTCGCCGCCAATCAGCTCGGAGCCTCCGTCCCGGCCCTGCAACAAGCCTTCCTACGCTGTCTGGGCGGACTCGCCTTCGCCCTGCTCCTCCTCCTCATCATCCGCTTCTCCCTGCCCCCGGCCCAGCGCCGAGTCTGGACCGCCGGCCGTCCGCCCACTCTCAAATTCGCCCTCTGGCTCACCGCCGCCGCCTTGTTCGGTCCCGTCTTCGGCGTCACTTGTTTTCAATGGGCTCTGCTCGAAATCGGCAACAGCGCCATCGTCCAAGCCATGGTCTCCACCACCCCCATCGCCCTCATCCCCCTGGCTTGGCGATTGGAGAACGACCGGCCCACAGGCCGTTCCCTCGCGGGTTCCCTCGTCGCCGTGGCCGGAGTCGTCCTCCTCTGCCTGTTGCAAGGCCAAGCCAATCCTTGAATCGCTCTATCGCACGCCCAGCCCTTCCCCGTTCGCGGTCACGCCCTCAAACCCAAAATCCCTTTCGCCTTGTTCCTCCTCCTCCCCGCACGATCATGACTCCCATGCAACCTGAGGATTTCGCCCGCCTCCTGCACGAGCAGCGAGCTTCCGCCATCCTTCGCACCCGCGAACCCTCCGCCTCCCTTCCCGCCATGGAAGCCGCGGTTCGCGGCGGATTCCGCATCGTCGAATTCACCCTCTCCATCCCCGGGGCCCTCGACCTGATCCGCGAGTTCTCCGCCCGTCCCGGTCTCGTCGTTGGCGCGGGCACCGTGCTCACGCCTGAGGACGCCGACCGCTGCGTCGAAGCCGGAGCCAGCTTTCTCGTTTCACCCGTCTGCGATCCCGAAGTCATCGCCCGGGCCCGGGATCATCACGTCGCCGTGATCCCCGGTTGCGCCACTCCAACGGAAATGCTCCACGCCTGGCGCGCGGGCGCGCCCCTGCAAAAACTCTTCCCCGAAGCCGGCCCCGGCCCCTCCTGGGTCCGCCAAATCCTGGGTCCCCTGCCTTTCCTGCGCATTGTTCCCACCAGCGGCGTCACCCTGGAAAACGCTCGTGCCTACCTGGACGCCGGAGCCCACGCCGTCGGTTTGGTCCAGCCGCTTTTCCCACCGGCTGATCTCGCCGCCGGCCGCTTCGACCTCATCGAACAACGCGCCCGCACTTTCCTCTCATCCATCCAAACCTGACCTCACCTCTTCCCGTCCATGATCACCATAACTGCCGCCTACGAGGGCGATCTCCACACCATCGCCACCCACGGCCCCTCCGGAGCCAGCCTAACCACAGACGCCCCTCGCGACAACGAGGGACTCGGCGAGTCTTTCTCCTCCACCGACCTCGTCGCGACCGCGCTGGCCACCTGCGTTCTCACCGTGATAGGCATCGTCGCCCGCCGGAAGAACCTCGATATCCGCGGAACCACCGCCGCCGTTCACAAAGAAATGAGCGCGGACAGTCCCCGGCGCATCGTCCGTCTCCCTGTCCACATCGAGATTCCGCTGCCCGAAAATCACCCCGAACGCAGCGTGCTCGAAGCGGCCGCCCGCGGTTGCCCGGTCCATCACAGCCTCCATCCCGGCATCGACCGTCCGATCACCTTTGTCTGGAAAGGATGACTCACTCTTTGGTGAGCACTTCCAAGTCCTTGAAATACACCTCCATCTCCTCGCCGCCATGGAGCTGCAATCCCAGCAGCCCCTCCCGGCGCCCCGGATCATCAAGAAGCGCCGCCGTTTGCCGGTGATTGACAAAAACCCGCACGTCCCCTCCCCGTGCGCTCACCGTCATGTCCGTCCATTCGCCTGGCTTGTAAATCTTTTCCAACTGCCCGGCCTCCGCCTGCGCTACCCAGCCCCTCCCTTCCGTCTCATAAAGGCCGCCCGTCTCGAAGTGAGGCGCAATCTCCGCCTGAAATCCCGCCGCCGCTACCGGCGAATCCACTTTCTCCACCCGGAAATAGAAGCCGCTGTTCCCCTTAACCGATCGAAACTTCAATCGCACCGTGAAGTCTGAAAAGACATTGTCGGAAAACAAAATCCCGTGCCGTCCCTCGCTCGCCGGACTCGATCCCGCGATGACCCCATCACGCACCTCCCACTGCCCTCCGGGACTCGCATTCCACCCTTCAAAATCCTTACCATTCCACAAAGGCTTCCACACCGACCGGCCCACGTCCTTGATCTGCAAATTCCGCCACTGCACTTGAGCCCCCTCCTTGCCCTCATCTCCGCCGATGCCGTGCACTTGCAAAGCGATAAATCCGCTCAAGGTCATCGAATCCGTCAAATCAGCCGCCGGCACGCCGTTCAACCAGGTCCGGATCCGGTCGCCCTCCGCCAAGACCAGCACAGCGTTCCAATCCCCTTGCCGAAACGCCTCCCGCGCGGCCTCGTTGCCGGAGAGATCATTCAACCAGCCCCGGCGGCTCTCGTCGTAAATCCCGCCCGTCCAAGCCCGGTCCGACGGATCGATCTCGACCTGATAACCATGCACCCGGCCTCCCTGAAGTTCAGCCAGACTCTGGCTCCGGATTTGCACCCCCGAGTTCAGGTTCTCGGCCACTTTGAACTCGTAGGCCAATAGAAAGTCCCCATAATCCCGCTCCGTCGCCAGGAAGCTGTTGGGCGTGTTCCGCACCGCCGACCCCGTCACCACGCCGTCCCGGATCTCGTAGCGGGCCTCCCCGCCCAACTGCTTCCAACCCTCCATGCTGTCGCCATCCACCAACGGCCGCCATGCCGTCTCAGGAAAAAACTCCTCCTGAGCCTGAAGACCCCAAGACCATCCGCAGGCAGCCCCCACGGCCAACACGGTCCACCATTTTCTCCTCATCCTCAATCCCTACCCCCGCCTTCCCCGCCCGGGCAAGGCAAAACTCTGGGCCCGATGCGGCCCGGCGTATCTCGTGACGAGGTGCAAGAGGCGCTTTTGGCCGTTGGCTTTACCTTCAAGCACACTCGCCATCCTGTGGGTTGCTTCGAGGAACATCAACGTTTCGTCGTTCGAGGTTCTTTCGCGCCGCTCTTCACCAACTTGAGCGCCTTTTCCGATCGCCCTCTGGCGATTGGCTTGAAGACACGGTCGCGCATCACGTTGTAGTTGATGAAGAACTGCTCCGCCTCATCGACAAGCGTCGGCGGCAAGTCGCAGAGGTCGCGCACCGCAGCGTAAAGGCGCGAGGCAGTTGCGACTGCGAGCAGGCGGTCATTGCGGAATGTTTTCCCGTTTTGCATTTGCTCGGCTTCGATCACCCCGATGAGTCGCGCCGAGACAAGGCAACCTGGAAACAACGATTCGTCGGTGAGCACGAGCACATCGAGCGCATCGCCGTCCGCGCCATGTGTGCCCGGAATAAACCCAAAGTCGAAAGGAAACACTGCCCCAGCGGTGAGGACGTGGCTGAGCTTCAGCACCGTGAGCTTTTCGTCCCACTTATACTTGTTCCGGCTGCCGCGCGGCGTGTCGATGATGACGTGCACATCGCCCGTCTCGTTGGCGAAAGGTTTGATTCGTTCGATCGCGGTCATACGCACGAATTCTAAGCAGTTGTTGAGGCAAATGGCGAACGCAATTGGGGCAGGTCGCATCTCCTGGCTCATCTGCGCCGCCGGAAGCGCAGCCGCGCCCGGGCCAATGATGCGAATCCCCTGTTATCGTTTGATTGGGCGGGAACAATGGAGTATCATTCAAACCAGCAGGAAGTCGTCCTCGAAGAGGAATAGACCGATGAGTGTGCAGGTTTACGGATGCAATCATGTCGCCATCGAGGTGGGCGATGTGGAGAAGGCGGTGGCATTCTACCGGGACGTTTTCAATCTTGAGAAACTCGACGAGGGCGAAGGCGATGCCTTCTTCAAGCTGGGCGAGCATCAATTCCTCGCCATGTTCCAGGTCGAGGAAGTGAAGCCCGCTCGCATGCGCCATTTCGGCATTATGGTGCGCGATGAGCGGCAGCTCGCCGAAGTGCGCGAGAAGCTCACAAAAAAATACGGCATCGAACTCATTCCGCCGTTCCGCTGCGATTTCCGCGATCCGTGGGGGAACCGCATTCAGGTCGTCGATCTGCACGACGAGTCGCTGGTCTGGCTGCTGCGGTATGCCGAGGTGCAGAAGGCCGGCATCAAGTTCGCCGACTGACGCGGCGTTGAGCCTCCATCATGCGCTCCCTCTTCACTCGACGGACAGCCACCCACACCACATGACCACGACCCCAGCAGCACCAAGGGCGAACAAGGCAGATGCACAGGAACCGCCGCCCCGCGCTTCAGTTCCGAAATGACCCTCTTAACTACAACCCGTAACCCTGTCGCGGCGTGGCGCTCCCGGCAGCGGTTGCCAGCGCTTCGACGTTAGGCAAACATGAAAATGAAAACGGGCATGTGGATATACTTCTTCGCCTTGCTTAGCACGATCCTCCTTTGCAGCGCATGTCTATGGGCAGCCGAAGATGTCGCTCGGGACGTCTTCGGGCATAAGACTTTCCCCAAGCTCACCGAGTGGATTTTTACTGCGCGGGCTTGGCTCCCTCTGATCGCCGCTCCATGGCTTATCGCGGCGATTATCCTCAGCAAAAGAGGAGAGAGCGAAGGATACTATACCTATGGCGCCGCTAGCCTCCTTGGCATAGTCGTCATAGCTGGAATTTCCGCATTGTCTGCCCTTCTCCCGTGGATGGTCGTTGTCCCCGTTTTATGATGCAGCGGCTTATCGCCGCCTCGCCTCAGCGGCGGATCACCTTTTCGACAGACTATCAGTTTGGAGGTGACAGGCAGGAATGCGATGAGGTGACGTTGGCTGAGATTTTCCGGCTTCACGATGGGCCCGCACTCCGCTACAACAGATTCTGGTATGTTCGATCGGACGGCTAACCATGCATGCAGCGAACTGCTACGGGCGTCACAGCCCATGCTCCCACCGCCTGCGTCCCCGCCACCTTTCCGTATGGGCTGCGCCGCCCTCCGCAGTCGCTGAGCTTGGGGTCGTTCGCTGCAATCATGACGATCGGCGACATACTGACCAACCGCACCGTCGAGGGATTCTCCATTGGCGAGCATGGGGTTTGTTTCATCACTCTCAGCGGCGGCAGCTCGCTCACGCAGGAGTCGCTGCTGCGGTACGTTGGGTCAGGAGTGTTCATTTCAGCAGAAGATCATCTTCAGCAGTTCGGACTCCCAGCACCCTATGACGGGGAGCAGAATACTCGAGTCAAGATTGTGGGGAAGGTTATCAGGCGCGTGGAGATAGCGCGCGATACAGGAGATTTGACTTTGACCCTCGACGATGCCCGCATTGAGATCATTTGCACGTCGGCTGGGTACGAGGCTTACCAGGTTTTATGAGCCGAACAACCTCATTATGCGACGAACCAGCTCGCGTTTGTGGCGGCGGGAGTCCAGGTCGCCCGCAAGGGCTGGCTGGCAAAGGAGAATGTGCTGAACACCCGTTCGCTGCCGGACATAAGGTCGCTCCTTGCGCGCAAGCTCCGGTGACTCATCCTCCTCGCCATCAGTAACGAGGGAAATCTTTGCTGAATTTCGTGGCAAAAGGGACGAAGACCCCGTAGGGAATGGCAGACTAAATATGTGTGGAATCGTCGGTTACATCGGAAAGCAACCTGTCAAGGGCATCCTCCTCGAGGGACTGAAGCGCCTGGAGTATCGCGGCTACGACTCCGCGGGCCTGGCGGTTTACGCTCCCACGGGTTTTCAACTCAAGAAAACTACCGGCCGGGTCGCCAACATCGCGCAGCTGGCGAGTCGGGACCCGATGCCCGGCACGCTGGGCATCAGTCACACAAGGTGGGCGACGCACGGTGGTGTTACCGCGGAGAACGCCCATCCGCACGTGAGCAGCGACGGAAGGATCGCGATTACGCACAACGGCGTGATCGAGAACTACTCCGACATGAAGCGCTTCCTGCTCGGGAAGGGCTACACCTTTTCCTCCGAGACGGATACCGAGGCACTGGCCAATCTCATCGCCTACCATTACGCGAAGGAGCCCGCCGGAAAAAATGGTCGCAGCCGGTTCTTCAACGCCGTGCGCAAGACCTTGCTGCACGTCGAAGGCACGTACGGCATCGCCGTGATTTGTGCCGACAGCCCGGATGAGCTGGTCGGGGCGCGCAAAGGGTCGCCGCTTATCCTTGGCGTCGGGCAGGGCGAGTACCTGCTCGCCAGCGACGTCTCCGCCATCGTTACGCATACGAGCAACGTCGTCTATCTCAAGGACGCCGAAGTCATGCGCGTTACCCGCGACGGATTTCAGGTGGTCACGACCAAGGAAGACGGCGTGGAGGCAAAGATCGACACGATCGACTGGAAGGTCGAAGACTCCGATCTGGGCGACTTTCCGCACTACATGCTAAAGGAGGTTTTCGACCAGCGCGCCTCACTGGAGAATGCGATGCGCGGCCGGTTCTCCGATGATGGCAGCACCGCAATGTTCGGTGGCTTGAACATCACGGCCCAGGAACTTCGCCAGGTGGATCGCATTCTGTTCACCGCCTGCGGCACGGCGTGGCATGCGTGCCTGGTGGCGGAGTACCTCATTGAGAAGTATGCGCGGATCCCGGTCGAGGTGGAGTATGCCTCCGAGTTTCGCTACCGCAATGCGCCGCTCGACAAGAACACGCTGGTGTTCGTCATTTCGCAATCCGGCGAGACGATCGATACTCTGGGCGCCTTGCGCGAGGCGCAGCGCAAGGGCTATCGCAGCCTGGCGATCACGAACGTGGTTGGTTCCACCATCGCCCGCGAATCGGATGGCGGCATCTACCAGCACGCGGGTCCGGAGATCGGCGTGGCTTCAACCAAGGCCTTTACCTCCCAGTTGCTGATTGTCGCCATGCTTGCGCTTTATTTGGGCCGGCTGCGCGATTTGAGTTTTGCCGACGGGGTGGAAATGGTTCGGGCCTTGAAGCAGTGTCCCGCGCACGTGGGCGGGATCGTTGAGCAGGCGGACCACATCCGCGACATCGCGCGGCGTTACGCCCACCATGCGGACTTCCTTTTCCTCGGACGACAGTCCCTGTTTCCCGTTGCGCTGGAGGGGGCGCTGAAGCTCAAGGAGATTTCCTACATCCACGCGGAAGGTTATCCCGCGGCGGAAATGAAGCACGGCCCCATCGCGCTCATTTGCGAAGACTGCCCGACGGTATTCTTCGCCAGCGGGAACGAAATCCTGCAGAAGGTTGTGTCCAACATGCAGGAGGTGAAGGCGCGCAAGGGGAAGGTGATCCTCGTCCACTCCGAAGGCTGTGATGTGCCCGACGGTGTGGTCGACGACGCGATCGTCATTCCCAAGGCCCACGACGCCATCATGCCCTTGCTGGCGACCATCCCGGTCCAGTTGTTGAGCTACTACATCGCAGTGGAACGTGGGTGCGACGTCGACAAGCCCCGGAATCTGGCGAAATCGGTCACCGTCGAGTAGGCGGTGTCGGGTTTCCAACCCTGCCCCTGTCTGCCGGAGATTCTGACGAAGGCCCAGGCCGACAGGCAGGGACGCCTCTTGATACCAGTCCGACATTCTGCCGAACGTCCGACTTGAGTTAGCCCAGCGGCGACGAATGCGAGTGATTTCCTCCTTGGCGGCCCGCGGGCCGGGCGTTTATTCAGACCGGTTTGCAACCACTGTGTAGGCAGTGGCCAGTAGGCGGCAAGGCGGAGGTACCGCGAGTTCAATATTCGGGTAGCTCAACTCGAATCGTATGGCGCCGTTCCAGGCACACCTCCCAAACCAATGACTGTCGACCAGTTACAGAAGCGGCTCGTGGAGCTGACGCCTCTCCTCGACAAGCCGGAAGCTTGGCCCGGTCTGGACGCCGACGCCATCGGCTTCCTGCTCCTCGCCAAGAGCATGCTCTACGGCGTCACGCAGGCTGGCGCAATGGTTCCCGGGCTGAAGCTCCTTTACGGGATGTGGATGGAACGATGCGACCCCGAGGACCGTGCGAAACTGTGCCTTGAAGTTTCCCAGGTCATCGAGCAGGGCAGAGGCCAGGGTTGCATGGCCTTCATGGTGTTCATCAGCGACACACCACATCATACGTCGGCCGCCGCGCTCCGGCCCCGTCACTTGCTCCCCCAACGCGCCAGAGGACTGGCGCACTCCAAGAGCTGCCGCAGCCACGGCGCGCCTCGCGAACGCGAAGCGGTTTGGAGTGCGGTAGCCTCAAGAGCGTAACGAATGCGGTTGACGCCTCCGCCACAGCCGGTTTGCTCTCAGATCGAACCTTTCCAGCCCGACTCAACATGCTCCCGCTCTCCTCCCTTACCCGCCGCTGCCTCCTCCCCACCGCACTCGTAGCCGCAGCGACCCTCCCACTCCCAGCCCAGGAGCCCCCTCCGCTCATCCCCATGCGGGACTTCTTCCGGAACCCGGAACAGGCCCGCTTCCTGATCTCCCCCGACGGAACCCACATCGCCTTCCTCGCCCCTTGGGAAAACCGGATGAACATCCACGTCCGGAAAATTGGAGAGGATTCCGCCGTCCGCGTCACTTCCTCAACCGGGCGCGACATCTTCGCTTATAGCTGGGCCAACCCCAGCCGCCTCGTCTACGTCCAGGACACCGGCGGCGATGAGAACTTCCGCCTTTTCGCCGTGGATAAAGACGGCGCCAATCCCAAGGACCTCACCCCCTTCGACAAGGTCCGCGTCCAAATCGTCGATGACCTCAAGGACGACCCGGACCACATGATTATCGCCCATAACCAACGCGACGCCCGCGTCTTCGACGCCTACCGCATCCATATCGCTACCGGCGACATGGTCCGCATCGTCGAGAACCCGGGCAACTTCAGCTCCTACACCACCGATCACGAAGGCAAACTTCGCGTCGCCACAGCCGCCGACGGAGTCACTACCAGCATCTTCTACCGAAGCGCCGAGGACCAGCCCTTCCGCATGATCCTGCAAACCGACTTTCGCGAAACCCTCGAGCCCCTCTTCTTCACCTACGACAACGCCCGCCTCTACGCCTCTTCCAACATCGGCCGCGACCGAAGCGCCATCGTCCTCTTCAATCCAGAAACCGCAAAGGAAGAGGAACTCGTCTTCCAACACCCCGAAGTCGATGTCTCCGGTCTGCTCCGCTCCGACCAACGGAAGATCGTCACCGGGGCCTCTTTCGTCACCGACCGTCTCCAGCACGTCTTCTTCGACGACGAACGTCGTGACATGCAGGACTTTCTCGAAGAACGGCTTCCCGGACTCCAAGTCAACGTGGTGGACGCCAGCCGCGACGAAACCAAGCTTCTCGTGCGCACCTCCTCCGACCGCTCCCTCGGAGCCTATCACTTCTACGATCTCGCCGCCGGAACTCTCGAAAAGCTCGCCGACATCGGTCCCTGGTTGAATTCGGACCATCTCAGCGAAATGAAACCCGTCCAGTTCAAGGCCCGCGACGGACTCACCATCCACGGCTATTTGACACTGCCCTTGGGGGCCTCCGGCCCGCTCCCCATGGTAGTCAATGTGCACGGCGGTCCCTGGGCCCGCGACGTCTGGGGTTACCAACCCGAGGTCCAATTCCTGGCTAACCGAGGTTACGCTGTGTTCCAAATCAACTACCGCGGATCTACGGGCTACGGGCGCGCCTTCTGGGAAACCAGCTTCCGGGAATGGGGCCGCTCCATGCAAGACGACATTACTGACGGCGTCGTCTGGGCCATCGCCGAAGGCGTCGCCGACCCTGGCCGAGTCGGCATCTACGGCGGGTCCTACGGCGGTTACGCCACCCTCGCCGGGCTTGCCTTCACACCGGAACTCTACGCCTGCGGCGTCGATTACGTCGGCGTGGCCAATCTCCTCACCTTCCTGGAGTCCATCCCGCCCTATTGGGAACAATACCGGAGCATGCTCTACGCGATGGTCGGCAACCCGGAAACGGAAGAGGATCTCCTCCGCGCCGCCTCCCCCGTCTTCCACGCCCACCGCATCCGCGCCCCGCTCTTCATCGCCCAAGGAGCCAACGATCCCCGCGTCGCCAAATCCGAGTCCGATCAAATGGTCGAGGCTCTCCGCCAACGCGGCATCGAAGTCCCCTACCTCGTCAAGGACAACGAAGGTCACGGCTTCCACAACGAAGAGAACCGCTTCGAATTCTACCGCGCCATGGAACAGTTCCTCGCCCGCCACCTCAATGGCCGCGCCGAGGAAGTTGCCCCCTAAAGGGCGTGTTGATTTATTCTGCAACACCGCGTCGCGCGCCGTCAGAGCAGGGCGAAAGTATCGCTCCGCGAGCCAGCCAACTGCGCGACCCTTCGGGCATAACTTGTTGAAAGCGTTGGCCTTGTTGCTCGCCGGCCACGAATTTCAATTCGCTCCCTCCTCGCGCCTTGCCAACCCTTCCACCAAGTCCGCATCACCGAATAAATCGACACGCCCTAAAAGCAGTAACCAAAGCGCTCCACGTCCGCCGCATACCAGCGCCCCACCAGATCCGCTGTCGCATCGTCAAAATACTCACGGTAATGACTTCGGGTCGAAGCCTTCACATGGGGCAACACCGCCTCCCTCCCGATCCTCCGGCACACCTCACCGAAATCCTCTTCCAATCGCTCAAACCGGCCGACATAATCCACCATAATGTTTCCTTGCCCATCCGCAATCCACTCCACTTGAGGCATAAACATCCTGGCTTTGTCCAAATACAGCGGATTGCGGTCCGCAAACACCAAGCCAATCCATTCTCTAAACTCCACCTCTTGCGACCGCAAACCCGTCAGGTCCCGTTCTCTCCTGTAATGAAACTGGGAAACCACCCGGTCCCACGGGTTCCGCACAAAGGCAAAGCTGAACTTGTTTTCCCACAAGCGGTTTCCCAGGGCGCTTCGCTGCTCCAGCGCCGTCACATGCCCGAAGTGCAAATTTAAAGCCCGTTCCACGCTGCTCCCGCCAGTCTTGTTGATGTGAACGAACAAGTAATCCCGCGCCCAGCGATCCTCCAAAGACCGGCAAAAAGCCTTCAACGGATACAGCAAGGTCATCGGCAACGGCAAGTTTCCAAAAGGCCTCGTTAGAGTTCAGCGTTCTGCAATCCCAATCGCACCGGCCGCCGACGCGCGCCCCAAGTTCCCGGGCGGCCCTCGAACCGGCCCGGGATAACCTGCCCGCACCCTCCACACGCGCTCGCCTCAATCCGGTATCGTCCCAGCCGGTAACCATCCCGCTCCACCAACAGCTCCCCGCAGTCCGGACACCAGGTGCTTTGCCCCTCCGGATCACGGACGTTTCCGCAGTAAACATAACGAATCCCCTTGGAAAGCGCGATGCTCCGCGCCCGCCGCAGCGTCGCCGGCGGAGTGGCTTCCCGGTCCAGCATGCGGAAATCAGGATGAAACGCCGTAAAATGCCATGGCACATCCAAGCCCAGCTCCCCCGCCACCCACTCCGCGGCCCGGTGCAACTCCGCGTCGCTGTCGTTCGCCCCGGGAATCAGCAAGGTCGTGATCTCAAACCATACCTGCGTTTCCCGCCGCAAATAGACCAGCGTATCCAACACCGGTTGCAGTTGCCCAAAGGCAAGCCGGTGATAGAACTCCTCGGTAAACGCCTTAAGATCGATGTTCGCCGCATCCATCTCACGGAAAAAATCCGCGCGCGCGTCGTCCGTGATGTAACCGGCCGACACCGCCGCCGCCGCCACGCCGCGCTCGCGGCAGGCCCGCGCAATGTCGATGGCATACTCCGCAAAGATCACAGGATCATTGTAAGTGAAAGCCACCGACCGGCAGCCTAACTCTTGAGCGGCGCGCGCGATCTCCTCCGGTCCCGCCCGGTCCATCAGCCGGTCCATCTCCCGCGCTTTGCTGATGTCCCAGTTCTGACAAAACCGGCAGCCCAAATTGCAGCCCGCCGTGCCGAACGACAACACCGCGGTCCCTGGCAGAAAGTGATTGAGTGGTTTCTTCTCGATGGGATCGATGCAAAACCCGCTGCTCCGCCCATAAGTGGTTAGCTCCATGCGATGACCCACATTCCGCCGGACGAAACAGAACCCGCGTTGGCCCTCTCTCAATTTGCAATACCTCGGACACAACCTGCACTCGATCCGGCCGCCCGAAATCGGTCGCCACCAGCGTCCCGGAAAACCTTCGGGTGCGGCTTCGAATGTGTCCGTTGAAACCATCTCCTCTATTCTTCTATCTTACACCGGTTCCCCTATCTTCACGACGGAAAAGCGGTAGAAGTCCGCCGGCTCGTCTGCCCGCAGGCCGGCCTTCAGTCGCACCGCAGCCACTTGCGCCGCCGCCGTCTCCAGCCCCGCAATCCCCGGCAGCATCACCGACCGACGGTCCCCCGCAGCCTTCAAAGCCAGCCCGAACCGGCGCGGATCCAAACATTCCAGCCCGCTCACTGCCTCCATCTCTCCCAATACGCTTATCTCGAATCGGATGTCCTCGAGTTCCGCGGCCAGCAGAGGCGGAAACCGGGGGTCCTCAAAAGCCGCCATCAACGCGCTGCGACACACTTCCTCGACCAGACTCTCGCAAGCAGGCTCCAGACTCCCGACGCATCCCCGCAATTCGCCTTCCGCCGTCCATAATGTCACAAAGACCCCGCCGTTCCGTGGAGCCGGTCCACTCGCCCTCCTTTCGCCGTCTGCTCCGCCCACCGGCATCAAGCCCAGCCGCTCCGCCACCGCACGCCGGCCGGATTCCAAGAGCGCCGCAGCCCAATCGCCGGATTCGCCTTCCTCCGCTTTCGCCCTGTTTCCCACGGCTGGCGGCCGCGTCGCCACTCCCTCCGCGCTCGATGGCTCTTCATCCCGGTGCAGCAAAGCCACGGCATACCCAACTCCAAAGGGACCCTCATAAGACAGCAAATCGCGGCCGTTCGAAGCAAAATCGCAAGCGCCAGCCGCCGCCAGAGTCGGCTCCACAACGTCTTCACCCGCTCGTTCCACCATCCCCGCATCCATCTCCGCAATCGCCCGGTAGCGCCCCTCTTCGATCAGACGCACAAAGGCCCGGTCGAAGCGCTCTCCCGCTGGGTCGAACCCTCCTGGAGCATCCGGTCTGAGCCGGTGACTCATATCCCCGCTGGCCACCACCGCCAGCCGCCCTTCCCACAGGTCGCTCGCAGCCCGGAGCGCATCCCCAAGATCGCTCCCGCTTCCGCCTTCTTCCATCCCCAAACCCACCACCACCGTCTCCCCAGCCCAACCCGCTTCCATGAAAAACAAGAGGGGAACCACCGCTCCGTGGTCCAGCTCCTCGCCGCCGATTTCCCACCACCGTAAGCCACCCGTCCTCGATTGTTTCCGGAGCGCTGCCGCAAATGCCTTTCCCACAGGAAAGTCTACTGCTGCCTGTCGAGCGCCAAATCGGCCCAAGGTCCCGCTCAGCCGTTCCCCGCCCCAGATTCCCACCGCCCCGGCCCGCCTCGGTGAATGCGGAGACACCACCGCCAGCACATCCGGATCCCAATCCACCACCGACGCCGCCAGGCTTCTCATCGCCCGCACCGTCGAAGCCGCCTCCTCTTCCCGCCCACGGCCCACGCCAGGAGCCACAACCGGCGGATGCGGCATCAAACAGGCCAGACGACGCCCAGACATCCCCGCCTCAGCCGCATCCGGCCAACGGATCTCGCGCCTGCGTCAAAAGCTCCGCCTTAGTGGTCATGAGCATGCTCATGTTCGCCTTCCTGACGGCCGCGCTTCCTATAGACGAAAAGAGCCGACAACGCCGTCAGCAGAAGCCCAAACCCGACAAAAATCCCGTTGAGAGGCGGATGGAATCCTCCAACCACAAGCAGCAACCCCAGCAGCCCGCTCATAATCCAACCGGCGCGATTCGTCTTCTCCGGCCCATAATCCAAACAGCCGACGACCGTAAAGCCCCATACGAAAACCGCTACGCCCGCAATCAAGACAAAGGGCGCTCCCCCAGCCGCCAGCAGGCATCCCCTGATCAACCACATGGCCATGCCCGCCAATACCAACGTCGTAAGCGCCAAATTCTTCATCCACCCATCCTAGCCCGGTCCGTCCCCGTTTCCAGTGGGAATCTCCGCCCACGGCGATCTCCTGCTCCCTCAAAGACCCATCACCCGTTCCAACAACCGCTCCCTCCATTCTCTCAGCGCTGCATCGTCCGGCTCCTGATGATTCACCATCAACACCAGGACCAGCTCGCCCCGCGTCCGCGTCTCCACATATCCGGCGTGGCCCCGCACCCGCGACATGGCCCCGCCTTTCCAGCGAACTCTTCCTTCCCGGTGCTCCGGCAGCGAGGCATAAAACACGTCGCCACACGGTCCCCGCCGCACCTCTCGCAACACCCGGGCCAAATCCAACGGCCGGATCACATCCGCCCGCGCCAACCCACTCCCATCCTCCATCCGCAGCCCTTCCAATTGCAGGCCCCGGCTCGCCCAATGCCTCCGGATCGCCTCCTCCCCGCGCTCCACCCCTGCCCGCCGGGCCAACAGCCGGTAACAACACTCCGCTTCCAGGTTGTCGCTCACCGCGTGAAGATGACGCACCAACTCCTCCAACGGCGCCGACTCGTGGATTCTCAAGTCCACCGCGCCCGCCGGAAACTCGGAGAGTTTCTCCTCGCGCTCCCGCCGCACCCGGTCCGTCAGCGCTGCTCCGCCCACCGTCACTCCCGCTTGCCCCAAAGCCTCCCGCATCACGCTGGCCGCCTGTTGTGGAGGATCCGGCGTCGCCCCCGATATCGCAAACTCCACCACACCCGCTGGGACCGTGCCGGCAAACCGCACTTCCATCCCGTAGGCGCCCGCATACGCACTGCCCCCGTCGCCCGAACCCTCCGGACCAGTCTTCATCCCGTTGATCAGCCTAACGCCGTAGAGTTCCGGTTCGACCCGCAACAACTCCGCCGCATCCCCCGCCCTCGCTCCAGGCCGGAAAACCGCCCGGTAACGGTTGTGATCCAGGTTCAATCCCGCCGCCCCCGCCCCGTAGTAGTTGCCCACATCGCCCCAATTCCAGGCCCCTGACAGAATATCCTCCGGGAAAAACCGTGCGTCGCCCAGCACATCGCCCCTCACCTCTCTCAGCCCTTCCGCCGCCAATCCCTCCGCCCACTCCCGCAAAACTCCGCTTTTCAATGCCGGATCGCCTCCCCCCGTCAAGAAAAGATCCCCCTCCAGCACGCCGTCCGCATCCCAAGGCCCCTCCGCACGCAACCGGGTAACAAACCGAAACTCCGGCCCCAGCACCTCCAGCGCCGTCGCCGTCGTCGCCAGCTTCAAGGTCGACGCCGGGATCATCGACCGTCCCGCCCGCAACTCCGCCAAGGGCTCGTTCCCTTCTCCTAACAAACAAAACCCGATGGTCCCCGAGCGGAAAGCCTCCGCCTCCGCCATCTCCCGCACCAGCGCCTCCACCCCTGACCACGGCTCCTCTCCCCGCGCCTCCTCGTTCCTCGTGTTCCGGAAGCTTGCCCGCTCGATCCAATAGAGCGCCAGCGTTCCCAGCCACAAAACCAACAACACAACCGCTAGCCGGCGCCAGCCGCGGCCCGCCGGGCCCGCTTCTTCCCTGCGCCGCCTTTTCACCATACCAAATAAATCGCCAGTTGAATGAGCAGGGCCAGCGCCGCCCACCACCGCAAATCCTCCCAGGCCCTCACCACTCCGCCCTCGCTCTCCCGCGGCCGGGTGGCCTCCTTCGGCAACGTCAAAACCCAGACCAGCAGCGCCGCCAGCAAACCCACAAACAGTCCGCGCACCACCGGCATCGGAATTTCCATCAGGACGCCCCGCAACGCCTCCCCGATCCAGTGCAGCGGAGTCATGCCGGCTCGCCCTCCTTCCCGGCGCCGCCGCGGCGTCGAAACACCAATCCGCGGGTCTTCTCCTCCGGAGCCGGAGCCGTCGCCAACGACACCACCACCATCAAGACCAAGGCCGTCAGGAACGCCCAGACCGAAAAGTAGAGAAAGGGATCCGCGATCCGGAACAAAGGTTCCCAGCCCAACGCTTTACTAACGGTTTCCGAACTCAAGGTAAATAACCCCACCGCACAGAGCACGCCTCCCAGGAATCCCGTCATGGCCCCGGTTCCGTTTGCTCGCGGCCATAACAATCCCGTAATCAGCAACGCCAATGCCGGACCCTGAAAAAAGGCCATCAGCGTCTGAAAAACCGCGTAGATCCCTCCGCCCTCCAACCGTTCCAAAACGAGCGCAAAACCCACAGCCCACACCAGCAGTCCAAAGGTCGCCGTCCGTCCTACGGCCAGCAAGGCCTGGTCCGTGGTCTCTTTCCGCCAAAAACGCGCGTAGAAATCCTTGCTCACAATCGCCGCCGCCGCGTTCAAATACGAATCCACGCTGGACATCAGCGCCGCGATAAAGGCGGCGAAAAAGAGGCCCCTCAGACCCGCGGGCATCAGCCTCGACACCAATTCCGGGAAGGCCGCGTCTCCTTTCTCCAAATCGGGATACAAAGCGAACGCCACCAGCCCCGGCACCGCGACCACCAGCGGGATCACGTTCTTCAACACCGCCCCCGACACATACGAAGCCGTCGCTTCCCGTTCCGAACGCGCGCCCAGCGAACGCTGCACAATGGCCTGGTTCCCAATCCAATAGGCCGGGCCCAGCACCAGCGCCAATCCGAAGAACACGCCCGGCCAGGGAAACGGCGTCGGCGTGTCCACCGGCAGAAGCAAGTCGACGTGCGCCGCCGCCTCCCGCGCCTCCAATCGCTCCGTCAGACCGTCCAACCCTCCCAATTCCACCAGGCCGAACACCGTCACCAGCAGGCAGCCGCCAATCATCACCACACATTGCAACACGTCCGTATAAACCACCGCAGCCATGCCCCCCGCCAAAGTGTAAAACCCCACCAAGAACGCGGTGATCAGCACGCACCACCGTGGGTCCCACCCGAAGATCCCGTGCATCATCACCCCCGAGGCATAGAGCATGATCCCCAGGTTGCAGGCCATGAAAATCAGCCAGCACGCAGCCAGCGCCACCCGCACCCCCGCGTGAAAGCGCCGCTCCATGTATTCCGGGATCGTGTATACCCCGGCCCGGTAGAACACCGGCACGAAAATGAACGCCGCCAGCAACATCGCCGGCACACACCCGATCCACTCGAAGTTGGCCACGGCCATGCCGTGCGAATAGGCCGCCCCGCCCACCCCGACGATATCCGTGCCCCCAATGTCCGTCGCCACCAGCGAGAAACCCACCGCCCACCAGGGCAGACTCCGCCCCGCCAAAAAATACTCGCGGCCAGTGTGCATCCCGCGGGCCACCCGCAATCCAATAGCTAGAGTCACCGCCAGGTAGACCCCCAGGACCACGTAATCAATCGCAGTAAGAGACCCATTCATCAGCCGGCGGAACCTCCAAAGGGCTTCCGCCGCGCGCAGTTTCCTGGTTCATCCTCCGGTTGACAAGCCTTCCGTTCGCTTCACCCTTCCCCCCCACCGCAGCCGGCCGGACAGCCAGCCCGCGTTCCGGTCTTCACCTGCCCCAACCTCTATGCCCACCACGATCAAGCGCTTCCTCACCGCCCTGACCTTCGCCGCCGTCCTCCTCGCCGGCCCCGCCGCCTTCCCTAATCCGCAAACCTTCACCGACCCTTACTCGGAGCACAGCGTCGATTTCCGAGGCACTCTCTACCGCCAGACCATCAAGAATGGCCGGCTCCAGCTCTTGAAGACCCGGCTCACCAGCAAGGACATCCTCCGAATCCTCGAGCTGGAACTCGAACTGGTCTTCGGACGCGGAGCCAAACTCGTGGTCTACGAAAGCTACCACCGCGACAATAACGGCAATTTCTCAACCTCCATCGACGACTGGAGCTGGTGCGTCAGCTCCGGCGACGCACTCATCGACGTCTCCGAATACTTCGAATACATCCCCGCGCTGCCCGATCGCATTGCCATCTCCGAAGGCCGCCGCACCTTCGACCGCACCATCTACGGCACAGACCAGGTCCTCATCGGCACCGAGCAGTTCTTCTTCCAGTTCCGCGGCTTGGCCGAATTGAAGGAGAGCGCTTCCAATCTGAAAATGGGAAACACCACGGAAACCGTCGTCGTCCAATCCACCAGCATCCGCGACACCGTCGGCGAAGCCCAAATCCAAACCCCGCGCCAAGTCTTCCCCATGACCGGAAGCTTCTCCATCAGCCGCGGACAAATCCGCCGGCCATCGTAAACGCCTCGCGCCAGGACTTCGGAACTCTCACGAGTTCCGCTACACCCTCAGAACTCCTGATCTGGCGGGCGGATAGAAGGAGATGGAGGAAAGAGAAGGTGAGCCGGAGACCCTTGGACTGCGGCGAGCATCGCCGCTCTCTCCCGGCGCGGAGCGCCGGGGTGGGCCAAGCTATGAGCGGCCCCGTGCAGCTCAATGGCGATCAGGCATGTCCGCCCTGCTTTTGGCTCAAGGGCCGCAACGGAGGGCGGGTTTTCCAACCCGCCTTCCCCCTACGATTGGCGATCAAGCCGTGTGCCGCGATGGGTCTGCATCCCGGGACCAGGCCGTCACGGAGGCTGGCCCTCCAGGTCTTGTCTGACAGATTGGTCACGCTATCCTGGAGGGGCGGGCTCCTGCACGCCCTGTCCCGCCATGGGTCTGCATCCAAGGACCAGGCCGTCACGGAGGCCGGCCCTCCAGGTCTTGTCTGACAGATTGGTTACGCTATCCTGGAGGGGCGGGCTCCCGCACGCCCTGTCCCGCCATGGGTCTGCATCCAAGGACCAGGCCGTCACGGAGGCCGGCCCTCCAGGTCTTGTCTGACAGATTGGTTACGCTATCCTGGAGGGGCGGGCTCCTGCACGCCCTGTCCCGCCATGGGTCTGCATCCCGGGACCAGGCCGCCGGGGACGCCAGCCCTCCAGGTCTTGTCTGACAGATTGGTCACGCTATCCTGGAGGGGCGGGCTCCCGCACGCCCTGTCCCGCCATGGGTCTGCATCCCGTGACCAGGCCGCCGGGGACGCCAGCCCTCCAGGTCTTGTCTGACAGATTGGTCACGCTATCCTGGAGGGGCGGGCCGGCGCGGTCCCAGATGAAAGCCTCCTGAACAGCTCCGCGTTCCTCTTGATCAAACGCTTTGCCGTGGCCGCCGCCTTCATAGATCGTGACTTGCCTGATCGCCCACCTGACTGCGCGCGCGATCCATGAGCGCCGCATGAAAGATCAGCCCCTGCAAATTGCCATTATCCCCTCTTCACCGCAAACCCGATGCCCCAACTTACCATGATCAAACACCCACCCCTCCTTTGGTCCCGCCGCGCGCTCCTCCAACGCGGCGCTTTGGCGGCGGGAGCCGCCCTCGCAGCCCCGGCGCCCTTCTCCCGCGCTGAGGGTTCCCCCCTCGCCAGCCACCGGATCGCAGCGCTCGAATTCCGCACCGTAAAGATTCCTTGGCCCCGCCAAGTGGGTCGCAATGCCATGCTCGGCATCCACGGCCACGGCCCCTCTCCGGAGGTCGGAATCCTCCGCACCGATCAGGGAGCCCTCGGATGGGGACACCTTCAGAGCGACCGCAGGTCCGCCGAAGCCCTCCACGATCTCCTCACCGGCAAGACCGTTGCCGAACTCATCGACCCGGCCACGGGCATTCGTGATCGCCGCCTCCACCCCGTCGATGTTCCCCTCCACGACCTTGCCGCGGGGATCCTCGGCGTTCCCGTCTGGAAAATGCTCGGCGGCGGCGATGTCCCCAGCCACCAGAAAGTCTACTCGGGTATGATCTACTTCGACGACCTTGATCCCGCCGAAAGCCCCGCAGGGATTGACAAGGTGCTCGAGAACTGCCGCTGGGACCACGAATATGGCTACCGCCAACTCAAAATCAAGATCGGCCGCGGTCACAAATGGATGCCCGCCGCTGAAGGACTCCAACGCGACATCGACGTGGTCCACGCCATCCACGACGCCTTCCCCGATTGCGAGCTGCTCGTGGACGGCAACAACGGCTTCACCGTAGAGACCTTTATCCGCTTCCTGGAAAACATAGACGGCATTCCCCTTTTCTGGATCGAGGAACCTTTCCACGAAACGGTTGCCCAATGGACGGAACTCAAGGACTGGCTCGTGGCCCACGGACGCGAAAAGACTTACCGCGCTGACGGCGAGGCCGCCCCGGATGTCCCCGTGCTCGAAGCCTTAGAAAAGGACCATACTCTCAATCTTCGCCTAACGGATATCTGTGGGCTCGGATTCACGCAGTGGCGCCGCCTCATGCCCAAGTTGATCGCCGGCGGCATCGCCGCTTCTCCCCACACCTGGGGTTCCGCGTTGAAAACCGTCTACGCCGCCCATCTCGCCGCCGCCCTCGGCAACACTCCCACGGTCGAGGGCGTCACCACTGCCGGCGGCGACGTCGACTTCGGCGAGAACCACATTGTCGAAGCCCGTTTTCAGCCCTCGTCAAAACCGGGCTTTGGCCTCGGGCTTCCCGCCTGACCATCGATGCCCGGCCATGGCGACGCGCTCTCTTACATTTCGCGATTCATGAAGCCCGCTGCACTCCTCGCACTCCTCGCACTCCTCGCACTCCTCTCACTCGCCCTTGTCCCTTTCACCCTAACGGCCGCTGCGCAGTCGCCGTCCAGCAACCTCGAACCGGCTCAGCCCTTCGGCGAAGCCTTCCCCAATCTCGATTCCCTGGCCACCGGCGATTGGTGGAACAAGGCTCCAGGCGGCCCCAATCCACCTCCTCCCATGGACGTGCACCCGGCCGAGGTCGTCGCCTTCTGCCTCTACACCCACGATCGCGGAGTTCTCAAACTCACCGCCCAACTCTACCCGCTCAAGCCCGGGGATCCCCGCGAAGCCCGGCTCGAACTGCTGCGCGAGGGCGCTTGGTCCGAAGCGGCTCGCGCCCTCGTCCTTTTCCCCGGCTGGAGCGCCCATTTCCGAATCGCTGCCTGGGACAATACTCTCTCGATCCCCTACCGCGTCCGGCATGGCGACTCCGCCTCCTTCGAGGGCCTCATCCGCCTGGACCCCATCGAGAAATCCGAAATCGTCGTCGCCTCGATGTCCTGCAATTCCAGTCGCACCACGGGTCTGCGCCCTGAGATCATCGAGAACCTCCGCATTCAGGATCCCGATCTGCTCTTCTTCGCCGGAGATCAAACCTACCGGCATACCGAACACACCGCCGGTTGGATCGAGTTCGGCCTTCAGTTTCGCGATCTCATCCGCGACCGTCCCACCGTCTGTATTCCCGATGACCACGATGTCGGCCATCCCAATCTCTGGGGCGAAAACGGCAAACGATCCACTCTCTCCGGAAACGCCGACGGCGGCTATTTCTATCCTGTCCCTTACGTGAACATGGTCCAGCGCCAACAGACCTGGCACCTTCCCGAACCTCACGACCCCGCCCCCGTCGAGCGCGGCATCGGCGTCTACTTCACCCGGTTGCGCGTCGGCGGCATTGATTTCGCCATTCTCGAAGACCGCAAGTTCAAGACCGGACCCGCCGGCCGCATCCCGGAACAAGGGCCGCGCCCCGATCATATCAATGACACATCTTACGACCCCGCCAGCATCGACCTTCCTGGCCTCGAACTGCTCGGCGACCGCCAACTCGCCTTCCTCCGCGCCTGGGGCACGGACTGGACCGGCGCCAGCATCAAGGCCGTCCTTTCCCAAACCGCATTCTGCGGGGCGGTTCATCTGCACGGCAGTCCTGAGACCCGCCTCCTGGCCGACCTCGACTGCAACGGGTGGCCTCAATCCGGCCGCAACCTGGCTCTCAAAGAGATCCGCCGGGCTCGCGCCGTTCACCTCTGTGGCGATCAGCACCTCGCCGTCGTCGTTCAACACGGCATCGACGACTGGGGCGACGGTCCTTTCGCTTTCACCAGCCCCGCGCTGGTCAACACCATCTACGGCCGCTGGTGGCATCCGCTGAACGAAGCGCCTGGAGACGAGCCGGTCCCCGGCAGCGTCCTGCCCTGGACCGGCAACTATCGCGACGGTCTCGGCAACCGCATCCGCATGCTCGCTTACGCCAATCCTCCCGATATGCAGGATGAACAGCAGCGGGGCGATGGCTACGGCGTTGCCAGGTTTAACAAAACCGCTCGCGAGGTGACCTTCGAATGCTGGCCCCGCTTCTCCGATGTGCGGCAAGGAGATTCGGCCCAGTTTCCAGGGTGGCCCGTGTCCGTGCCCATCGATGCCAACGACGGGCGTCAACCGGCGGGTTGGCTGCCTCTCCTCGAGTTTCCCAAAACACCCCATCCAGTCATCCAAGTAGTCGAAGAAGGCTCCGGTGAAATCCTCTACACCATCCGCGTCCCCGGAGATTCCTTCCAACCACCAGTCTTCTCTCGCACGAGCCACAGCGTCCGCGCCGGCCGCGATTTCCCTGACGAAATCACCATCCCTGGAATCCTCCCCTCCGCAGATGCCTCATCCGCGGGCCGGTTCGAAATGCGCTTGCCGCCCTGAAGCGGCAAGCCCCAAAAAGGCGAAATCAACGGCGCCGGACCGGAAGTTGCGCCCGCATCAAGAGGATGTCCGACGGAGGCCCCCGCAACGAGATCCGGTCCTGACGCCGCGGAGCCCCACTTTGTGCGTCGAACAGGAAGATCCCGTTGCGTCCAAAGCCCCCGTCCGGAACGAACAAAGTCCTCCTCTCCATATCCGCTTCCATCGATGGCACAAAATACCCTACCGACACGTGCAACTCGGGACCCTCTTCGACTCCTCCTTCCAGCGTAAACGCCTTCAAATGCGAGGAAAGATCCAGGTCCGTGCTGTAAACGAGAAATCCCTGCTCCGGCGTGGTCAGAATGAATGCCCCCAAATCCGCTCCGGTCAGACCGTCCACCTCTCGGATCACCAATCCCTCAGAGCGCAACGTATCCAAGTCAATGGCCTCAATCCCGCCCTCGTCGAAAAACGCTCCGGTCGCGCTCACATACAATCGCCTGCTCTCCTCCACGACCTGCATCCGGTGTTTGGGAGCCGTGCCTTGCAACTCGATGGCCTGGACTCCTGGCGCAGCGGCGTCTGTGTCCAGGAGTTCTTCCGTCGCCAAATCCACCACCGCCAGATAAGCCGGCGCAGCAATCCCGAACGGAGCATCCTCGTGGTATCGCCGGATTTGCACAAAAAGCCGCCCTCCCTCGACAATCATCATTCCCGGTTCAGGACTGCCGTCTGCGTCCGCGAACCCGCTCAAGTCGACCGCCTCTTCGAGGACTCCGGTCCGCAAGTCCAATCGAAGAATTCCCGTTCCCCGCCACAAGGTGATATAAGCCGTGCCCGGACTCACCACGGCGATGTCCACCGGTTCACTATTCAAACCCAGCGAGTAAACCCGGCGCGATCCTCGCCGCGAATCCAAGACCGTTAGCGTCCCAGAAACCCGGCTCAGCGCAAAAACGCGTCCAAACGCCTCTCGCAAGATCGCCCCGTTGCCCACGGGCACGCCGCCGCCGCGCGGCTCGAAGCCTGGCTTGGCCAGAAAGGCGCGCAGTTGCCCGCGCCCGCCCTGCGCGTCGTCGACCGCGGTCAACAACCGGGCCTCCGCTGCACCAAATGCAAGCCCCGATATCCAGATCCATAGGGCTCCGCTCGCCATCCAGCGCTTCACCAAACCCCCAACCCCCATGCTGCGACCCGCCGCCCCCGGCTGCTCGCTGGCCCACACGGCATGAATAAGACTCAAACGGCGGCTGGTCATCGGCGAACTTTCCCAGCGACGCTTTCACTGTCAAGCCCACCCTTGCGCCAACTCTCGCCGCATCGCCGGAAGCAAGGCTCGAGCCCGGCCCGCAAAAGATGCCCGCAAAAGATCGGTGGCGCGCCCTGCCTTTCCCCGTATGCTGCGCCCCGATGCCTCGATCCCTCATCGCCGCGGCGGCCCTGTGCGCTGTTCCCTACGCCGGCCAATCCAGCGAACTCACTCTGCCGGACCGGACCGACGACTTCGCCGCGTTCGCCTTCGTCGAAAACGACGTGGTCATTCCCATTCCCAGCGAAGTGTTCAACGTGCTCGGCAAATTCGACTATGACCGCACCGCCTGGAAAGCCCAATTGCGGCCGCCCTCAGCCAAGCCTTGCCGCGACCGCATCCACACCGCCCTCTACCTCGGCAGCGTCGTCGCCGAAGGTTTCCTTGCCGTCCAGGCCGAGGACAGCGTCACCGTCCGGGAAGTGGGTCGCGTCGTTCTCGACCTCACCCAGGCTCTCGGCCTCCGCGAATCTGTGCTCCGCCACACCAAAAGCATCCTCTCCGCCAGCGAAGACAGCCGCTGGGACGTAGTGCGCGACGAGTTCGACGCCACCCGCCAAACTGTCCGGGACGTCATGAAAGAGCGCCGCGATCTCGACCTGGCCCACTGCGTCAGTATCGGCGGCTGGTTGCGCGGCACCGAGATCGTCACCGCCATGATCCAGCAGGGATACACCGCGGAAAAAGGGGAGATTCTCCACCAACCCCGAATATTGGAACAATTCGACGAAGCCATCGCTGAGATGGAGCCCAGCCTGCGCCAGAATCCCCGTCTGAAAAGCATCTCGCGTGATTTCGCCACGCTCAAACCGCTCATGAGTGGCAAGGAAAGCCCCACCGTTCGGCAAGTGAGCGATATTCAAACCATCTGCGGCCGCCTCGGCCGGTCGGTGGTCGAACCATGAGCCCTCCCGGCAGCCTCCCGCCCGGCCCCCGCCGTCCGGGCGCCATCCTTCGTCCCGCGGCTCTCGCGCTCCTCGCCTGCCTCGTTGCGCCCGCGCCGCTGGCAGCCTTCGTCAACGACGCCCTGAGCTTCGCCTACGAAGCCGCCCAGCAGGCCGTCGAAAAGGATGGCTACGTCGTTCGCCGCGAAACCTGGACCGGAACCGCCGCCTCCGATAAGCCCAACGCGGTCCGCCACCATCTCACCAAGGGCAATGCTTACTGGTTTTGGTTAGCCACCGATCACGAAAACGCCGAGCTCATCATCCGGATTTACGACAGCGAAGGCCGGGCCGTGGAAACCCAAACCCGCCGCGCCAAGAACTCGGTAGCCGCACGCATCGAGGTTCCCCGCACCGGAACCTACGTCATCGCTTTCCGCATCCGCACCCGCGACGGTTCCGAGGCCGATTGGGGATTGGCCTATGGCTACAAATAATTCTTGGCCATGAAAGAATCTCGCACGCTGGAGTTCGAGAATCCTCGCTTTCTCCACGCTCTTTTTAACAACGACCTCTCTCTCCTCAAACGCGTCGAGGGCAGTCTCAACCTCCAGACCACGACCCGCGACGCCTGGTTGCGATTCGAGGGGGAGCCCGAAGCCGTGCAGCAGGCCTGCTCCCTCATGGAACAGCTCGAAGTCTCCCATCGCCAGGGCGTCTCCATCAGTCCTCACCTCTTCGATCTCGCCCTGGAGTCCGTAACCTCCAACCCCGCCTGCACTCTCGATGACGTCCAGTGCCGCCGTCTCGTTGTCTCCGCTTCCCGCCCGCCTCTCCTTGCCAGAACGGCCGGACAAATCCGTTATCTCGAAGCCCTCGAACAACACGATGTCGTCTTCGGCATCGGTCCCGCAGGCACCGGAAAAACTTACCTGGCCATGGGCAAAGCGCTGGCTCTGCTCCGCGAACAGGTCGTCGAACGCATCGTCCTCACCCGGCCAGCCGTAGAAGCCGGAGAAGCGCTCGGCTTCCTGCCCGGCGATCTCAAAGAAAAAATATTCCCCTACCTGCGCCCCCTCTACGACGCCCTCTACGATATGCTCACGCCCGAGGAGGTCGAGCGCCACGTCCAACGCGGCCTCATCGAGATCGCCCCCTTGGCCTACATGCGCGGCCGGACCCTTAACCACGCGACCGTGATCCTGGACGAAGCGCAGAACACCACCTGCGAACAGATGTTCATGCTTCTGACCCGCTTGGGAGCAGATTCCAAATGCTTCGTCACCGGCGATATCTCGCAGGTCGATCTCAAACCGGCGGCCCGTTCCGGCTTGGCCGAAGCCATCGAGACCCTCCACGACGTGGAAGGCGTCGTCTTCCACTTCTTCCAGAACTCCGACGTCATTCGCCACCCCGTCGTCCAGCGCATCGTCGATGCCTACAACCGCCAGCGCGGAGCCCATCCCGCCGGCCCCCCCCGGCGCCAGCCGGCTTGAGCCGCCACCTTGGCTCCCTCCCGACTCAGGACGCCCGCCCCCCATGGCCGGAATACCCAACTCCTTGACCGGTCCACCCAACCGGGAACACCAGCTCCCTCCGCTCGGACCCGCGCCGCGCGCCTTCGCTTTCGCCTCGGCCGCCAGCCCCATCCTCGCCGCCGCTTTTCTCGCTGCCGCCTGGTTGCTCCAACCCCCTCCTCTCGATCTGCCCGGGCAACTGGCGCTGCCCGAGCCGGTCTTCCGCTTGCCCCAGCCGGCCTTCGGAACTTTTTTTTGGTATCTCGCCGCTCTCGCTCTCACCCTCGCCGGCCCGCTCTGCCTCCTCTGCGCACTCGCCCGCCCCGAACAGGGCAAGGCCCTTCTTATGGGCTTGGTTATCAACCTGATATGGATCTTTTCCTTCGTGCTCCTGACCCTTCCCCTGGTCCGTTGATTCCGCCGTTTCCCCCCTGTATTTCTACCCATTATTCTCTGGCAATCGGCACGAGCCGTGCCATAGACTTTGCCCCCCAACCCGGGCCATCGTCTCTTAAGGATGATCCGATCCATCAAACGCCTCCAGCTCCGCCGCCGCGGCATGGCCTGCAGTAAGACCCGGCGAAAACACGGAGAAAACGAGCTGCTTCAAAAGCTTCAGACCAGCGCCGTGGTCAAAGTCTTGATCTTCGCTGGGTTCTTCTTCGGAGTCGCCGGGCTCATCCACCTCAGTCGCAGCGCCGGAACCTTCCGCGGAGAAGACGTTATCGCCGCCTCGACCATCGCCGGACTCATCGTCATCGCCGCCCTGCTCCAGTTCTTCGCCAATCACCCCCATAGTTTCGCCCACAGCGGACGCACTCTCCTGGTCTTCGGAGCCATGCTCCTTCAGCTCAGCCTCATTCCGCTGGCCCGCTTTCTCCTGGCCCAATCGGAGGTTCTCGGCTCCCCCCACGTCAGTCTCTCTTTCTTCATCCTGGCCATGCCCTACGCCCTCGCGCCCATGGCCCTCTCCGTCCTCCTCGGCCGCCGTCAGGCCTTCTTCGCGCTCGGCTTCACCACTCTGCTGGGCTGCCTCACGGTTCACCGCACCATCGTCTTCGATTACCTCCTCATCAGCCTCCTCACTGGACTCGCCGCCGTTTACACCACCCACGAACTGCGCAAACGCAGCCGTCTCATGCGGGCCGGTCTCTACGTCGGCCTAACCACCCTCGTCCTGGCTCTGGCCCTCGGCCACCTTCACCTTCCCATCGGCCGGCCCGACGGCAGTTGGAAACTCCTCGCCGCCCAGGCCTTCACCGCTCTGGCCTCCGGCATCCTCACCGCCAGCCTCGTCGGCGGTTTCCTCCCCGTCCTCGAAAGCGCTTTCCGCCTCACCACCAACATTTCCTGGATCGAACTGACCGACCTCAACCATCCCCTCCTCAAACGCCTCACCATCGAAGCCCCCGGAACCTATCATCACAGCCTCGTCGTGGCCAACCTCGCCGCCGCCGCCGCCGAACGCATTGGAGCCAACGCCACCCTCTGCCGGGCCTGCTCCTACTTCCACGACATCGGCAAACTCGTGAAACCCGGTTACTTCATTGAGAACGCAGTCAACGGCTACAATCCACACGACGAACTCACGCCGAATATGAGCGCCCTCGTCATCATCTCCCACATCAAGGAAGGCATCGATCTCGCGCTCAAATACAAACTCAATTCCCAAATCGTCGATGTCATTCAGGAACATCACGGAACGACCCTGGTCTATTACTTCTACCACCGCGCCCTCGAACAGCAGGCCGAACTCCGCGCCCAATCCAGTTCCGGCGAAAAAGAAAAGGCGGAAGACGATATTCCCGGCGTGAAAGAGGAAGGCTTCCGCTACCCCGGCCCCATCCCCCAAGGCCGAGAAAGCGCCATCATCATGCTCGCCGACGCCGTGGAGAGCGCCTCGCGCAGCCTCAAGAAAGTCACCCCGGGCAAGATCCAGCAGGTCATTGACGAACTCGCCAATGCCCGCATCCGTGAGAAACAACTCGACGACAGCGACTTGACCCTAACTGAAATTAAGACAATCAAGGAATCGTTCTTCTCCACCCTCAGCAGCATGATGCACAGCCGCATCGAGTATCCCAAGGACGGCTCCGAAGACAAGGTCGCGCGCACCACCAAACGCCTGCACATGCAAAAGCGAAGCCCCACCACTTCCATCCGCGTCATCGATGCCGCCTGAAGGGCTCCGCCCACGGATTCTCCTTTTTGAGCACACCCGCTCTGGTCTGCCCCTCCCGGCCCTCCAGGCCGCTGCCCACCGGGCCCTGCTTCTCGTCCTCGCTCACCGCCGCGCCGGTGGGGATCCCCTCTCCTGTCTCGACGCCATCGAGGTTTCCCTCGTCGATGATCCCACCATCGCCAGGCTGCACGAAGAATTCCTCCGCGTCCCCGGCCCCACCGACGTCCTCACCTTTGACCACGGCGAAATCTTCGTCAGCGTCGAAACCGCCGCCCTCCAGGCGCCCCTCCACGGCGCTCCCTACCGCGATGAAGTGCTGCTCTACATCGTGCACGGTCTCCTCCACCTCGCGGGCTATGACGACGCAGACCCCGACTCGGCGCAAACCATGGCCGCTCTCCAGGAGGAAATCATGGCCCAACTCCGTTAGCCCGAATTTGTCATGGCGGAAGGCGCTGCTTGCGCGGATAGTAGAATGTTGTCGCCGCTGCGCGATGTAGTCTTTCCCTCATTTCCACTCGCATCCCGTATCTCGCTATGAAATGGATCAACCATCTCATCGTCGCAATGCTCGCCCTCTTCAGCGGCGTCTTCCTGCTGAACCCCACCTTTGGCATCCTCGAAATCCCGGACACCCTTCCCGTCGTCGGTCACCTGGATGAGGCCCTCGCCGCCCTCATCCTCTTGAACTGCCTGACCTACTTCGGCTTCGACGTCACCCGCCTGGTGCGCAAGGCCGAGGACGCCAGAAAACGCCGCCAAAAGGGCAGCCTCGAGGCGGAGGTCGAGGTGATTCCCGCGAATCCGCGGAAGCACTGATTCCCGCAGCGGAAGACGTGAGTCTTCCGATCTTAAGGAGCCTGGCCTGGCCGAACGCCGGAATTCTTGCGAATCCTTCTACGGGCTCATCCACGTAGCGGAAGACGTGAGTCTTCCGATCTGGAGAAGCCTGGTTTGCCGAACGCCGGAATTATTACGAATCCTGCTTCGGGCTCATTCACGTAGCGGAAGACGTGAGTCTTCCGATCTTGAGAAGCCGGGTTTGCCCGAACCCCGGAATTCTTGCGAATCCTGCTACGGGCTCCGCGTAGCGAAAGACGTGAGTCTACCGACTGGAGTTTTTACATTTCCAAGGGAGGCGGGTTGGAAAACCCGCCCTCCGTTGCGGCCCTCGAGCTGTCGAAGTGCGAGGTGGCCATGGAGGTCCATTGCCGTCGCTCAGGCGCCGCCGAGCCAAGCCGGAGGCCCTTGGACTGCGGCGAGAATCGCCGCTCTCTCTCAAGGCGCGGAGCGCCGTGGCCTGGAGTTTTTACATTTCCAAGGGAGGCGGGTTGGAAAACCCGCCCTCCGTTGCGGCCCTCGAGCTGTCGAAGTGCGAGGTGGCCATGGAGGTCCATTGCCGTCGCTCAGGCGCCGCCGAGCCAAGCCGAAGGCCCTTGGACTGCGGCGAGG
>JBGTBW010000031.1:0-35974 GCA_041749135.1 Verrucomicrobiales bacterium
GGGGCCGGCCTGGCGAGTGAGTTCCGCGAAACCTGCCGGTGGGCCATGGATGAAGCCCAGGCTCAGAACTCCTGATCTCGAGGAATTTGGATGAGTGGAAGGGTATGTGGCGCGGGCACTCCTGCCCGCGAACTCTTCAGGTTCCATCGGCGGACAGGAGTGTCCGCCCCACAAGTAGGGCGTCATCTGCCGAGAGGCGGTCTCGCTTCGGCTCAGCGATTTTCCTCCCTGCCCATGACGCCTCGATAGGTCAGGAGTTCTGATCCTGGAGGGGCGAGCTCCTGCACGCCCTGTCGCTCCATCGGTCGCCATCCACGGACCAGGCCGCCACGGAGGACGGCCCTCCAGGTCCTATCCCACGATAGATCTCCATCCCGGGACCAGGCCATCACGGAGGCCGGCCCTCCAGGGTCTGGCTCTATCAGATTCCTCACGTTGTCCTGGAGGGGCGGGCTCCTGCACGCCCTGTCGCTCCATCGGTCTCCATCCCGGGACCAGGCCGTCAGGCCGGGCTCTCTGCGCCCGGTTCAGCGACTCTGTGGCATCATCGAGCCGTAGCGCCCCGTCCCTTCCCAGGATTCCGGACGCGCCCAGGGCTGCACGCCTCCCTGCGAATCTTCACTCGAAAACTTCACACTCTCACCGCAACTCCCCAGCACCAAGGGTGCAAGGCACAAAAGCGAGATGAAGGCTCCCCGCAGGACTATCCGCATCCGCCGAACCCGTCTGCATTCCGCCTCCGCCGCTGAGATCCCGCTCCCAAAACTCGTCATTGTTGAGGATCCTCGAAAATCACCCGGTCGCCAGGAAGGATTCTCATCCCATCGGAGATCGAATCGATGTTGGCCACGATCTGCGTGGGCTCCACCTTATCGACGGTCAGACGAGCCACGAAAGCCTCACCACGCTTCACCACCAGCGGCGAGGCGGTTTGAATACCCGTGCCCCGCGGAGTGTTGATGACCACAAAACCCCACTCGTTGTTGACCGCGGAAACCGCCAATTCGATTGCGTTGCGCGCGATGGCCTGCTGATAGGCGGTCTCTTGGTTGCGCAGGGACTCCAGAACTTTCTCGCTGTTCTTGGTCCTGTTGACGGCTGCCGCAACGAGGGTGCGCTTTTCCTGAATCTCGTTCTGCAATTCGTCCTCTTTCAGCTTCAAATCCTCCACCATTCCCGGGATGTCGGCGAGGTCCAACCCTGCCGGGAGGTTCTCGCTCGCTGACTCCAAAGCAAGCGTCAGCCCATCAATGCGATTCTGCTTATCGAGCATCTCCTTATTCTTGCTGGCCAACTGCTGCTTGCTGGAATTGAGCTTGATCTCCTTCTGCTCGCGCTGGGCCACGGAAAGATCCCGCTGTTCGGTTCCCGTGTTCAATCGCGCGCCGAAATCTTCCAATTCCTCACTAACCGTCGCTAATTCCCGCTGCGTCCTGGTGTCTTGCGTCTCCGCAGCGACGCGAGCGTCGTGATGCTGCGCGTAAGAATTCTTGTTCTGGATGGCAAAATAGGCGGCTGCTCCCGCAACCAGAGAAGTGAGAATGAGAAGAACCTTAATCATGGATGCGGGGAAAAAGGGATGACCGGACTGGAGCTGATCCTACGTGAAATCACTGAGTTTCGCTTGCCTCTTCGGGTTTGACAATTCCGACCACACGGTCCCCCGCCGATAAGGTTTGGCCCGCGGCCAGACTGCCCGGCACGATGTCCGCCACCGAGCGGCCGCGCTCCACGTTGGTGACCCGCAAGGTCGCGATTTCCTCTCCACCGCGCACAACCGACAACTCCGCCCCGAGCACCACCCCAGCGGCGCCGCCCGCGTTCAAGACAACAAACCCCCATTCGGGATACACGTCTTGAATCACGCTGAAAAAGGGCGTGGCGAACCTCTTCTCCCGCCTCCACTTGAATTGTTCCTGAAGTGTTTCGATTTGCGTTTGCAAAGACCCCTGACCGGACTCCGCGCTCGTCAATTGAGCGGTGAGAGACCGCAAAGTCCCTTCACTCGCATTGACTTTGCGCTCCCATTCTTGGAGTTCCGCGATTTGCACCTCGGGATCGCCCGCCTCGTCAATGGCTTTGTTGATCCGGGCGATCTCCTTGTCCAAATCGGCGATTTCGTTGTCCACATCGATCAGTTGGTCATCGACCTCGGAGATCTGCGTGTCCAGGGCGTCATTGGATTCCTTTAACTCCGACACGTTGCCGGTGATCTGCTCGAGCTGGGTCTTGGTGGAGGCCAAGGCGTCCTTTTCCTGGGTCAAGTCGCTCTGCCGGGCGGCCAATTGCGACTCCTTCTGCTGTCGCAACTCCTTCTCCGTGTCCAGCTTGTTCATGTTTAAAAAACTCAGTGCGCCGGACGCGGCCAGGAGCAGCAATGAGATGACGGTAAGTCCTTTCCACATAAGGCGAGCGGGCTTGACGGATGCGAGTTCCTTTTAACCGAGGCTGATATCTTAAGACAACTCCTAATTTCGGCGTTTTTTCTCTGAGTTGCCAACCTTTGGCAATCATTTTCCCAAGAAAATGCAGTCACCCGCCCCCCGTCCAAGCTCCTGAGGACGATTCCCGCTTGCCAATTCAGGCCATGCGCTCTTAGTTGCGCCGGGTCAGAGGCTGCGGAGTTCCGGCTTGCGAACCCCGCCAGGCCTTAACGGGAGCAACGGCAGCATGACCGGTGCGGTCGCAGTCCTCTGACCCCTCTCAGCTCGGCCCTCGGAGCTTCACCGGCGCCTCGACGGATCCCGGCGCAGGCAGCCAGCCGCCCGGTCCCGCCGCATGGCGTCGCAGAAAGGCCGCCGGATCCTCCCTCCCCTCCACATCCGCACCGTAGCCCGTCCCTGGATCGAGCCAAATTCCCCGCCGCACTTCGAAATGAAGATGGGGCAGCCAAGCGCCCCCGCCATCTCCAACCGAGCCCAAAGGCTCGCCGCGACTCAAGATCTGGCCCACGCTTACATCGATCCGGTCGAGGTGCCCGTAGAGCGTCTGCATCAGGACCCCATCCTCCAACCGGTGCGCCAGGATAACCAAGCCGCCCCACTTTCCTCCCGCGTTCCCGGCTCGAACCACCAGCCCGTCCCCTGCCGCGAACACCGGATCGCCGCGGTCCGAATCCCAGCCCCCGATCCCGTTGAGATCGGCGCCCAGATGTCCGCCGCTTCCAAAGCGTTGTGCGTCGTAGACAAACGCTCCCCTCGCGTTTCCCAGGGGCCAGCCAAAGCCCGCCGCCACTGGGACCCGCGCCAACGTGACCGCACCCGAACGCAACCAGCGGGGATCAAAATCCCCAGGGCTGCCCGCGCCACGCCGCAAAGCGTCCGCGTGCCGAGGCGCCAGCCAGCGCCACCAGAGGACCGCCAAAACCGCCGCTAATCCAAGTAGAAGAAGAACCTCCGCCAGCCTGGGCGCCCGCCTCCAGAAGAAACGCACGCCCCGTTGGGCCCGATCCTGCGCCTTCCCCATCGGAGCCACGGTTTCGCAGAATTCCCCGCCGGGCAAGTGCGCGGCACGCTCTGTGCCTCCGCCGCAGACGATTGACCGGCCAACCGAACCGCCCTAAACTCTCGTCGAAATGGAGGTATCGGAAGTTCAACGCCGCTTCGACGCGTTCATCTCGGCCAAGGGGCTCCGCCGCACTCCGCAACGGGATGCCATCGTCCGCGCCGCCTTCGAAGGCGTGGATCATTTCACCGCCGAAGACCTGTGGGAACGCACGCGGCGCATCGACGGCAACGCCTCTCGCGCCACCGTCTATCGCACTCTCTCCCTCCTCGTCGAAAGCGGACTCCTCCGCGAAATCGATTTGGGGCGCGACAACCGCCATTACGATCCCAATTTCCTCGAACACCCCGACCACAATCACCTGATCTGCGTGGACTGCGACCGGGTAGTCGAGTTTGAAGACGATCACATCAGCCTGCTCGAAGATTGCATCAGCAAGCGACTCGGATTCACTCCCTCGCGGAAATCCATCCGGATCGAGGCCAGTTGTGAAGAGTTCAAACGTCTCGGAGCCTGTAGCCGCGCCCCAAACTACGGGGAACTTTGATCCCCCACGGTCGCGAAGCGGAGCCCTTCAAAACCGGTCCGACCGGTAGACCTCCTCGAACGAGCGTAAGGCCCGCGCCAGACGCATCTTTGTCGCGCTCAGCCCAATTTCTAGCACGCCCGCGATCTCGGTGAGGCTCAGTTCTTCGTCAAATCGCAACATGAGTATGGTCCGCTCTCTCTCGCGCAACTGGATCAGGTAACGCCAAAACTCCCCTCTCAGACCGGGCCGGGCCGCCCAACCGCCGGTCTCCGGCCCCGCTATTGGGCCCTCTATTAGAGAGCAGCGCGCCAGCTCACCCCCAATCTTGCGGTCCCGCTGACGTGCCGCACAGATCTTCCGGATCTGATCGAAGCTGGTGTTCCGGGCAATGCTGAAGAGCCAGGTCTTGAATTGGGAGCGCCCGGCAAACTGGCGGATTCTCCCGTGCGCCGTGACAAAAATGTCTTGAACGACCTCCTGGGTGTCTTCCCGGCTCCCGACCATCTGGTGAACGAATTGTGTGACGGGCTGACAGTAACGCTCCATCAGCCTGCAGAAGGCTTCCTCCGCACGCTGCGGCATCCCCTCGATACACAACTGCACCAACTCCTGATCAGAATGTTTCTCTACGGTGGTTGGGTCCCACCGTCCCTGACGTGTGCTCACTGTCCTGCTCTCGCCTCATCTTAGGATTGTCCTGTCCTCCACCCGCACTCGCTGCGGCTTTCCTCCTGTCCTTCTCTCCCGCCGTGCTTCTAACCGAACTCCCGCCCTGGCGGCAATGAAAAAATTGCGGCCTGAAAAAAAATTGGGCCAGCAGCCTCGCCTGCCGATGGGTTTTCCTGGTTGCGCCCCCACCATTCGCGCTCTTCTTACGCTCGCTATGTGGAAGGGACGCTTTGCTTCCGAAACTGCCGAACTCGTCCGGCGTTTCAGTGAATCCGTGTCCTTCGATCAACGGCTCTTCCGGCATGACATCCGGGCCTCGCTGGCCCACGCCCGGGCCCTGCGCGCAGCGGACCTTCTTTCGCCCCAGGAACTCGACTCGATCGAGACTGGCCTCCGCGAGATCGAAACGGAAATCGCCGAGGGCCGCTTCTCCTTCCATACCGGTCTTGAGGACCTCCACATGAATATCGAAAGCGCCCTCACCGAGCGAGTCGGCGAGGCAGGGGCCCGTCTGCACACGGCCCGCAGCCGCAACGATCAAATCAGCGTCGATACCCGCCTCTATTGCCGGGAGGAAATCGACCGCGTGTCCGGACGCATCCGGGACTTCCAACAAGTCATCCTCGACGTCGCCCGCCGCGAGATCGACACAATCCTCCCCGGCTACACCCACCTGCAACGCGGTCAACCCGTGCTGCTCTCCCACCATCTCCTCGCCTACGTCGAAATGCTTGAGCGCGACCGCGACCGGCTCGCGGGCTGCCGGATCCGCCTCAACGTCCTCCCTCTCGGTTCCGGCGCGCTCGCCGGATCCACCATCCTGCTCGACCGCGCCGCCATCGCCAGCGATCTCGGCTTCGACTCCGTCAGCTCCAACAGCATGGATGCCGTCAGCGATCGAGATTTCGTCGCCGAAATCCTCTTCGCGCTTGCCCTGCTCGGAACCCACCTCTCCAGGCTCAGCGAAGACATCATCCTTTGGAACACCACTGAGTTCGGCTTTATCCGCCTGAGCGACGCCTACACCACTGGCTCCAGCCTGATGCCTCAAAAAAAGAATCCGGACGTCGCCGAACTCACCCGCGGAAAAACGGGCCGCCTCTACGGCAATCTCGTGTCAGTCTTGACCATGCTCAAAGGTCTCCCCATGACCTACAATCGTGACCTCCAAGAAGACAAGGAACCCCTTTTCGACTCTTTCGACACGGCAAATCTCATCCTTGAAGTTTTCGCCGGAATGCTCACCGAAGCCGCTTTTGACCGCGAACGCATGCAGGCCGCCGCAGCCGATCCTTTGCTCCTCGCCACCGATCTCGCCGAGGCCTTAGTCCGGGCCGGATTGCCCTTCCGGCAGGCCCATGAAGCCGTGGGCCGCCTGACCGCCCACGCCCTGGCCCAGGGCCGGAGTTTCCGCGAGATGCCGCCCAGCGAGTTCCAGGAGTTCTCCGGCTTCTTCGACGACGATGTGTTGAACACCCTGGACCCCCGGAACTCCCTCGCCGCGCGCGACAATCCCGGTTCTCCAGCCCCTCAACGCGTCCGCGCCGAAATCGCGCGATGGGAACAGATCTTCTCAGCAGAAACCCCCGCATGAGAAGTCCCAACCTTCCGCTCCAAAGCCGCTCCAGAGCCGCTCGCCCCCTCCCCTTCACCCCGGCCGCCGCCGGATTGCTCCACCCCGCTCTGCACCTGCCGTGAACTTCATTCTTCAGAAGATCTTCGGCCTCAGGAACAAAATCGCCGCCAAACGGGATAACCCGCAGCGGGAGATGCCCTTTCTCGACCACTTGGAGGAGCTGCGGCAAACCCTCTTCCGCATCCTCGTCACCCTCCTCGTCACGGTCGTCGTCGCCTTCTCAATTCACAATTGGCTCTTCGATGTCATGCGGGCGCCCGTGGAGCTGGCCGGCTTGGGCATCATCGAGGAAAACCACCTCCCCAGCGGCCTGAGCGAAAAGCGGTGGAAAGAGGCAAACCGGATCGCCCGGTCCGCCTCCAGGCTTCCCGCCGCCTATCACGACGCCTTCCTCCTGGCGGCTTGCAAGAATGACCCCGACCTTCGCCACTGGGTTTCCGCCATCTCCCTCTTTCGTGCCGCAGTAAACCTGCCGCAGGAAGAGGGGCCGTCTTTCCTCGAGGCGGCGGCAGGAGACGATGAGGAAGTCCTCCGCCGCGCCCTGGCCTTCTTTGACAAAATGCCCCATGTCGATTCCGACACGCGAGGCAATCTCATCCTCATGACCGCCCTCGGTCCCACCGAGGGCTTCATGCTCTCGATCAAACTCTCCTTCTTCGCCGGACTGGCCCTGGCCTTTCCCTTCCTCTTCTACTTCACGGCCCAGTTCGTTTTCCCCGGCCTCACCCCAAAAGAAAAACGCATCATTCTGCCCTATCTCGGAGTCGGCATCTTCCTCTTCGTTCTCGGTGTGTTGTTCTGCTATTACGAAGTCACTCCACGCGCCCTCAAGTTCTTCCATCACTACAATGTGAACATGGGCGTCGAATCCGAATGGAGGATCGGCTACTACATCAGCTTCGTCACCAAACTCACCCTCGGCTTCGGCATCAGCTTCCAGTTGCCCGTCGTGGTCATGATCCTCGTCGCCCTGGATCTGCTCTCCGTCGAACTCATGCAGCGCACCCGCGCCTACGCCGTCGTCATCATCGTCGCCATCGCTGCGCTGATCACCCCCACCCCCGACGTCATCACCCTTTCCTTCCTCGCCGCGCCCATGATCGTTCTCTACGAAATCAGCATCTGGATCGCCTGGTTTATCAACCGCCGCCGCCGCCTGCGCGACGCCGCCGAAGAAGCCGAACGCGCGCTCTGGCGGCAGAAAAAACGCGCCCAGGCTCTCGCCGCAGCGCCTTCCACAACCGAGGAGAGCACGGACCCCGACCGGTTCCCCATCGAGGAAAACGCTTACAAGCCCGAATCGGGAGATTCCGAAGGCGCTTCCGCACGCGATCCGGGCCAGACGGCTGCGGACGCCTCTGGCTCCAGCCCGGAAAGCCCTGCGTCCGATGAAGACTACGAAGAAGGCTTTGGACCCGCCGGCCACGCCGCACCGCATCCCGCCCAGGCCGTTCCTTACGGCGGCCTCGACGACCTCCGCCCCGAGACCCTAACGCAGGAAGGCCAACCAGGGGAACCCCCACCCGGCTCCTCGCTCGAACCGGAATCGCCGCAGCCAGAATCCAACGCGAAAGATTCCATCGACGAATCCTCCGCTCCAGACCAAGATAGAACTGCTGGGGAGGACCCTTCGCCGAAATCTGACCATGGCCCAGCCACCTGAAGCGCCTACGGCATCGCACCTGACCCTCCGCGCCAAGGTCGTCGATCAATGGCTCGTCTTCGCCTGCCCCGGTTGCGACCAGGCCGTGAAGATCGATGCCAAAGACATCGTCCACCTCGTCGAGTGCCCAAACTGCCATCAACAGGTGGAATCCCTGCTGGACACACCGCCAGTCCTCGCTCCCGGCGACACCTCCGCCATCGTCTATATCCCCGCTCGCCGCCGCCGCACCTCCGCCTTGCCCGACCGGCGCCCCACCACGCCAGGAAAAAAATTCGTTCAAGACCTCGCCAAAGCGCACCATCACCAGGATTTCATCGCCTCTCATCGCACCGAGGAACACGCCACCTTGCCCGTTCGCTCCCGTGAAGAATTGGAGGCCCGGCAAGTCGAAGCTTCCAAAAAACACCGGCTTCACGAGGAAGACCCCCTCGCGCGTTTCGAACTCGTCGATGACCGTCAACACCAGAAGAAATACAAGCGGGTCAAAACCCGCACCCGACGCAAGCGAATCACTGAAAAACAGCGTGCCCAACGGTTTTACGCCGCCCTTCTCGCTTCCGCACTTCTGGCCACTTTTTTCATCTTCCATGCCATCAGATTCTTCCAAGCGCGCGATTTGGAAGATCTCCCGGCAGGACAGACCACCTACAATCCCAACGCAGAGTTCATCGACGATCCCAAACGCGCCGTGGCCCGGTTTCTCCAATCGGACAATCCCGAGCAAATGGCTCGCTTCGTGCGCAAACCCGGCGTTTTGATCGACCTCATGCGCGCCTACTATGAGGAGCACGGGGTTCCCTCGCCCATCATTCGCGATGTCATCATGCACCGCCAGGAACCCGGTCTTCCCCGCGGCTTCGAAACCGGCCGCGTCGTCTTTTCCGACCGCCCTGCCGCCATATTCTTCGTCGAGAAAACCGAAACAGAAGGCTATCGTTTGGATTGGCCTAGCTTCGTCGGACACGGAGCCATTTCTTGGAAAATGCTCCGCCAAACCATGCCCCGCAACCCGCAGAGGCTCCGCGTCTACGCCTCACCCGCCGACTACTACGCCGGTCCCTTCGCCGACGCCCATCGCTACTTCTGCCTCCGCTTGGAAGACATCGATCGCACCCACTCCATCTACGGCTACGCGCGCGCTGATCGCACCGACAACCAACCGCTCCGCAATTTGTTGATCCAGACCAGTGAAGGGGAAAACCAGGATGTCTCCAAGCCTCTCATTCTCGAAGTCCAATACCCCGCTGGCGACTGCCCCGACAATCAGATCGAAGTCCTCCGGCTCGTCCGCGACAGTTGGCTCATCCCTTGAATCGTGCTTCCCTCCTTTCCGTTCCACCCCCTCCTCGATCTGCTCTTCCCGCCAGTCTGCCTGAGCTGCAACCGGGTGCGCCTTCCCCCCAAAGCAGAGCCCCACGCGCTCCCCGGCCTTTGCTCCCATTGCCGGCGCACCGTGTCCCTCAGCGAAGATCCCCGCTGCGCTCAATGCGGTGAATCTTTCGCTTCTGTGGCCGGCCCTCCGTTTACTTGCTCGACCTGCCGCGGCCGCAGCTTCGCTTTCGATTTCGCCCTCGCCCGCTGTCGCAGCGCCGCCGCCGCCCGCGACGCCATTCATCGCCTGAAATACGGACGCGATCTCCCACTCGCCCGCATCTTGGCCGAATGGATGGAGCCTCTGCTCGACGACCCTCGCATCGCCACTACCCGGCGGGATTGGCTGCTCGTCCCCGTCCCCCTCCATCCTCGCAAACTACGCGAACGAGGATTCAACCAGGCCGCGGAACTCACCCGCTGGCTCTCCCGGGCTCGCGGTCTCCCCCAAGCTCCGGTCCTCCAGCGAATTCGCTACACGGCCTCCCAAACCGGCTTTCACAAAAATCAACGCGCCCGCAACCTCGAAGGCGCTTTCGCCATCCGCCCGCGCACGGCCCGGCGCGCCGGACTCTCCGGGCGCAGAGTGCTCCTCATCGACGACGTCTTCACCACAGGCTCGACCGCCCACGAATGCGCACGCATTCTTTACGAAACCGGCGAAGCCCAGAAGGTGGTTGTCCTCACCGTGGCCAGAGGCTAACCTTTCACCGTTCCCTTCGGAAAGATGCCGATCTTTTCCAAACCCCCGATCCGCCCCACCGGCGACAAGAAAAAGGATATGCCCCAGGGGCTCTGGCACAAGTGCCCCTCCTGCGGCGAAGTCGTCCACGACCTGGAAATGAGCAAGAACCTCAGGGTCTGTCCGCGCTGCGACCACCATGCCCTGTTTCCCTCCGCCGATCGCATCGAATCCGTCGCCGACCCCGGCTCCTTCCGCGAAACCGACGCCGGCTTGCGTCCCGTCAATCCCCTGGCTTTCCAAGGATACGATGAGAAAATGCAGCAATACCAGGACGCAACCGGCCTCTCCGAAGCCATCGTCACCGGAACCGCCGCCGTCGGTGGACATCCCGTCTCGCTCGGAGTCATGGATTTTCGCTTCCTCGGAGCCAGCATGGGATCGGTGGTCGGAGAAAAGATCACCCGCTCCATCGAACGCGCCACTGCCGAACGCCGCGCCGCCATTCTCTTCTCCTCCTCCGGCGGAGCCCGCATGCATGAAGGCATTCTGAGCCTCATGCAAATGGCCAAGACCAGCGGGGCCCTCGCCCGCCATTCCAAGGAGTGCTTGCCCTACCTCTCCGTGCTCACCCACCCCACCACCGGGGGCGTCACCGCCAGCTTCGCTACGCTCGGCGACATCATCCTCGCAGAGCCAAAATGCATGATCGGTTTCGCCGGGCCGCGGGTCGTCCGGGAAACCACCCATCAAGATCTGCCCCCAGGTTTCCAGACCGCGGAATTCATGATGGAACATGGCCTCATCGACCGCATCGTCCACCGCAAGGACCTGCGCGAATGCCTCCGCCGTCTCCTCGATTACATGATGCCGGCCCGCGCCTGAGGATCCGGTCAGGATTTTTCGCATGGGGTCGCTCAACTGGCTCTACGACGCCCAGGTCTTCGGCATCAAGCTCGGTCTCGAGAACAGCGCCCGGCTGCTCTCCCACCTGCCCGCCGCCCCTCCCGCCAAGGTCGTCCACGTCGCCGGGACCAACGGCAAAGGCTCCGTCTGCGCCTTCACCGAAGCCATTGCCCGCGCACACGGCTTCCGCACCGGCCTGTTCACTTCGCCACACCTCCTGCGCTTCGAGGAACGCATCCGCGTCGATGGCGTCCCCATCCCCGCCGCAAGCCTCGAGCGCATCCTCGAACACCTCCGCTGCCTCGTCCAAGATTGGGATCCGCACCCCACCTTCTTCGAGCTTGCCCTCGCCGCCGCCATGTTCTGGTTTTGCGAAGAGAAAACCACCTGCATCGTCCTGGAAACAGGCATGGGCGGCCGGCTCGACGCCACCAATGCCGTGACGCCCGTCGCCGTCTCCGTCCTGACTCCGGTGGACCTCGACCATTCCCAATGGCTCGGAAGCACTCTCCCGGAAATCGCTGCAGAAAAAGCCGGGATCATCCGGCCCGGCATCCCCGTCGTCAGCTCCATCCAGCATCCCGAAGTGTGGAGCGTCATTGAGCGCGTGGCTCGGCAGCGCGGAGCCACGCTCCGATTGGTGGATCTTCCCCTCCATCTCCCGCTTGGCCTCGCCGGTTCCCATCAGAAATACAACGCCGCTCTGGCCCGGGCCGCCCTGCAAGCCGCCGGCGTCTCCTTGGACCCCGATGCTCTCTCCGCCGCCGTGCGCAATGTTTCCTGGCCCGGCCGTTTCCAACGCTTCGAAACCCAGCCTCCCGTCGTCGTCGATGGAGCCCACAATCCCGCCGCCGCCGCCGTCTTGGCGCGCACCTGGAAAGAGACCTTCCACGGCCGCAAGGCCACCCTCCTCTTCGGCGCTCTCAGCGACAAAGACGTCCCTGGCATGCTCGAACATCTCCGGCCCCTCGCCGAGCGCATCTTTCTCGTCCCCATCCGCGACTCCGAGCGCGGTCTCGATTCCGCCTCCCTCCTCGAACACGCCCCCCAAGCGTCGCCCTTCGCCGACTGCCCCTCCGGCCTGGCGGCCGCGCTTCTCCATCGCGAACCCGTCCTCATCACCGGATCACTCTACCTCGCCGGCGAGGCCCTCCGCGTTCTCGAAACCCACCCAGAATCCCTCGCCAATCCCGGGTAAAGCGCCGGCCAACCCACCCTCCGCACCTTTCTCAACAACTCGCCTAACCGTCGCCGCTTTTACTCCGCAACCCCGCTGTTCCCCAGCCCTGACCCGTCGCTTCCCCATGTCTCCCCTCTACCTCGACAACAACGCCACCACCCAGATCCTCCCGGAAGTGCTCGAGGCCATGATGCCTTTCCTCACTGAGCATTATGCCAACGCCTCCAGCGGATACCGCTTCGCCCGTCCCCCTCGCCGCGCCGTCGATGCCGCTCGCGAACAAGTCGCCGCATTGCTAGGAGCCGATCCCTCGGAAATCATCTTTACCAGCGGAGGCACCGAGGCCGACAACACCGCTCTGGCCTCCGCCGCCCTCGCCAGACCCGGACGCCGCGGCATCGTCCACAGCAACGTCGAACACCCCGCCGTCGATTCTTTCTCCAAACATCTCACAGAAAATTACGGCTGCTCGCGCACAATCATCCCCGTCCTTCCCGACGGAACCCTCGACTTGGACAAACTCCACGCCGCCCTCGATCCCGCCCACACCGCCGTCCTTTCCCTCATGTGGGCTAACAACGAAACCGGCGTGTTCTTCCCCATCCCTGAAGCCGCTCGCCTCGCCGCTTCCCGCGGCGTCTACCTGCATACAGACGCCGTCCAAGCCATCGGAAAAGCGCCGGTCAGCGTCCGCGACTCCGGCATCCATTTCCTCGCACTCTCAGCGCACAAATTCCACGGGCCCAAAGGAGCCGGCGCACTCTACGCCAGCTCGCAGGTTCGGCTTCGGCCCCACATCACCGGCGGGGCCCAGGAAAACGGCCGGCGCGGCGGAACCGAAAACGTCCCCGGCATCGTCGGGCTCGGCAAAGCCGCCGAACTGGCCCGTCTTCGCCTCGAATCCGTCGAGCCCCAGCGCCTGCGCTCCCTGCGCGACCGCTTTGAAAACCGCCTGATCAGCGCCCTCGACGGCGTCGCCGTGAACGGACACCTCGAGCTTCGCCTGCCAAACACCTCCAATCTCGTCTTCCCCGGAGTCGATGCGCCGGCTTTGCTCATGCTCCTCGACGACGCGGGCATCTGCGCCTCGGGAGGTTCGGCCTGCCACACCGGATCAGTCCACCCTTCTCCCGTCCTCACCGCCATGGGCTTCTCGACCGAACGCGCGCTATCGTCGGTCCGCTTCTCCCTATCCTGCCTGACCACAGAAGCGGAGATGGATCGGGCCGCCGACGCGGTGGTGAAAGCCGTAACCCGATTGCGCGGTCTTCGCGACCAAAGCTCCCCCGTCATCCGGGCTTCCCCAACCCCCCGCTGATCCGCCCGGTCTCGCCCCCGTACCGTTTTCGTGATGCCCCGGCTTCTAAAAAAGCGGCGCCAGATTGCTCCCGGCCCACAGCGCCTCGCCATCCTTCCACCCCCGCCCCAGGAATTATGGATGCGCCTAGGCCGATCCCCCTTGCCCGCCCCTCGGTCCCGTGCGAAGACAGCCTGCGTTATGATCCTTTCCGACCAGGCCATCCGGAATGCCCTCGCCGACGGATCCATCGTCATCGATCCCTTCCGCGACGACTGCCTCGGGACAAACAGCTATGACGTCCACCTCGGAAAGACTCTCGCCGTCTACATCGACGACGTCCTCGACGCCCGGGTTCATAATCAAACCCGCTTTCTCGAGATCCCCGACGAGGGATACGTGCTGGCGCCCGGCCGCACCTATCTCGGCGTCACCGAAGAATACACCGAAACCCATCGGCACGTCCCCTTCCTCGAAGGGAAATCCAGCGTGGGCCGGCTTGGCATCGACATCCACGCCACCGCCGGAAAAGGCGACGTGGGCTTCTGCAATCACTGGACCCTCGAAATCTCCGTGGGACAGCCGGTCCGGATCTACCGCCAGATGCCCATTGGCCAACTCATCTACTTCGAGGTTCGCGGCGATGTTTCCACCCTCTATCATCGCAAGGCCTCTGCCAAATACACCAAACGCTCGCCCCTTCCCGTCGAATCGATGATGTGGAAGAACGAATTCTAACCCGAAGCCCCCACCCCCGCTCTCAGCCGCTGTCTCCGGCAGAAGTCAGCGTTCTCCCCTTCTCCCCGGACTCGCCCGCTCCCCTCAGACGGAATCCATCGACCCGCCGCCCCCGTATCCTTTTCTGCTTTCCCTGGGCGGCCCCTCATTTCGACGCATCTCCAACCACCCTTCCACACCATGCCCGCTCTCCATTACGACCCCATCTATCTGCTAATCGTCGGCATCGCCATGATCGTGAGCCGCTTGGTCGGCGCGCAACTGAAACGCAAGTTCGCGCTCTATTCCCAGGTTCCAATGCCCGTCAGCGGCCATCAAGTCGCCGAACAAATGCTCGCGGAAAACGGCATCCGGGATGTCGAAGTCACCAGCACCCCAGGCCAGTTGACCGACCACTACAATCCGCGCGGCAAAACCGTCAATCTGAGTGAGCCGGTCTTTGCCGCCCGCAGCGTCGCCGCCGCCGCGGTGGCGGCGCACGAATGCGGTCACGCCTTGCAGCACGCCAAGAATTACCCAATGCTCGGACTGCGCTCAAACCTTGTCCCGATCGTCCAACTCGGAAGCAAACTCGCCCCCTGGGTGCTCATGGCCGGGATAGCCCTCGCCTTCGCGGGAAGCAATCTCACCGTCCTGCTCATTGGCATCATTCTCTTCGCCTCGACGACCCTCTTCGCCCTCATCACTCTCCCCGTCGAATTCGACGCCAGCCGCCGCGCCCTGGCCTGGCTGGAAAGCAGCGGCGTGGCCACGGGACTCTCTCACAAGCAAGCAAAAGACGCCCTTTTCTGGGCGGCCATGACCTATACCGTCGCAGCCCTGGCCTCTCTCGGACAGCTCTTCTATTACATTATGCTCTTCGCTCAAGTCCGAGGCCGCCGGTAAACCCCGCAAGATCGGTTCAGCGGACCGTTCTAACCAATCCCCCCTCGCTTCGCTTCCTCCCCCATCCCCGGGTCCGGTCGCCAGCCAGCCCTCGGCCTTCTCAGCCCTGCCGCCACGCCTGGGGTTTCAGCGGCTCCAGATCCTGGCTGGACACCCAGCCCCGCGTATCTTGGAGCACCTCTACATATGACCATCCCGCGCGCCGGTCCAATACCCGCACCTCGCTGCCCGGAGGCAGCAAAATGACTGAGCCGGCCGATGTCGCCGGAGCCGCACGAATCTGGCTGTCATCAGCCACCACGATGAAATAAAGTTCACGCTCTTTTTCCACCTCTCGCGCCGCCCGGTGCGCCAACACACCCCCAGCGGCCAAGGTCACCCCCAAACCCACCAGCAAAATCCCCGGCGCCGTGATCCACGCCCGCGGCCGGAAGATCACCAGCGCCGTCAACACGATTGCCGTCAGCCAGCCCACCAGCAGGGCTCCGGCTCGAAGATCTTCCGAATGAAACCGGCTGAGAAACTTTACCGCCGGCGGCCGGTAAAACTCGACAAACCCCAGCCTGCTTTCGGCATGACGCAGATTCTGCCGGCTCTCCGCGTGCGATGGATCGAGCAGCAACGCCCTCCGGTAATGCAAGACGGCCTTTCCAAACTCATCGAGCCGGAAGTAAATGTTTCCCAAATTGTACTGCAGCACGGGGGATCGCCCTTCACGGGTCTCCGCCACGCTGAGATACAGGTCGCGCGCTTCCTCGTAATCCCCGATCCGGCCCGCGTTCGTCGCCTCGGAAAAAACGTCGCCGGCCGTCGCGGCCCGTCCGCCCTCCGGCAGGCTCGCCGCCAGAAAGACTATCATGATCCAAACCCGCTGCATCGCCGTCGTGCCCATCAACCTCGACCCAGGGCCCCCAAGGACCTCAACAGGGCCATGCGCCGCGCTTCCTCCATCGCCGGACAGCCCGCCGCTCCCGCGTAGTTGAGCTGCTCCCGCCGTTCCGCAATCTGCCCCAATTGCTCGCGCACCGCCGGCGGCAAGGCCGCCTGCCCATGTTCACGCCTCCACGCCTGGCAAGCGCCGTAATACCTGTTGTAAAACTCCTTCTCGCTCAAGCCCGGCCGCCGCAACTCCCGGAGCAACTCCCGGTAGGATGGCCCCTCGCGCACCCGGCGCAGCTCCAAGAGCCGCGGCCCCAACAGACGAAAGAGACCCCATGCCGCCAGCCCCGCCCAGCCAAGAATCGCCAGCGCTTCCAAAGTCCGGAACACCGGTCCTTCCGACCAGGGTCGCAAGGTCGCCGGACCCTCCAAGGGACCGGGCAACAACGCCAAAATGTCCTCAAGTTGTTCCCGCGGCATCAGGGTTCCCGTCTTCGCGGCGAAACTCTGAATCATCGCCTCTCCCTCCAGATCCGGCAGCACTTCCAGGGCGATCGGCTCCGTCCTCACGGTCTGGTAAGCGCGTTCTCCCGGATCGAAATAGCTGAGAATCAACGAGGGGATCTCCGCCGTCACCCGGGTCGGAGAAATGACCCGCCGGAACACGGCCACTCCTTCCAAGGAAGCGGCTTCCCGCTTGCGGATCTCCGAGGTCTCTTGAAACACTTTCCAGAGGCCGTCCCCATCTCCTTCCAATCGGGGGGCTTCCAGCGCATCCAAGTTTCCTCTCCCGCGCACTTCGATCTCCAACTCGATGGGATCGCCCACCGCCACCCGCGTCGGAGTCGCCCGGCAGGTCATCGCATAACTTCCCACTGCGCCCGCAAATCCCTCCGGCCGGCCCTCCTCCGGAAGCGGCAAAACCCGCAGCGGAACCCGCGGCCCCTCGACGATCAGATCACGGGTTGGACCCAGAGTCTGGATGGGCCCCTGCGGCAAGGTGCGAATCTCGCTAATCTTACAGGTGAAGGTCACCGGGCCCAGCTCCAGATCGCCCGCCGCCAAAGGACTGACAAAGGTGCTGTGCGCCAGCGCGTAAAAGCGGCGCCCCAAGAGAAAAACATCCGTCGGATAGCGGCGCTCGAAGCGCTTGGTGACAAACGTATCGCGCTCCATGTCCGGATAACCCCAGTCCCGCACCCGCAACTCCTGGTCCATGTAGAGCGTCACTTCCAATGGCACAACCTCCCCCACAAAACACTCCTCCCGCTCGACATACATCAACGCAAAACTCCCTCTCGCGACGGCATCGGGATCCAACCCAAGCTCCTCGAATTCCCGGACCCGCAACGTGCATTCGGGAGTGCTCAACAGCTCGCCGTTCACCCGCAACGACAAACTCGGAATGGTGTAGGCCCCCGCCTTCCACGGCGTCACCGCGTAAGTGTACTCGTTCATCACTTGCCGCCCTGACAAGGTCATCTCTGATCGCGGCAGGTTGCGCAGAAAGGTGATCTCGACGTCGTCCACCTTGATCGTCCGCGGAGGAGGAGCATCGGGCGTGCCGTTGATCACCACCACCGAGAACTGCGATTGCTGCCCCACCACCACGTTAGCCGGAGAAAAATAGGCCGTTGCGTCGATCGATCCGGCCATGCCCCGGTTCACAATCTGCGCCCGGGCCCAATCCGTCCCCAGCACCGCCAAAGCCAGCAAAGCCGCCCACAAAGCCGCCCCAAGACGCCTCCCGCACCCTAACCTATGCCCTGTTCTTCTGCCCACTGCGTTTCGATCTCCTTCCGCCAGCCTACCAGTTCTTCGAGTTCTCCCTCAGGTTGCCCCGCTCCAGCAAGCGCACGCCCAAATCCTCGTCTGAGAAGTTGCGCAGCATCTGCCGCGCCTGCGAACGGCTGAAGCCCGTCTCGGGATCCCGCTCGTCCCCTTGCCCGGAGCCTTGCTCCTCTCCCTCCTCGTCCTGGCCCGCTCCTTGACGCTCCTCTTCCTCCGCCCGCAAACGGCCCTCCCGCTCCTCACCGTCGTCCCCAAAGCCCTCGTCTTCCACCGGCTGATCCGGACGGTTTCCGCCCTCGCCCTCCTGTTCCCCTCCGCTGCCAGGCGTTTGCTCTCCACTCTGCCCCTCTCCGTCTTGCTCGGACCCTTCCGACCCCTGCGGCTGCGGCTCATCTCCATCCGCTCCCGCGGACGGCTGCTGCATCTGTTGCATTTGCTGGATCATCTGCGCCAGACGTTCCAGCTCCTCGATCCGCCTACGAACCAAATCGCGGTTGAACTGCGCATTCGCATGAGACTCATCCAGAGCCAAAGCCCCTTCGTAGTGGCCCACGGCGTCCCGCCAGTCTTCCAAGACCGCCTTCAAATCCGGTTCCTCCTGCTTCAAGGCAAACTCGCCTCTTCGATACAGGCTGTTCCCCATATTGTAGTGAGACTCCTTCTGCAGTGGCGCGTCCTTCGCCAGCATCGCCAGACCAAACTGCTCGATCGCCGCCTCGTATTCCTCGCTGCGGTAGGCCGCCGATCCCATCCCGAAATGCAACTGAAATCGCTCCTCGGGAAGGGGACGCCCTGCCGCCCGCCGCCAAAAACGTTCCAAGGTCCCCATCCGTTCCCGATAACGCACTTCGCCCACGGCTCGATCATCGCGCAGCGACTCCAACGCCGCGCCATAGCGTTCCATGGCCGCGGCGTAATCCCCCGACCGATACTCCCTCTCCCCAAAATCCGCACCCTCAGCGGGAGCGACCCATCCTAAAGTGAGCAACAACGCCGCCGCTGCTCCCATCCCGGCGCTCGTCGATGCCCCGGCCGGCCTCAAGCACAACCCCGCCAACAAACTGAACAACCCCGCCGCCAAGGGCCAACGGTAACGTTCCACCGGCCGCCGCAGGCTGCTCTGATCAAGATTCGATTGTTCCATCTGTTGCAACGCTCGCCGGGCCACCTCACTGGTCGTTCCCGTATTGGTCAGCGGACTGTAAATCCCCGCGGTCTGGTTCGCAATCATCTGCAAACCCTCCGCCCGCAGCCGGCTCCGCACCATTTCACCCGAGCGGTCCCGCAACATCCGCGACGGTTCGGCGGGATCGGGCACAAACCCGCCCTGCACTGTCCCCACCCCCAACGCCACAACCATGACGCCCTCCCGTTGAAGCTCCTTGGCCGCGTCCTCCGATTTTCCGTCATGTTCCTCGCCGTCGCTAATCAGGATCAACGCGTTGCTCTCGCTTTCCGCTTCCCGGAACGTCTCCAGAGCCAGGCTCAGCGCCGCTGCAATGTCCGTCCCACCCAGGGGAATGATCTCTGTGTCGAGCTGCGCCACCGTCTCCACCGCCGCCTCGTGGTCCAACGTCAAGGGAACCTGCAGAAACGCGCTCCCTGCGAAGGGTATCAACCCGATCCGGTCCTCCGGAAACTTCCGGATCAGATCCTCCGCCGCCGCCTTGGCCAGGGTCATCCGGTCCGGGCGCAGATCCCGCGCCAGCATCGAATGAGAAGTGTCCACGGCGATGAGAATGTTCCGGCCCCGTCCCACCGTCTCCCTCTCCGTGTAGCCGAAGAGAGGGCGCGCCATCGCCAGGACGAAGCAGATAAATCCAATCCACAAGAGGAGGAAACGCGTCCACCGCGCCGCGGGGCTGTAGCCCACCAGCAGCCGTCCGGCCAAGTTGGCCGAACTGAGCGCGGCCAAACGCCGCTTCTGCACAGCATCCCGCCACAATCTCAAGCCGAAGAAAACCGGCGCCAGCGCCAGCATCAACAGCCACCATGGTTGCGCAAAAGTCATCGCCTCAAGGAATCGTCAGAGGAAGGCATTCGTGCACCAACAACCCTCCCGCAGCCAAGAGCAAGCCCGCCAAGACAAACCACGGAAACAACTCGTGCAATTCCACCACCCGGCGGCTGCGCAGATCGGATTTCTCCATCTCATTGATCTCGGAAAAGATGCTTTCCAGCGCCTGCGTATCCTGAGCCCGGAAATACTTTCCTTGCCCGATCTGGGCTACTTCCTGCAATGTCTCGACATCGAATTCCTCGCGGTGAATCACCACCCCCTGGGGCATGGGAATAGCGTGTTCCCCGGGCGTCCCCACGGCAATGGCGTAAATCTTGATCCCCAGCGTGCGGGCCAGCCGAGCTGCATCCCGCGGCGAAAGATTCCCTGAGTTGTTCGACCCGTCGGTCAACAGCACCATGATCTTGCTCTTGGCGGCGCGCTTGTCCAGGCGCTTGGCCGTCATGGCGATGGCCGAGCCTATGGCCGTGCCGTCCTCCACCAGTCCGATCCGGATCCGGTTGATGCTCTCGAGCAGCCAATCGTGATCAAGCGTGAGGGGACTGGCCAAATACGGCCTGCCCGCAAAAGCCACGACCCCGATTCGGTCGCTGGGACGCTCCCGGATAAACTCCCGCGTCACCTGCTTGGCCGCCGTGAGCCGCGTCACCTTCTCCCCGCCGATAAAAAAATCCGTGCTCGCCATCGATCGGGACACGTCCAGCGCGATGATCAGCTCGATCCCGTTGCTCGAAGTCTTCTCATAAGTCGAAACCAATTGCGGGCGGGCCAAGGCCAGCACCGCCAGCACCACCGCCCCGAAGAAGAGAGACAGGGTCAACCCGAAGACCCGCTCCCGCACCGGCGCTCCCACTCGCTCCAGCAAGTACAAAGAGGAAAATGTCAGGGCAGGAGCGTCCCCACTGCGCCCCGCCAACAGGAGCAGCCCCGGAACCGGAATCAGCAGCAGCAGAAACCAGGGAGCCGCAAACTGGAAACCGTTGCGAAAAAATGCGGGGAGCAACTCAAACACGAGGTTCCAGGTCGGGTGGTTCGTCTCTCAGAATATCCAAGGCTTCCTCCAAAAACACGGGCCGCCGCTCCAGAGGCAAGGCCCCTCCTCCAAATTGAACATGATCGCAGCGCTCAAACAAACGTTCCAACCGGGCTTTGCGTTCCCCCTCCATCGGCTCCAGCGCCCCCCGGCGGGAGAACTCCGGACCGGTCTCAAAGAGCAAGCTGTCCCCATAACGACCGTGGTAATACTCCCGCAACACCCGCAAGAGCTGGGTGGCAAATTGATTCGCTTCCATGCCCGGAGCCTCCGCGCGCAGGCCTTCCAAGCGCCGCAGCGCCTGCTGCCGAAGCCGCACCGGCCTGGGCCGCAGCGCCCACCACAGCAACCAGAACAATGCCAGCGCCAGCGCCACGACCGCCAGACCCACCCCGGCCCCTACGAACCACGGCGTCCAGTCCGCCTCCAACAACGGAAAGGCCTCCGGTCCGGTCAAGTCCCGTATGTCCTCCGCCGCGTTCTCGTTCATTCTGCCTGCATCCCAAATCCTTTGCCCGGGTCTAACGCCCTTGCCGGGCCCGCCCTTTGAAGAAAGCATGGAGTTTGGGCAGGAAATCCTCTCCCGTGCGCAGCACCAGCTTGTCCACGGCTAGCCGCCGGAACTTCGCGTCCAGCTCCTCCTGCCATCGCCCTCGCTCTTGCCGGTAAGCCGCTTGCAGTTCCCCGCGGGAAGTCGCCACCAGCCGCTGTCTCCCCGTCTCCGGATCATGCATTCGCACCCGCCCCACCTCCGGCAGCGTTTCCTCCACCGGATCGACCACCTGAATGGCGATGAGATCGTGTCGCTGGCTTACCGTCCGCAGCGAGCGCGTGAAATCTTCGCTGATGAAATCCGAAAGCAGAAAAACCAGCGAGCGTTTCCCTACCCAATGCACCAGCGGATGCAGGGCGGCATCCACCCGCGTCGGCCCCGGTTTCGGCCTGCGCACCAGCATCTCCCGCAGCAGCCGCGTCAAATGGTTTCCTCCCTTGCGCGGCGGCACGAACAGATCCAATCCGCTGGAGAACAACAACAAGCCCACCTTGTCCTGATTGCGCACCGCGCTGAAAGCCACCAGCGCCGCCACTTCCGTCATCCAGTCCCGTTTGCTCTGTTCCCCACTGCCAAAATCGCCGGAGGCGCTGATGTCCAGCGCCAGGTAGACCGCCAACTCACGCTCCTCGATGAACTGCTTCACGTAGGGTTCTCCCTGCCGCGCCGTCACGTTCCAGTCGATAGACCGGATCTCGTCGCCCGGTTCGTACAATCGGAAGTCGTCGAAATCCATCCCCTGCCCGCGAAAACAACTCGAGTAGGAGCCGCCGAACAATTCGCGCACCCGTCCCCGCGTCTTCAAACGAAGCCGATGCATCTTCTTCAGCAAATCCGCGACGCTGCGTTCGCGGACGACCGTCGCTCTTGGTTTCACGGCACCGGAACCCGTCTCAGCAAATCGCTCACGATCGAATCGGTGCTGACCTGCTCGGCCTCCGCCTCATAGGTCAGCAAAATCCTGTGCCGCAACACCTCGGGAGCCACGTCTTTCACATCCTGCGGCGTAACATAACCACGGCCTTCCAAAAACGCTTTCGCCCGCGCCGCCAGCGCCAGGTAGATGGTCCCGCGCGGCGATGCCCCACAGCGGATCAAATGGGTATGCTCCTCGGAAATGGCCGCTGCGTCCCGCGACAAATGCACCAAATCCACAATGTAATCCTTCACCACGTCATCGATGAAGATCTCGTTGACCAGCTTCCGGCTCTCCCGGATCCGCTCCGTCGCGACCACCGGCCTGGTCTCCAGATCCGGCATCGACGTCGACATCAGCTCGAGGATACGCCGTTCCTCCTCCCGCGCGGGATAATTCACCACCACCTTCAGCAAAAAGCGGTCCAGTTGCGCTTCCGGCAATTGATAGGTTCCCTCCTGCTCGATGGGGTTTTGCGTCGCCATCACCAGAAACGGATCAGGCAATGGATGCGCCACCTCCCCAATGGTCACCTGACGCTCCTGCATCGCTTCCAACAGCGCGCTCTGCACTTTCGCCGGCGAGCGGTTGATCTCGTCCGCCAACACCAGATTGGCGAAGACCGGACCCAGCCGCGGGGCGAAGCTGCCGTCGCGCTGATTGTAAATCAAGGTTCCCACCAAGTCCGAGGGCAGCAGGTCCGGCGTAAACTGGATCCGGGAAAAGGAGGCGTCCAAGCAACCCGACAACGCCTTGATCGCCAAAGTCTTGGCCAGACCGGGCACCCCCTCCAAGAGCACGTGCCCGTTCGTCAACAACCCTAACAACAAGCCGTCGATCAAATGTTCCTGCCCCACCAACACCCGGTGCATCTCCTCCCGCACACGCGGGGCCCACTCGCCGAACCGGCGCACGCGTTCCGTCAATTCTGTCGTGTCCATGCCAAATAAGTCCAACCTGCACCCTGCCCACCCCGAATCCCGCGCTCCTTCAGCCGCGCGCCGCCCGCGCCCGAATCCCACTGGGCTTCGGAGGCGACAAAGGACGCCCTACCAAAATGCCCGCATGCTTCTCGTAACGTTTCAAATAGAGGTGGATCGGCGAATCCACGAGGACCCGCTTGGCGTCCGAAGAAGCGTGCAGCAAGCGGGCCGTGCCGTCCGGGGCCCGGTAAGCCAGCCCCACATGCGAACAGAAACCGCCCTGATACTTGCTGGCGATCCCGATCACATCCCCGTTGCGCAACTTGCCCTGAATTCCTTTGACCGCGCTCGTGGGCACATACTCCATCGGCAGTTTCGATATGCGCGCCTCCGACCGGGCCATGGGTTCCCGGAGCGACGGATTGTTGCGCAAATACCGGTAACTGCGCCACAGCGTCGTCATCTCCGTGCAGCGCCGGTTGACAAACCGAATCCCCCCCAAGTCGTGGGTCAGGTTCTCCAGGTTTCCCCGCCGCTCGTTGTCCACATACCACTCCGCCAAGTAGTGAATCCGGTCGAGGTAATTCCCGTGACAGACCCCGTCCCGGTATCGCGTCTCCTCCACCTCCCGCAGCAAGTCCTCCGGTCCATAATCGGAACGAGGATGCTCCAGCATCCGGGCAAAGGCCAAAGCCGTCTCAAAAAATGTCCAGCAATCCATCCCTTCCAGATTCACCGAAGGCGACTCGATGCGGTCGTGGATCTCCAGCGTGAATCCCTTGTAGGGCGTCCCCTCCAGCTCGCGCCCCACCCGCACCACCCGGTCTCCCAGCGCCAACCGGTCCCACCTTTCGCTCCGGGCCTTCGCCTCCATCCGTTCGAACTTGGCCCGGCCCCGGAACGTCGTCTCCAGCGGCAAGTGTTGCCCCGCTCCCGCGTGACCCAAACTCAGCGCTCCCACACATAGGGCGGGCCACAACCAATGGCAAAACATCGCCCAGCATACCCGGGCCTCCATCGATGCCAAGGCTCGATTTGACTCCTCGACTTGATTCCCCACCGCCTTTGATTCTGCATCCTTTCGCCGTTGCGCTTTCCTGGTCCCCCCGGGACTTTAAGCCTGTGCTCCGGTCCCGGCCCAGCCTCTCCTTCCTCCCGCACCTCCCCCGGCTCGTCCTCGCCGCCGTATTCCTCGCGTCCGGAGCCGTCAAAGCCGCCGATCCCACTGCCTTTGTCCTCCAGGTTCGCGACTACGCCCTCCTCGCCGACCCCGGTCCCGCCCTCCTCGCCGTCTTTCTTCCCTGGCTAGAAATCCTCGCGGGAGGAGCCCTCCTTCTCCGCCCCCTGCAAGGCGGAGCTTCCGTCCTGCTGGCCGCCTTGCTCCTCCTCTTCAGCGGAGCGCTCGCCTCCGCGTGGTTCCGCGGTCTCGAAATCGCCTGCGGCTGCTTCGGTTCCGCACCCGTGACCAATTTCCCCCTCCACTTCCTTCTCAACGCCATCCTCTTCGCCTTCTCTCTCTTCACCTTCAGGCAATGGATGCTTCTGCCGCAGCGCCGCAGCTAAGCCCACACACCACGAGTTCTGAGGCTTCGGACGCTGGGCGCCTGCCCCTCGCTGATGCACCCGGGCGCTCCTTCACACCACTGCCAACTACGCCATCGAACATTTCGCCTTCCCCTGTCCGGTTTGGCGTCCGTTTTCCGCATGAATATGTGAAGAGCGTCGTTGGTCCCGCTGAAAAAACATCGGGACAGCGGCGCTGAAAATGAACCTCCAACAGCCAAGAAGCCAAACCCAATGAAAACAATCTTTGATCGCTCCCTCATTGCGGCCCTGGCAGTCGCCGCCGTCGCCCTCACCGGTTGCGACACGACCGAGGTCCTCCACGCGCACTTCAATGCGGATTCGGTCGGGGCCCTGCCCAATCCGGCCTTGCCCGGACCACCGGAGGGTGACGAGCTGTGGTCCACGGCAGACGGCCGCACGGCGATGCTGTCGATCGTCGATAGTCCTTTGCTCTCGTCGAAGAGCATGCGCTTCGTGAATGTCCCCGCCCTGCAGCGCCTGGTTGGCCTGACTTCGACGCACATCAGGAGCGATGCTCACAGGTTGTACATCTCCTGGTCCGGAGTGATGAATCCCGGCTCGCAGCCTCTCGATATATTCGTGGGCGCCCCCCCAGACACAGAGAGAGATCTGGGGTTGTTGATTGGCGGGGTGCGACTGCATAACGGCGTGGTGAGCGTGTGGATGGATAATGAGCGCATTTTTCGGCGGGAGAGCGGTCCAAGAGGGGTCCTCCCGATCGGCAATTACACCGCGAACACCCGTCACTTTGTTCTGATCACGGTCGATAGATCCGAACACTATAATGTTAGGTTCATCCAAGGCGGCAGAACCTGGACGAGCGATAACATTCGATTTCTCGACATTGAGGCGGGGGCAACGACGCGGCCGACGTTATATCTGGAGTTTCCTCCGGCCGGGGGAACCCAAAGCAGCTACGACATCGACGAAGTCACGATCAGGGCTCAAATACCTGCGATGCGAAGGGGGTAGGTCCACCACTCCGATCAGGGCCTGCTCCCTCGATCCGGCCGGCTCGTGTGGGTTGAAGGTGCGAATGCGGTGCCGATGGTGGATGGGGTCCGCCCTCTGACGCCTGCTCAGCGGCTGATCGGCTGCGACTGGCGCAGGTAGGCGAACAGGTCGCGCAGTTCTGTTGCGCTCAATCCGTCAAGCAGACCGGGGGGCATCAGGCTGCGGCCAACGGGCTCGAGGCCGGCAATCTCCTCGCGCCGTAGAACCACGTCGGCGCCGTCGAGCCCGCGGAGCAGCACCACGCCGGCATCCTCGTCGGAAACGAATCCCGCCAGGGTTCGCCCGTCTTCGGTGCGGATGACGACATGAGCGTATCCTTCCCGTATCTCCGCGTCGGGGTCGAGAATGCTCGCCAGCATGGCGCCGAGATCGTCCCGTTGGTAACTGGTCAGGTCGGGGCCGGTCTTGCCGCCCTTGAAAAACAAGGTGTGGCAGGAGCCGCACCGTGTAGCGAATAGCGGCTCACCGGCGTAGGGATCGCCCGCACCGGAGGCGAGGATCCTCCGCACCTCTTCGATCCGCGTTCGGATTTCCTGCCCGCCGGAAGGGGCATCGGGAAACTGCGACGCCAGCAGCGACCTGACTGCTTCGTCGGCGTGCTGCCGCAACTGGCCGACGAGTTCAGAGGAGAATGCCTCGCGGGGAATAGCGCCCGCGGCCGCGGCCTCCAGCAACGACCATGCCCAAGAGGCGCGGCTGGCCAGCAGATGCAGCGCCGCTCCCCGGACTTCCCCCGGCAACCTCGGCCAATTCTCCAGCAGGCGAGCGGCGATCTCCGGGTCGTCATAGGCCTGCAAAGCCGAGCACGCCGCCCGCCGCGCCTCCTCGGCATGGTCGCCCAGAACCACTCCCAGAAGCACCGGCACGGCGGTAGGCTGCCGCGCTTCGCCGAGCACCTGAAGCAATGCGAGACGTTCCGCCGGATCGGCGTCCCGGTCAGCCACCAGACCCAGTGCGTCCGCCACCGCTGCAGCATCTCCCTGACGAACTCGCAGCGCCAGGGTCATCCCTCCGGAGACCGCCAGGGCTTCCAGCAGTTCCTCCGGCAATGAGGGCAGGACTCGTCCGCGGAAGGCCTCGGCGAAGCCTTCCATCAGGGCGGCGCGATCCTCCTGGGAGGGGGCGCGCCGCAGCAACCAAGCGCAAGCCGCCAGCTCCTGGCGGGCGCCGGAGGCCGCGAACCTCCGCATGAGGCGCGGAGTCAGATGGCGGCGCACCAGGGGCGCCCGCCAGAAGGCCGGGTCGTCGAACAACGCCAGCACCAGCTCGCGCCATTCTGCGCAGTGGGATTCCAAGACGAACCACGCCAACAGCGGAATGAAGGGATCCTCCAGGTCCTCCCCGCGGTTCGCCGCCTCCCGAAGCAGCGGCAACGCCTGTGCCGCGGGCAGACGCCGCGCCGTTGACAAAATTTGACCGCGCACCTCCGGGTCGGGTTCGCGGGCCGCCTTTGCCGCCAACGCCTCGGCGAACCGGTCAGGGAGCGCACGCGCATCCCCCATCAGACGGATGGTCCAGGCTCGAACCATGGGAGCCGGGTGATCCAGCAGCCGCAGCGCGGTGTTCCCGTCCAAACTTCCCATCTGATGCAGGGCCCACAAACATTCGAGAGCCGGGTGGGTCTCCGGCCGTTCCAGGCCGCGCAGCAAAAGCTGTTCGGATTGCGGTTCCCGGCGTTCCCCGAGCAGACGCACTGCCGTCTGCCTATGCCAGAGGTTCGGATGATCCAGGAGCGCCACGAGTTCGCCAGCGCTCCGGTTCGACAAATCCACGTCCGTCTCCAGCGGGAGATCCCGGCCCCTCAGCCGGTAGATGCGCCCGGTGCCGGGATCGATCTGGCTCTGGTAATGCTGCCCGTGCGCGATGTATTCCTCCCGGAAATCAGCGACGACCAGTGAGCCGTCGGGCGCGTTGGCCAGGTAGACGGGCCGGAAGGTCATGTCTTCCGTCTGCAGAGGAACGCCGGCGTCGGTGGTGGCAAAGGTCGAACCCTCACGCAACCGCTGCGCCGCCACCAAACGATGATGCAGTGGATCGGCAGCGAAAAAGAGGCCGCGCCACCGCTCCGGCAGCGCCGTCCCGTCCGCTACGAGGGTCAAATGGGTGAAGCGGGGTACTGGATGGGTGCTCCGCATCATCGGCATCTCGCCGAATGCGAAGGGATTGGCCGGCGGTCCGAACTTGCCGGGGTCGTTCCCCTGCTTCAGGTAGATGCCCTCCTGCACGTGATGCCATCCCCGGGTGTCGCCCCCGTTGTGACCGGTGAAGAGACGGCCTTCCGCATCGAACGATACGCCAAAGGTGTTCCCGCTGCCGTCGGCGAAGATCTCGTAATCGCGCCGCTCCGGGTGATAACGCCAGACCATGCACCCTTCCACGTAGGCCCCCGGCGCCTCCGGTGGATCGAGACCGGGCCGCGTGACCCGGCTGGTGGTGGTGCTGCCCTGCGCGCCATAAAGCCAGCCGTCTGGGCCCCAAGCCAACCCGTTGGCCACGCTGTGGGTATCCTCCAGCCCGAACCCCTGCAGCCGGACCTCCGGCGGCCCGTCCGGCAGGTCGTCTCCGTCCGCCTCTGGGTAGAACAAAAGGTAGGGCGGCTGCATCACCCACCATCCGCCGTGCCCCGAAACCACCGCGTTGGCCAGGTTCAGCCCGCGCAACACCTGCCGATGGGTCTCGTAGACTCCGTCGCGGTCCCGGTCCTCATGGACGCTGATCACATCGGCCCCGGGGTCGTGGTGCGGAGGGGGCGGCGGAACCCGGTCGTAATGCGCCCGGTAAAACTTGTCCCGGCTAATCATCTGCACCCCGGCCGGGTAGGGATACTGCCGGTATTGGGCAACCCACATCCGCCCGCGGGCGTCGAAACTGACATGGGTGGGCTGGGCCACCTCTGGCTCGTGCAGCAATTCCTCCACCACCAGATCCTCCCCGGCGCGCAACAGCCGCAGGGCCTCATCCGGAGGCACGAAACGGCCGCGTTCCGGCTCGGGGTCCGCATGCAAGACGGTGGTGGCCGGCCGGAAATCGCTCGCGGTGTAAACAGCCGCCCCCGCCGGTTCCGCGGTCGCCCGCAGTTCGCCATCGCCGGGCTCAGCCCGGGCTGCCTCCCACGGGCGGTCCAGCACCACCTCATCGAAATACCCGGCGAACACCGGCGGCACGCGTAAGCCGCCAGGCGCCTCCTTTCCCTCAATCCGAATCACTAGGGCATTGGCGACTCCCTTCTCCAGGATCCCTTTCGGGACTTTGAACCGCCGCGACACGCCCTCCGGAATATCCCGGGTTTCCACAATCGGCCGGCCGTTCAGCAACACTGTCACCGGCCCGGGCAGGTCCTGCAGCGTCAGAGTCATGGAATTGCGCCAGAGATCCCCGCTGGTGGGATCGACCAGGGCATCCGGCGCGCGGAGCCAGGCCCGGAACCATGCCGGACCCTCCGGAAGCGGCTGGGCGCCCGATCCCTCCAAAGGCCATTCCCGCCAGTCCGCAGACCGCACTGAAGCGGGGACGAGGCTTGCCAGCGCCAGGATCAGGAGACCGCACCCCCGCGCTGAGACGAAGCGCCGCATGTCTCCGAAGTCTACATTCCCCAGCTCGCCGGTTCAAGCTCGCAGGCCGCCTCTCGCATCGCCCGGAAGACCAAAACAATCCGCTTCGCTCGCCTCCCAATCCCACCAAGTTTCCGGCCAGAGAGAGATCTTGGCAGGGAGAACCGGCCCAGGCGATTTCGGCATCGGGGAGCTCATCCCCGCGCCCCTGTTTTATGGCCGCTACCCGCAAGGTTTGCGAGCCGTGATTGCGTCAAGCCGATCCCTATTCAGACGTGAAAGCGGGACTCGACGGTTCCGGCCCGGCGTCGTAGCGTGAAAGCCGTGAGCCGTCTGACCGCCCAATCCTCCGGAACGGACGCGGTGCTTTTGCACACGCGGCCCGCATTCCATTTGGACCGGGATCAATTTTTCGAGTTTTGCCACATCAACAAGGGACGCCGCATTGAGCGTGCCGCCAATGGAGACATCATCATCATGGCGCCAACGGGGGGCAGTACCGGCAGCGGACACGTCCGGCTCTACGCCGCTTTCGTGAATTGGGCTGACAAAGACGGAACGGGAACCGTTTTTGATTCATCGACCGGATTTGATCTGCCCAATGGCGCCACGCGTTCGCCCGATCTGTCATGGGTGAGGAACACGCGCCTGGACATCCTGTCGAAAGACGAATGGAACCGCTTTCTTCCGCTCTGTCCGGACTTCGTTCTCGAACTCCGCTCGGCGACCGACCGACTGGAGCCGCTCCACGAGAAGATGCGCGAGTACATCGAGAACGGCGCAGCGTTAGGCTGGCTGATCGATCTGCAAAGCCGCAGCGTCACGGTTTGCCAGCCGGATCGAAAGCCGCAGCGGCTGGAGAACCCTCGCCATGTCTCTGGCGGCGAGGTGCTGCCAGGGTTCGAGCTGGAACTGGCTCCCCTCTGGCGCGCCATATTCCGGGAGGGGCAGCGCTTCGGGAAAGCAGCGCAAAGCGAGAGCATCCCTCCAAAGTAAGGCGTCCCCGCTCCGTCCCAGACTCAGGCCAACGGGTGCTTCTCCAGCGCGCCTGTGATCGCCAGCCCAAAAGACGCCGGCGGCATCAGGTTCATCGACTCAAGCAAGCCAAGGAAATCCCAAGCGTCCCACGCCTCCAGAATCCTCCCGTCCCCAATGCGGAAGAGACACATTCCCTGCATCGTCACCGGTTCCCCCGTCGTCTTCGGCGTCTGCGTGGCCAACAGCCGCCCAAAGATCCTGTCCCCTGCCGCCGCTTCCTCCAGCAACTCTACCTTCACGCTCGAGAAAGTCTCCCGCACCGGCTCATAAAACTCCCTTCGCCACGCCTCCCGCCCCACGATGCTCTTCACCAGCCCGTGCGACGTCATGTCCGGCGCCGCCAGTTCCTCTATCGCCGTCACATCCCCCTCATTCCATACCCGGCGAAACCATTGAGCCAAGAGCGATTCGGAGTTTTCAGTGTGCATAACGGCTGAATTGAACCCAACATTCCTCGCGGCGTCTTTATGGCAGTTTGTGTTTCGCGCGCCAATCCGGGTAGTCCTTGGCCAGCAAGCTCGCGGGCCAGTTCCCGTAGTAGCTGTAGCCCTGACGGCGCTCTCGCTCGATTTCGGCGAAGCTGTAACGCACGATCTTGTCGCGACCAATGAAAATGGGACGGTTCGTGCCGAGTTCGTAAAACCTCGCCCAAAGAGGGCCGGCGGAGGGATCGGCTACTGCGCGCCGATCCGGCTGCCCTTCTGAATTGGTGAAGTTCTCGACGCGCAAGCCCTGAATGGCCGCAGACCTGAACCAGGCGACCGCACCTTCCACGGCGGCGATGACCTCCGGCGCCGGCGACTCGATCTCCATGAGGTAGCGGACGATGCCAACGCTCTCGCCGCCGGAGAGCGAAGGAGCCTCGTAATGGCGGGCCCACGCAGGTTCGAACGTCTTCTCGTCGTGCTGGGCGCACCACACGGTCAGCCTTCCCTCCTGCCTAATCTGCGTGCGCAGGATGCAATCCAAACCCCGCGCGACGGCGGCGGCGGCATTGGCGCGACGTTCCTCTTCCGCGAAATCGTAGGGCGCCTCGCCGGCGGCGACGTCGCGCAAGACGGTCATCACGCGAATCATCGCGCCGTCGTTATAGGTGATCCTCGAATAGTAGCCTTCGCGCAGCGGAAAAAACTGTGGCCAACCGCCGTTGGGATACTGGGCGGCGAGCAGGTAGTCCACCCCCCGCTCGAAGGCCTCGCGATATCGGGCCTCGCCGGTCGATCGCGCCATCCGCGCGAGAAACTGCATCGGCAACGTGGTGGCGTCGTTGTCAAAACTGTTCGCGCGCCCATCGCCCAGAGCCGGAATGTCCTCGGTGGTCCGTGGTGGAACCGCCAGATCCGTGCTCTTGGGCCAGCCCCCTTGCGGCGATTGATATTGAACGACGCTGTCGGCTATCGCGCGAGCCGCGGCCGAAGAAAACCACTCTGGCGACCGCCGAAGGACGGCGCTTCCCCACCGGTCTTGCGCGAATGCAGCAGAACCCTGGGAAGCAAGCAGCAGGCAAGCCATCCATCCTCTACAAAAACGCATGCGCAGCGCCGGTTCCTTGGCCATCAGCGGTGTGATTTCGATTGTTTGCGGAGGCTTCCAAGCAAATTCACGCCACGCTGTCCGTCAACAATGGGGATTTCCTCCTTCAAACCCCAGAATCGAAGTCCTTGCACTTGGCCAAGTCGTTCGACAATCATTCCGGAGCAGGCATCGTTCTCTTTATGGGGATGGTTAGCTTCCCTTTCCATGTCCTCCGCCGCCCCGACACCCTGCGCCTTGTTTCTCACGATCACCGTGCTCGCCGTGCTCGCCGCTCCGGATGCGTGGGCCGCCGAGCTGCGCTTCCGCGATGTGGCGCACGAGGCTGGGCTGTTCCCCGCGCTCGATGGCATCCGAGGCCATGGAGCCGCCTGGGGGGACGCCAGCGGCGATGGCCGCCCGGATCTTTATGTGGCCACTTTCCACACTGGCGAAGGCGCCAAACCGAACCGCCTGTTCCTCTCTGGTCAGGGGGACGAGTTCTCGGTCTCCCCTGACGGCTCCACCCACATCTCGACCCGCGCCACCGGCGTCGTCTTTGCCGATTTCGACAACGACGGGGACCTCGACCTCTACGTGGCCAGCATGCCCGGTCCGGAGGGAAGCAGTCTGGCCCAGCGCAACGGACACCCGCTGGCGGGCTGCTCGCTCTTTCGCAACGACGGGGAGGGGGCGTTCACCGATATCACCCGGGGGAACGGCGCCTGTCCTGAAGCCTTCGGCGGACGGAGCGCGGCGGTCGTCGACTTCGACGGCGACGGCCTGCTCGACCTGCTCGTCGGCGAAGATCCCCTCCCGGGATACAACGGTTCGCAGACCCGCAGCTCGCGGCTTTTCCGGAACGAAGGCGCGCTTGAGTTCAGCGATGTCACCAGCGCCGCCGGAATCCCGGCCGGCGTGCCGGGCCTCGGTGTGGCCGCCGCCGATGTCAACGGCGACACCTGGCCCGACATCTTCATCGCCTGCCACCAGGGCGGCAACCGCCTGTTCCTCAACAACCAAGACGGATCATTCCGCGAAGCCACGATCTCGCCGGAGACTTTCGCCTGGCCGGAGGCGAAAGGCGACGATATGGTCTGCGGAATCGCCTTCGGCGACATCGACCGCGACGGACGGCTCGACGCCGTCATCGGCCAGCACTTCGAGCGCCCCTGGATCGAACCGGTCGCCAACCGCCTCTACCTGAACCGCGGCTCAGACGCGCACGGCGAACCCCGCTTTGAAGAGGCCGGCGCGGCCGCCGGACTCGTGCCGCTCCCGATGAAGTCGCCCCACATCGCGATCGAGGATTTCGACAACGATGGATGGCCTGACATCGCCACCACGATCGTCAAGTTCGCCGGCGGCCGGGCTTATCCCGTGGTTTTCCGCAACCAGGGCTCCGAGGCGGGAACGGATTCTGGCCTGCCGCGGTTCGCCGCCCCTGCATTGCGCGCCAACCCGTTCCCAACTGACGCGGACCGGGCCCTCCATCGCCCAGGCGACCTCTTCGACAAGATCAACCGCGAAAAGCCGATCCTCTACACCGCGCCCGGACCCGCCGCCGACTTCGACCGCGACGGCCGGGTCGATCTCTTCTTAGCCAGTTGGTTTCCAGATGTGGATTCACTATTGCTCCGAAACGAGACCGAAACCCGGAACCACTGGCTCGCCGTCCGCGTCCGGGGAACCGGCGGCGTCAACACCATGGGCGCCGGCAGCCGAGTCCATCTCTACCGCCCCGGGGGGCTCGGCGATCCTGCACAGAGGCTCGGCGTCCGCGAGATCGCCGTCGGCTCCGGATACGCCTCCGGCCAGGAGGCGATCGCCCACTTTGGCCTCGGCCCTCACGAGAGCTGCGACGTCGAAGTCATCCTGCCCCACGGCCGTGGCCGCCTCGTTCGCCGGAGCGTCAAGGCCGGCCAATACCTAACGCTGACCGAAGAATGACCGCTCGCCCCTCCGCCGCCGGCATCCGCCGCCTTCTCCTCCTGATCTTTTTCGCCTTGTTGGCAGGCGTCCCAGCCGCCCCCGCCGAAGATCCCAGGCCTGGCCTCCCTCTCCCTCCGGCCTTGCCCAATGGTGCGGAGCATGTCGAGATCGATGGAAAGACGCTTCTCGAGCGCCCGGACGGCATCGGCCCGGGTATCGCCATCGCTGCAACGCCGCCCCAGGTAACCTTCCGCTACTACCCTGGCCAGGACCACCCCGGTTCGCCCTGGTCGCACTGGGGGGACGGCTCGGTCGCCGGGGGCATCTATTATTCCGCCATCGGCGACCACCAGAAGCCGAAGGGAACCGCCCTGGTTTACGCCTACGACCCGGCCGCCAAGTCGTTGCGCCCGCTCGTCGACCTGCGCGACTTCCTCGAGGGGACAGGAGCGCTAGCCGGCGACGAAAACTATGTCTCGGGCAAAATCCACACCCGGGTTGAGATCGCGCGGGACGGCTGGCTTTATTACGCCGGGCACCGCGGCTCAACCCGCACGACCGACGACGCCCACGGCTTCCGGGGCGAGCGTGTCTTCCGCACTCATCCGGAAACGGGCGTGACCGAGGTCGTCTCTGCCTTCCCGATCGCCAAACACGTCATCCCGACGGGCCTCGTCGACGCCGGGCGGCTTCTCTTCTACGGCGGAACCACGGCGGGGGAGGACGCGCCTGAGCAGGGCGAGTGGTTCTTCGTGCTCGATCTCCAAACGCGCGAAGTCAGGCTGCGAGTCCCGCAGGGCCCGAAACGCTGCGCCCTCCTGGCGCGCTCCACCGGCAAGCTCTATTGGGACGGGCGCCGCTACGACCCTGACACGAACACTATCGCTCCTGCCCCAGCCGTGCCCCACGTCCGCTCCGCCACGGCCGAGACCGCCGACGGCACGATCTACTTCACCTCTGAAAAAAGCGCCCAGATCTTCGCTTTCGATGTGAGGACCGAATCGGTGCGCCTGCTCGGCGACGCCGCTATCGGCAAAGCTGCCTACACGACGACGCTCGAGGCCGATCCGTCCGGGCGCTATCTTTACCTCATCCCCGGCGCCCATGGCGGAGCAGAGGACGACGGCGCCCCGGTTCTCCAGTTCGACACCAGGTCGCGCACCTCCAAGGTGCTTTGCTTTCTCGCTGCCCCGCTGCGCGAGGCGGCCGGATACACTCCGACCGGAACCTTCAGTTCCGCTCTCAGTGAGGACGGCGCCACCCTCTTTGTCACCTGGAATGGTTACCGCGTGGGGGCGCCGTCGAAGTGGGACGTCTGCGCCCTCACCGAGATCAGGATCCCGGAGACCGAGCGACGGCCGTAGGGCGCGATCCCAAACTTTCCTTCCAACAGCTCCACCTGGCCCGTCTCAATCGACGAGGGAAGTCAGATGTCTGGTGGATATGGAGGACTCGCTGCTCGACGAGGCGGCGCGTTTGATAGGCGACGCGGAACTTTCTCGACGCCAACATCCTTCCAGCCCTCTTTCTTCGTGACAGGTCTAGCGCATTCCGGCTATTCTTCACGCGGCAGGGCAGGTAAAGAACGCCGAACCAGGCCAAAAAATTGTGATCAACCCATTCAAGATCCTCGGGATCCTCGACTCCCTCCTCATCCCGATTCAGCGGGCCATCACCGCGGTGCTGCCGGACTTCATCGAGGCTTCGCTGGACGACCCGGCCACCCGCCAGCGCCTGGTGGACGCGGCGGACACCGCCCTCATCGAGTCTCATCCGGAAGCTCGCCTCGTCCCGGAAGCGACCCGGAAACGCCTCATCATGAAGTTCGTCGATATCCTCCTCGATGACATCGCGCTTCCGGATTGAGGGATAAAACGAAGCACCAAGACCTGCTCGCCCTCCACACGCCCTCCATCGAGGCCGGTTTCTTCGCATTCCGGCCGGCGTAGCCCAATGCCAGACGGCAGGCTCAGAACTCCTGACCTATCGAGGGAGATCATGGACAGGGAGGAAAATCGCTGAGCCGAGGCGAGGCCGCCTCTCGGCAGATGACGCCCTACTTGTGGGGCGGACACTCCTGTCCGCCGATGGAACCTCAAGAGTTCGCGGGCAGGAGTGCCCGCGCCACATACCCTTCCAGCTCATCCAAATTCCTCGAGATC
>JBGTBW010000032.1:0-12119 GCA_041749135.1 Verrucomicrobiales bacterium
GCCTTTCGGGACCCGCACTGGCCGGGCAATCGCTGGAACTACCAGGGCTTCCGGGTCTGTCTAGTTTCCGGCCCGACAGTGGCGGAGCCAGTCTCCAAGGACGAGTAAGCCGCCTTTCGCGGCAGGCGGTCAGCCGCAGGAATAGGAACGGAGGGAGGGCGGCTGAATGAAAAGAGGCCTCCAGGTGAGATCGAAGAGGGCCCGGGAGTGAAACAACGTAGCCGGGACATTCCATCGAAACTGCACCCGGCCGCACTCCCATAAGGCCGCGTCGATCAGCCCCGACCGGCAAGGGCCGGGATTCCGGGGCCTGAGAATATGTCAGAAGGGGCGGAAAGTGTATCGGATTTGTATCATGTTTTGCTGCAACAAGCTGCGTTTTCCTGCGCTTTTCTGCACTTTTAGGTTTGCACGAATCGCAGGCCTCTGAAGCTCGTAAAGCGTTGCGGGTAAAAGGGTTAATCATGAAAAACCGGCGAGTTCTTGCGGAAATGTGAACGGTCCCTTGGACTGCGGCGAGCATCGCCGCTCTCTCCAGGCGCAGAGCGCCGTCCCCGTAGCCCAGGCGCTTTCATCCTCCGAGAAAAGCGCGGCGCAGCCGCGCACTCCAAAGACTCCGTCATCTCAATCTCTGGTTCACCTTTCCGGCCTCCCGGTCCGAGTCCAGCCCGGCCGCGGCCAAGGATCGCCGGAGGCCCCGTAACTGCATTCGCAAGAATGCAGACTGCCCGCCAGGACTTCGGAACTCTCACGAGTTCCGCTACACCAGTGACCCTCAAGGTCTCCCATTGCTTTCCCCTTCCCTGATTAGCGGCTCATGACAATCACTCGAGATCAGGAGTTTTGAATCTGGAACCTTTTCAGAAAACGCGCCGCGGGCACGAGCCGTTCGGAATCACGCAGCAGAGGCAGCAGCCGGCTCCGAACGTAACCGACATCCAGCGCAGCGCGGAGCCCCTGCTCAAAAGAGGAAAGTTCAGGTAGGATGGCGACCAGCGTTGTGATCGCCGCGCAGCGGACTTCATCGTCGTCCAGCAGTTCCACGACGCTCGGGACGAGAGCCGCGGCTTTCGGACCGGCGATCGCGGCGAGCTGGAGCCCGTGCCAACGCAGCGCATCCCCCTCCCGGAAGTAGTGCGATTGGCCCTCCCGGTGATCGATCAAGGCCCGCAGACTGTCCAGCACCTCGCAGGCCCGGCCGCTCTCCGCGAGCAGAGAGCCAGCCACAGCGCTGGCCTCGATCCAGAGACGCTCCATCCCGTCGAAGTCAATCACGCGCCAAGAGAAATCGGGCGTGTCGCCGGTAAACGGATCGCGCCTCCCCCGGCCAGCCGCCCAGTCGAGCACGGAGCCGAGATCGGCGATGCGTTCGGAAGGAAGGCTCACACCCGCGGCCGCCAGCCCTCGCAATGCACATAGCCGCACATAGATGTCGCCTGACCCGGCCGCTTGCTCCACTTCATGCCGGGCGGCAGCCGATCCGGCAATGATCACGGCCAGTTGCCCCACCGCCAACGGTGCATAGTCCGGCACGACTGTTAGGCGAAATCCGCCGCTGACCTCGTCGTATTTGAGGTCCAACAGCGGAGCGCTTCGAAGAAGCACGCGCAGCGCTTTGTCGACCCGGCCGGTTACAAGCCAGCAGGCATAGGCAAGCACCGGTGAAACCGGGCAGCGATCGAAGATTCCACTGGCGCGGACCGCCGCCGGAGCCTCCTCCGCGGCTATCGCGAGCGCTTGTTCTGCTCCAGCGCGCCGAGCGGGGCTCTCGTCGCTCAGCCAGTCCTCCAAAGCCCTGAGCACAACCGGAGATGGCAATGCGCCGAGCCGGACCACTGCGCGGCAGCGTTCTTCCTCCCGATCCCGGTGTGCAGCCTTGAGCAACTCGTCTGACAATAATTCAGCGAGTGGTCCTTTGGCCAGCTTGCGGAGCCGCTTAAGCGTGAAACCACCCAGAAAACCCCGCGGAATCTCCTCCCGAAGCGCGCTCATAGTCTCGGGAGCTTCCGGCGCAATGAGAACCAGCATTTCGAGTGCCGCGCTGCGGAACTCAGGATCCGCGAGCCGGGCCAGCAAATACGGACGCGCCGTTTCTCCTGTTGCGCTCAAGGAAGTCAGCGCGGCCGCGCGAACCCGGTAGTCGGCGTCATCGAGTCCGCGGATGAGTTCAGCAGTAAACCGCTCGGCGTGCCGGGCGAGCGCCGCGTAGCCCAGACGCCGCAGTTCAGGCAGGTCGTCGCCTGTAAGCGCCACAAGTTCCTCTGGACCGGTCGCTTCGAGAGCACTCTCGAGGATTCGCGTGTTGAGCCTGCGAAAGCCTTCCGGGCCCGTGCGCCGAAGGAATCGCAGCAGCGGCCCCACGAGCGTTCTTCCGTTCGGCACAGCATAACGCACTGCGACGATTGACAGGAAGTTGATCAAAGCGAGTCCGGTCTTTTCGTCGGCAGAATCAAGCGCTTCCGCAATGATCGCGACCGACGCGCCATCGACCAACGCAGCCAACAGCTTGGGATCCTTCCGCCTCCACCTCAGGCTGCTTGTTTCGAACCTCGCCATAACCGCAATGAGGTCCTTTCCAAGAGGCCCTTGCTCGACCAGACCCTCGAGCGCCAGGCGAGGCAGACGGCCCGTGCAGCGCTCCAACGCCGCGAGCAAGCCGGGCCGGCTCCGGACCGCAATCAGCGCCTGCAGGGCCGCCGCGCCGAGCGCTTGATGGGAAAGGCAGCCAACGAGGCGGTTCACCACGTCCTCGGAAGTCGTGCCCGCAAGCCGGACCGCTTCGATCGCCGCCCGGCCCGTGGTCACATCCTCTGAGTCGATGACTGGAGCAAGAGCGGTGGTCCAGGGCCGCAACACCGCGCCAGCGAAACCGAAGGACTCGATCGCGGCAAGCCGCACCATTCTGTCCGGCGCAGCCAATGCATCTTCCAGCACCTGTGCCGCTTCGTCTACGGCTTCCCCAATGCAAGCCAGGGCCTCGGCCGCCGCGATTTGCAGGAGCTGATCCGGACCACCAAGCTCGCGGCGGAGCGCTGCCACGGCGGCCCGGCTTTCCGGGACGAAGGCGCACTCGGCAAGCGATCGCATTGCGTTGCGCTTCTCCGCGCGAGACCCTTCCCTCAATGCCGTGATGCACGCCCTGATTTCGACTGATTCAAATGGATAATCCATTGCAGCCCTCCGGGGCGACTGCCCGGAGTCCAAGGCCGGAGACCCGTGTCTCCATGGCGGCAGTAAGTGCCAGCACAGCTCGCGGAGGTCAAGGCCGAAGGCGACCTCCTTACCCTGGATGCCTTCATCGGCAAGGTTGCGGGCTCCATGGGGTCAAAAGCCGACCGGCCCAGAGATCATCCCCAACTCGATAACCGTGGCCCGCTGCAAGAATAATACGCTCGACTTGGCAGAGCCGGGCACAGAGCTGTTGCCCACAGCGAAACTCTCGTTGATCACAACCCGGCGCGCCGCGCCATTCGCACAGACCCACCGCAAACTGACACCGCGCTGAATATCCCAGTCACCATGAAACGCTGGTGGATCTATCAAAAGGAGCGCTTCCCGCTGCTCGCCCACGGCCCGTTGATCGCGGCTTTCAGCGCCTGCGCTGTGTCGTTTTCCTCCCTGATCCGGAGCGCTCCTCCACCCGGATGGGAGATGTTCCTGACCGCATTCGCCGTATGCCTGCTGATGTTCCTCCAACTCCGCATCGCCGATGAGTTCAAGGACGCGGAAGAGGATGCCCGCTGGAGACCCTACCGGCCGGTCCCACGCGGACTGGTGAAGCTCTCTGAATTGCGCCTCGTCTTCCTTCTCGCGGCGGCAGTGCAACTGGGACTCGTGCTTTGGCTCGACCTCCGGCTGCTCTGGGTGCTGGGCATCGCCTGGACCTATCTCGCCTTGATGAGCGTCGAGTTCTTTTTCCGCGATTGGCTGAAGGCGCGGCCCGTTGTCTACCTCCTCAGCCACATGGGCATCATGCCGCTTGTCGACTTCTTCGGCACGGCCTGCGAATGGCTTCCCCGCGCTGGGGCCCCGCCGCGCGGGCTAGAGTGGTTTCTCGCCGCCAGCTTCTTCAATGGCATCGTGATTGAAATCGGCCGAAAGCTGCGCCAGCCCGCCGATGAAGAAGAGGGCGTGGAGACCTATAGCAGGTTGTGGGGCAAGTGCGGCGCCGCCGCCGTGTGGCTGGCCATGCTCGCCGTGACCCTGCTTTGCGCGATGATGGCGGCCAAAGCGATCCACTTTGTCGCTCCAGTCGCCATCGGTCTCGGAGCCGTGCTGGCCTTGGCGATCATGGTCACCCTCCGCTATCTCCACAGCGGCCTATCCGGAAAGAGAATCGAAGCCGTCTCCGGCGTATGGACGCTGGCGCTCTATCTTCTGCTCGGCTTGGTCCCCCTCTGGCTGCACTCCTGACCCATGAATCTTCTCTTTCCCAAGACCATCAGCGATCGCTTCGGCGGCAAAGGAACCGCCCTGGCAAAACTCGACGACGCGGGTTTCGACATCCCTCCTTGGTTCGCCGTCGCTCCCGAATCCACCTGGAAGAGCGACGATCTCACAATCGCTCTCGCCTCCCTCGGCGGCGGCCCCTTCGCCGTGCGTTCATCCGCCATCATGGAGGACGGAGCCGCTCACTCCTTCGCCGGGCAGTTCGAAACCTTCCTTGAAGTCCCCGCGAGTGACGTGCCGCAACGCATCCTCGACGTCCGCGATTCCGCAAAAGGTGAAGCCATTGTGGCCTATTGTCAGGAACGCGGTCTCGCCCTGCCAGAGCCCCCAACCGTGCTCGTCCAGCGAATGATCCTGCCGCGATGCGCCGGGGTCGCGTTCTCCGCAGACCCGGTCTCCGGACGACGCAACGTGTCCGTCGTTTCCGCTGTCGCGGGGACCGGCGAGAAGCTCGTTTCCGGCGCCGTGGACGGAGAAACCTGGAGGATCGGCGACGGCGTTCCCGGTTTGCCGGCCGGAACGCTCCTTTCCGAAGATGAAGCACACCGCGTCGCCGCCCTCGCGCAATCCTGCGAGAAGTATTTCGGCCGGCCGCAAGACATCGAGTGGGCCATCGATCCAGCAGGCAAGTTGTGGCTTCTGCAATCCCGGCCGGTCACCACCCTGGCCACTCTCCCCGATCCTGACGATGCCTTGCGCGTCTGGGACAATAGCAATATCGCCGAAAGCTACGGCGGCGTGACCACTCCACTCACGTTTTCTTTCGCCCGCAGGATCTATGAGTCGGTCTATCGCGAGTTCTGCCGCCTGATGGCGGTTCCCGCGAGCCGCATCGCGCGCGCCGACGACGTCTTTCCGCAAATGCTCGGCCTCATCCGCGGCCGGACCTATTACAATCTTGCGAGCTGGCACCGCGTCCTGGCCATGTTGCCTGGCTTCCAGTTGAACCGCGCCTTCATGGAGCAGATGATGGGCGTAAAAGAGCCGCTGCCAGAGACTCTCGTTCAAGAGATCCTCGCAGAGTCGAAGACAAGCCGCTCCGGCGATGCCTGGGCCCTGTTCCACACCTGCATCGGGCTGGTCCGGCAACTGATCGGGCTCGATAAACAGGTGGCCGCCTTCCAGCAGCGGCTCGATGCCGCGCTCGCCCCTCCGCCCGTCCCGCTCGACGAGATGAGTGGAGAAAACCTCGTCTCGCACTATCGCGATCTCGAACGCCAACTTCTCACGCGCTGGGATGCCCCGCTGGTAAACGATTTCTTCGCGATGATCTTCTATGGCGTCCTTCGTGGACTTTGCCGCAAATGGGCTGGCGACCAAGAGGGCACGCTCCAGAACGACCTGCTCGCCCACACCGGCGGCATCATCAGCGCCGAACCCCCGCGCCGGATCGTTCGCATGGCAAAGCTGGCCGCCGAAGTTCCCGGGCTTCCCGCGTTGCTGGCAGATCCCGCGAAGTCTGAAAGGGAAAAGCGTGCCGCTCTTTCCCAACAAGAAGGTCTTCACGCCAAGTTTCAAGCCTACCTCGATGACTTCGGCGACCGCTGTCTTGAGGAACTCAAGCTCGAAAGCCCCACGCTCCGCGATGACGCTTCCACGCTGCTTACCTCGATCGGAGCCCTCGCGCTGCGCGGAAATCTTCCTGACGAATCCGAGAAGCATCCAGCGGATCCCCCGCCAATCGGCAATCCGCTGAAACGCATCGCCTTCCGCTGGGTCCTCCGCCACACCCGTGAGCGCCTGCGCTGCCGCGAGAATTTGCGCTTCGAACGCACCCGCATCTTCGGCCGGGTCCGCACTCTCCTGCGTGAACTGGGAAAGCGTCTGCACGCCGACGGCCAACTGGAATCGCCCGACGATGTTTTCTACCTGGAACTCGGCGAGGTCCTGGCCCTTTGGGACGCCACCGGAACCATCCTGAATCCCGCCCTTCTGGCGTCACAGCGCCACAAAGAATTCGAAATCTACAGGACGGAATCTTCGCCGCCCGATCGCTTCGAAACCCATGGGCCAGTCCATCGCTACAAAAACTTCCTGGAAACCCGAAAAGAAACGGCCCTGGACCCTTCCGGTCAGATCAAAGGCATCGGGGCCTGCCCTGGAACAGTCGCCGGTCGCGTGCGAGTCGTTCTCGATCCGCGCGGAGCCCGCCTGGAGCCGGGAGAAATCCTCGTCGCCCTGCAAACCGATCCCGGATGGGTCGTCCTCTTCCCCGCCGCAGCGGGCCTCCTCATCGAGCGCGGCAGCCTCCTTTCTCACTCCGCCATTGTTTCGCGGGAACTGCGGCTGCCCTGCATTGTCTCTCTGACTGGCATCACCACTCTGTTGAAAACAGGCGACCTCGTCGAGATGGATGGCTCCACTGGAATCGTTCGCATCCTAACACCCCCATGAGCAGATCCGAGATCCAGGATCGCGCCAGGTTCTCCACGGTCCGCTATGCCCAGTGTTGGGAAGACTCCCTGCTCCTTGTCACAGCCTTAGAACCGGCGGACAAACATTGCCTCAGCATCGGTTCCGCCGGCGACAACAGTTTTGCTCTCCTCGCCGCTGGAGCGGCCTCCGTCACTGCCGTGGAAATGAACCCGGCGCAAGTCGCCTGCATCGAGTTGCGGAAAGCGGCATACTTGCGGCTCGATCACTCCGCCTTCCTCGAACTTCACGGCTCCCGGCCTTCCTCCCGCATCCCTTCGCTCTACGCGGAATGCCGCGACCTGTTGCCCAATGCCGCCCGTGAATTCTGGGATGCCAGACCGCATTCCATCGCCGGCGGCATCGGCGGGTGCGGCAAGTTTGAAAACTACTTTCGCCTGTTCCGTAGCCGCGTGCTGCCCCTCGCCCATCCCCGGAAGCGGGTGCTCTCCCTCCTCCAACCCCGTTCGCCCACCGAGCGACGGGATTTCTACGACCGGGTCTGGAACAACCGGCGCTGGCGGGCGATCTTCAGCGCCTTCTTCTCGCGGTTTCTCATGGGGGCCCTCGGCCGTGATCCCGAATTCTTTCGCTACGTCGAGGGTTCCGTTGCCGAGCGCATCCTTTCCCGCGCCGAACACGCCCTCGCGGTTCTGGACCCATCGGCCAATCCCTATCTCCATTGGATCCTGACGGGCAGGCACGGCGAACATTTGCCGTTCTCGCTTGAGGCCTCACACTTCCCTACGATCAGAAGCGCCCTCAGACAGAATCGCTTCCGAGTGGTCGAAAGCTCCATCGAAGCCTTGCTGGAATCGAAGCCGGAAACGCGTTTCCATGCCTTCAACCTAAGCGACATCTTCGAATACATGAGCGAGGCCAACACGGAATCGCTCTTGCGGAGAATCGTTGCGGCATCCCACCCCGGCGCTCGTCTCGCCTATTGGAATATGCTCGCCCCACGTTCCCGGCCCCCGTCGATGGCCTCTCTGTTGGAACCGCGGGAAGACGAGGCCTCGGCTCTTTTCCAACAGGACCGCGCCTTCTTTTACAGCCGCTTCGTCGTAGAGGAGGCAACCGCATGACCTCAACAGAATGGCTGGCCGTGGCAGCCGTTTTCGCCGGGCTCATCCTCAGTCTGCCGTTCTTCCGATGGCTCAGTATTCGTTGCGGTGCATCCGCCGAAGCATCGCGGAAATCGGTCCATCTCGCTATGGGCCTCACCTGCACCGCGTTTCCGTGGATCTTTGACCGGCCGCTGCCCGTGTGGGTGCTAGCCGCGCTCGCCACCATTCCCCTGCTCCTCTTGCGCTGGGTCCCGGCGCTTCGGCAAGGTCTGGGCTCCATCTTCCACGGCGTGAAGCGCCTCTCCTGCGGTGAAATCCTTTTCGCTCCCGCTGTTGCGGGCGTGTTCCATCTCTCAAATGGAGATCCTCTTCTTCACGCAATCCCAGTCGGCATCCTAACTGTGGCCGATGCCGCAGGAGCCATCGCCGGCACGAAATGGGGTCGCCGGCTCTACATCTGCGGCACGAGCAAGAAGAGCTTGGAAGGATCCGCGGCGTTCCTGATTGTCGCCTTTCTCTGTACCTTTCTCCCTCTGCTCTATTCCGAACGAGTCGAAACAGCGCAGGCGCTGTGGATCGCTCTCACCCTGGCTATCCTTGCCATGATGGCGGAGGGTATTTCCGATCGCGGCCTCGACAACCTCGTCATTCCGCTCGGCTGCCATTTCGTCCTCGCACGACTGATGTCGAGCGAAACGCCTCAGCTTGCCGGCAGATTCGCCGCAGCCGCCATCCTGCTCGGCATCGTGACCGCCGGAGCCCGCCACAGCACACTGAGCGGCAGCGCCCTGATTGGCGGGGCCTTGCTCGGCTACGGCTGCGCCATCCTCGCCGATCCCCGGTTCGTACTGCCGCCGCTCGCGGTCTTTCTCTGCCACCTGGTCACGACTCACAGAAGCAAGCTCACTGGCGCCTTTGATCACCGCCTCGACGCCGTCATCTCCCATTCCATCGGCTGCCTCACGTGGTGCCTTGCGGTGACTCTCGATCTCATCGACGACATCACGGGACTTGCGGGCATTTCCTTTGCGATGGCAATTCACCTCACCATTGCCGATGTCGCCACGCAGGCGTGGCTTCACTCCAGACGGACGTCCACGCATTCCAAAGATCTTCGCCTTATCCGCGCCACAGTGAAAGGATGGCTGATCGCGGGCCTTCCCGGGCTCGTCTGGCTCTGGCAGGATTCCGCCCGCATCGCCCCCATCCTCATCGCCGTCATTCTTCTCACCCCAGCCGTCTGCCTGCTGTCCCACTGCATCCAATCCCGCTACCGTGGAGCCGCCGCCGGTCTGTGGATGATCAAGGGCACGCTGGCCCTCCTCGCCTCCACCCCCGCTCTCCTTCTCCGATGAACGAAACCCAGCTTCTCCTCTACGACGGACCGGATCCCGCGGGAATCCCTGTGCTGGAAGGCCTGGGCCGTGCAGAAACCTTGGCGGCTCCGGAGGAACAACCCGATGCCCGCATCTTTGTCATCAATGACGCCGGAGCGTCCGTCGCCCACGCAGCCCTGTGGTGGCGACAAACGCCGCTGCTCGACGGCCAAAAAACCGGGGCCATCGGCGGGTTCGATGCAGCCGATGCGGAGGCCGCCGCGCTGCTCCTTGATCGAGCCGCTCATCATCTCCGGCACACGGGCTGCCGCATTGCCCTTGGCCCGATGAACGGCAACACTTGGCGCCGCTACCGCTTCGTCGTCGAAAGCGATGGTCGCGGCCCATTTCTACTGGAACCCCGCAATCCCGCGGCGCCGCCGGTTGGTGGCGAAGCGCAGGTTTCCGCGAACTCTCACACTACACCTCGTCCGCCATGCCGCTGGATGGCGAACCCGCCGTGTCGCCCGCAGTGAAGTCGCGCTTGGAACTCTCGGGCGTCGTCATCCGTCCGCTCAATGTCGCCTGCTACGATGATGAACTGCGCATCATTCATGATCTCAGCCTGCGGAGCTTTTCAGAAAACTTCCTCTACACCCCTCTAGAAGAAGGCGCCTTCCTCGAGTCCTATCAAAAAGTGCGCGGCAATGTGGACCCCAGTCTGGTCCGGATCGCCGAACGCGCCGCGGTCCCCTGTGGATTCATCTTCGCCATTGCCGACCTGGAAGCCGCCGCCCGCGGAGAGAAAGCCGCTCTCATCGTCAAAACGTTAGCCGTGGATCCCTCTTCACGCAGCGCGGGATTGGGAGCCTGGCTCGTGGATGAGGTACATCGATTCGGCCAGGAACAGGGATTCACCGAGGCGATCCACGCCCTGCAACATGAGACCAACACCTCGCTGAAAATCACCCGTCGCCATCGGGGAGAGCCTTTCCGTCGCTACGCACTTTCCGCCAGGCCGCTATGAATCTCGTGACCTTGCTCCGGGAACGTGCGGACTCCCACCCCGCGCGGCCCGCGCTGATCGACCGGGCGAAGGGCAAAGATCGCACCGTTACGTTCCGCGAACTGCTTCAGCGGGTGGAGCGTGGCGCCGTCCGCCTTCAGGAACTCGGCCTGAAGCGCGGAAACACCGTTCTCGTCTTCCAGCCCGTATCCATCGAACTCTACGAGATCCTCCTCGCCGCATTCCACTCCGGCATTCGAGTGATGCTCGCCGATCCATCCGCGGGCAAGCAGTTCCTCACGCTGTGCTGCATGCGCCTCCCGCCGGAGGCCTTCTTCGGTCCTTGGAGAGCGCACCTTCTCCGATGGCTCACCTCCGCTCTCAGGATCATTCCTCTCGCGATTCGCTCTGGCGGATGGTTCCCCGGAACCGCAGCATGGCGTGTGGATGCCGGCGACCTTCCGCTAACCGATGTCCCCGGCGACGAACCAGCCCTCATCACCTTCACCAGCGGAAGCACCGGCGCGCCCAAAGCCGCCGTGCGGACTCATGGCTTCCTGCTCGCCCAGCATCAAGCATTGTCGAACGCCCTCGATTTCGAAGACGGTGAAGTCGATCTTGTCACCCTTCCTGTCTTCGTATTGGCAAATCTTGCCTCGGGCCTCACCAGCGTGCTCGCCCACACCGGCCTGAGATCTCCGGGCAATGCCGATGCCGCAGCCATCCGCGCCCAATGCGACCGTCACGGAGTGACTCGTTGCGCGGCATCGCCAGCATTCTTCGAGGCCCTGTTGCAGAAGGAAGCCGAGCTTCATTTCCTAAAAAAAGCCTATACCGGAGGCGCGCCCGTCTTTCCGGATCTGCTGAAGCGCTTGCAGGCTGCGTCGCCGGATTGCTCGATCACCGCAGTCTTCGGCTCCACGGAAGCGGAACCCATGACCCACCTCCACGCCGCCGAGTACGAGGCGCTGATGATTTCCCTAACCGCAGCGGGACACGGTCTCTGTGCGGGCCATCCCGTGCCGGAAGTCGATCTCCGCATCCTGCGCGACCACTGGGGTCAGCCGTTGATGGCGATGGATTCCGCCGCTTTCGAAGCGATGATGGCTCCGCAGAACCAGCCCGGCGAGGTGGTGGTCAGCGGCGAACACGTCCTCCCCGGTTACCTCGACGGCATCGGCGACGACGAAACCAAAATCAACGTGGAAGGAAAGGTCTGGCATCGCACCGGCGACGCCGGATGGCTTGATCTCGCCGGACGCCTCTGGTTGCTCGGCCGCTGTTCGGCAAAACTGCCGCCGGCGCCCGTATCGCCTCCCGGCCTACCCACCGGGGCGCTCGATTACCCCTTCGCCATCGAGTCCGCCCTCCGCATCCGGCAACCCTCCGTGCGCACAGCCGCCCTCGGATGGAAAGGCCGCCGGACGCTTGTCGTGGAAACGCAATCCCAGAGCGCCCCCGAGGCGCCGTGGATTGACGAAATGGCGCAATTCGGCATCGAGGAAATGATCCGCGTGGATGCGTTGCCTATGGACCGGCGACACCATGCCAAGATCGATTACACCGCACTCCATACTCTTTTGGAGTCGATGACCGGAAAACCCTGACACGCCTCCTTGCTTGAAGAAAACCGGGTGAAGTTGCGGCATGCCCTGGCCAGTCGTAGCGGTTTAACCCCAATGCCTTTAGGGATTGGGAGAGTAGGCTGAGAACTGCTGATCTATCGAGGAAGATAATGGATACAGGGGAATAAGAGTGAGCCAAAGCGAGACCGCCACTCCGTGAATGACACTCTATTTGTGGGGCGATTTGTGGGGCGGACACTCTTGTCCGCCGAGTGAGCCTAGAAAGCTCGCGGGCAGGAGTGCC
>JBGTBW010000033.1:0-48680 GCA_041749135.1 Verrucomicrobiales bacterium
GCAAGTCCTTGAACAAGGGTTGGTAGAGGAACCATTCTCTCCCTCCCCCCTTGGCGAGCTTTGCGCTCTTTGCGAGAGATGCATCTCCTTTATCCGTGTTCATCTGTGTCCATCCGTGGTTCCCAAGACCAGTCCCCAGGCGGACTCTTGAGACTCCTTGACCCAGCAGTTTGCCTTCTTGCGAATGCAGTTGCGGGGACTCCGGCTCACCTTCTTTCCTCCATCTCCATGTATCCGCTTGCCAAGGGCGAGCGGCGTTCACTCAACTCGGTGTGCCGCACTGGGATCGCTGCGTTGCGGCTTTCGCTGTTGGTAGAGCTCGAGAGCTTCGCGCAGGCGATCGCCCGCTGCGCGGTCGTCCCGGTCTTGGGCGAGCCGGATCCCAGTTTGGACAGTGCGGACGGCTTCGGCAAATGCACCGGTTTCCGCCAGAGCGGCAGCGAGAGTGTCGTAGGCTCCCGGCGGAGGCTCCGGAATTGCGGCAAAGGCCTTTCGAGCCCATCGGAGCCCCTCGACGCCGTCGCGGAGGGCGGGGTCCGGATGGGTAGAGAGGGACCAGGCCAGGTTGTTCATAACGGCCCGGTTCCCTGGATCCAGTTCGAGTGATCGCCGGTAGAATGCGATGGCGTCGCCGCCGCGCCCGGGTTGCAAGATAAGGCGCTCGGCGAGTCCGCCCAAGACGAGGGGGTAATTGGGGCTGGCGACAAACGACGGTTCTCTGGCGCGCAGAAAGGCCGCGGCTTCTTCGAACATTCCATGCCGCAAGAGGGTGACCGGAACGTAGAGCGCGTGAAACGATGGATTGTCCGGGCGCAGCCAGAGGCCGGGAAATGGGGTGACGGAGGCGAGGCGCGCTGAAGGTTCCGCTTCGATGAGCCTCCGGTCGGCGAGGATCTGTTCGAGAGGGGTTTCGCCGAGGTAGACGGCGGCGAGCCATCCTCCGGGTCCGATCAGGAAACTTGAGGGAACGGGGAGGGGATTCTCCATTCCAAGCAGATTGCGGACGGTTTGATCGAGAATCTCGGCGGCCGGTCCCGCGGCGGCGGCAGAGCGGTGTGGAAAGGAGATTCCGGCGAGGAAAGCGGCTTCATTCAATCCGCCGGTGCGGGGGTCGTGCAAGGCGACGACTTCGAGGCCTTCTCGAGCGAGTTGCTCCTGAGCCGTGGCGAGGCTTTGGAGTTCCGCGTGGCAGGGAACGCACCATTCAGCCCAGAGAACCAGAAGTTGGGCCTTTCCGGCCTCGGGCGGATGGAGGGGAGCCGTGTTTCCCGCGGCATCCGTGATGGGAAGCGGTGGGAGTGGGACGCGGTGATGCAACAGGAGCCGTCCTCGGCTGGCGTCAGGAACGGCCGTAGGGATCTCTGCAGCGGCGGGAAAAGTTGGCGGAGGCGGATGATGCGGAACCGGAGCAGCGGAGCCTTCGGTGATAAAGTAATTGCGATTGATTGCCAGTTCGCCAAACCGCTGAATGGATCCTGAGGGCCACTTGATGCGGACTTCCGCGACGCTTCCGCCTTTTCCCAGCCCGGCATGGATCCAACGGGTTGACTGAGCGAGGAATCCTTCGCCGGCCCGGACCGAGCGGATGCGAGTAAGTCCATCGCTGCCGGTGATCTCTATGCGGGCTCCGACGGCATCGCGATTCGAAGGGGCTCCTTGGAGGAGCAGGCGGATCCAGTTTCCCTCGGCGGCGATGCGGTTGTGCAGGAAGCGAACGCGGGGAGAGGTTCGGTTGGCGGTCCATACGTCCACAGCGCCGTCCGCGTCCCAATCCATGAGCGCGACGGGTCGCGCGTCGTCGAGGTGGTCAAACCCGGCCAGGGCGGAGATGGTGGCGAAGGCGTCGCCGCCGAGGTTGAGGAAGGCGCAGTTGCGTTCGTAGCCGCTCAGGGTGCCGCCGCTGCGGATGAGGTCGTTGATTTCCCGGGTGCGCCGGAGGTAGGCGGAGCGTGGGCCTTCTCGGGCGGTGCGCTCGATTTCTTCGGGGGAAACGGGGGAGTGCGACAAGACCTGCCGCCAGTAGAAGCTTCACAGATCGTCGGGCTGCCGGCCGGTGATCATTCCATTGGCGACGAGCAGGTCTTCCCAGCCGTCGTTGTTGAGGTCGGCGAAAAGCGAGCCCCAGCTCCAACGGCCCATGTGGACGCGCTGAGACAAACTGACGTCTTCAAAGCGCAAGTCTCCGCGATTGCGCAGCAGCGTGTTACCGCGGGTGAGATGCTGGAAGCGAGCCCGGACGTCGAGGTCCTCGCCTGGTTTGAACCAGTCTTGTCCGGTGACGCGGCCTCCGGCGGAGGAAAACATATTGCTAACGTAAACGTCCATGAAGCCGTCGAGATCGAAGTCTCCGGCGCAGGCGCTCATGCCAAAGGCTCCTTGTTCGAGGCCGGTCTCGCTGGAAACGTCGCGGAAGCGTCCGGAATCGTTCCGGTAGAGCTGGTTGCGTCCGAAGTCATTGGAAACGAAGAGATCGGGGTCGCCGTCGTTGTCGAAATCCTCCCACACCGCCGCATAACTGAAGCGCTGGTTTTCCTCGTCGAGACCCGATTCGGCGGTGGCGTCCGTCCATTGGAAGTCTCCGTCATTGCGGAGGAAGACATTGCGTCCGCCGCCCCGGGCGTCGAAGATGGGCCAGGGTGCGGCCAGGGCTCCGGGTTCCGCGTCTCCCGGGTAGTATTGGCAGATGTAGAGGTCGAGGTCGCCGTCGCGATCTGGATCCGCAGCAGCGATGGAGTAGGCGCGGTCGATGGACTCGAAGCGCTGGACCAGCGTGAAACGCAGAGGAACATCCTGGCGAAAAAGAGCCAGTCCCGCGGTGGTGCTCAGGACGCAATCCTGGTCGCCGTCGTTGTCGAAATCGGAGAAGAGTGCGGCCTGGGAATTGTCGAGCAGGTCGAGGCCCGCTTCTGCGGCGGCGTCGCGGAATGTTCCGTCCGGTTGGCGGAGAAAGAGCTGGTTAGGCAAGCCGCCGAAGTGGCAGAGGTAGAGGTCCTCCAAGCCGTCTCCGTCGACGTCGGCCACGGCGAGACCGTTCCAGCCGAAGGGATCTGGAAAGAGGGCGGATTCAATCTGGTGTCGCCAATAGACATTGTCGCGCAGAATCAGGTCATCGAAGCGCTGGCTGCCGGCCAGGACCGCGCCGGTGCAGTCTGCAAGAAAGGGCTGGGGAGCGTCTTTTCGGACGGTTTCCTCCTGATGATCGACGGTCAGCGATTGCAGGCGAAGGGTCTGCCCGGGCTGATCGGGATCGTAAGACCATTGCGCCGACCATTCGGCTTCGAGTTCGCTGAGTTCGGCGGGGCGGCGGATGAGGATGGAGACGAACTGCCGGGTGCTGCACCTGCCGCTCTGCGGGCCGAGCGTGATGGAAAAGACCTTCACCGCGCGCCGGATCTCGGCTCCAGCGCCGAAGTGGAGGCGAAAGAGCGTGATCGCCTCGCTGAGGGGAAGGGGAGTTCGCTTTTCGGGATGAACGGCCCGCCGCACCTCGATAGATCCGGCGAGCGAGCGGATCTCCGGATCTTGGGGGGCGAAGGGTGTGGTATGGGCCCCTGGAACGGCGATGGCCTCAAGAAGCGAGGGCAACGTGTCGACGGCTGCGGGAGAGCTGAGGAGAGCACAGAGATCCTCGAGCCGGTTTGCCGCAGCGCCGGACAGGATCTCCTCGAGGGGGAGATCATCGCTGGCGGGCGTCTGACCCGCGACAGACTCCGCGAACACCCCGAAGCAGGCGATCAAGGCGGCTGCGGGAAAAAGGCGCATTGGAAGGAGGCTGGTCCGCATTTGTCATATTTTTGCGTTGCGCGAGCCGGCGAGCCCCATGCGGAACAGGCGCGCGCGGCCGAAGGCGCGGTGCTGGAGGAGTACACCCTGTTCAAGGCTGAGGCAAGCCCAACGCAGTTCCCATGGGCGTAGCGCCAGCACTCTGCTGCGGCCAGTGGAGTCAACGGAGGGCGGGTTCTCCAACCGCCTCCCGCCGCTATCCTTAACGAAGGCGGGTTGGAGGATCCCTCTCTCGGAGCGTGAAACGGCGGGTTGGAAAACCCGCCCTCCACGGCGCTCCGCGCCTTGAGGGAGAGCGGCGATACTCGCCGCAGGCCAAGGGCCTCCGGCTTCCCTTGGTTCCTCCATCTCCTTGTATCCGCTCGCCAGATCAGAAGTTCTGAGGCTTGGACAGGGTGTGCTCACCCGGGCCCTTCCGCCTTCGGCTGCGCGCGCCTTGCCCGCACGGGGGCTCGCCGGCCCCTCGCGACGAAACAGTAGTAGAGTAGAGTTAGTCAGAAGATTCGCCGAGCCTCTTGAGCAAGTCGCTTTCGCTGGCGGTGGGGACGGGGTTGGGGAGAGAAGCAGCCTTCTGAGCCTTGCTCCCGGGATTCTCCCCGACGAGGACCCAAGTGGTGTTCGAGCTGACGTTTCCTGTGACCTTGCCTCCGTGGGCGCGGATGAGCGCGGCGAAGAACTCGCGAGGACGGCTGAGGGTTCCGGTGATGACCCAAGTTTCGCCATCCAGTATGGCGGAGGTCTGTGCGCTTTCCGCTTCGGATAGGCGAAAGGTGAGACCGGCTTGGCGGAGGCGCTCGATTTCTTCCCGGTTGGAGGGATCGCCGAACCAAGCATGGATGCTGGAGGCCATGACTTCTCCGATGTCTTCGACTTCGATGAGTTCCTCGAGGGAAGCGGCGGCTACGGCGTCGAGGTGTTGAAAGTGGGCGAGCAGGGTTTGGCTGGCGGTCGAACCGACGTGGAGGATGCCGAGGCCAAAAAGGAGGCGCCAGGGGGGCTGGCGGCGGCTGTGCTCGAGACCGGCGATGACGTTGGCGGCGCTCTTGGGACCCATGCGGGGAAGAGCCGACAACTGTTCCTCAGTCAGGGCATAAAGATCGGAGAAGCGAGAGGCCAACTTTTGGACCACGAGCTGATCCACGAGCACTTGTCCGAGCCCGTCGATGTCCATGGCTCCGCGAGAGGCGAAATGGCTGAGCTTGCGGCGGACCACCTCTGGGCATTGGGGATTGGGGCAGCGGATGGCCACTTGGGCAGGATCGCGGACCACGAGAGTGTCGCACACCGGGCACCGGTCCGGCATGACGAAGGGTTCTTCATCGCCCGTGCGTTTCTCAAAGCGGACCATGATTACTGCGGGGATGATTTCTCCGGCCTTTTCAATGATCACAACGTCCCCGCTGCGCACGTCCTTGCGGCGGACTTCCTCGGCGTTGTGGAGCGTCGCGCGAGAGACGGTTGTCCCGGCCAGGAGCACCGGCACGAGATTGGCCACGGGAGTGAGCGCGCCCGTCCGGCCTACCTGAACTTCGATGGACAGGACCCTGGTCTCCGCTTGTTCCGCCTGAAACTTGTAGGCGATGGCCCAGCGCGGAGCCTTCGAAGTGCTTCCGAGCCGGTCTTGGAGATCGAGTTGATCCACCTTCACCACGGCTCCGTCCGTCAGGTAATGGAACTCGTGCCGGCAGGCATCCAGCTCCGAGATGGCGACGAGCAGGGAGTCGGCGTCTTCGGCATGCCAAATGCGCTCACTATGGCGTAGGCCGGCCCGGTGGAGGAGCTGCTGAAAGCCGGTGATGGAGGTGAATGGCGGATCGCCTTCGATCCAGCCGTAGCCGTGAAAGACAATCTCGAGGGGACGGCGGGCGACGGCTGAGGAGTCCAGAAGTTTGAGGGCGCCGGCCGTGGCGTTGCGGGGGTTGGCGAAGGCCGGTTCCCCGGCCTGCGCGCGCTCCGCATTCATTCGGGCGAAGGCTTCGGTGGGCATGTAGACTTCGCCGCGCAACTCGAGGTCGGGCGGGGAGCCGGGAGGCAGCCGCAAGGGAAGGGAGTGGATGGTGCGAAGATTGGCGGTGATGTCGTCGCCGGTCGAACCGTCGCCCCGCGTGGCTCCGCTCGTGAAGACGCTGTCGCGATAGGTGACGGAGACGGCCACTCCATCGATTTTCGGTTCGATGAGGACCCTGACCCGGTCTTGGTTGAGGCTGCGCTGGAGCCGACGGAAAAACTGACGCAATTCAGCTTCGCTGTAGGTGTTGTCCAGACTGAGCATTTTCACCCTGTGCTGGACCTGGGTGAAATCTGCGAGGGGCGCTCCGCCTACGCGGGCGGTGGGGGAATGCGGTGATCGCAGTTCGGGAAAGCCGGCCTCAAGGTCCTGCAGTTTGCGATAGAGGCGATCGTAGTCCCTATCGCTGATCTCAGGTTTGGCCTCGATGTAATAGAGGCGATCGTGACGCTCGATCTCGCGCCGGAGGCTTTCAATCTGGTTCTGGGCTTCCTCTTGGGTCACGAGGGGCGGTTTCGCCTAATGCAATTCCTGTTCGAGCCGTTCGCTGAGCCACTGTTTGATCATGCTCTGGTAATTGAGGTAACGCGAATTGGCGAGCCGCTTGATTCGGTTAAGCATGCGGGGGTCGAAACGGAGGGTGATGGTCGTGGATTCCCGGTTGCTGGCGCGGTGGACGGAGGCGCTCATGAGCCGGGGGTCGAGTTCGTGCTCGGCCCAGAAGGCGACTTCCTCCCTTTCGGATTCGAAGGCGGGGATAGCGGACCAATTCAAGACGGTTTGCACGGGGAGAGCCTAGGCTATTCCTGGCTGGCGTTCCAGCGTTCGTAGAAGGCGAATTCTCCGGCCGTCATTTCGCGGGCACAGATGACTCTGTAGCGTTTTCCATCCGTCCAGAACACGCTGAATATTGGGCGGTTGCGAAGGGATTTTCCGAGGGATACGTAACGAGATTCACTCTCTCCATAACTTCCATCGGGCAGAAGCTTCACCCCGAAGGGGTCTTCAAAGGACTCTTCGATCTCGCGAGGCGTGAGAGCCTTCAGATCGAAAGTCGCGTCTAACCAGTCGAACTCCATGCTGCGAATCCCCTTAAAGCGGGGGGTCAGGAGCGGCGCTGGATTAGTTCGATTTCATAGCCTTCCGGGGCATCGATGAAGGCGAACAGGCCGGAAGCGCTCTCCGTGGGTCCGTCAGTGAGGGGGTATCCATGGGCCTCGGCGTGGCTGGCGAAAGCGGTGAGATCGTCGACTTCAAAAGCGAGATGGGTGAGATCGGGTTGGACTTCGACAGGTCCGCTGGCGTCGTATTGGCAGATCTCGATGAGTTCCTCACTGTCGGGCGCTTTGAGGAATGCGAGCCGCGATCCCCGTGGGGATTCATGGCGACGGACCTCTTCGAGACCGAGGACTTGAGTGTAGAAATCGACGCTGCGGTCGAGATCGTTCACCCGGTAGCGGGTATGATGCAATTTTCGGACCATGGTGGATTGACGGCCCGGAGGAGGCCAGCGTAGAAGGATGCGGGGCGGATCCGGATTTGGCCGCCGCCTAAGGACACCCGATAAAGAAACCCTTCCTCCGCATCAAGATGATTTTTCTTGGGATCGACAGCGGAACGCAAAGCACGAAGACGGTGGCCGTCGATGGTGACAGCGGGGAGTTGCTGGCGCGGGCTCAGGCGGCCTACGGTTTGATCGAGGGGCTTCCGGCGGGTCATTTGGAACAGGATCCCCAAGTGTGGGAGGCGGCAATGGAAGAGACGGTGGCGTCCTGTCTCGAACAGATCGGACCGCGGCGGACGGAGGTGCGGGGAATTGGCGTGAGTGGGCAGCAACATGGACTCGTCGTCATGGATGCCGGCGACTCCGTGATCCGGCCGGCCAAATTGTGGTGCGACACCTCGACTGTCGCCCAGTGTTCGGAATATGAGGCTGCTTTCGGTGGGGTGGAAGGGCTGATCCGCCTGGCGGGCAACGCCATCCTGCCCGGTTATACGGCGCCGAAGATACTCTGGTTGAAGCAGAACGAGCCGGATCACTTTGCGCGGGTTCGTTCTGTGCTCTTGCCGCACGACTTCCTGAACTTCCGGCTCACGGGGGTCAAACGCATGGAATATGGGGACGCGTCGGGCACGGGTTTGTTGGACGTGCGACGCCGGGAGTGGTGCGACGCCCTGGTGACTTTTACCGATCCGCGCCTGTGGGAATGTCTTCCGCCGCTGGGCGACTCGCGCCAGGCGCAGGGCGAGTTGAAACCGGATTTGGCGGCGCGCTGGGGTGTAGGAAACGGCGTTCTGGTGAGCGCTGGAGGAGGCGACAACATGATGGGAGCCATTGGGACGGGAAACGTAGCCCCCGGGGTTTTCACAGTGAGCCTGGGCACTTCAGGAACGGTTTACGCAGCGGCGGGTGAACCCGTGATTGATCCCCGCGGCGAAGTGGCGGCGTTTTGCGATAGCACGGGTCACTGGTTGCCGCTGGTTTGCACCATGAACGTGACCGTGTTGACCGAGCAGATGCGGGGGCTTTTCGGTTGGGACCTCGAAGGCTTCGAGGCTCAGGCGGAATCCTCGGCTCCCGGGGCGGGCGGGTTGCTGTTTCTCCCGTACTTGAATGGCGAACGGACGCCCAATCTCCCTGAGGGCTGTGCGGTGTTGCACGGGATGCGCAGCGACAATCTGACTCCGGGGAATCTGGCGCGGGCGGCCCTGGAAGGGGTGACCCTGGGACTTGCCTACGGGATGCAGCGTTTTCGTGATTTGGGTGTTGCGCCATCGGAGATCCGGCTCACCGGCGGAGGCAGCAACAGCAAGCTGTGGAGACAGGTGGCGGCGGACGCTTTCGGGGCCGAGACGGTTTGCCTGCGGACTGGAGAAGGGGCGGCATTGGGAGCGGCGCTGCAAGCTGCGGCCACTTGCAGCGGAAGCGGAAGCTTCGACGAGCAAGGAATCCTGGATTGGACGAAAAGGTGGGTGGAACTCGATGAATCGACCCGCTGTGCACCCGACGAGGACAGGCGGGAGGCTTATGCGGAAATGCGAAGGAAGCAGACGAAGCTTACGAGTGATCTGCATACGGCGCGTTGGATTTAAGTGCACAACGGCATGATTTTGTGAAAGGGGCATGGAAAGTAGTGGTGGCTCCACCTTTGGTTGCAGCCGCCATTCGGACTCTCGGAAGTACGCTGCGGTTTGAGTTTGATGATCCTTTCGGCACGGCGAACCGCAGGGACACGGAGCCGGTGATTTGGCTCGTTTGGCACAACCGGGTTGCCGCGCTCGCGGTGGTTCGCATACGCTTTCTGAGAAAACGGCGAGTGACCGTATTGTCTAGCGTGAGCCGTGACGGCGAGGTTTTAGCGCGGACGGTGAAGCGCTTCGGGATGGAGGTGATCCGGGGTTCGAGTTCTCGGCGCGGGCGCGAGGCGCTGCGAGCTTTGGTGAAAGTGATCGGAGACGGCAGCGACGTGGCTATGACGCCAGACGGTCCACGCGGGCCCGTCTACGTGGTCAAACCAGGGGCCCTGAAGTTGGCGCAACTGACCGGAGCTCCGGTGCGACTGGTTCACGTGGAGTATTCCAAGGCTTTGGAGTTGCGCTCTTGGGATCGTTACCAGATACCCCTTCCCTTGTCCCGGGTGCGGGTGGCCTTTTCGGAGCCTTTCCACGTTGCCCGGAAGCTTGACGAGGCGGGATTTGAGGCGCTGCGTTCGGAGGTGGAAGCTCGAATGCGGAAACCATTGGAGGGCAGTGATGACGCCGGAGATCATTGACGGAAAATCGGTTGCGGGAGTCGTGCTGAAGGAATGCCGGCGCGAGCTGGAGTCGATGGCGAGTCACGGCTGGAGGCCCGGGTTGGCGGTGGTGCTCATCGGGGACGATCCGGCATCACGGGCTTACGTGCGATCGAAGGACCGGACTTGCCGTGAGTTAGGCCTGCATTCGCTCAAGCTCGAGTTGCCCGAGTCGACGAGCCAAGAAGTTTTGCTCCAGCGAATCGGCGAGTTGAACCGGGACCCGGCAATCCACGGCATTTTGCTACAATCGCCTCCGCCCCCGCACATCGATGAGGCGGCCGTGATCCGGGAGATCGATCCGAACAAAGATGTGGATGGTTTTCATCCGGTAAACGTGGCCCGTTTGGTCCTGGGAGATCCCGCGGGATTCGTTCCTTGCACCGCCCTGGGCTGTCAGCGGCTTCTGATCGAGAGCGGGGTCGCCATCCCCGGAGCGCATGTAGTGATCGTCGGACGAAGTCTGATTGTGGGGAAACCATTGGCCCTACTGCTCATGAACAAGGGGGCCGGCGCCGACGCCACCGTCACGGTGGCCCATTCCCGGACGCGCGATCTGCCGGCGGTGACCCGCGCGGCCGACATTCTTGTTGCGGCCGTGGGGCGGCCCCGGTTTCTCGGAGCCGGTCACGTCCGGGATGGGGCGGTGGTGATCGACGTGGGGATCAACCGGGTTCCGGATCCGTCGGCGAAGAGCGGGTATTCTTTGGTGGGCGACGTCGATTTCGCGGCCGTGGCGCCCAAGTGTCGCGCCATCACACCGGTTCCGGGCGGCGTTGGTCCGATGACCATCGCCATGCTCATCTCCAACACGATTAAGGCATGCCGGGCGGCACATGCCTCTTCGCAGTAGCCCACATTGCTCACAGTGTTTGTGCTGCGGCGCGCTCCGCGCCATGGGGACTGCGTTGCGCTGGCCTCGGCCTCGAACAGGATCCCCCGTCAGTTCTGAAAGCCTGATCTCGAGGAATTTGGATGAGCTGGAGGGGGATGTGGCGCGGGCACTCCTGCCCGCGAACTCTTCAGGTTCCGTCGGCGGACAGGAGTGTCCGCCCCACAAGTAGGGCGTCATCTGCCGAGAGGCGGTCTCGCTTCGGCTCAACGATTTTCCTCCCTGTCCATGATCTCCCTCGATAGGTCAGGAGTTCTGCAGTTCTGAATTCTCGTCCCAGGTGGGACGAGAATTCATCGAACTCGTTGACGATTCCCAACCGCCCTGTGCAGCCGGAGCGATGCTCAGACGGGCAGCCGCTTCGATCGGGCATTGCAAGTTGGATCATGAGCCGGCTCAGGCCGGCGGATCGGCGGTCTCTGGCTTCTCTGCGTCGCCGGGGTTTGGTTCCTCCGTGGCCTCAGCAGCCGGAGGCGTTTCCGGAGCCTCCGGGTTTGGGTCGCCGGTCTCGGGGCCGGACCCGGGCACGGACCAATCCTTCACTTCGCCGGACGTATCCGCGCCGGACAGGACGGCGCTCGGGTCGTCAGGCGAAACGGGTTGTCCCGGGGTAGGCACAGACCAGTCTTTGGGAGGGGCGTCAGAGGCGCCGACGTTTTCGAGAGCTTCATCGGGCGCGCCGATGGAATCGAGGACGTCTCCAGGCCCCAGCAGGCTTCCATCCCCTTCGGATCCTTCTCCACCCGGTAGCGGCGCAGGTACGTAATCCTCGGAGAGCAACGCGGGATCGAAGGCATCGACACGGCCCCGGGATCCGGATGGATCGGCGATGTAGCCGGGCACGTCAGATCCGCCAGCCAAGCGCAAGTTGTTGGTCCCGACGGTGCCGACCCGTCCGTCCGGAAGTTGGATGTCAGCCCATCCTTTGTCGGAGCGCACCAGTTGTACAAGCGTCCCCTGCGCCAGGAAGTCATCTGGTCCCATAGGTTGCTGTGGACTCAGCAGGTAGAAGCGGGTGCGTTCTCGCCGGATCACGTAGAAGAGGCGACCGGAGTCCGGGTCGGAAAACCCCACCGTTCCGAGGTCTGCGGAGGCGGGCGCTCCGGGAGCGTTGATCTGTGGTAATGATAGTTTGGGGAGGACGATCTTGGGGGCCCGCAGATTGATCTCGGGCATTCGGAACTCTGGACCGCGATACTTGGGTAAACGCCATCCCGAGCGTTCACGTTCAGCAGGTTGCGGCTGAGCGGTAGGCGCTTCGGCAGGTTTTTGCTGGGGAGGTGGGGCGGGCGCCGGAGCCCGGGCTGGCGCAGGGGTTTGGGGCGAGGGGGGAACCGCTGGCGCCGGGACTTGTTCTTGCGGACGGTCGCGTTTCCAAAACCTCCACTTTGGAGCTAATCGGGGCTCGGACGAATCCCGGGCCGGAGCCACGGGCTTGGTCGGAGGGGCTGCGGCCAGCGCTCCTGGCTGGGCACTCCACAGCAGAGCAAGAGCGAGGCAGGGTAGCATCCGGATGATGGTCATAAAAAAAATTAGTTCAATCCGGCGGAGTCGCCAGCAAAAACCCGGCCGAGTGGGGTGAGAGCTTTCGTTTTGGCCTCGGCCTGCTGGATGCTGAACCGGGTATGAGGGATTTGGGTCAGGAGCCCGGCCGCAACTGCCAGGCGATGGCGAGAAGCCCGATGGCAGCGGCCCAGCTCCCGAGGACTCGGGCGGCAATGCGTTGCCATGGCTTCCGGCGTGTGACGGTCAGAGCGGCGGTCCACAAGACCCAAAGAGCGAGAGCGGCGACGATTCCGGCTCCTGCGAGCAGCGGAGTGTGGGTCGCCGCCATGGCGCGTCCGTTGGCGAACCCGTGGCAGATGCCGAGGATCACCGCCAGAAGGGCGGGGAAAGCCGCCGGGAGTTTTGGGTTGATCGCGGCCAGCAGTCCCGCGAGGATGATCCCGGCGAAAAGCAGGGCGTCAGGCGGGGATGGGCTGCTGAAATACAAGCCCGCTGCGCAGCCGCCGAACCAGGCGGAGGGCAGGGCCAGGACGAGGGCCTTAGCGGCTCGTCTTCCCCTGAGGCCGCCGAAGAGGGCTAAGGAGAAGGCCAGAATCAGATCTTCCGGGGAAAGGAAGAAGTGCGCGACGCCGTCGTAGAACGGCCCGGCTCCCGAACTTACCAGGTGGGCTGAAGCAGTCGCCGGGGCGAGGATTGCCGAAAGGATCGCCAACCCCATGCAGTAATATGCTCGCCAGGGGGAGCGATTGAGAGTCATGGAGATCAGACTTTGAGCCCGCAGGTTTGCGCCAGGAAGTACAAACCACCTAACAAGACGATGCCTCCGGCGGCTCGGAGCCCGCGGCGCCCGGCTTTCCAGCGATGGAGGACCCCGATTCCGATGCCGGCGCCGTGCAGCAAGCCGGTGGCGATGACGAATCCGATGCTGTAGAGAACGCCGCTTTGACCTTCCGGCAGTTCCACTCCGTGAGCGTGACCGTGGAAGAGAGCGAAGAACCCGGCCACGGTCAGGGCCACGGCGAGGGGGGGTTCGGCCTCGATCAGCACCATGAGGCCGAGGACGACGGCGGATAAAGCGATGCCGGCTTCCACCCCTGGCAAGGGGACGCCCAGGAGGCCAAGGGCTCCTCCGAAGGCCATCACTAGAGGGAAGGAGATAGGCAAAACCCAGATTGCCGGTTTGCCAAGCTGCGCTCCCCAAAGGCCGACGGCGACCATGGCCAGCATGTGATCGAGGCCGCCGATGGGATGCGACAGGCCGCTGACAAAACTGCCTCCGCCTTCGCCCATGTGAGCCAAGACGGGGGTGATCGGAGCGAGCGTATGGAATGACATCAGGGCGGGTTAGAGACCGGCGGCGAGGAGAGCAATACGCTGAATGGTCCAGAAGGCGCCGAGAGAACCAATCAGATAGGCCGGGATTCTGGTTGTCCACTTCGGCCGGTCCAGTTCGAGGGTGCGGATGGCTTGGACCGCAAGGAGCGCAACACCGACGAAGGCGAGCTGCCCGGCTTCGACTCCCAGATTGAAGAAAAGGAGGGCCGAGGGGATCTCCGTGCGCGGCAACCCGGTCACGGCGAGACCGCTGGAGAAGCCGATTCCGTGGAGCAGTCCAAAGAGAAATGCGACCATCCACGGGCGGCGGATCGTTAGGCTGGATTGACCGCGCTGCTTGCGTATGATCTCGGGCCCGAGGAAGAGAATGCTCAGGGCGATCGCGGCATTGAGAGGAGGCTCCGGTATGCGGACGATGGCGAACGTGGAGAGGGCCAAGGTGATGCTGTGGGCCACGGTGAATGAGGTGATGGTCTTGAGAAGCATGAGCCGCCCTTCGACGAGAAGGAGGAGACCCAACACGAAGAGCAGGTGGTCAACGCCGAGGAGGATGTGCTCGACGCCGAGGGGGAAGTAGGTTGCAGCCGTTTGCCACCCTTTGGGGCTGGCCTCGATGACAAAGGCAGGCGCGTCGGGGGTGGCGCGAGTGGTCTGCGTGACTCCGTTGAGACGGATGATGCGCACCAGGGCGTCGGTGCGCGTGGCGGGCAGACCTTCGATGGAGATCGGGTGGCCTTCGAAACTGTGAAGATGGCGGACACGCCAGCGTCGAACGTGGGCATCCCCGGCAAAGAAGGAACGTGGTTCTCCGAGGATCTCGGCGTCTGGCGGAAAGAGGACATCGATGCCCAGCCGCATAGCGCCGCCGCGGGCCGGGACTTTCCAGAGCACGTCGAAGGTAGCGGGCTCGGTTTCGCGGAGTTCGAGGTAGGCGGGCCGCGATTCGTGGGCGGAGACGGCGTGAACCCAGGCCAGAGCGAAGAGCAGGATGGCGGAGCCGCGTCTCATCATGGAGGTTGAAGCGGGGCCGGCGCGGGAGCGGCTCCGGGTTGTTCGACGACGATTTCGTATTGCTCGAGAAGTTTATCGAGGAAGAGACGGTTCATCTCGGTGCGGCGCTCGTGGGTCCATTCCCGGAGTACGCTGTCCCGGATTTCCTCCAAGGGCGGGAGGAAATCTTCGGTTCGCCCGGTGACCAAAACGAGATGAACTCCGAGACCGGAAGAGAGGGGACCGCTCCACTGGCCCAGGGGAACCTCCGCGAGTCGTGCGGCGAAACCCGTTCCGAAGGTCGAATCAATGCGGCCATGCGATTCTTGCTCGAAGCTGGACGGGAGTAAGGAGGGATCGCCAAATGCCTCGAAGTTAGCGCCAGCGCCGGCCACTTTCAGCTCCGCGAGCAATTGGGCGGCCACGGTATCGAGGTCTTCCCTGTGCCGGTCCGGACTCAGGTATACCTGAGCAAAGGTGTAGGTAGGATCTACTCGAAATTTCCCGGGATTCCCGGTGAGGTAACGGCCCAGGTCGGCGTCGGCGGGAGTCTCGAGAGCGATGGCGTCTTCGGCGAGAAACTGCATTTTTTGTTCGAGCCGGCGGCGAATAATGGCGTCATCGCGGTCGAGCCCGAGCTTCGAGGCTTCTCGGCTGAGAACCTCCTCCCGCACGAATTGATCGATGAGACCCTTCAATTCCTCGCTCGTCGGTGGGCGCTGCCAAGTGCGCTGGAAGGCGACGGCGAGGTGTTCGATGCGACCGGCGCTGACGATGATTCTCGTGGTGGGACCCTCATCCTGGCGGTCAAACCACGCGTAGGCAGCGAAGAGACCAGCGCCGAGCAAAACGAAGTGGAGGAGTGGCTCGCGAAGCAAAACTTTCATTCTGTGGGCTCCAGTTGGAGCCTGCGGGTGGGAGGGATTCTCACAGGAAAAAACTTGAGGCAGGAGAAGATCTGAGAACTGGGGAGATCCTTGAATGTCCAATTTTCTCTGGCGAGATATCGATCAGCAAGTCCAAGTCCCCCATCGACGCCGGTGTTGAGGGCGACGGTGGTTCGCCTGGAGGCATCAAAGAACGGGGCTGTTTTGCTGTCAACGATCAGCCTGCCGGGAGTGGAGAAAGAGTGCGGGATGATTTTGGGGATTCTTCATTTGACGAAATGGGATTGGTCGCGACGATAATGATCGTTATGATCAATGTCGTTGCGTTTAGCCGTGCGCTTGCCGATGAGACCCGCTGGCGCATCCTCCGGCTGGTCATGGAGGAAGCCCTCTGCGTTTGCGAACTGGCCGATATTCTGGGGATGCCGCAGTCGTCTGTGTCGAGCCACGTTCAGATCATCCGGAGAGCCGGCCTGCTGGAGGACGAGAAGTGCGAAAAGTGGACTTACTTCCGCGTCGCCACCCAGCACCTGCCTCTCTTGCGCCGGATCGCGCAAGCCTTTGCGGATCCAGCTTTCTATCCCAGCGACGGGGCGTTGGCCGCGCGCCGGTTGTCCCAACGCGAGAACTCCTGTTGCCCCGGCCCAAAGCGGCTTGCCGGCAGGCGCCGAGTCCGAGTGGGCGCCTGAATCGAGAACTCCTGCAGAACGGGCCCATGGCGATACGCGTCGGCATCAACGGTTTCGGGCGGATGGGCCGGCTGGCCTTTCGCGCCGGCTGGGAGTTCCCGGAGTTGGAGTTTGTCCACGTCAACGAAACCGGCGGCGACGGCGCAGTTTCCGCGCATCTGCTCTATTTCGACTCGGTTCACGGCCGATGGAACCGCGAGGTCTCTGGCGGCCCCGATCACTTTAGTGTGGAAGGACGGAGAACCGGGCATACGAGCCTCCCGGATTTTTCTCATGTCCCCTGGGGCAATCTGGGCGTCGATATGGTGCTGGAAGCGAGTGGGAAGTTCCGTGCGCCGGAGCAGTTGGAGGCCTACTTCGATGGCGGAGTGAAGAAGGTCATCGTCGCCGCCCCGGTGAAAAGCGGCGCGCTCAATCTGGTGATGGGCGTCAATGATCACCTTTACGAACCGGGCAAGCATCATTTGCTGACCGCGGCGTCCTGCACAACGAACTGCCTGGCTCCGGTGGTGAAGGTCATCCACGAGAACATTGGCATCCGCCACGGGATGATCACGACGATCCACGACATAACCAACACCCAGTCGATTCTGGACACGCCGCACAAGGACCTGCGCCGGGCCCGGGCCTCGAGTATTTCGCTGATCCCGACCACGACCGGCTCGGCCACAGCCATCGGATTGATCTTCCCGGATTTGTTAGGAAAACTCGACGGGATCGCGGTGCGAGCTCCGCTGCTCAATGCGTCGTTGACGGACTGCGTCTTCGAGGTCGCGCGAGCGACGGAGGTCGAGGAAGTGAACACATTCTTGAAGGAAGCGGCGGAGGGCGTCTTGGCGGGAATCCTCGGCTACGAGGAGCGACCGCTGGTGTCGGTCGATTTCAAGGACGACCCGCGTTCATCCATTATCGACGCGCGATCCACGATGGTGACCGGCGGAACACAGGTGAAGATCCTGGCGTGGTACGACAACGAATGGGGATACGCCAACCGTTACGCGGAACTCGCCCGCAAGGTGGCTCGTTGCCTGTGAGGCCGCCATGAGCAGCAACGCCGGCACAAGGAACTATGCCATCGTCACGATGGCCTATTGGGCGGACACACTGGCCGACGGCGCGATCCGGATGTTGGTGTTGTTTTACTTTTACGAACTCGGCTACAGCGCTTTCCAGGTCGCTTCGCTCTTCCTCCTTTATGAGTTCTTCGGCATTGTCACGAACTTCGCCGGCGGTGTGCTGGCGTCGCGCTTTGGACTGAAGAGCACGCTGTTCATGGGGCTTGCCACGCAGTTGCTTGCACTCGGGATGCTGGCCTTCATGCCGCTCTCCGGGTTGACGGCGGCTTGGGTGATGATGTCGCAGGCCTTCTCCGGCATTGCCAAGGATCTCACCAAGATGAGCAGCAAGAGCGCGGTGAAACTCGTGGCCGGAGATGCCGCAGGCCGGCTTTACCGCTGGGTGGCGCTGCTAACCGGAAGCAAAAATGCGATGAAAGGAGTTGGCTTTTTTGTCGGGAGCCTGCTGCTTTCGGTCATTGGCTTTCGCGCTTCCGTCGCGGTGCTCATGACCGGCGTCGGCGTCGCCCTCGTCCTCGCCGCTCTGTTGATGCGCGGAGGTCTGGGAGACGTGAAGAAGAAGCCGGATTTCGGGCGCCTGCTGTCCAAGAATGGCGCAGTGAATCTGCTGTCGGTTGCGCGCTTCTTTCTCTTTGGCGCGCGCGACGTGTGGTTCGTGGTGGCGTTGCCGGTTTTCCTTTCCTCTGTGCTCGGGTGGGAGTTCTGGCAAGCGGGCGGCTTCATGGCGCTTTGGGTCATCGGCTATGGCCTCGTGCAGGCCTCCGCGCCGGTGGTGCTGCGAGGGGCGGATCCTACGGGAAGAACCGCGACGGCCCTGGCGTTTGCACTTGCCCTGATCCCTGCGGCAATTGCCATGGGGCTCCTCTTCGATTGGAATGCCGCTGGGGTGGTGATTGCCGGGCTGGTTGTCTTCGGCGGCGTATTCGCACTGAACTCGGCGGTGCATTCCTTCCTGATCCTCGACTACACCGATCACGACAAAGTGGCGATGAACGTCGGCATCTATTATATGGCCAACGCTTCCGGGCGGCTCGTGGGCACCGTGCTTTCTGGACTGCTCTACCAGATCGGGTTGCGCAGCGGAGGGGCCGGAGGGCTGGTCTGGTGCCTGCTGGCGTCTGCCGTTTTCCTTATCGCCGCCGGAGCCATCTCTCTCGTTCTGCCCAGGCGGCGAACGGGCTGAATGGACCCTTCGGAGCAGGCGGGAGTTGGAAAGCAGTTTGGGAGCGAAGCCTGTTCGTCCAGCCGCACTGCATTTTGCAAGCCGAGGGTTTCTCAGATTTCGAGTTTCTGAAACGGTCGCAGGCGCATAACCTAAGAGTGGGAAGTCACTTGCGCCGCCCTTGGAGCGTTGGCTCGCCGGACGGCACGGTTCAAGCTGGGATCACTGGAAGATGCCCTGTGTATTTCACGGAGCACGTTGAGATCCGGGAATTGAACAAGACATACCATGAAGGCAAAATCCAAAAAGCAACAACGCGCAGCCGGCGCGGCTCTTTCGGCCAAGCGGGGAGACATCCCGAAATCCGAGCTCAAAGGCGCTTCCAAGGAGATGGTCCAATCGATGACGGAGAAGGAGCTTAAGGAAATGGCATCAACCAAGCGCAAGGGGAAACCCGAACGCGTCTCGGACTCCTAACGCGCATTTCTTATACTCTTCTGCTGTGGCGCGCTACGCCCCATGGGGATTGCGTTGCGCTTACCTCAGGCTTGAACAGGGTGTAATCACCCAGCCCTGCGCCTTCTGCTGCGCGCGCGTTGCCGTCGCTGCGCTCCGCCCTTCGGGCAGCCCGCCGGGCTGGCTGTCTCGCTTCGCTCGGCCCTCCGCAAGGGGCTCGCTGGCCCCTCGCGATGAAACAGTGTAAGGAATGCGGGCTAACCGATGCATTGAACTTTTGGTTGCTCCAAGCAATCAGGATGCCTTCGGGTCCCAGTGAGGCTTGCTCTGCTTCGGCCGCCGCCGGATGACTGATCAATTGATTTGACCGGTGCGGTGCGGGGCTACAGCGCACCGAGTTGCCGAAGCACGGGCTTTGTTACGGATTGGGGCTTCAACTCGCGCCACTCGCTGGGGGTCTGCGGCGGTTGATGAATCGTGAAGGCGGAAGGCGAGATTTGGGGAAGCTGCGACCAATTGACCGGCATCGAAACCGGCGCTCCGGGCCGGGCCCGCAAAGCCCAGGGAGCGATACAGGTGGCGCCGCGGGTGTTGCGCATCCAATCGATGTAGATCTTCCCGGTGCGCACCGACTTCCTGGAAATGGGCGTAAGCCGGCGAGGGTTAAAGGCGGACACCGCAGAGGCGACGGCCTTGGCGAAGGCCGCCAAAAGGCTCCATTCCTGTAATCGCTTTAAATAGAGCATGACATGGAGGCCCTTTCCTCCGGAGGTTTTCACTACGGTGCTCAGTCCCAGGTCCGCAAGATAGTCCCTGAGGAGCAAGGCGGCGCCGAGAACCTCTTTCCAAGGCACTGCGGCATCGGGATCGAGGTCCCACGTTAAAAAGTCCGGTTTCTCGACGTTCTGAAGCGAGGCCCCCCAGGGATGGAATTCAATCGTTCCAAACTGCGCAAGGGAGATCAAACCTCTCGTGTTCTTGACGGTGATGACCCTGGAGCCGTCGCCAAGCTCGCGTTGCTCGACGTTGAGGGGAACATGACTGGTGAAGGACTTTTGAAAGAACAGCTCGCCTGTGATTCCCGTCGGCGCCCGCAACAGAGCCAGCGGTCGATTGGCAACAAAGGGCAGCATCATTTGGCCCACCCTCTCATAGTAGTAAGCCACATCTTTTTTCGTCACCCCCTCGCCAGGATACACCAGCCGGTCAGGGTGGCTAATGGTGATCCCCATCACTATCGGCGCCTTGCCTGAAGAGCTGGCGTCTTCCGGCGCGTCCAAGTGAACTTCCGTGGGCGACTTGTCTTCACGCATCGCTACGAAACTTCCTTGACGAATTGAACCTTCGCGAGTGATTTCGGAGAACTTGACCTCCGCAACCAGCAGGGGTTTGAGCCATACGACGCTCTTTTCCTCGAGAGGAAGAGTTGCTTGCTTCCTTCGGAGGGGCCTGAAGATCTCCAGGAGTTGCACCCGGTCCTTATCGGAGAAGCCGGAGCCAACCTTTCCACGCGACACCAATTCTCCGTTCTCCCAGGACGCCAGCACCAGCGCCCCGAATCCCGGAAGCGAGCCTTTAGGGGCAGTGTAGCCGCAGACGACGAATTCCTGACGGGCATGGCATTTTGATTTCACCCAATCGCGCCGCGACTGCGCCCTATATCTGCCGTTCGCTTTCTTGCTGACGATTCCTTCCAATCCATTCTGGCACGCCTGTCTAAAGAGATCTTTTCCGGCTTCGGCGGGCCACACTTTCGACCGCCGCACTGGTCCGCTTTCCTCGGGGACAACTTCCGCCAACCGCTCCAGACGTTTGGCCAGCGGCTGATCGCGCAAGTTCAGGCCCTGAAAGTGCAGGAGATCGAAGGCCATGAAGGTGATCTCACTGCCGCGAGCATTCTGTAAGGCCTCCTGCAGGCGGCCAAAGCGGGAACGGCCCTTGTCGTCGAAGACAACGGCCTCCCCATCCAGTACAAAGTCACTAGACGTCAGCTCGCCCAGATGCCGGGCCAAAACCTTGAAGCGCCCGGTCCAATCCAGTCCGCTGCGTGTGAATAGAGTCAGTGATCCCGACTTTTGAACTGCGATAATCCGGTATCCGTCGAATTTGATTTCGTGAATCCATTCGCTGCCCGACGGGACAACAGAACCGGGCCGGGCGAACTGCGGTGAAACGAATCCCACCTCTTCGCTATGGGACTGCGTACTTGACGGCTCCGGAAGGCCGGCCTGCAGCATTCGCATCATCCAGTTCGGTTCATCTCCCATCCGAATGAGCACGTAGACCCCATCCAAACGGCGGCCCTTGAGGGTGAATTTCAACTTTCCCGCAGTGAAGGCCTTCCGCCAGTCCTTGCCCAACGGCTCCCATTCTCCCTTGTCCCAGATCGCGACAGTGCCCGCGCCGTAACTTCCTTTGGGTATGACTCCCTCGAACTGGCCGTATGCCAGCGGATGGTCTTCGACGTGGACAGCGAGACGCTTCGCAGACAAGTCATCTGGGATACCTTTCGGGACGGCCCAGCTTACGAGAACGCCATCTATCTCCAACCGGAAATCGAAGTGATGGGAGCGGGCATGATGCTCCTGAACGACAAAGGAGCGTCCCATGCGGCGGCCGACTTTCGGACCGGGTTCAGGCGTAGGGTGCGATTCGCGTTTCCGCCGGTATGCATCAAGCCGAGCGGCTTCTTTTTTTTGAGGCATGCTTTTTCGCGGCCTTCTTGGCCGGTTTGGACGGGCGGGGCGCCCTTTTCTTCGCCGAGCCTCCTTTTTTCTTGAAGCTGCGCTCAAGGTATTCGGCCAAGTCGAGAACCTTCCCTCCATCGGTTTCCTTGCCTGCTTCGTCGCCTTCCTTCACGTCGGCGACAGACTCGCCCTTATCGAACTTCTTCTCGATGAAATCGATGAGGGCGCTCCGGTATTCGTCATGGTATTCCCCGGGCTTCCACTCTTCGGTCATTTCTTGAATGAGGCGAATCGCCAAGTCCATCTCCTTCTTTCCCGGGAGCCATTCCTTGTCGGCCGACGAGGGCAACTCGAGCTTGGCGGAAGGCTGTATTTCCTGCGGAAACCGAAGCAACATCAGGATCAGGACATCATCACGAACAAACATCGATGAGAGATATTCCCGTGTCCGAATGACCACACGGGAGATCCCCGCTTTGCCGGTCTCGCGCATGGCTTCCCGAAGCAGAGCATAGGCTTTGCGGCCCCGTTTCTCTGGCTCTAAGTAGTAGGGCTTGTCGAAGAGGATGGGATCAATATCGTTCAGACTCACAAACCGGCTGATCTCGATGGTTTTTGTGAGCTTGGGTTGGATGGATTGTAAGTCATCCTCGGTTAGGAGGATGAACTGCCCTTCCTCGTGTTCATATCCCCTCACCATACGGTCCCAGGGCACTTCCTCTCCTGTATCGGCATTTACCCGCTCATAGCGGACGCGGGCGTGGTTCTTGCTATCCACCATGTGAAGTTGGATGTCCGGCCGCGACTCTGCGCTGGTCAGCGAAACCGGGATATTCACCAAGCCAAACGTGATGGACCCTTTCCAGATAGAGCGCGCCATGACAAAATCCTAGCCTTTCTCTGGTCCTTCTTCAAATCGTTTCCAGCCTGCTCCCTAAGGCAACCCGTGGATTCGCCGAGTAAAGGGCGGCCGAGATTGGGGAGCCCTTTCGCTCGAGGGATCCGGATCAGTCAATCAAGTGCAGACAAAGTCTCCACCGTTTGGGTGAAGGACCTGCCCTGTAAAATAAGATGAATCCTCTGAGGCGAGGAACACAACCGCTGGGGCCACTTCGCAGGGTTCCCCGGCTCGCTGCATCGGCGTGTCGGCTCCGAAAGTCGCGACCTTATCCGGTGGAAAGGACGCGGGAATGAGCGGAGTCCAGATCGGCCCGGGGGCTACAGCGTTCACTCGGATTCGCTTGCGGGCAAGCGATAGGGCGAGGGATCGCGTGAACGAAACGACCGCCCCCTTGGTCGCTGAATAGTCCAACAGCTCAGGGCTGCCGCGGTATGCGGTCACGGAGGTTATGCTGACGATAGCCGAACCCTCGTGCATATGGGGAAGCGCCTCGCGGGTCGAGCGGAAGTAGGAAAGGATGTTCGTATCGAAGGTTTGCCGCAGTTGCTGGTCTTGGATTTGTTCGAGCCTTTCCTGGGGGTGCTGACACGCCGCATTATTGACAAGAATGTCGATGGAGCCCAAGGCGCCCACAGCTTTCCTTACGGCGGCCTGGCAACCGTCATCGGAGGAAAGATCCTCCCTTACTAGAAGGCACTGGCGCTTCTCGGCCTCGACCATTTCCTTCGTAGCGAGGGCATCCCGATCCTCTTCCAGGTAGACGACCGCTACATCGGCTCCTTCACGGGCGAAGTGCACCGCAACGGAGCGGCCAATTCCGCTATCTCCGCCCGTGATCAGCGCCCTCTTTCCCTCTAACTTTCCACTTCCCCGGTAATCAGGCCGGATGACAACCGGGGACGGGCGCATTGGCCATTCCCTTCCCGGCTGTCGCCCCTGAGACTGTGGCGGCCGTTGAGGCTCTTCCTTCGGCTCGCTCATCAATCCCTGGCGTCTCCCTTAGATTGAAATGTTTTTGACATGAGGCTTGGATGCCGTCTTCCATGGAAGGTTCGCCGTTAGCATCCCGCATCAAGATGATCGGTCTGGGTAATCTGGGGCTGGATGATGGTGATCGGCATCGGGGGGAATGGCCCGTTCCACGCGCCGCCATCCGGCCTGCACGGCGTCCTTGGCATCCTCCCACTTCAGGCGGGATTCTCCCTTGAAGTCATCCCATCCGTCTTGGAGGTCCGCTTCAGAGCCTTCCCATGAGGAGCGGCGGGCCACATACTCCTGGGACCCATAGCGGTAGGCCGGAGCGTAGTCGGTTCCGTAGTCGAGATTCCGGTCTGCCCAGGGCTGGCTCGGGTGGTTGGCCTCCCAATAGGCGTCCTCCACCGTCGGATCGATGGCCTCCGCAGTCGCCTTACCGATGAGGCCGCCCGCGATGCCGCCCACCGCTGCGCCCACGGCTGCACCCACAGGTCCTCCCACCGCGCCAACCACTGCGCCAGTCGCAGCTCCCCCTGCCGCCCCCACGCCCGTTCCAACGGGATGAGATCCGGGTTGACCAGTGATTGGATCTTCGTTTCTATCTTCCCTTCTTTCTTTCTCGTCTTTCATGGTGATGTTGGGTTTGAGTGTGAGACCGGAGGCAGCCACTACGCTGTTTCTGGGTAGAAACCTTTTTGAGCACAGGATGTGCCAAGGTCGCGCAGCCGCGGGAGGCCCTCACGTTCAGGCAGTTGCGCAAATCGCCAGAGTCTACGTTGCGATAGGAACTTGCAGCCTGCACGAAACCCGGTTGCAATCTGCAAAGAAGGGCAAGATAGCGGCTCAAGCCTTCGTTGCTGAGAAACGCGGGTTAGGGATCATCGCCGCGTAACGATTCGAAATAGATCGCCACATCGCGCATCTGTTCAGGGGTGAGGCGCGTAGCCACGGGCCGCATCAAGTGAGCATGGGAGGACCCCCCGCGGCGATCCTCATTGAAAAGCTGAAGCTGGAGAACAAGATAACCGGAGGGCTGACCGGCAAGCGCGGGATAGGCGGCCTTGACCCGGTGGCCGCTGGGTCCATGGCAATCAATGCAGGAAGGGACGCGCTGACTCGGGATACCGTGTTGCGCGATCTCTTTTCCACGCGCGATCGCCGCAATATCTTGCGGGGATGGTGTCCCTTCCGAGACATCGAGGCTGGCGAAGAAGCGGCTCAGGTCCTGGATCGCTTCCGGATTCAATGCCGCAGCAACCGGTTCCATGATCCCGCTGTGGCGTTCACCGCGCGCATAGGCTTCAAGGGCGTTTTCTAGATACTCCAAGCGCTGGCCGGCGAGCTTCGGGAAAACGCTTCCTCGTCCAAGCCCATCGGCGCCATGACAGCGCACGCAGCTCTGGATGTCCGTCACAGGCGTTGGCGGCGGGGGACTGGGGAGAGGCGGAGGCGCGCCGGCTCCTGAATCGCCGTAGACAAGACGACGATAGCCGGACTCGTCCAGATCCGGCAGTTCGTGCAGAAAGGCGACCATGGCCCAAACCTCATCGTCGCGTTGCTGAGTGGGCCAGGCAGGCATGCCGGTGAACTTCAAGCCATGCTTGACGGTGTAGAACAGTTCTTCCGGGTCCCGTTTTCTTATTCTTTCGGGAAGCAACGGGGGGGGCGGCAGCATGCGCAGGGCGATGGGGGACTGCTCCTTCCCTGGGCTGCCATGGCAGGAGCGGCAGCCGGTTTCATAGTGGCCTGCGCCTTTAAGGACGAGGCCTGGATCGTCCAATTTCGGCGCCTTGATTCGCAGGCTATGCGTGGAGATCGAGCGTTGCATGGCAAAGCGCAGAAACCATTGGGTGACCGGCCAGTGACCGGCGCTGGCTTTGACCGGTATGATGCCGCTGGCGGCCACGAGCAATCCGGCGACGGCGAGACCCAAAAGCACTGTTCCTATTGCATAAATTCGCTTCTTCATGCCATCTCCTGCTGTTTGGCGATCGTTCGGCGCACCAAGGCTGCGGTGAGCCACAAACCGCCGGCGAGATAAGATACGCCTCCGACCAGCAGCATGATGGCGCCGCCGAGATGCTGGTCTTCCAGGGGCGTTAGACCCGTGAAGTGTCCTGCATGGGTGTAGAGCGTGCGCGGCGTGAGAGCGAGCAGCGCACCGAGGAGCGTCATGTGCATCGAAGTGAGAAGGAGGGCCGCAATCCCGGCTCCGGCGCGATTCTCCCGTCGAGCGGGATCGCCGCCGAAAGCTGACAGCCAAACAAGCAGTCCGGCGACAAGGAATGCTCCTTGCTCAAGCACGAGGCCGCCGGCTCCATGGCGTGCCGCATGATGCAGAGCCGGCGCGTGCCATGCCCAGACCACGACAAGCTCAATGATCGAGATGGGCACCGGTGGAAACATTGCGGGCCAAGTGCGGACGGGATCAAGCGGGCCGCCAGCAATGCCGAACGCCAAGAACGGCGCGGCAATCGCCACCACGCCCATATGCATGCCCATATGCGCAGAGAAAGACTGTTTTGCGAGATGCGGCAGCGGCCCGAGCCAGAGACTCGCGAGCACCAGCAGGGCCAGAAGGAGGTGCACGGAACGATTCATCGGCAGTCCTTAAAGAACAAGGCCACGATGGCCCCAAAGACGACGGAAACGGCGCTGAGGGCGGAAAGCAAGAGCGTGGCGAAACCGAGGAACCTGCGCCGGTCCTCCGGAGTATCAGAATCATGCGGCAAGGGTTCTGAACCGAACCGATGGCGGCGTAGTCCACTCCATCCGTTTAGCCCGATGCCGACCAGCGCAAGCGCAGTATAGACGGCGATGGCCCACCGGACCGGGCGGAGTGATCCATCGGATCCGGCGAACTTTGCACACCAAATGGCCGCGGTGATGTAAGAGAACATGAAGTGACCCGCCCAAATCGTAGGCGATACGATCAACAACCACAGACTCTCATTTTTTTCGGAAGGCGAACTCATGGCGGCGTCCTCAGTTCACCAAGGGGAATCCAGCAATCACAGCGACCGTGATGACGATGGTGATCGCCACGAAATGCCAGTAAAGCGTCACGGTCGAGATATCGGTGTCGTGAGCCGCGGTCATTTTCCCCGCCAGCCGCCGCGCCAGGGTGTAGAACTGCATGAGGACTCCGATCAGCAGATGAAGCGCGGCCCAAATCGTGAGCAACCAAACCATCGCGGGATAGACGTGGGTTTTCGGGTCAAGTCCTGTTAACCAGGGTCCGGCGAGCAGAGCGGCGGCGGCGGCTGTGGCCAGGGAGGCGGCGACAAGCACCCCGGCATAAAAGGGCGCCGCGCGACCCTGCCGGTTCCAACGCTGGGCCAGCGCTGTCAGGGCCCAGGAGCCCAACGCCAAGGCCGCCCCTAAACACGGCCAGAACACTCCCGGCCCGGGGGTTGGATCGGGTGGAAAATCGTGGTGAATGGTCCAGTAGAAGAAGTAGCCAAAAACCAGTGACACGAACGCGGTGAAATCCGCGAGCATCGTGATAAACATGGCCCACCATCCTACGGACGCGGAACCCGATGCATAGAGCGGGAGTTTGAGGCCAAGACCAACGTCCCTTTCGCTCTTTTTGGGAATGATCGCCGTCCCGGTCCACATCCAGTAGAAGATGACTCCCACTGCCGCCATGGCGCTGAGCAAGGCGAACCCCCACTGATGATAGGTGCCGAAGATGAAGAAGCCACCGATGGTCAGAGCGGCCCAGAGTGTGACAAAGCTCGGCCCGGGAAGCTGCAAGACCTGGACGGGTTGAGCGTCGATAGCCGTGGTGACGATCGTTTCCCGCCCTTGTTCTTCGGCATCGGGAAGGTAAAACCGTCCTTGGTCGACGTCGCGCAGGAAGTTTGGCTGATCCCAGAGCGGATAACGGCTGTCGATCTCTGGAATGGAGCGCACGCCCCAGGGTTTGGCGGGCATTTGTTGGAGCCATTCCAGCGTTCCCGCTCCCCAGGGGTTGCGCTCAGAGAGGGGCTCCTTTCTTTTTGGCCGGACCACGTCCCACAGGATGACGGCGAAACCTATCGCAAGCACAAACGCCCCGATGCTCGAGACAAGATTAAGGGTGTCGAATCCAAGGCCGGCCGGGTAAGTGAATACTCGTCTCGGCATGCCCAAGAGGCCCGTCAGATGCATGGGCAGGAATGTCACATTGAAGCCGGTGAAGGTGATCCAGAAGGCGGCCTTCCCAAGCTTATCGGAGAGCTTCTTTCCGTTGATGAGCGGGAAAAAATAGTAGAGGCCCGCCAGGATGGGAAAGATCGTGCCGCCGATCAAGACATAATGGAGATGCCCCACGATGAAGTAGCTGTCGTGGGCCTGGAAATCGAAGGGCGCCAGCGCCACCATCACGCCGGTTAATCCGCCGACCACGAACGTAGCCAGCCCCCCGAAGGTGAAGAGCATGGGCGTCGATTTCACCAACCGGCCCGCGGCGAGGGTCGCGATAAAACAGAAGATCTGCACTCCGGTCGGAATCGCCACGGCTTCGGAGGCGGCGGAGAACAGCCCAATCGAGATGCCGGGCAACCCCGTGGTGAACATGTGATGGACCCACAGCCCAAAGCTCAGGAATCCGGTGCCGACCGCCGCCAGCACGATCCAGCCGTAACCGACAATGGGCCGCCGGGCAAAGGTCGGAACGATCATCGCGATCAGAGCGACCGACGGAAGGAAGATGATGTAAACCTCGGGGTGGCCGAAGAGCCAGAACAGGTGCTGCCACAACAGGGGATCGCCCCCGCCCGCAGGATCAAAGAACGGCCAATGGAATGCCCTCTCGATCTCCATGAGCATGCTTCCAGCGATGAGAGGCGGAAACGCGAACAACACCATGGCCGCCGCCACCAGGACATACCAACAATAGAGGGGAATCAGATTGATGCGCATGCCCGGCGGCCGGCATTTCAGGGTCCCGACGATGAGTTCCACCGCCGCCGCGATGGCGGCGATTTCGATAAAAGAAAAGCCCAACAGCCAGATGTCCGCGCCTATTCCCGGCTGATATTGGGAGGTCAAAGGCGGATACATAAACCAACCGCCCCGCGGCGCCGCATCAAAGAAGATCGATCCGCACAGGAAAACGCCCCCAATCAAAAAGCACCAATAGCCAAATGCGGAAAGGCGGGGAAAAGGCAGGTCGCGCGCCCCTAACATCTGCGGCAGGAAAATAACTGCGATCGATTCAAAAATAGGGATCGCAAAGAGAAACATCATCACCGATCCGTGGACGGTGAAGACCTGGTTGTAGGTTTCTGCGGATAGGAAATCATTGCCGGGCTGGGCGAGTTGGATGCGTATGAAGAGGGCCAGCACGCCGCCAAAGAGAAAGAATAGGAAAGCTGTCGCCGTATACCAGAGGCCGACCTGCGTATTGTTTACTTCGGACCAATAACGCCACCCTTTTGGCGCCGCCCATGCTTTTAGCAGCCGCTCCTCTTGCAAGCGCTGCAATTCCGCCGGGGGCTCGTGGTCTAAAGGATTGGGATCGCCGGGGGAGGTTTTCATTTCAGCGACTCCAGGTATGCCTCCAGAGCGTGCAATTCCTCGGGAGGAAGCATCCGGAAGTGGGGCATGTGCACGCCTGGTTTTATCTTGTCCGTCTGCTGGATCCATCGAATGAAAGCGCCGGGTTCATTAGGAACGGTCCCGGCCCCCAGGCTCATGCGGCTGCCCACGTGGGTCAGGTCTGGCCCGACGATGCCGTCGGCGGTGGTTCCGCGAATGGCGTGACAGGCAGAACATCCATTGGCGAAAAAGAACTCTCGCCCGTGCAGGGCCGAGGGCTCCGTTGTCTCAGCCGCCGGCTGGCTTTGCTGATTGAGCCAAGAGGTGAACTCCTCCGTTTCCATTACGACGACATCGAAAGCCATTAACGCGTGTGCGACGCCGCAATACTCCGCACAAACGCCGCGGAACACACCTGTCCGCGTGGGATGAAGCACAAGTCGAGTCTTTCGCCCGGGGATCATGTCCATTTTTCCGCCCAACGCGGGAATCCAGAAGGAATGGATTACGTCATGGCTTTCAAGTTCGAATTCGACGGGTTCACCGACGGGAATGCGGATTTCATTCGCCAGCTCTGTTTCCCCGCCTTCAGGAAGGCGATAGCGCACTCTCCACCACCACTGCTCGGCGGCGACCTTGATTCTGAGACTGCCTTCTGGAGCTGGGGCCAACAGTTCCGGCAACAAGGCCAGGCCGTAAATCAACAAGCCCGCCAGCACTAAAGTGGGCATGAGCGCACCGCCGCCGATGATGAACAGTCGCGCTTGGCGCGCTGACATCGCCGCCGTTGGCCGGCGAATGGAGTAAAAAGTAAGGCAGGCAACGGCTATCCAAATGATCGCTGCTCCGCTGGCCATCCACCAGAACAGGTGTGCGATGCGCTCCGCGTCCCGTCCGGCCGGATCCAGGGCTGATTGCTGGCCGGCGCATCCCACCAGGCAAAGCGCGCTTGCGCCTACGAGCATCCAAGAGCGCACGCCCCTAATCAATGTTCAATGCTAATGCCCTGATCGCGGATCGGAAGCGGGTTTGGAGATGGGCGGGGTCCGCCGGCGCTGTCGACCGGAGTTGACATGGAAGGCGTGGGGATTCCATGAGACGCAGAGTGACAGAGCGGCCTAATGAGGTCAAGCAGCAGCTCTTACGGGTTGGGCGGAAATCGCTGCCGGAGATGTGCTGGACGACGGCGGGGCCAAGCAGGCGGGCGCCGCTCCACAGCCCGGAGTCTGAGCACGAGGAGCAGGCTGCTTCGAGTGACGGGAGGCTGTGCGGGAGGACTCTCCCGTGGGACCTCACCGGCTCCACGGTGGACTTGCGGCCAGGGGCGGACCGCTGCATTGTAGGAAAATGTCTATGATTGTGGAAGCGCCCGCGGGAGTGGAGTTGGAGATCGAGATCCGGCGGCTGCGGCGCGAGCGCAATGCCGTGATCCTGGCCCACAACTACCAGATCGGGCCAATTCAGGATATTGCCGATTACGTGGGCGATTCGCTGGGTCTTTCCTACCGGGCCAAGGAGACGGAAGCGGAGGTCATCGCCTTTTGCGGCGTGCATTTCATGGCGGAAACGGCGAAGATCATCAATCCCGACAAGATAGTGGTGTTGCCGGACCGGGAAGCGGGTTGTTCGCTGGAGCAGGCCTGCCCGGCTGACCGGTTGGCGCGGTTTTTGGAAGAGCATCGGGACCGCAATTATTACGTGGTCGCCTATATCAACTGCAGTGCTGGAGTGAAAGCGCTTTCCGACGTGATTTGCACCAGCGGGAACGCGGTTCGCATCGTCGAATCGGTTCCGAAAGACCGGAACATCCTGTTTGTTCCGGATCAGAATCTGGGGGCCTGGGTCATGGAGAAGACGGGGCGTCCTATGGATCTTTGGCAGGGCGCCTGTTACGTGCATGTCGAGTTTACCCGGGCGAGCATCGAGCGGATCCGTTCCGAGTATCCGGACGCGCTGCTGGTGGCTCATCCGGAATGTACTTACGCCGTACGAATGTTGGCGGACGAAGTGTGTTCGACCGAGAAGATGGTGGAGTTCTGCAAGGAAGCGCCGGTGCGCAACATTATCGTGGCTACGGAGTCGGGGATGTTGCACCGGTTGCGGAAAGAAGCTCCGGACAAGAACTTGATCGCCGGACCCACGGACGCCTGCGCTTGCGCGGATTGCCGTTACATGAAGCTGAACACGATGGAGAAGCTGCACAATTGCCTGCTCCGTCTGGAGCCGCGAGTGGAGTTGGATGAGGAGGTGCGGATTCGGGCGGAGCGGCCCATTCTGCGGATGCTGGAGTTGAGCCGATGAAGGCAAAGCGCACCGCGGAGACGCGATGGCAAGCTCCGCGGGCGGGAGAAGAGGGGATCCCGGCGGCGGGATGGGGAACGCGGATTGTGGAACCGGAGATCCTGGATGGTTTGGAGGCAGGGGATGAACGCGCTCTGCGTTGCCGGCGCGATCTGCGACGGATCAACCTCTTGATGGGAAACTACCGTTGGATGGTGGGGAATCTGAAGCGGCTCGGATTGGAGCGGGCGGAAGGGATCGAGCTGGGGAGCGGCGACGGGGAGTTAGGATTACGCTTGAGCGCAGCCTGCCCTGGGCTGCGGGTGACGGGATTTGACTTGGCCGAGCGGCCGACCTCTTGGCCGTCCCGGTTTGAGTGGGTGCAAGGCGATTTGCGGGAGACGCTCCAGGGGTTTCCGGTGGAGGGCAGGTTCGTCGTGGCGAACATGGTTTTTCATCATTTCCGCGAGGCGGAACTGAGGGAATTGAGCGGGCTCTTGGCGGGGTGCGAATGGATATTGGCTTGCGAGCCCTGGCGGCGCCGTCTTTTCGCCGGATTGGGCGCGCTGCTGCGCCTGACGGGAATCAGCGCGGACACCTTTCACGATCTGCGGGTGAGCGTGCGTGCGGGTTTTCGCGGCAACGAACTCCCGGACTCCCTCGGGATCTCAGAGGAGTGGAGGGAAAGACGGGTATCCCGGTCGAGTCTAGGAGCCTACCGGTTGACGGCGAGGAGGGCCGGGGAGCCGGCGTGAAGGAGATCCAGGTCATCGGAGGGGGGCCCGCCGGATTGGGTTTGGGAATCGCGCTGTTGCGCCGGGGCGTTCCGGTGTCCATCAGCGAGGCGGGAACCTATCCGCGCCACCGGGTATGCGGCGAAGTGCTGCATGCGCTTTCCCGCGATACGATCCACGAGTGTGGTCTGAAGGAACTGCTGGACGAAGCTCATCCCCTACAGTCGATGGCGTGGTTTTCCGGCGGGCGTGAACTGCTGCGGGGTGAATTTCCCGGAAAGGGCTGGGGACTTTCGCGTTATCGGATGGATGCGGCCCTGGCGGAGCGGTTCCGTGAACTCGGGGGGGAGATCCGGACCGGGCAACGGATTTCTCGCCGCGGGACAGGAGGCGAAGGAGTGGCGTGGTGCATTGGGCGCCGGATCGATTCCGCTTCGACTTGGTTAGGGTTGAAAGCGCATTTCCGCGGCGTGGCGCTTCGGGCCGACCTGGAGATGCATCTTGGACGGGGCGGGTATGTGGGTCTGAACCGCGTTGAAGGAGGTTGGGTGAATGCCTGCGGTCTGTTTCGGAAGCGGGCGGATATCCACGCTGGGCGGGAGGAGGTGTTTGGAGCCTACCTGAAGCAGGGGAGATGGGAGGAGTTGGCGGAACGGCTGGCGCGGGGTGAGATGCGTCGGGGATCGGCAATGGGAGTGAGCGCTTTCCGGATTGGTCCGGGAAGGCTCGCGAGTGAAGGAGACCGGGGCGTTTTGCGCCTGGGAGACAGCCGAAGCATGATCGGGCCGTTCACGGGCAGCGGCATGGCCATGGCCTTAGACGGCGCGGTATGCTGCGCCCCACACTTGGCGGATTACTCGGGGGACAGGGTGAGCTGGAGCGAGGCCGTAGGAGCCTGTGGGCGGGCTATGCAGCAGCGGTTCCGCATCCGAGAGGCGGCGGCTGGATTGGCGCATCCTTTTCTTACCTCGGAATCGGGAGGCGGGCGGCTGCCGCGCCTGGGGATATTGGGGAAGCTGGGGTTCCGTAGCATATACGGGCTCCTTTTTTACCGGGGAGGGGAGCCGGCGACGCCGCGGATATGTTCTTGTTAGGTATTGACCGGGCGGCGCCGCCCCGCTTTTACAGCCAGGAGGAGTGTTTCCGGCGCATTCAAGCGACTCCGGCCTGGGGGCGCTTGCAGCGTGGGTCCTTGGAACTTTTGGAAAAGATCCTCATGGGGAACAGCGGGATTCGGAAGCGGCATTTCGCCGTGGAGGACGTGAACGAGATCTTGGATTTTCCGGCGCAACGGCTCTACCACGAGTTCGAGCGGCATGCGCCGGCGCTGGCTGCGGAAGCGCTGGGGAAGGCCCTCAGGCGGGCTGGCCAGGGATTGGAGGCGCGCGATCTCGATGCCCTGTTTGTATCGACGTGCACGGGTTATCTCTGTCCTGGCGTCAGCAGTTATGTGGCGGAGCGCCTGGGGATGCGGGAGAACGTGTATTTACAGGACCTGGTCGGTCTGGGTTGCGGAGCGGCGATACCGGCGCTGCGGGCGGCGCGGGATTTCCTGACGACGAAACCTGAGGGACTCGTGGCGGTGGCGGCGGTGGAAGTGTGTTCGGCGGCCTTTTACGTCGATGACGATCCCGGCGTATTGGTGAGCATGTGTTTGTTTGGAGACGGCGCGAGCGGATCGGTGTGGAGGGGGCGGCCTGGGGGCGGGGCCCGGTTGCGAGCGGACGGATTCCAGACCCTGCACTGGCCGAAGGAGCGAGAGAAGATCCGTTTCGTCAACCGGGACGGGAAACTTTGTAATCAGTTGCATCGATCGGTTCCGGTGCTGGCGGCCCGGGCCGTGGAGAGCTTGTTTCGGCAACGGGAAGGAGAGAGGCCAGTGGATGCCGTGATCAGTCATGGCGGGGGCCGGGATGTATTGGAGGCTTTGCGCCGGCGGATGCCGGAGTTCGATTTTTGGGAATCCCTGACGGTATTGCGCGAGTATGGGAACTTGAGCAGCCCTTCGGTGCTGTTCGCCTTGCAGGAGCGGCTGGAGAGCGGGGCTTCCACCGAGCGCTTGTGGCTGACCTCATTCGGGGCCGGATTTTCTTGTCACGCTTGTGAGCTAACGGGGTGTTGAGGGTGGGATTTTGGGGCGAATCCGGCGAGGGATTTGAGGTCGTTGAGGGCGAGGTAGATACAGGGGATGAGGAAGAGGGTGATGACGGTGGCGAAGAGAACACCGAAGCTGAGAGAGATGGCCATGGGGATGAGGAACTTGGCTTGCAGGTCGGTCTCAAGAAGCATCGGGGTGAGACCGGCGAAGGTGGTGAGGGAGGTGAGGAGGATGGGCCGGAACCGGACGGCCCCGGCTTCCCAGGCGGCAAGGAGCAGGGACTCTTCCGTGTCGCGGTGGCGATTGATGTAGTCGACGAGGACAAGACTATCATTCACGACGACGCCGGCGAGGGCCACGATCCCGCACATGGACATGATGCTGAGATTGGTGCGCATGAGCAGGTGTCCGGCGACGGCTCCGACCAATCCGAAGGGGATTACGGACATGATGATGAGCGGCTGGATGTAGCTGCCCAGGGGGATGGCCATGAGAACGTAGACGACGACGAGGGCAAAGAGCGCTCCGAGCCCGATTTCCTGGACGGATTGCCGCTGATCTTTTTGTTCGCCTTGGAACTTGAACTCAATCCCGGGGTGGGCTTCACGGAGGCGGGGAAACACTTGGGAGGTGAGGTCTTGCACGACACGATTCGCGCTGACTCCACGGACCTCCGGGTCGATGTCGGCGGAGACGGTGACGGCGCGGCGGCGATCGGCTCTCCGGATCGTGGAATAGCCACGACCGAATTCGGCCTGGGCGACGGCGGAGAAAGGGGTTTCGGTCCCATCGGCGAGGCGGATCTTCATATCCTCGAGGTTGGCCAGGGAGAGGCGTTCGTTGCGAGGATAACGGACCATGACCTTGACTTCGTTGCGTCCGCGTTGAAGACGCTGGGCTTCTTCCCCGTAGAAAGCCTGACGGACTTGGCGGGCCAGATCGGCCTGGCGCAGACCGAGGGCTTCGCCGGCGGGAAGGATGGTGAGTTTGATTTCCTGTTTGCCTTCCCGGTTGCTGTCGGAGATGTCGATGATCCCTTCGTATTCCGCTAGGGCGGCTTTCACTTCAGTGGAAGCTTTCTCCAGGGTGTCGAGGTCGTTGCCGGAGAGTTCCAAATCGATGGCGTTGCCGGCGGCTTCGGACTCCTTGCGGAAGTCGAGCTGGAGAGCGCCGGGGATCGGTCCGGTGATTTCGCGCCAGCGGGAGATGATGGCGTCCGAGGCAACCTGGCGACCCTTAGCGGGGCTGAGTTCGAGGGTGACTTCTCCGAGGTTTTCCTCGAGGCCGGGCTGTCCCACCGCCTCGAAGCCGGTGCGGAAGGGTTGAGATCCGACGCTGGCGAGCACGTGGATGATGGCGGATGATCCGTCCTCGGCGCGGAACTCCTCTGCGAGGGTGCGTGTGGCGTTCTCAATTCGGGAGACGGCTTCCGCGGTGGACTGCACAGGAGTGCCGCTGGGCATGACGAGTTTTGCCGACACGATCTCGGCTTCCACGTCGGGAAAGAACTTGAACTTGATCCAGCCTGCGGCGACGAAGACGCAGGTCACTGCGAGGAGGGCGACGAAGGCGGACATGACCACGTAGCGGCGCAGCAGACAAAAGCGCAGTGCGGGCCGGTAGACGCGATCGACGAAAGTTTCCAGACCGTCGGTGAACCGCCGGCGGAAACGGGTCACGGGGCCGGCGGGTCGGTTAGGGTCGAGGCGAGGCAGAAGCGCCAAGTGGGCGGGCAGGACCAGTTTGGATTGCGCTAGGGAAACGAGGAGAGTGGGGATGACGACCAAGGGAATGTTCCGCCAGATTTTTCCACTTACGCCGCTGACGCCGAGCATGGGCAGGAAGGCGGCTACGGTGGTGAGCACACCGAAGATCACGATGACGCCGACCTCATGAGTGCCGGCAGGTGCGGCGATCTTGGGGTCCTCGCCGAGACGCATGCGGCGAAAGACGTTTTCTCCGACGATGATGGCGTCGTCCACGACGATGCCAAGGACAAGAATGAAGGCGAAGAGGGAGATGAGATTGATGGATATGCCGGCGAAGGGCATGAAGAGGATGGCTCCGGCGAAGGCGACAGGGATGCCGAGGGCGACGAGGAAAGCGAGGCTGGGACGGAGGAAGAGAGCGAGGACGATGAAGACGAGGATGAGGCCGAAGAGACCGTTCTTGGCCAGGAGCTTCATCCGGCCTTCGAGATAGATGGAGGTGTCGTTCCAGATCTGGAGTTGTACGCCTTCGGGAAACATGAGGGGGGCATCGCGGATGAATTCTTTGACGAGTTTGGTGATCTGAAGGGTGTCTTCGTCGCCGCTGCGAAACACGTTGACGAGGATGGCGGGCCGGCCGTCGATCCGGGTGGAGACCACGCTGTCTTCGAATCCGTCAATGATGCCGGCGACTTCGCCCAGGCTGACACGGGAGCCGTCCGGCCGGGTCAGGACGGTGACGGTGGCGAATTCTTCGGCGGAATAGCGTTTGGCGGCGGTGCGCAGGAGGATTTCGCCCGAGGTGGTGCGAACGGAGCCTCCGGGCAGGTCGAGCGAAGTGTTGCGCACGGCATTGGCGACCTGTTCGAAAGTCAGGCCATATTCTCGGAGGGTTTGCTCGGAGACTTCGATGGAGATCTCGTAATTCTGGACGCCGGCGAGTTCGACGCGACTGATCCCGGCGAGGGCGGAGATCCCATCGCGGACTCGCTCGGCGAACTGGCGGAGGGTCCGTTCATCGGTGTCGGCTGACACGGCGACACTGAGCACCTGACTCCTGATGAGCAATTCCTCAAGGATGGGTTCCTCGGCTTCTTCGGCGAGGTTTTGGATGGCGTCGATGCGGGTTTTGAGGTCGTCCATGACTTCCCGGGTGTCGGAATCGTTTCGGACTTCGACGAACACGGCTCCGTGGGATTCGGAGGCGATGGAGGTGACTCGTTCAATGCCATCAACAGCTTCGATGGCTTCCTCGATGGGCACGACGACGCCGTTTTCCACTTCTTCGGGAGCCGCGTTTGGGTAGGGGACCCCGATGAGAACGGCATCGATTTCGGTTTCCGGGAAGATCTCCTTCTTGAGCCGGGTCCAGGTGGTGATTCCCCCCAGGAGAATCGTCAGCATAAGAAAATTGCCGGCGACGTGATTGCGGGAGAACCAATAGATGAGACCCTTCATGGGACGCGGAAAGCGTAAGGCTTGGGTTAGGAATCTGAAGGAGCTGCGTTAGGTTTTGAGGGTATGGGCACGACTTGCATTCCTTCGGTCACTCCGGCGAGGAAGGTCACGCAGAGGCGTTCCCCTTCCTGGAGTCCTTCAGAGATGACGACATCGCTGGGGTCCCGCCAGCGGATGGAGACCTCGCGGAAACGGAGTTGATCGGCCGCATCGATCACAAGGACCTGGCTATCGTTTCGCAGGGCCCGCCTGGGGATGCGCACGACGTTGGGGAAAGTGACTCCTTCGATGCGAGCCTGAACAAACAGGCCCGGCCGGAGGAGTTGCTGGGGATCGTGCTCCTGGGCGTCCGGATCGAGCCTGGCCACCAGACCGATGGAGCGGGTGGTCCGCTCGATAGCTCCTTCGCTGCGGACAATCGTCGCTGGCCAGCGGTATTCAGATCCGGCGACGGGAGCGCTGAGTTGGACGGGGGGTCCGCCGGTGGCGCTGGGCGGCTGCAGGAAGAGGTAATCGTCAAGGGAGACGGGAAGCCGGGCCTCGAGGAGGCGGGAAGCGTAGATATCTGCCAGGGCGGATCCAGAGGTGATGTAGTCTCCTACATCCGTGTGAGTGGCAATGATCCGTCCGGTGTAGGGAGCGCGCACTTCACAGCGTTCGAGGTCATGCTCGGCCTTGCGCAGGGCGGCTTCGGCCGCGGCGAGCCTGGCCGCAGCACTTTCCCGATGAGGGATGCGCAGGACGAGATCGGTGGGTGGGCCGCCGCGGCCGAGCTTTTCCCAATCGCGGCGAGCCTGATCTCCCCGGGCCTTTTCCGTTTCCAGGGCAAGACGCGCTTCCTGCAAAGCGGCTTGAGATTCCGCGAGGGCGGCCTGGTAATTGGAGGCATCGATTTCGAGCAGGATGTCGCCGGTTTGAAAGCGCTCTCCAGCCAGGAAGACAGGGGAGACCCGGGCGACGCGTCCCGGAACTTCGGCGGCGAGGGTGGATTCGGTGACCGCTTCGACGATGCCTTGAGACCTTACCTGCACCTTATAGTCTTGGCGCTGGACAGTCTCGAACTCGACGGTGGGAAGGATGCGGGCGGGCACAGTTTTGGCGGCGACGGGCCGGAATTTCCACAAGGCCAGCGAAGAGATGGCCGCGCCGCCGAGAATGAACACGATCAAGACCGAGGTGCGGGAGCGATTCATGACTGGGCAGGGCGCGGAAGGTAGTCGCCGCCGAGAGCCAGATGGAGGTTGACCCTATTGTCGAGGCGTTGACGGCGGACGGTGATGAGATTGGCCCGGGAGGTGAGGAGCCGGACTTGGGCGGTCAAGACGGTGAGGATATCGCCGACGCCGTTCCTGTAGTTAGACCTGGATTCCGCATCGGCTTCCGCGGCCAGTTCCACCGCTTCCTCGAGAGCGCTTTGTCTTCTGCCGAGAAAAGAATCGGCTTCCAGTGCGGTCTCCACTTCGAGGAAGGCCTGGAGCACGGCTGACTGAAGCTGCGCCAGCGCCTCGCGATCCTCGGCACGGCGGCGGTCGCGTTGAGCCATGAGGGCGCCTCCGTCGAGAATGGGTTGGACGACGGCGCCAGCCAAGGTCCACACGCCGAAATCGCTGTTGGACAGTTCCTTAAGGTCGCTGGTGGCCGTTCCGGCGTTGCCGGTCAGGGCGAGCCGGGGAAAGAAGGCGCGGCGAGCTTCCTCGACGCGTTTTCCGCTCGCGGCGAAGCGCCGTTCTGCGGCGAGGAGATCCGGGCGGCGCAACAGAACCTCGGAGGGCAGCCCGGCGGGAGGCGTTGGCGGGACGGCGGGCAGGCTGGAGGTTTCGGCCACCGTGGCGGACGGATAACGTCCCAGCAGGATCTCCAATTGACGCAGGGCCAGATCGCGCTGTTCACCGCGCAGTTCCACCTGAGCGCGCCCGTTGGCTGTGTCGGATTTGGCGATGCGGAGTTGGGCGGCGACGTCCGCCTCACTCTCGCCGCTTTCGAAGCGTTCCTGGAGGACCTGCTCTGTGGCCCGGAAACTTTCCAGCGAATCGTGGGAGAGGGCGAGTTGCTGATTGGCCTCAGCCAAGGCAAACCAGGCTTTGGCAACCTGCGCCACGAGGGAACTGCGGGCGGCCCGGTAGTCGGCGTCTGCGGCCTGCAGGTCAGCGGCTGAAGCGGAGAGGCCGGCGCGGAGGCGGCCCCAGAGGTCGATTTCCCAACTGAGGTCCAGGGCCGCTCCAAAGCGATCGCTGATGAAGTTAGGAGTGCTTCCGCCAGTGAACTCCTCGGGGAATCCGATGAAGTTCTGTTTGGTGCGGGAGGCATTAAAATTAGCGTCCAACTGAGGCTGGAGCGTCGCGGCGGCATCTCGGGCGACTGCGGCGGCCCTGGCGACACGGGCTTGAGCGGCATGGAGATCTGGATTGGCTTGCAGAGCCTCATCGACAAGGGTTTGCAGCACGGGATCCCGGAAGCGGACGATCCACCGGTAGTCCACTCCGGCAGCGCCGTAGCTGGTCGCGGCCCAAGCGCCGGGTATGGGGAGGTCGAGTTCGGCGTAACGAGAAGTGGGAGCGACGGCCGCGCAGCCGCAAGAGAGAAGGGCAGCAGCGAGGAGGAGAAGAGCGCATCGGAGGGGCGGCATGGGGCGATTCTCAGACTTCAGGGGTGAATACGGGAGCTTGGAGTCCGCCGATGCAGTAATCGGCGGCGTGCTGGAGGATCTCTTCAGCCGAAGGGTTGCCGGCCCGGCCGCCGGTGACTTGAGCGAGAGCCTCGCGGTGGGAGAAGGTATGGGCGAAGACGCCGAAGGTGAAGTGAAGGCGCCAGAGAATGAGGTGGCCGGGCAGAGCCGGAAGAGAGCGCTGGAGGGCCAGGGAGAAGCGCCGGGAGACTTCCTGGAAGAGCGGCGTGATGGTTTCCGGAAGCCGGTAACCGCGGTCGCTCATGAAGCGGCCCATGAGTTTAAAGAAGAGTTTTTCGGAGAGTTCGCTTTGGTGAATCATGGAGAAGACCGGGCGGATGAAGGCCAGGACGAGGGGGCGGAGAGGCACGGCGCCGGAGGGTCCAGCGAGGCGTTCTTCGTTGTCGAGGAGGGCGAGGCGTTGGTGGTTGATGGGGGAGACATAGCGGGCGATGACGGCGTCGATGAGGGCTTCTTTGGATCCGAAATGGTAGTGGACGGAGGCGAGATTGGCTTTGGCGTGCCGAGTGAGAAGGCGGAGGGAGACGGATTCGAAGCCATGAGCAGCGAAAAGGACTTCGGCGGCGTCGAGGAGGCGAAGTCGGGTGGACTGATCGGGGGCTGGGGAAGGGAGAGGCACTGGTTTCAAACAGACGTTTGATCTGGTACGGCGCGCTGGTCAAGCCGCCTTTGCCTCGCTGAAGAACTCCCGCATTCCTCATGCTCTTTCTACTGCGGCGCGCTACGCGCCCCATGGGGACTGCGTTGCCCTTGCCTCAGGCTCAGAACTCCTGAGTGCGGGCAGGGTTCAGCCGGGCGCCAGGCGGAATAACCGGGCCCGCTGACGCCCCCTTCCTTGGAGAACCAGACAAGCCTGGCGGTCCCTACTGCGCCGGCACAGCCGCCGCTTCGGTGCGGAGCTGCCGCACCCTATAGCCCTTCTTCTCCAACAGTTCGATAACGCTGTCCTTGCCTACCAAGTGTCCCGTGCCGACCACGATCATGACATCGTCTTTCTCATCTTTCAGCATCGGTTCGATTTTCTCGATCCAACTGCGGTTCCGGTCAGTCAAAAGAGCCTCGGCAAGCTCAGGAAAGTCCTCGAGGCCTTCGTTCATCTCCGCGGCGACGCCCTCGGCATCGCCGAGCTTCCAACGCTCCACCAGTTTCTCATAGAATTCTTTCGTCTTTCCAAGGTTCTCCACAGTGTACCTGACCATCTTTTCGCTTTCTTCGTCGTTGAAGCGGGTGAGGAGCTTGATTTGAGTGTCCCAGGTTTCGAGTCCGCCGGTTTCCTTGCCGTCTTTCACAGAGCGTTGGTGGAAATGCATATCGAGACCGAGATCAGGACGGGCGCCCATTTCCATGAGTTCGATTTGGCCGAGAATGAGGGCGAGGAAGCCGGGGCGGGTTTTATCGGCGATAGGAAGCAGGGCGCTGAGTTCTTTCTCGGCAAGGGCATTGACCAAGGCTTGGTAGGTTTCGGCGGGCAGCTCCGTTTTCAGGCTTTGGTCCGGTTCCGTGTACATGGCCATCTGCATGAGTTGAAGGCCGAGGGCCGGGTCGTTGGCTTTGTCCAGAGGAGCTTCGAACCAGACTTTTTCCGATTCCTTGTAGACGTCTTCGTAAGGTTGAGGCAGGGGGTAAGCGTCGGCGGAGAGCAAATGGATGGAGCCGGTCAGGTAGACGGTATTGGCCGTTCCGGCGACTTCCCAGATGCAGACGGGATGGTCTTCGGCAGCGTGCGTCAGGCCGGGCCCGGCGATCCACGCGAGGAGGCTCAGCAATCCAATAAGAGGGCGGAGATGTATTGTAGACATGGCTTGAGAGAAACGGTGGTAAAGGCGCTGGGGTCGCGCCCTCTGGAAGCTGGCGCCCAGGGCGGGTGGCGCGGGAACCCTGCCCCAGGAGCGCAGGGATGCAAGAGCAGGCCAATAGGGCGTGTTGATTTATTCTGCAACACCGCGTCGCGCGCCGTCAGCCAGGGCGAAAGTATCGCTCCGCGAGCCGGCCAACGGCGCGACCCTTCGGGCATAACTTGTTGAAAGCGTTGGCTTTGTTGCTCGCCGGCCACGAATTTCAATTCGCTCCCTCCTCGCGCCGTGCCAACCCTTCCACCAAGTCCCGCGCGGCATCACCGAATAAATCGACACGCCCAATAGGCGGGATCACGGCGAGATCCATTTATCCGCGAGGCGGCCGAGGTGGGGGATCGAGGGGATTCGGCGGAGGGGGGTCCTCGCGGCGGAGCCGGAAGAAGGCTTTGAGGAGAGCGGCGGATTCTTGAGCGAGGACTCCGGAGGTGATCAGGCAGTGATGGTTGAGAGGCGTGTTCTGGAGAAGATTGATGAATCCTCCGGCGGCTCCGCCTTTTTCGTCTGGGCAGCCGAAGACTACGCGACGGACGCGGCATTGGACGATGGCTCCGGCGCACATGGGGCAGGGTTCTTTGGTGACGAAGAGGTCGCAATCGGTGAGCCGCCAGTCGCCGATGACGCTTTGGGCCTGGGTGAGGGCCAGCATCTCGGCGTGCGCGGTGGCGTCGCGCAGGAGTTCGACTTGATTGGCGGCGCGGCCGATGATGTGACCTTCGTGGATGACGATGGCTCCGACCGGGACTTCCTCTTGGCGGAAAGCCTTGCGCGCCTCCCGCAGGGCCTGGCTCATGAAGAACTGATCGCTGGAGCGGTCGAGGGAGTCTTCACCGGGCGGAGAGTCGTCGGGTTCGATCATTTCTGTGGCGGTGCGGGCAGCCGGCAGCATAGTCCGGGGGAATGAGCGAGGCCAGTATCCGCATTGTGGCTCCTTCGTTATTGGCGTCGGATCACGGCCGTCTTGGTGAGGAAGCGTTGCGGGCATTGGGGGCGGGGGCAGACTGGCTGCACATCGACGTGATGGACGGGCATTTCGTGGACAATCTCTCGTTTGGGCCGGGGATCGTCCGCGGAGTGGCGAAGGCAGCGCCGGCGTATTTGGACGTGCATTTGATGATTGAGCGGCCCGATCGCTATTGGCCGCCATTTGCTGAGGCGGGGGCCAGCGGGATCACGGTGCACGTGGAGGCGGAGCACGACGTGGGGGACACGCTGCGAGCCATTCGCAAGGGCGGCTATCGGACGGGGTTGGCCTTGCGGCCGGCGACGCCTTTCCGGGCGGCGGAACCTTTCTTGGCGGAGATAGACTTATTATTGGTAATGACGGTGGAGCCTGGGTTTGGAGGGCAGGCTTTTTTGCGGGAGATGCTCCCGAAGATCGCTGCGGCGCGAGCGATGCGGGAGCGATTGGGGCTGGGTTATGATATTGAGGTCGATGGGGGAATCGAGGCGGCCTCCGCGGGGGAAGCGGTGCGGGCTGGGGCCAATGTGTTGGTGGCGGGTTCTTGGTTGTTCAAGGCGGCGGATATGGCTGCGGCGATCCGGGAATTGCGTGAAGTGGAGGAGCCTTGAGCAAAGCAGCAAGACGGCCCGCGAATTCTTCGACCATGGCGGATTCGTGCTGCGCGGCGAGCGTGACGCGGAGGCGCGCGGCGAACCGGGGAACGGTAGGATACCGGATGGCGGGGACGAGGTAGCCCTGTTCGAGGAGGTTCCGGCTGGCTTCGAGGGCAAGTTGAGACGTTCCAAGAATGATGGGGAAGATCGCGGAGGTGGGATGGGGCAGGTGGAGAGCGGAGGCGAAGGCGCCGCAGTTCGAGTGGAGCTGGCTGCGGAGCTGAGCGCCTTCGGCGCTGGAGAGAATGTCGAGAGCAGTGAGGGCGGCGTGAGCGATGGCGGGAGGGGGAGCGGTGGAGAAGACAAAGCTGCGGGCGCGGTTGAGGAGGGTATCGACGAGCGCTTGGGATCCGGCGACGAATGCGCCGGCGAGCCCGGCTGCTTTTCCCAGTGTGCCCATGAGGATATCGACCCGGGATTGCAAGCCGAGTTGGGCGGCGAGACCGCGACCGGAGGGGCCCAGGATACCGAAGGCATGAGCTTCATCGAGGAGGAGGGCGGCTTGGTAGCGATCTTTAAGCGCGACCAGGTCGGGCAGGGGCGCCGAACTGCCGTCCATGCTGTAGACGGATTCACTGACAACCAAGATGCGCCGCGGGACGGGGCTCGAACCGCGGGCTTCGCGGAGAAGGGACTCCAGTTTTTCCAGACGGTCGCGGCGGAAGACGCGGATGGGCGCGCCGCTGAGCCGGGCTCCATCGATGAGGGAGGCGTGGGAGAGTTTGTCTAGCAGGACCAGGTCGCGGTGGTCGAGTAAAGCGGGGAGGATTCCCAGCGCTGCGGCGTAACCCGAGGAGAAGGTGAGACAGGCTTCCGTCTGTTGGAACTCGGCAAGTCGCGACTCAAGGGCGGCGTGCGGCTCCAGAGTTCCGCTGATGAGCCGGGCGGATCCGCTGCCTGCGCCGAAAGTTAGAGCGCCTTCAGCGAGGGCATTGCGGATCGCGGGGTGAAAGGCGAGGCCGAGATAGTCGTTGGAGGAGAAATTGACAAGGGATTGGCCGTGGCGTTGGACATGAATGCCTTGGGGAGAAGAGAGCGGTTGGAAGGACCGCAGCAGGCCGTTGCGATGGAGTTCCTCCAGGTCCTGACGGAGCCCAGCATTCCAAGGCTGCAAGGGGAGGCTCACCAGCCGGGGATGGTGAGGCTGAATCGTCGCGATTGCAAACGTGGAAGGGGATTCCCCGAGACTCAGTCCGAGAGGCGAACCCGGTAGTAGCCTTCGTCTTCCTCGAGCTGGGTAACGAAGGAGGTTTCGCCGTCGCCGGCCGAGCCTACGTCCATGACCGCGGTCCAAGAGGCGGCTTCCATGGAAGGGGAGAATTCGACGGTGTAGCTTCTGCCAGCTTTGCTGGTCCAAGTGAGAGTGGCGGAAGTTCCGTCCCGCGATGCACCGGTGAGGCGGAAGTAATCGGCAGGATCGTTCGGGTCGGTGCCGGCGAGTTCTTCCTGGGCGTTGGTCATGCCGTCGCCGTCGTTGTCGTCATCGGGACCGCTGCCGCTGGTTCCGAAATTGTGTTTTCCAGGCGTCGCTGTAGCGCCCGTGAGATCAGGGGCACTTAGGTTGAATCGATTCGTGGCGCTGTAGTTCAATGAGGTGGGTGCGGTTCCGGACATGTCGCCGCCGTACCAGGCGGCGGTGAGATTGGAGCGGGCATCGCCGCGAATGCGGGAGGTGTTGTCGGGTTGATAGCCTGTCTGACTGACGTCGGCGCGGGCATAGGTGATGGTGACCCAGTTCCCGCCGGGGGGCGGATCGTTGTTTTCCCAAAGCCGGTAGCCCAAGCTGTCGATGGACCCGGCGAGATCATCGTTGGTGCCCTGGATGACGGTCCAGGGCGGCGGATCATCGATGCTGCCGTCGTCATTGGCGTCGAGGTCCAGGCCGGCGCGTCCGCGATAGCCCTGAACCAGGAGAATGCTGAGACTTTCATTGGGACCAATGTCTCCGTTGCCGAGACCATCGGGATCTCCGTAAGCGGTTCCGGGATCGGCGATCTGGTCCCAGGGGTTTTCGGCCGGGTCGGTGTAATCGTTGCCGAGCAGGAGGAGGCCGTTGGACCCGGTCCCGAGGCCGTCGAGGCTCCAGTTTTCGAGGACTTTGCCCCGCTTGGTCCCAGCGGTTTCGATCAGGAGGATGGTTAGGTCATTGGTGGAGGCGGCGCGGAGGTCGGTGGCAAGGATCTCGATGTACTCGTAGTTGCTGTCGCCGCCCGGGGGATTGGCGTGGATCTCGTTGAGGAGGAGGCGTCCGGAGGCGCTGGGGCGGGAGGCGGCAAGATTGTAAGCTCCGGGGGAAACTTCGGAGGCGTAAGGGCCGAAAAACTCATCGTAGAGGATGGAAGCAGGCTGGTTGCCTTCGATCGTGCCGCCGGTCCAGGCATCTGGCGAGTTGGCCTGGGAGTTTCCTGGCAAGCGGCTGAGTGTTTGCGGGAGGAAAGGCGCAGTGATGTGGGCGACGGAAGGGTCGCGCGGGCCTGTTCCAATGGAAACGCTGTCCACGAGCTGGGTCCAGGGCGTAGAATCGAACTCTCCGTCTCCGTCCGGGTCAAGTTGATTGCCGGTGGATCCGGTGAAGCCTTCGACGAGGAGGACGGTGGCGGTGGAGTTAGGGCGGATATCGGAGCCGTTGAGGCCTGGGGGGTCTTCCCGGTGAGTGACGAGCCGGTGGCGAAGTGCGGGATAGAGCATAACGGCGGATTCGTCGTCGTAGTTGTCGCCCAGAAGGAGGAGGCCGTTGGGGCCGGTCGAGAGACCCTCGAGGTTCCAGAGATCGAGGATTTCCTGTCCATTGGCAGTGGAGTCCAGGATCAGGATTTGCCTATTGCGAGTGGAAAAGGTTTCCCCGTGAGTGCTGAGAATCTCGATGAACTCGGCGGCGCCGTCCGGATCGCCCGGCGGGTCGATGTGAACTTCGTTGAGGAGCAGACGCGCGCCGGTTTGCGAATCAGGATCGGGATTCTCGGCATTGAGATTAGCGGTTCCGGGCGTTACGGCTCCTTGAAAACCGCCGAAGAAGCCTTGGCCCGGCGCGTTTTGGTAACTGAATGTGATGTTAGTGGGGCTGTTGCCGGCGAACTGTCCGCTCAGAGTTCCGCCGTACCATGCGGCTTGGGCATTGGCGCGGGCATCGGACCGCTTCCGGCACACGGCGTCGGGCATGTATCCCCCGCCGGGGGCGGGCTGAGCGAGGTCGACTTCGGCGTAGGTTTCGCCGCCCGGCTCGATTCCAACTCCATCGTCGGTCAACTCGCTGGCGCCGACGCTGTCGAGGATTCCGTTGGTTCCTTCCTCTGTATTCCAGGGCGGGGGAAGATCGATGGAGCCGTCGTTGTTGGCGTCGAGATCATCACCGGCGACACCGCCGTTTCGCGGAGTGATGGAAGCGTCCAAGTCACGGACTAGGAGGAGAGAGAATCCATTGGTTGAGGGGATGTCATCTGCGCCCATGCCATCGGGGTCGGCGATGGCGGTGGCGTTGGGCACGTCTCCCCAACCGACGTATTCAGGGAAATCGTGGCCGAGAAGCAAAAGTCCGTTGCTGCCGGTGGCCAGGGTGTCCAGCCTCCATACTTCGAGGACTTCTCCCCGGTCGGCCGAGGATTCGGAGTGGGTGCTGACCAGAACCAGTGAGAGACCGGTCGTTGGCTGAGGTCCGCCTTCCGTGTTGATGAGTTCGACAAATTGGAGGGAGCCGTCCGGGTAAAGTTCGCTGAAGGTGTGGTCCAGCACGACTTCATTGATGAGGAGTGTGTTTTCCTCAGGCGCCGCAACATTGGCGCTTCCTGGAGTGGCTTTGCCAACAATGGGACCGAAGATGTTGCCGGTGTTGTAATTGACGCTGTCGAGGTCGCCGCCGCTGATGTTTCCTCCGTACCACGCGGAGGGATCGTTGGGTGATCCGTTGCCGCCGAGACGACTGAAGTTGTCAGGGGTGAAGCCCGCGAGCAGACCGAGATCGGTTTCATAGGCGGGGGCGACGTCGCCGTAGCCAGCGGAGTCCAGAAGCAGATCCCAGGGTCGCCGGTTCAGGGCGCCGTTGTCGCTGGTATCGAGGTCGTATCCGTTCCTTTGGGTGTAGTTGCTGACCAGAAGGAGTGAAATCCCGTCTTTGGGACCGATATCGACGGGGTCTCGAAGCGGTGATCCGTAGTTGCCACGGGAGGCGAGTTCGACGAGATCGGCGACGGCTGTGCCGGAATCGATCTGGTCTTCCCAAACGCCGCCGGGCGGGCTGTCGTATCCGATGCCGATGAGGAGGAGACCGTTGGTTCCGGTCTGGAGTCCGTCGAGTTCGAGGACGACCTGCACGTTGCCGACGCTGCCTCCTGAGGAATCGACCAGGAGGAGTTGCGCTCCGGTGATGTCTTCCTGAATGGGATCGTTGTTCTCGTCCAGGGAAATGAGTTCGATGTATTGGTAATCGACGTCAACATCTCCACCGCCGGGAGGATTGACATGGGCTTCATTGATGAGAAGCCTGGCGGAGGCTGGGGTGAGGGCAGCACAGGCAAGCAGAGCGACGCTGAGGGTGGAGACGCGCAGGGGAGAGAAGCGATTCATGGCGTTTCAGGGATGAGAGAGAGGGAAAACTCGAAATGGTTACGATTTCGTCACATTTGAAAACCAGGATTGGCAGACTTGGAGTTGGCAGGGTCGGGACGGGCTGGGGGGAGACCGGCGAGCCTTCGATGAATAATCCTAATCCGGAATCTTGGAAACGGCAACGTCGAACGGGAAAGACCTGCGGGAAAAGGGGCAAGACCGCATTTCTTACCTGCCTTCGTTCCGCTTACCTCAGGCTCAGAACTCCTGATCTCAGGAAATTATCATGAGCCGCCAATCAGGGAATGGGAAAGGAATGGGAGACCTTGAGGGTCACTGGTGTAGCGGAACTCGTGAGAGTTCCGAAGGCCTGGCGGGAAGTCTGCATTCTTGTGAATGCCGCTTCGGGGACTGCGGCGATCCTTCGCCGCTTTCGCGCCGGATTCAGAGCCTCAGAACTCCTGATTTCGGGGAATTCTGATCAGCCGTCAGTCCAGGAAAGTTCTGCGATTCGCCCGGGCGCACCCGGTGCAGTGGAGGATCAAGCCGCGGCCCTTGGACTGCTGCCACTTAGGCACGCTGGAATGGTTGCGCACCCTCGCGTGGGAACCACCGCCCGCGCTCCTCGCCTTCGGTGAAGCCAGGGCTTCATCCATGGCGCATCGGCGGGTTTCGCGGAACTCATTCGCCAGGCCGGCCGGAGCCCAACGCAACGGCGCGTTTTCTGTCGCAGGTGCGACACGAAACGCGGCACGGACCCGGCGGAGCTTGGGGGATCGAATTCCCCGCCTGGCCGGGCGCCCAACGCAACGGCGCGTTTTTTGTCGCAGGTGCGACACGAAACGCGACACGGACCCGGCGGAACCCTGGGAATCGAGTGCTCCGCCTGGCCCGGCGCCCAACGCAACGGCGCGTTTTTTGTCGCAGGTGCGACACGAAACCGTCGTGGAGGGGAAGGCCCGTGCGAGCGCCACGGGACTTCATTGATGGCGCCAGATGCACAGTCTCAGCCTGCCTCTCCACCTCCGTGCATGTG
>JBGTBW010000034.1:0-27433 GCA_041749135.1 Verrucomicrobiales bacterium
CCCAAACCCGTGCCCAAACCCGAGCCCAAACCCGAGCCCAAACCCGAGCCCAAACCCGAGCCCAAACCCGAGCCCAAACCCGAGCCCAAACCCGAGCCCAAACCCGAGCCCAAACCCGAGCCCAAGCCCCAGCCTAAACCCGAGCCGAAACCCCAGCCCAGACCACAACCGGAACCGAAGCTCCCTCCGCCCCCGAAAGCCGTCCCCGCCGAAGACCCCTTGCCCAAGGCCCTCCCCGTAGACGACGATCCGGCGCCAAAACCTGTTCCCGTGGAGGAACCGCCGCCCCGCGCGGTCCCCGCTGCTCCCCTAACCTCCAGCGGTTCAGGAGGACCCTCGGACGAAGCCCTGCAAGCCTATTCCCGGCATGTTCAGGAAACCTTCCAAAACGCCTGGCGTCCGCCCCGCCAACTCTCGACCGCTCCCCACGCCCGCGTCGAAGTCACGATCCGCCGCGATGGATCTGTGACCAGCGTCCGCCTCGTCGAGTCCTCCGGAAACGCTCTGATGGACGAAGCTGCCGTCGCCTCGGCCCGCTCAGTCCAACGGGTCGATCCTTTCCCTCCCGGACTCCGCGAGGAACTCTACCGGCCGAAGATCAAATTCCAGCTCGAGTGAACCCCCTCATCCCGTGATGACCCGCCTTGCCCTCCTTGCCCTGCTCGCCTGCGCCGCCCTCTCTCCCCTGGCGGCCCAACTCGAGGACGAACTCACCGTCACCGGTTCCAATCGAGTTCCCCTTTCCCTGCGCAGCTTCGGCGGCAACGCTGGAGCCGCCGCCACAGCACGCTTGCGCGCCGCCCTCCGCGACTCCGGCGTCGTGGCCTTCTCCGATCGCCCTGACGCCTTCCGGGTCCAAGGCTCCGCGGACGGCCCCCAAGTGTTGGCCACGCTGTCCAACCCGGCCGGTCAGACTGTCTTCGAGCGGCGCTATGCCGCCGGCAGCCTCCCCGCCTCCGTCCACGCCCTGAGCGACGACATCGTTTTCGCCCTCACCGGCCGGCCGGGATTCGCCTCCTCCCGCATCGTCTTTACCGCCCGCCGCGGCCGCTCCAAAGAAATCTTCCTCTGCGATTACGACGGATCCGGCCTGCGGCAACTCACCCGCGATGGCTCCATCGCCGTCGCCCCCGCCATCTCCAACGACCGGCGGCTCGTCGCCTTCACCAGTTACCGCAGCGGTTACCCGGACATCGAAACCCTCGATCTTCAGTCCGGAGCCCGCCGCCGCATCATCAGTTACCCGGGCACCAACGGAGGAGCCGCCTTCTCCCCCGACAACCGCTCCATCGCCCTAACCATGAGTTTTTCGGGAAACAGTGAACTCTATGTCGCCGGAACCGCCGGCGGCCGGCCACGCGCCCTCACCCGCACTTCCGCCATCGAATCCTCACCCACTTGGTCGCCAGACGGCCGCGAGATCATCTATTGCGCCAGCACTGGAAACTTGCCCCAAATCTACCGCATGGCCTCCGGCGGCGGCGCTCCGCGGAAACTCAGTCTCGGTTTCAACTACTGCACGGAACCCGACTGGTCGCCAGACGGCGCCCGTCTCGTCTTCACGGCGCGCGCCAGCGGCGGCATGGTTATGGCCCTCCACGAGTTTCCCACCGGACGCACCACCCAATTGCGGGCTGGGGAAGACCCGTCCTGGGGAGCCGATTCCCGCCACCTTGTCTTCACCTCAGGTGGCGCCCTTTTCCGGCTCGACACGGAAACCGGCGTCGCCGTCCGCCTCCTCCCTGAAATGAACGGCATCGCCGAGCCTTCCTGGAGCCCCTAATGCCCCGCCGCACCCCACCATTTCCCTAACCTCTTTCCCATGACCAGATCCACGCTTCTCCTCCGCCGCGTTCCCCTCCTCTTCTGCCCCGTTCTCTTGCTCGCCTTCGCCGCCGGTTGCAGCGGCCTCAGGAAAAAAGGCGGCGACCCCTACGGAACCGGAGAGGGCGACCCCTTGAACTACGCTGCCCTGCCCCCGCGCATGGACGGAGTGTCCCTCTACGGTCCCGGCAGCGAAAACGTGCAGCGCGATCCAGTCGAACCGGTCTATTTCGCCTTCGACAGCTCCGCCGTCGACCTAAGCGAAATGCCCAAGGTCGAACGTCTCGCCGGCATCGCCCGCAGCACCTACATCATCATTGCCGGTCATACCGACGAAGTGGGAACCTTCGAATACAATCGCGCCCTCGGAGAACGGCGCGCCATGGCCGTCCGCGCCGAACTCTTGAACATGGGAGTGCCTTCCCAAAACATCCAAACCCTCAGCTACGGAGAGGATTATCTCACCGGCCAAGGGGATTACTATGACCGCCGCGCGGAATTCGGCGCGGTGATCCAGCGTTAACCCATTGGGGTGCGCCTTCCCACGGCAGGCGCAAGCGGCATCCCGGCTTGAGCTGCCGGTCAGGCCCTCTCCCGCATCGCCGTCGCCCCGGCTGGTTTCAGCCACAGGCTGCCCCCCACTGCGATGGTTGTATTGACAACCAAACCCCACACGCCGGCGTGGATTCCCAGCGGCTTGTCCGCGCCCCAGCCCCACCAATCCGCCATGATCAACGACAAGGCCAACACCGTGCCCGCAATCATTCCCGCCAGCACCGGTCCGCTTCGCATGTTCCTCCAATGCAAGCCCAAAAAGACAGCCGGAGCCACCTGACAGAGCAACTCCAACTTGATCTCGATCAAAGCCCAAATGTTCCGGTCGCGCAAGACGAGCGTCAACAGGACCACAATCACCGTCAACACCGCTGAACTGATCTTGGCCAAAGCGCTCAGCCGGCGCTCGTCCGTCGCTTTGCTCCAGGGTTGATAGACGTCGCGCGTCAACTGCGAAGAAATCGCCAACATGGAGGAATCCACCGTGGACATCGTGCCCGCCACGATCGCTCCCACAAAAAGCAAGACCATCCAGCGCATCCCCGGTGAATTCCGCACCAAATCCTCGAGAAGCAACAAAGTGACCCGGTCGCTCTCGCTCCCGTCCAGCGCCGGAAGGCGCGCGGTCCCAAGAATGCCCAGGGTCACCATCAACAAAGTCGTGAACAATGGCATGAAAACCATCAGTTGTAAGGATCGCCGCAGCACCCGGGCGTCCCGCGCCGCATAGATGCGCTGCACCGCGTGCGGATACATTGAGATTCCCGCGAACACCAGCAGCAGGGTGCTCATCCACGTCGCCTTTTGCGATGCCGAAGGAGCCGGGTAGAAATCCGGCCGCTGCTCCGCGATCAACGCCCCCGCCGTGCCCATCCCCCCGCTCTGCATCTGCAATGCCGCAAAGATCACGACCACGCCAACCAGCAAGACCAGTCCCTGCACGACATCGGTCCAGGCCACAGCACGCATCCCTCCCGCAGCTTCATACACCAGCATCACCGCCGCCAGAAGAATGACTCCCCAGGTGTAACTGATCCATCCGCCGCTGATCATCTCCGTCAGCTCGCCCAGCACTTTGAGGTTGGTCAAAACATAGTTGGCCAAAGCCGCCACTCCTAGCATAGACGCCAGAACCGTGAGCCGGCGATCTCCAAAGCGGTCCTGCAAGTAGTCGCCCATGGTGATGTAGCCGCGCTGGTGCGACAATTGATGCAAGCGCGGCGCGTAAATCAGGTAGGCCCCAACCACCGCCATCATGAAAGTCACGCTCACCAGGAAAGTGAATCCGTTCCGGTAGGCCTGCCCCACAAAGCCTAGGAGGGTGTTTCCGCTGTACTGCGTGGCGTAAAGCGTCAAAAACAGAACGGCCAATCCCATGCCGCGCCCACCCAGATAGAAATCAGCCAGGGAATGCTCGCGCCGCGCTCGGTAGCCAGCCCAACCCAGCCCCAGCATCACCGCCAGATAACCCAGCAGATACAGCAGTCCACCCCTTCCGAGCAGGCCCTCTCCGGTCTCCCCACCCATCTCAACCCGCCCCGCCCTCGTCTTCCTCGCCTTCGTCCTTCCACCAATCCGGTCCCTGAGCCGACGCCTCCCAGCCCCACCCCAAGAACCACGACACCATCGCGGCGTAAATCACGCTGGCGGCCAGGCTGTATACCGCCCAACCCGGAAATCCCCACCACCTCCCTCCGTCTCCCGTGAAAGCCCATGGAACGGTCAGCACCAGAACCAGGCCCGGAATCCCGAAGATCCAGAGTTTCCTCGCTCTCCACTTCTTCTTCGCCTTCACCGGCTCCGAGCCTATCACGCCCCGTCCGGACCCGCGAGCCGCAAAAAACCTCCGCCTCCTCAACTTTTCAGCGCTTCCCAGCCGCCCACCGCCTCGCCGGTCGCCGGACAACCCTACCGTTTTCGTGACGCCCCGGCTTCAAAAAAAGCGACCGCATCCGCTCTCGCCAGCCCTTCAGTCACTCTTGGCGGCCCGGCGCTCTTCCCGGCGCTTTTCCCCCGTTCGGCGTACACGGCACGAAAAACCGGTTGCTTATCGCCAGACCCAGTACATGAGAGCTTCCGACGCGCTGTGCCTCGTCTTCCCGCCAAACTCGTTCTTGAAGACGGACGCGTGTTCCACGGAGAGAGCTTCGGCTCCTCCGGCACACGGACCGGGGAAGCCTGTTTCAATACGTCTATGACGGGCTACCAGGAGGTCCTCACCGATCCCTCCTATCGAGGGCAGATCGTGGCCATGACCTGCCCCCACATCGGCAACTACGGCGTCAATGCCATCGACGAGGAGAGTTCTCAACCCCACGTCCGCGGCTTCGTCATCGAAGAACTCTGTCGCCATCCCAGCAACTGGCGCTCTGAGGAAGGCCTCGAGGGTTACCTCCATCGCTGGAACGTCATGGGAATCCAGGGGGTCGACACGAGGGCTCTCACCCGCCACCTCCGCGTCGAGGGAGCCTTGCGCGCGGTGCTCTCCAGCGACCCGGAGCTTTCCGATGCCGAAGCCGCCGCTATGGCCGCCGCCAGCGAAGGCACTCTCGGAATGGACTTCGTTCGGGAGGTCACCACCGCAGCCCCTTACCACTGGGATCCCGACGGCCAGCTCAGCGGACTCTGGTCCCTGCGCCGTCCCCTCCCAGCCAACTCCGGCCAGCTCTTGAACCAGTGCGGTGAAAGCTTCGAACCCCTCCCGCCAGCGCGCCGCCATGTGGTCGCCTACGATTTCGGCATCAAACGCAACATCTTGCGCCGGCTCAGGCAAAGCGGCCTTTCCGTCCAGGTCGTTCCCGCGCGCACATCCGCCGCCGATGTCCTGGCCATGGATCCGGACGGAATCTTCCTTTCCAACGGACCCGGCGACCCTTCCGCTTTGGACTCTATCCACGCCGAAGTCCGCAAACTCCTTGGACGCAAGCCCGTCTTCGCCATATGCCTCGGTCACCAGATTCTAGGGCATGCCTTGGGCGGACGCACTTTCAAGCTTCGCTTCGGTCACCGGGGAGGAAACCAACCCGTCCAAGACCTCCGCACCGGTCAGGTGACCATCACCTCCCAAAACCACGGCTACGCCGTCGATGCGGACTCCTTACCCAGCGGCGTGGAAGTGACCCACATCAATCTCAATGACGGCACCGTCGAAGGGTTGCGCCACCGGGACTACCCCATGGTCTCCATCCAATACCACCCGGAAGCCGCTCCCGGCCCGCACGACGCCCGCTATTTCTTCTCCGAGTTCGCCAATCTTATTGAAGAATCCAGCGGCCGGGGTTAAAAACGACGCATTATGGCTTACGGCACTTCGTCCCACGGCAGCGGCAAGCCTTCCAATTTCCACAATCTGTCGCCGTTCAGCGGATCTCAAAAGGAGAGCGGAAAATCCGGTCAGGGTCTGCTTGCAATCGGCTTTGTCGCCATTGTCGCCTGGGTCGCCTTGATTCTCTGCACGCTGATTATGAAGGCCTGACGGCTTCGGGCCAGGCAGGAAGTCTCGCCGCCCAACGGCGCCGGGCTCTCGTTCCCGCGGTCCGTGCCGCACGGACCCGCCCTTTCGCTTTCCCGGCGTGCCCCACGACCATGTCCAACACCATCATTGCTGGCGCCCAATGGGGCGACGAAGGAAAAGGGAAAATCGTGGACTACCTCACGCAGAACGCCGATGTGGTCGTCCGGGCCCAGGGCGGGAACAACGCCGGTCACACCGTCATCACCGGAGGAAAACAGTTTGTCCTCCACCTGATCCCGTCCGGCATCCTTTGGCCGGACAAAATCTGCGTTATTGGAAACGGCGTCGTCCTGGATCCCGTTTCCCTCCTCGAGGAGATCGATGCCCTGCGCGCCCAGGGAATCGCCGTCGAACCCGATCGCCTCCTCATTTCCGATGCAGCCCACGTCGTCCTGCCCTATCACCGGGACCTCGACCGATTGCGGGAAGACACGCGAGGCGAAGCCAAGATTGGCACCACCGGCCGCGGAATCGGTCCCGCCTACGCGGACAAAATCGAGCGCTGGGGCATCCGCACCTGCGACTTGCTCAAACCCCGCCGGCTGCGGGAGCAGGTCAAGGTCCGCCTCGACCTGGTCAATCCACTCCTCACCGCCGCCGGTTTGGAACCAGCCGACGTCGATACCATTTGCGAGAACGCTCTCGCCGCCGGCGAACGCCTGGCTCCACACCTCACCTCCACCGTCGCTTTCCTCCACGCCTCGATGGAACGGGGCAAAGAAATCCTCTTTGAAGGAGCCCAAGGGACCTTTCTCGACATCGACCACGGAACCTATCCCTACGTCACCTCCTCGAATACGACCTCCGGCGGGGCCTGCACCGGATCGGGCATTCCCCCCAACCGCATCGACCGGGTCGTCGGCGTCGCCAAGGCTTACACCACCCGCGTCGGAGCGGGTCCTTGCCTTACCGAAGATGCCGCCTTCTCCGATCGCCTGCACGCCATGGGCCGTGAATTCGGAGCCACCACCGGCCGCAAACGCCGCTGCGGCTGGTTCGATGCCGTCCTCGTCCGTTATGCCGGCATGGTCAACGGCATCGATTCGCTCGCCATCACCAATCTCGACGGGCTCGACGGCTTGAATACTCTCCGCATCGCGGTGGCTTACGAACTGCACGGGAGCCTTCTCGAATTCCCGCCGACCGACCCCGAAGACTTTGCCGCCTGCCGTCCGGTCTACGAAGAGGTTTCCGGGTGGCCCAATGAGGTCTCTGGCGCGACCGCCTGGGAAGATCTTCCGGACAACGCCCGCAACTACCTCGATCGCCTCTCGGTCTTGACCCGCCTTCCCCTCACCCTGGTCGGCGTCGGCCCCGACCGCCACCAAACCATCGTCCGCAATGCCCAAAATCGCTGAAGCGGAACAACCGGCCTGGCGTTCTCTCCCCAAACCGGAGCGTATCCCCCGTCACATCGCCGTCATCATGGACGGCAACGGACGGTGGGCCCGGGAACGCGGTCAGCCCCGGACCGAAGGCCACAAGGCCGGAGCCGAATCGGTCAAAGCCTGCGCAGAAGCCTGTGGCGAACTGGGCGTCCAATACCTCACCCTCTACGCTTTCTCGGCCGAGAACTGGAAGCGCCCCGCCAACGAGGTGCGCTCGCTCATGGACCTGCTCCAGCAGTTTCTCGAACAAAAAACCCCGGAGATGGTCGAACGCAATATCCGTCTCCAAGCCATCGGGCGTCTCTCCGATCTCCCGCAGAATTGCCAAGGATCCCTTCACCACGCCATCGAGGCAACCTCCCAGAATTCGGGTCTCACCCTCGTCCTCGCCCTCAGTTATGGAGGCCGTGAGGAAATCATCGACGGGATCCGCAGCATCATCCGCCATGTCCAAGAAGGCCGCCTCGATCCCGCCATGCTCGACCCCCAGGTCTTCGGCAAACACCTCTACACTCGTTATTATCCAGATCCCGACCTCCTTGTCCGCACCTCCGGTGAAATGCGCGTCTCTAACTTCCTTCTCTGGCAAATCAGCTATACTGAGATGGTCGTCACCCGCAAGTTCTGGCCCGACTTCCGGCAATCAGACCTCTACTCCGCCGTCGAGGAGTACTCGCGGCGTTCCCGCCGCTTCGGCGGCCTCTGAGCCCGCCGAGTCCAACACCCGCAATCCGTGAGCGACCCTCCCGTCCAGACGATTCTCGCTGTCGATCCGGATACGGACTTCCTCGGGTGGGTCCAGCGCCATCTGCAAAGCGACCGAACCCGGGTCGTCGTCACCACTTCTGCTGAGGACGCCTTCAGCCTCTATCTCGAGCTTCAACCCGCTCTCCTTCTCACCGAAGTTTATGTCGCTCCGGTCAACGGCGTGGAACTGCTCAAACGCGTCCGCCAGCAGGATCCCAACGCCATGGTCGTGCTCACCACCGGCTTCCCCGCCACCAGCTTCATCATCGACTCGATGAAGTTCGGAGCCTTCGAGTTCCTGCGCAAAGAGCGCCTCCCCTACGAACTGCGCGCCGTCGCCGAAGCCGCCCTGCGCGCTCGCGAAGCCATCGCCTTGGCCAGCCGCGAAGCCGCCGACGAAGCCAAATGCCCCCCTCCGGAAGCGCTCCGGGACTCCATCATCGGAGAATCCCCGGCCATGCAGGATGTCTTCAAGCTCATCGGACGGGTCTCCCGCTCCAATGCCCCTGTCATGATCACCGGGGAAAGCGGCACTGGAAAGGAAATCGTCGCCCGCGCCATTCATCGCTTCAGCTCCCGGACTTCTAACGAGTTCGTCGCCATCAACTGCGCCGCCATCCCCGCCAACCTCCTGGAAAGCGAACTCTTCGGACACGAAAAGGGAGCCTTCACCGGAGCCGTGCAACGCCGCGTCGGCCGTTTCGAACAGTGCTCCGAAGGCACTCTCTTCCTCGACGAAATCGGCGACATGCCCATCGAAGTGCAAAGCAAAATCCTTCGCGTCCTCCAAGAAGGTCAGTTCTCCCGGGTCGGCGGGAATTCCACCCTAACCACAGGCGCGCGCATCCTCGCCGCCACCAACCGCAATCTCGAAGCCGATGTGGAGCGCGGCCGCTTCCGGGAAGATCTCTTCTATCGCCTCAACGTCGTGCGCATCCACATTCCGCCCTTGCGCCAACGGAATGAAGACATCCCCGCCCTGGCCAACTTCTTCCTGCAGCGGCTCACCGGCCGCAGCGCCCAGAGCCGCTACCGCTTCGCTCCCGAAGCTCTCGCCCTGCTCCAAAAGCACCATTGGCCCGGCAACGTCCGCGAACTCGAGAACTGCATTCAGCGCGCCGTCGTCCTCGCCAACACCAACCTGCTCTTGGCCCGCGACATTCCCATTCAAGCCGCCGGCGCACCAGCTCCCGCCTCCCCTCCGCCGTCGCCCGCACCTCCGGCGCCGCAACCCCTCGCCCTCGACCAGATCGCAGGCTTCCTCTTCCAAGAAATGCAGAATCAGAGCGGCTTTGATCCGCTCGCCTGGTTGGAGCTGGAACTAACCCTGCGCGCCATGAGCAAGTCCGGAAACGACGAAAGCAAGGCCGCACAGCTCCTCGGCATCACCCGTCCAGCCCTGCGCAAGCGCCTCGAGCGCCTCAAAACCCCCGCGGAAACTCCCCGCAAACCCTGACTCTCCCTCGCCTCTCCACGAAGCCCTCCTTACTTCACCGGCTCCGTCAACTCCGCAATCTGCGGTTCCTGCGCGTTCAATGAAATCTTCCAGGTTTTGCCTTCCTGCACCAGGGATACCAGATCCAGTGCGGACACCCGCTTTTCGCCCCGCGCGTGCGAACTGCGCAACAGCACGTGGATCAGTTGGGATGTTTCCTTGACCACCGCCAAGACCTGAAACTTCAGGGTCGAGGAAATCTGCTGAACCAACTCCTGGTTGTCCGCCTTCTCTGCAAACTGCGCCTTACTGCGCAACACGAATACCTCCTCCGGCGTCATCTTTTCCAAGACGCTGATGTCCGCCACACCCAACCTCGCCAGTGCGGCCTCCTCGTGTTTCATGGTCGGCGCAGCCTTGAGGAACTCCACCTGGTCCGCTTGCATCGATTCCAGCGAAGCCTTTTCCACCAGCTTCACCGCCTTCTCGAATTCCTGAGAAGCCATGGCCCGCATGTAACCCTGCGCCGTTTCCGCCGCCGCGGCCGCCACCGGGTCTCGCTCCTGGCGGGCTTGACCCCATGCCGGGAACAACCCCGCCGTGCTCAGCGCCACCCAAACCCATACCACGCGCGCCCGCAACGCTCCAGAATACCCACTTTGCCTGATCATGCCGCCGAACTATGGGACAAGCACGCCCATCCGCAAATCTCAGATTCGTTTCCCGGCAGTTTTTCCGTCCTCTGTTGGATTTACGAGGGAATTTGAGCATCTCCTTGGAATCATGGGCATCAGAAGTTCTCCCAGGCCTTCCGTTGCGAAAGTGAGGTTCGTTCCCAGAATCTGCACCCGCCAGTCCAGCAGCGCTCGATCAGCCGGGCGCTCTCAGGAGTTCGTAGCCCAATACACTAAGACAATAGAGCGCCGCCGTTTCCGTCCGGAGCACGATGGGACCCAGCGTGAGAGGCTGACACCCCGCCTGCAATGCGCGCTGCATTTCCGCGGGTGTGAAATCTCCTTCCGGTCCAATCAACACCAAGGCGCTCCTGGGTCTCTTCCCATGCAGCTCTTCAAACTCTGCGAGAATCGCCGGCAAGGGCCGCGCCCCCTCTTGGAGAGAAGCCGCCAAACACAATTCGGCGGGCAGTTCCGCCTCCAGAAAGGTGGAAACGGTCACCGGTTCCCTCACAGCCGGAACCCAGTTCTGACCACTCTGTTTGCAGGCTTCCACAGCCACCCGGCTCCACTTGGCCTGCCGCCGCCGCGCCTCGGCCGCGTCAAAGCGCACCACCGAACGCTCCGAAACCAGGGGGATGATCTCAGAGGCGCCCAATTCCGTGGCCTTTTCCAGGGCGTAATCCATGCGCTTTCCTTTGATCACCGCCTGCGCCAAAACCAGCCGCGCCGCAAGGGGTGGGCTCCGTAGGATCCCCTGCACCTCCAGTTCCACCCGGTAGCGGTCCACCGAGTGGATCCGCGCCGTGGCTTCCTGTCCTTCCCCGTTAAAAACCACGACCTTATCTCCTGCCCGCCGCCGCAGCACTTCGAGGCAATGATAGGCCTCGGCCCCCTCCAGCACCATCGAGCTGGGACGCCATTCGTCCGGTGGAACGTAAAAGCGACTCATGCCCATGCCATCACTCCCCTTCTGCCTCGCCGCGTTTTCCGTCGCCTCGCGCTAACTAAAGAATTTCTTGGCCTTTTCGAGAAACGATTCGTGCAGCGGCGCGTTTTCCTCCCCACACGAGTCGCAAAAGTCCTGCAGCTTGCGCTTCTGCTCCGCGTTGAGGCGGGTCGGCACCTCGACGTGGACCCGCACGTGCAGGTCTCCCTTCCGGCCGGCGGCGAGATCGTAGATCCCTTTGCCTTTGAGCCGGAAGACTGTCCCTCCCTGCGTTCCCGGAGGCACCCGGACGGACGCGCGGCCCTCCAAGGTGGGAGCCACCAATTCCCCGCCCAGGGCCGCTTTCCCAAAAGACAGGGGCACTCCGCAAAAAAGGTCGTCCTCGCGCCGCTCGAAGACCGGGTGTGGCTTGATGTGAACCACCACATACAAATCGCCGGACATCCCGCCCCGCAGCCCCGCATCGCCGCTTCCGGAAGAGCGCAACTGCACGCCATCGCCAATCCCCGCCGGGATCTTGAGCTTGATCCGGCTCATCTCGCTCTTGCGTCCTTCTCCCAGGCACTCAGGACAGGGCTCGGAAATCATCCGCCCCGCGCCCCGGCAAGCCGGACAGGTCTGCTGCAACTGGAAAAACCCTCGCGAAGACAAAATATGTCCGGCTCCGCCGCAGGTGTTGCAAACCACTTCACGCCCGCCTTCACCCACTCCCGTCGCGCCGCAGTGGGAACAAGCCGTTTCCTTTTCCAAGTCCAACGACTTTTCCACGCCGTTGGCCGCTTCCTCCAACGTGATCTCCAAATCATACCGCAAATCCGATCCCCGTGTCCGCATGGGACCGCGCCCGCGCCCGCCGCCAAAGAACTCCTCGAAAATGCCTCCGCCTCCGCCAAAAACCTCTCGAAACACCTCGAAAGGATCGTGAAATCCGCCGCCGCGCCCAAAACCTGCCCCGGCCCCGGCCGCCCCGAACGCCGCGTGTCCGTAGCGATCATAGGCCGCCCGCTTATCCGGATCGGAGAGCACTTCGTAGGCCTCTCCCACTTCCTTGAACTGCTCCTCCGCTTTGCGATCGCCGGGGTTCTTGTCGGGATGATGCTTCACCGCAAGCTTGCGGTAAGCCTTCTTGATCGCGTCTTGGCTGGCCCCGCGCTCGACGTGGAGCACTTCGTAGTAGTCACGCTTGCCCGTCATCACATCCATTCCACTCCCCCGGCGTCAGCAACGCGCTACACAATGGTTTCCCCAGATCCAGAACTTTCGCCGGCCCCCCGGGAAACGAGGACCGCGGCCGGTCGCAACAGCCGGTCTCCCAACTGATAGCCCTTGCGCACCTGCCGAAGAATCCGTCCGTCGGGAATCAGCGGATCCCCCTCCTGTCCAACAGCATCATGCCGGTTTGGGTCAAAGGCGTCGCCCGGAGCCGCCTCGATGGTCTGCACCCGTTGTCCTTCCAAGAACTGCTCAAGTTGACGCGCGATCATTTCCATTCCCAACACCACGCCTGCGGGGTCCGTGGCTTGACGCGCCGCGCTCAGCCCCAGCTCGAAATGATCCAACACGGCAAGCAGTTCACCCAAAAGCCGTTCGTTGGCGTAACGCATGGCCTCCGATTGCTCGCGGGCCACCCGTTTGCGGTAGTTCTCCATATCGGCCTGGCGTCGCATGGCCGCGTCTTTCCAGCGCTCTGCCTCTTCCTCCAGTTCGACCATCCGGCGGCTGACAGAATCCGGGTCTCCGTCGCCAGCATCCAACCCCTCCGGGCCGGCAACCCCGCCCTCCGCTTCTTGGCTGGCCTTTCCTTTGGCAGCTTCTTCGCCGGATCCAACAGGATCCGCACCTGACTCTCCGTCGGCCCAATTCTCGATTCCTTCTTGCACTAAATCACGCTGTTCCATGTTTCTAACATCCCGCTGGTTCCGGCCCCCTTGCCAGACTTAACCCGCATTTCTCATACAGTTTCGTCGCGAGGGGCCGGCGAGCCCCGTGCGGACCAAGCGCGCGCAGCCGAAGGCGCAGGGCTGGGTGACTACACCCTGTTCAAGCCTGAGGCAAGCGCAACGCAGTCCCCATGGGGCGTAGCGCGCCGCAGTTGAAAGAGTAGGAGAAATGCGGGTTAAGTGGTTCACCTCTTTTCGATAGCGACCAAAGTGATGTCGTCCGACTGGGGTTGACCCTCGGTGAAGCCCTCCACCTCCGCAGCCACCCGCGCAAGGACTTTTTCCGCCCCTTCCACGGCTGCCTCCCGGAATACCCTCCGCATCCGTTCGATCCCGAACTCCTCGCTCCGGGAATTGGCGGCCTCGGTCACCCCATCGGTGTAGAGGAGCAAAACGTCTCCGCTGTGCATGAGCAGCCGGACGTCCCGGGTGACCCTTTCAAACACCGTCCCCTCGTCCACACCCACAGCCAGCCCCGGAGCTTGCAGCTCTTCCACCTCGCCCGTCCCGGCGCGAAAAAGCAAGGGCGGGTCGTGACCGGCGCGGGCAAAAACCAATTCCGAAGTGTCCTTCTCCAAGATCAGATAGACCATGCTGATGAACATGTCTTCCCGCATGTCCGGAAAGATGACCCGGTTGACCTGCGACAACACCGAAGCCGGCGACGGGCTGATGCGCGCGTAGGCCCGGAGCACACTGCGGGCCATGGCCATGATCAACGAAGCGGGCAGGCCCTTGCCCGAGACGTCGGCAATGACCACTCCAACCCGGCCCTCATCGACCTTGATGAAGTCGTAGTAATCCCCGCTTACCGTCCGCGCCGCCCGGTTCAGGGCCGCCATCCGGTAGTCCTGCAAGTCCGGAGCTTCCCGCGGCAAGAGCACACGCTGCACCTCGCTGGCCATTCTCAACTCCCGGTCCAACCGCCGCTTGGCGCCCGCTTCCCGGTGCACCATGGAATTCCCCAGCGTCAGCGCCGATTGCTCCGCCACGGATTTGAAAACAGCGAAATCGTTCACCGTAAAACGCGGTTTCTCCTCCGGCCCGGTCACCGCGATCACGCCGAGTGTTTTCCCTCCGAATTCAAGGGACGCCACCATCGCTTCCACGCCATCGTCCCGGGCGGGCCCCAAATTGTCTTCCGCAGCTTCTCCCAGACCGGCGGCCGGCTGGGTTCCCACAGCCAGATGAAGGGGCCGCTTGCCCTTCAAGCAACTGCCAAATACCCCCTCGTTCGCGGAAACCGCAGTCATCCTCAGGTAACTGTCCAGAACTCCAGGCCGCTCTTCTTCCTGCTGGCGAATCCCCGCGGGCACCGGAACCAAGGAGGGGCTCTGCGCGGTGAGAAACTGGGGAATCAAGTTCTTCTGCTTCCGGTCCAGGGTGTAAAGCATGCCGCCCCGGGCGCCCACCACGTCTCGTACTCCTTCCACGATGTGCTCCGCCAAGACCTTCTCACTTCGCTCCTTCTGAAGCACCTCCCCCAGATGGTGCAGGAAGTTGAACATCCGGTGCTCCTCCGTCACGATCGCCCGGCGCTTCTCGCGCAGAGACTTGATTCGCTGCCGCTGGCGCGATACGACAACCGCTAGATAAAAGGCAACCGCCGCGGCAATAAACGCCGCTGCCGCCGCAGTGATGGCGGCGGCTACCATCGGTTCGGATTCCAACCCATCCCTGCTTAAATCGGCGCTCGCCCCTATTCGCGCCCGGATTCTACGTCTGCCCGGAGAAACTCGATCACGTCCTGAAACTTGGCGGCGTTCTGTGCGCCCAACGCCGCCAGCGCCTGATGGGCCTCCAGCATCACCTGCACCTTCTCCTCCCGGCAGGGCAAATTCTCCTTCTCCGCGCGCCAGCAGCGCAAACTCTCGCCCGCCCGCCGCCGAATGTCCGGCCACAGGGCCGAATCCGCATCCACCACGAGAACCGCGTCCAGCCCGAGATTGCGCAGGAGGCGAAGGTTGCGCTCGTTGGCTCCGACGATTCCCACCTGGCCCTCGCGACCCATGAGCCGCGTGGCAATGCCCAGGAGCGTCCCCATGAAGGTCGAGTCCATGACCGGGCAGTCCTCCAAATCGATCAAAAACAAGCGCTTGCCCCGCTCCATCCAACGTTCCGCCAGCCGCTTCAAATAAGGGCTGGTCTCGAACGAACCCCTCCCCTGAGGACGGATCCATACGGCGTCCTCTATACAGCCAAACAGCATCGGGGAGTCTGATGCAACAGACACAGGATCAAGGGCCGATTCTTAGGACAACTAAGGCATTCACGCTGCCGGGTCAATCAGTGATGCCAAAAAATCTCGCCCCGCTCCATCCTGCTTATTCCCACAGAAAGGACCGGCGCGAATCCAGCTCCTGGCCGTCCCGCCAGAGCGATGCCCGCCAAGCCACCACGCGGCCCTGCGCCCGGTAATCGTCTCCTATCACGCGCACCGTGGTCCGGTTCTTCGCCCGCACCTCCAATACCTCCTGCTCGATACGATGGAGTTCTTCCCCCGTCCCTGTGCGGCGAAAGTCGAAACGCAAGGTCACCGGGCCCGGCCCCGGCCGGGCCTTCCAGATAAAGGTGTAGTACTGACCCACCCGGCCGCGCACGTCCTCCTGGGTCACGGCGCCGAAAAGCAGGTGCTTGCGCTCAAACTCCGCCATGGGATCGATCGACGATCCGCCCCATTTCTCCACCTCCTGCAAGTGGTAGTCTTCAATCCGGGTAAATCCTTGCACCCGCTGTTGCGCCGCACAGCTCGCCGCCGCCAAAATCAGGCCGGCCAACGACATCTGCAAAACGCGCGCGACAGCCCCCATCTCTCCGTCCATAAACATGCTCCGCAGCAGTGTCAACCGGGTCCGGAACCTGCTCCCAGCAAGACGGAGCCGTATTCCCGCCCCGCTCCCTCGCCCGCGTTCTTCCCGCTTGATTCGCCCCGCCCCCTGCGACAAGAGATACTATGAACGATCCCGGCGCCAAACCGCCTTCCGATTTCATCCGCGATATCGTCGCCGCCGACGTCGCTGCGGATCGCCATCAGGGTCGCGTCGTCACCCGGTTCCCACCGGAACCCAATGGCTACCTCCACATCGGTCACGCCAAATCCATCTGCCTGAACTTCGGCATCGCCGCCTCCTACCCCGGCGGCCGCTGCCATCTCCGCTTCGACGACACCAACCCTCTCAAGGAAGAAGTGGAATACGTCGATTCCATCCGGGACGACGTCCGCTGGCTCGGCTTCGATTGGGGTCCTCACGAATACTACGCCTCAGACTACTTCGAGCAGCTCTACGGCTTCGCTGAGGATCTCACCGCCAAGGCTCTCGCCTATGTCGATAGCCTCAGCCACGAGGAAATGCGCCAACAGCGCGGCACCCTCACCGAACCCGGTCGCGAAAGCCCCTATCGCGACCGCAGCATCGAAGAGAACCTCGATCTCTTTCGCCGGATGCGCGCCGGCGAGTTTCCCGAAGGCAGCCACGTGCTGCGCGCCCGCATCGACATGGCCCATCCCAACGTCAATATGCGGGACCCCGTCATCTATCGCATTCTCCACGCAGAACACCACCGGACCGGGAACACCTGGTGCATCTATCCGATGTACGATTACGCCCACTGCATCTCCGACGCACTCGAGGGCATCACCCATTCCATTTGCACCCTGGAATTCGAGCACCACCGCCCCCTCTACGACTGGATCCTCGACCACCTCAGCGTCCCCTGCCACCCCCAGCAGATCGAATTCGCCCGTTTGAACCTCGGCTACACCGTGCTCAGCAAACGCCGCCTCCTGCAATTGGTGAAGGAAGGTCGCGTGTCCGGCTGGGACGATCCCCGCATGCCCACCATCTCCGGCATCCGCCGCCGTGGCTACCCACCCGAAGCCATCCGCCGCTTCGCCGCCAGCATCGGCGTAACCAAATTCAACGCCCTCACCGATATCGCCCTGCTCGAGCATTCCGTCCGCGATCAGCTCAACGCCGAGACCCCCAGGGCCTTCGCCGTCCTCCGGCCGCTCCGCGTCGTTCTGACAAATTACCCAGAAGACGGCGAGGAAATGCTCGAGGCCGCCAACCATCCAGATGATCCCGCAGCCGGATCCCGCGCCCTTCCCTTTTGCCGCGAATTGCTCATCGAACAGGACGACTTCCTCGAAGACCCGCCCCGCGGCTTCTTCCGGCTGGCCCCCGGCCGCGAAGTCAGGCTCCGCTACGCTTACTACATTACCTGTGAGGATGTCGTCCGCGACGCCTCGGGACAGATCACCGAGCTGCGTTGCCGATACGATCCGGCCACGCGAGGAGGCGACAGCCCGGACGGCCGCAAAGTCAAAGGTACTCTCCATTGGGTGTCCGCCCGGCACGCCGCCCCCGCCGAAATCCGCCTCTACGAGCGCCTCTTCCACAGCGAGGATCCTTCGAGTGACCCCGCGGCTTTTCTGGACCAACTCAACCCCGATTCCCTCGAGGTCCTCTCTCAGGCGCGGGTCGAACCCTCCGTCGCCGCGGCGCCCATCTCAACCCGCTTCCAGTTCGAACGGCTCGGTTACTTCTGCGCCGATTCCGACAGCACCCCCGGCCGGCCTGTCTTCAACCGGACCCTCGCCTTGCGCGACGCCTGGACGAGGTCCACTCAAAAAACGACCTCCTAACCCGCATTTATCATACTTTATCTCCTGCGGCGCGCTACGCTCCGGGCTAACCAAGGCCAGGCCTCAGCTCCCGTAGCTGTGCCCGGCCAGAAAAGGATTGTGCCGCCGCTCCCGCCCGATGGTCGTTTCCGGTCCGTGGCCAGGATACACCCGCGTCGCGTCTGGCAGCGACAGCAGTTTTCCCGCAATACCCCCCAACAGCAGCCCCTCGCTGCCCCCAGGAAAATCGGTGCGCCCCACCGACCCCTCCATGAGGACGTCTCCTCCAAAAAGCACGCCCTTCCCGGAACTGAAAAAAACCACGCTGTCCGCCGAATGACCCGGCACGTGCAGCAGCTCCAAATGCTCCCCGCACACGTCAATCGACTCCCGGCCTTGGAGAATCTGATCGACCCCGTAAGGACGCACCGTCAGCAAGGAGTCGAACACGCCAAAAAACCGCTCCAAGGTGAGATCGGGATCCGGAGCCGCCCAAGCCCAAATCCGGCATCCCAAACGCTCCCGCATCTCCGCCGCATCCTTGACGTGATCGAAATGCGCATGCGTCAGCAACAAGTCCCCCGGGGTCCGGCCGGTGGCCGCCAGCCATGTCCCCATCCCTTCCGGCGCATCCACCACAAAGCATCCGCCCTCCGCCTCACAGAGGTAGCCGTTGGTTTCCGTAATTCCTCCGGTGAACTTGGTGATTCGCAGCATCGCCTCTCCTTCGCACCGGGTTTCAAAAAGATAAATGGACTTTTCCCCAGGCCTAAAGGACTATCTCCGTCTACATTAACCCTGAACTCCGCGCTCGCGCGTCCTACTTCATGATGTTCTCGGGAATTCTCATCCGATCCCGCGGCCTCTTGGCCGCCGCCGCTCTCTTTATCCCGTGCCTCGGGCCCGCCCAAACTTCGCGGACCATGCCCGAAGACACCGACTTCGGGCAAGTGGGCATGTGGATGGCCACCATGCTGCAAAAGCACCACTACAGCCGGGAGGTTCTCGATGACGAGCTGTCGGCCAATCTCCTTAAAAACTACCTGGAGTTCCTCGATTACAACCGGGTTTATTTCCTCCAGGAAGACGTGGCCAAGTTTCAGCAGAAATACGCTTCCCGCCTCGATGACGTCCTCCTTGGCGAACAGAAAATCGAGCCCGCCATTGAGATCTACGACGCTTATCTCGACCGCGTCCGCAGCCGGGTGGCTTGGATCAAGGAAGCTCTCGCCAAGGGCGACTTCAGTTTCGACTCCGGCCGGACCATCCTGATCGATCGCAAAGAGGCTCCCTGGCCTGCTGATTCCGCGGCAGCCGATCAGCTTTGGCACGATCTCCTCGAAGGCGATCTCCTCAAAGAGACGCTCCTGGCTGAAAACTCCGCTGAAAACGATGCCAGCGATCCCGCTGCCGGTCAAGAGGACGTCATCGAAGCCCCGGAAATCGAAAACGATGCCGATACGCAAGACTCCCCGACCGAGACCATCACCAAACGCTTCGATCGCTTCCTGGAAGAACTCGAGAAAAATGAGGTCGAAGACATCTCCAATTTCTTCCTGTCCGCCCTCTGCGCGGCCTATGATCCGCATTCAGAGTACTTCTCCCAATCCGAACTCGACAACTTTCAAACCGGAATCAGCAACCGGTTGGTCGGCATCGGAGCCCTCCTGCAACTCAAGGACGGTATGGCTGAAATCCAGGGCATCGTCGTGGGAGGTCCCGCCGATAAGTCCGGTCTGCTCGGCGTCAATGACCGCATCATCGGAGTCGCCCAGGGAGACGACGGAGAGTTTGTCGACGTCAAGTTCATGAAACTCCAAAAGATCGTCGAAATGATCCGGGGAGACGTCGGCACCGTAGTCCGGCTCCGCATCGTTCCGGCGGACGCTCCGGACGCTTCGCAGTCCTCGGTCATTTCCATCATCAGGGACGAGGTCAAGCTCAAGGACAAGCTCGCCACAGCCCAACTCATCCGCAATCGCGACGAAGCCGGAAATGACGTTTCGATAGGCTGGATCGATCTTCCCTCCTTCTACGCCGACTTGGAAACCGGCAAGACCAGCACCACCCGGGACGTCAGCCAGTTGCTGGAACGGCTTCTGAATGAAGGAATCTCCGGACTGGTCCTCGATCTCAGGGGCAACGGCGGCGGCTCGCTTGAAGAAGCCATCAAGCTCACCGGGCTCTTCATCCCCGCCGGACCCATCGTCCAGTCCAAAGACTACCAACAGCGTATCGACCAGCGAAGCTCACGCAATCGCAACCCCGTTTACGACGGCCCCATGATCGTCCTCACCGACCGCGTCAGCGCCTCCGCCAGCGAGATCCTCGCCGCTGCCCTCCAGGATTACAACCGGGCCCTCGTCGTCGGCGAAGAATCCACATTCGGAAAAGGCACCGTCCAGACCATCCTGCCCGTCGCCAAGTTCATGCCCTTCTTCTCCAAGAAAGAACGCGCCGGAGCCCTTAAAGTCACCATTCAGAAATTCTATCGGATCGCCGGAGGCTCTACCCAACTGCGCGGCGTCATTCCCGACCTCACCCTTCCCTCCCTTCGAGACGTGTTGGAAATCGGGGAAGACGCCCTGGACAATCCCCTTCCCTACGACGAGATCCCGCCCCAACGCTACCGGGTCTTCTCCGAAATCCCCCTCCCCATCAAGAAGCTTCGCGAACTCTCCGCCAGCCGCGTCGCGGCCAATCCCGATTTCCAATACGTCTTGGAAGACGCCAACCGGCTCACCGAGCAGATGGACAAGAACACCGTCTCCCTCAACCTCGATGTGCGCCGCGCGGAAAACGCCGAAAACCGCCAGCGCCGCAAAGACCGGAATACGGAACGTCGCGAGCGCTACACCCGCATCGAGGCCGAAGAAGAAGGTCTCTTCGACGTTTACAAACTCACCCTCGACAATGTGGGTAACGAAACTCTCACGCTCGAATCCGAATTCACCGACGAAGATAACAGCGGAATGCGGATGGCCAAAGGCGCCAATGAGGCTGCGGAAGCGGACAAACCACCGGAATTCCCTCACGGGCTCGAAACCGTTCAGCGGGAGACTCTGGCCATCCTCGCCGACCTCATTCGCGAAGGGCGCTCCACCGCAGAAACCGCGCGCGTCGTCCCCGCGACGGAAAACTGAGCGGCCCGCCGTCCGCAGCCGGAAACGGCGGCCGGCCCAGCTCCCTTCCCTCCGCCAGCCGGCCCCAGCCGGATCATGAGTTTGCACACCTCCTTCCAGGGACTGGAAATTCCGGATCCTTGGCAACAGGAAGCGGTGTCCCTCCTGCGCAACGGCCACGACGTCATCATCGACGCCCCCACCGGAGCGGGCAAAACCCGCATTTTCGAACTGTTCACCGGAACGGGCTCCAGCCAGACCCGGACCACGGCCGGAGCCAGCCAGGCCGTATTCGCCGTGCCCACGCGGGCCCTGGCGAACGACAAATACCACCTCTGGAAAAGCCAACGCCGGCCCGTCGGACTCCTCACCGGGGATGTCGCCCTCGACCCCGGCGCTCCCATTCTCGTCGCCACCCTCGAAACTCAGCGGGAACGCCTCCTTCGCGGCATGGGTCCTGGGCTCCTGGCCGTCGATGAATACCAGATGCTCGCCAATCCCGATCGCGGCCTGCATTACGAGACCGCTCTGGCCCTGGCCAAACCAAGCACCAGGCTGCTCCTCCTCAGCGGAAGCGTCGCCAATCCCGGGGACGTCTCGGACTGGCTAGCCCGCCTCGGCCGCTCCTCTCGCATCGTCTCTTCCAGCCGGCGCCCCGTTCCCCTCGAAGATCTGCCCATCGAATGTCTCCCCACCGCCGCGCCCCGCAGCATCAAAGGCTTCTTCCCGCGCCTTGCCGCCGAAGTCCTCCTCGCTGGTCTGGCGCCCCTCCTCATCTTCGCCCCGCAGCGGCATACCGCGGAATCCATCGCCCGGAAAATCGCCGAGGCCCTGCCGCCGCCGCGCCCCCTCGACCTCAACACCCGTCAATTCCACATCGCCGGGAAAACCCTGGCCCGGCTTCTCCAGCGCCGCGTCGCCTATCATCACAGCGGCATGAGCTACCTGGCTCGCGCCGGATTGGTCGAGCCCTTGGCCAGGGCGGGACAACTCCGCGTCGTCGTCGCCACCATGGGCCTGGCATCCGGAATCGACTTCTCCGTCCGCTCCACTTTCGTCGCTTCCAATGCCTATTTCGACGGCCCCTACCTGCACGAACTCCAGCCTGACGAACTCCTCCAAATGTTCGGTCGCGCCGGACGCCGTGGCCGCGACGAGTTCGGCTACGCGCTTTCCAGCTCCCAAAGCCCCCGCCTTTCCGGTGCCCGCCCCATGCCCCTGGCCCGGCCCGATCGCGTCGATTGGCCCGCCTTTCTCCGCATCATGCACGCCGCCGTCGGCAACCAGGAAAACCCCCTCCAAGCCGCGCAAGAATTCTCCTCTCGCCTGTTCCGTCGTGAGCCTCCCGGCCTCGGCCTGCCCAGTTCCAGCGCCCAATCCTCTCAAGAACCCCAATTTTCACCCTCACAAATTCCTGAGCAACCTTTCCTGGCGGCCCAGGACGCCTTGCAGATTCTCAATCACCGGAACCGCTGGGAGGCACGCCGCCACTCACGCGCTGACCGTCCGGCTGCCGCCGCAGCCGCCTTCCTCCGCTCCGGATCCCGTTGGATCCCCTGCCTGACGTCGTTTCGCTTCGTCGCCGCTCTCACCCGGCTCGGGCAAGTCTGCCGGCTCGCCGGTCACCCCGAGCGTCCCGATTCTCTGCTCGGCAAAGAACTCCTGCTCGCGCATTTTCGCGAGGGACAATGGCGACTCGCACGAAAACTGGTCCGGCCGCTGGCGGGCCGGGGTCCTTCCGCCTTTGCCGATCCGGAGGCTGCGCAGAACTCGCTCGTGCGTGCCCTGCCTCGCCTCATTCCCGGAGCCCGGATCCACGCCTCCACCCAGTCCGGCGACCGCCTCCTCGTCCGGCTCGACCTCTCCGATTGCCCGGTTCACGCCTACCGGGACCGTTTCGGCGTCTTCCTCATCGACCCGCCGACTCGCAACGCTCCGCTTCATCCCCGTATCTCCCTGCTCGCCCCATCCGGAGCCCGTATCCTCCCAACCGCCGGGTCGCCTTTGCGGGCCTGGCGCGAACTCAACCTGATCGCAGCCAGCGGCGAACCCACCCGTCGCGGGCTCGTCGCTAGTTTCTATCAACACGGCGAAGGCCTCGCCGTCGCGGCGGCCCTGGAACAAGAGGACTACGAAGTCTTCGATCTCGCCCTGCACATCGCCAATTTGCGCGGCGGACACCGCTTCGCTTCCACCTCGCCGGGAGCCAGCGAACGGCTCGCCTCAGCCTGCCGCGATGCCTATGGACCGGCCTCCCACGCCGGCTACCTCAACTTGGGCCTGCCCGAACGCTATGGCGAAGGAACCGCCGAAGCCCTGGAATGTCTGCTCGACAAACGCGTCAACAGCCGACGCCTGCTCTCCACGGAAGTCGGCCAGGGCGACCTGGAACGTGCCTGTCGCGAATGGATCAATCTTCTCCGTCACACGGTCTCCGCCGCCGCCCTGGCTTGGGACCGCTGGACCGCGTTTCAGCATGCCGCCGCCCAATGGCTTGAGCGTTTCGACAGCGATCCCTCGCCTTCTCTTGCCTGCCCCTCGCTGCTGGACGCCAGCCAACTTCAAGGTTCCTCCCATCACTTCCTCTCCCTCCGCGATTTCCATTCTTCCTCTGCAACCCTGCCCCGGCCCTGACTCATCCGCTTCCCGCCCACCGTCCCGCCCACCGTCCCGCCTTGCGTCGCCCCGTCCTCCCACTTAGAACACGGCCATGGCCCAAACCCCCATCGTCCTGCTGTTCTCAGGACAAGGAGCCCAACGAACCGGCATGGGCTCCACCCTCTTCGAATCGGATGCCTCCGCCCGTGCCCTCCTCGAGCAAGCCGATGCCCTCCTCGGATGGTCTCTCTCCCGAATCCTCCAAGACGGGCCGGAGGAAGAACTGACCCTAACCAGCCGTTGTCAGCCCGCCCTCTATGTTCACGGTCTGGCCTGCTGGAATGCCTTGAGTCAACGCCTCCCAGACCTTCACCCGGCCGCCGCCGCCGGTCTCTCTCTCGGGGAGTTCACCGCTCATGCCGCCGCCGGTTCTTTTTCATTCGAGGACGGCCTCCGCCTCGTCTCCCAGCGCGGCATCCTCATGGAACAAGCCTGCGCGGAAACCCAGGGAACCATGGCGGCCATGATCGGCGGAGACCCCTCGTCGGTGCAGCGTCTGGCCGAAGCCTGCGACGTCGATGTCGCCAACTACAACGCCCCTGGCCAGATCGTCGTTTCCGGTTCCAAACCCGGCGTCCAAGCCGCCATCGCCCGCGCCAAAGAATTTGGTGTCCGAATGGGACGCGAACTCAAAGTGGCCGGAGCCTATCATTCGCGCCTCATGACCTCGGCACGCCAGGGCCTCGCCCAGGAACTCGCCGCAACCACCCTCCGCTCCCCTAGCTTTCCCGTCATCAGCAATGTCGCCGCCCTGCCCGCCGGCCATCCCGTTGAAATCAGACGCACTCTGGAAGAACAGGTTACCGGATCCGTTCGCTGGGAGGAATCCATACGGTTTTTGCGGAACAGCGGATTCACCACCTTCGTCGAATGCGGACCCGGAGCCGTCCTTCGCGGCCTGCTCCAACGCATCGATCCCGATGCCCGCTGCCTCTCCATCGAAGACCGGGCATCCTTGGACGCCGCCGTCGAAGCCCTCGCGGGTTGATGCCTCCACCGGGCAACGGCTTCGCGCGCGCTGCATCGCTCAACTTTCCAGCCTGGCGCCTGTCCCCGGCATTCATCCACGCCGGCCCGGAGCCCAGGAACGCAGCGCCTCCACCGCCAAGACCCGCCGAACCAGCCGTCGGGAAACTTTGATTCCCCTGGCCCGTTCTTCCCAATTGGCGCGACTCAACAAAGCCAGGGTTTCTTCCCCCAGCCGCAGCGGCAGCACCGTGGCCAAACGCATCCTCGGCGAGCGCAACGCCCTAACATATCGCCTGCCGTCCCCGAGCCATTCTCCAGCCTGCGCCTCCCAATGGCGGGCCACGGACGTCAACGCCTCGCCTCCTGGAAACCCATCCGAACCCTGCTGTCCCCATCCCCCGGCCTCTCGCACTTCGTTTTTCGGGAGATAACCACGCCCGGCCGCCAAATCGGCCGGCAGATCGCGCAGGATGTTCACCAATTGCAATGCTTTGCCTAAGCGAACCCCGCAGTCCGTCATCTCCGCTTCAGGCAGCGCCGCTTCTGAACGCCATCGGGAAAGGTGCAAATCCGCAATGCGCGTCCAGAACCGGCCCACACAACCAGCCACCATATAGGTGTAGCGATCCAAGTCCCCGGCGGACTCAAGCCAGGCCACGCGTCCCGGTTCTCCCGCCCTGACACAATCTTCCAGTTGCCCCGCCGTGATCTCCTTCAAAACCGCACGCAATTCGTCCTGCTCCCGCGCTGGCCTACCTTCCAACCACCGCAGGCATTCCGGGAGACGCCGCAACAACTCCCGTTCCCCGGCATGCCTCTGTTTCGGTAGAAACTCCTTTTCAATCATGCCGCTCAAACGGTTCGGACTGCCTCCCTCGAAGAAAACGCACCGATACTCCTCCAAACAGGCCGCGCGGCCTGGAACCGGCACGCCGGCCGTATCCGCCAAGGTATCCGAGGCCCGCGCCAGGAGATACCCCAGTTCCAGCGCCGGCCGCACCGCCGAAGGCGCCACCCGCAGGCTCAAGGAGAACGAGCGGGACACCGCCGCCAGCAGTTCCTTGCTCAGCGTCGCTCCAACTGCTTTCTTCCCGTACTGCAATGCGTTCAATGCCTTTGGTTGAGTACACCCCGTTCGAGCCTAGGGCCAGCCCAACGCAAGCCCCCTGGAGCGTAGCGCGCCGCAGCAAAAACTGGAGGCGAAATCCGGTCTAGCTGCTTCGTCCCCGGTCCGCAGTTCGCCGGTCCAGGAAATGCAGTCCCAGCACCACAAACCCCTCGAGCCCGCCGCCCCGCAAGTCCGATGCCTATCCGGCGCCTCTATTTCCACATCCCGTTCTGCCACCGGATTTGTCCCTATTGTGCCTTTTACAAGCACTTGCCGGGCGCAACCGGCGTTGGACGCGTCGTCGATGCGCTGCTCGCAGAATTGAGGCACGCCCACTCCGTTTTTGCCATCGAACCGGAGTCCATCTATTTTGGCGGCGGAACGCCCAGCTTCTTGGCTCGCAGCCCCACTCAACGGCTCTTGGACGGCATCCGATCCATCCTATCGCTCGATGCCCTGCGGGAATGGACCCTCGAGGCGAACCCCCGAACATTCCATCGCGACAAGGCCGCTCTGTGGAAAGACGCCGGAGTCAACCGCATCAGCCTCGGCGTCCAATCCTGGACGCCTCGCCATCTGACCGCCTTGGGGCGCGACCACGAACCCGGCGATGCCCGGATCGCCCTCGAAAACCTCCGAAGCGCCGGCCACGACAACGTCGGAATCGACCTGATGTTCTCGCTCCCCGGTCAAACCCTCCGGGATTGGCATCACGATCTCGCTTGCACCACGGCGCTTCGGCCGGAACACATCTCCTGCTACAATCTCACCATCGAAGAGGATACCGAGTTCTTCCGCCGCCGCCTCCGCGGTGAGTTTCCCGAGGACGAACATCGCAATGCCCGGCTTTTCCGCTGGAGCCGCCGCTTCCTCGAATCCGCCGGATACCGCCATTACGAAACATCTAACTACTGTCTCCCGGGTCGCGAATCCTTGCACAACCGCGCCTATTGGAACGGGGAGGATTACCTCGGGCTCGGTCCCGGAGCTGTCTCTACCGTCAAAGGAAAACGCTGGCGCAATCTGCCCGATACAGGGCGCTACTGCCAGGAAACCCTTCGGGATCCACGCACCCTGTATACGGAAATCGAGACTCTGAGCCCGGCCGACCTGCACAACGAACGCGTCGCGCTCCTATTGCGAACCGCCGAAGGACTTCCCGCCGCCCTGCTCCATCCCCAAACTCAGTCCCGCGCCGAATGGTTGTCCGAGCAAGGTCTTCTCCAGCTCGAAAACAGCCGTTACCGTCTGCGAGGCCGGGCTTGCGCCCTCGTGGATCCCGTCGCCGCAGAATTGTTCATCTAACGGATCTTCTCTCCATGCCCCGGTCCCATCCTTCCCCACCTTCCCCGGCCTGCTCCCTTCCTTCCGCCGATGCGGAAATCCTCGTCGAGGACATCATCGAGAAGCTGCGCGAGCGAGGCCTCCGAAGATCGGGAGCCCTCGAAGCCCTTCTGCGGGCCATGGCCAATCATCATCATCCCGCCACCCTGGCGGAACTAGGGGAATCTCCGGCCCTCAAGGAGCGGGATCAAGCCACCATCTACCGGCTCGTCTGTAAACTCGAAGAAGCCGGCGTGGTGCGCCGCCGCGGATTGGTGGGACGCAGCAGTCACTACGAACTCGTCGTCCCCGGACATCACCACGACTACCTGGTCTGCCGGAACTGTGGCCGCGTCCAACAAGCCCCGCTGCACTGCGAACTAGAGCGCGTCGAAACCGAACTCGCCGCCCGCTCCGGCTGGAGCGACCTGGAACACGAACTCGAGTTCTTCGGAACCTGCCCGGACTGCACCGGACAACGATCCGCAAGCTAGACCGCGGTCCGTGGAGGCTCAGAACTCCTGACTTGGCGGGCGGATACAAGGGAGATGGAAGAATGAAGGTGAGCCGGAGTCCCCGTAGCTGCATTCGCAAGAATGCAGA
>JBGTBW010000035.1:0-3114 GCA_041749135.1 Verrucomicrobiales bacterium
CGGCGGACAAGCCGCCGCTAGAGAGGCCCCGTCGAGCCACGCCGGAGGCCCTTGGACTGCGGCGAGCATCGCCGCTCTCTATAAGACGCGGAGCGCCGTGCCTGGGGAAGCTTCAGAACTCCTGATCTCGAGGAATTTGAATGGGCCGGAAAACTATGTGGCGCGGGCACTCCTGCCCGCGAACTCTCTAGGCTCACTCGGCGGACAAGAGTGTCCGCCCCACAAATAGAGTGTCAATTCACGGAGTGGCGGTCTCGCTTTGGCTCAGCGATTTTCCTCCCTGTCCATGATCTCCCTCGATAGGTCAGGAGTTCTGAAGCTCTGATCCCCTTCGGGATCCCTGCGTCTTCGCTACACCTTCTCCACGTAGCGGAAGACGCAAGTCTTCCGACGGCGGTCGCCTCATCCCTTTCTCAGATGATTGTTGAGCTTCTCAATTTGTTGCTGACCGCTGCTCTCCGCCGGTCCTCCTTGGACCCGGCTCGTCCGCCGGGTAAGAGTAGAAGATGGCTGAGACGCCGGCGATTAGGGAGATCCACGACCAGGAGGCGTTTCTGGATCTGCGATCTGGAGGGCCGTTTGTTCGTCTACCTCGCCGCCGCCCCAAAGAAACCGGCCCGCTCGGTTCTTTGCCCCTCGTGCGCCCGTCGGGAGCAGCTCCGTTAGGATCTCGCGGCCGCCGGATTCGGGGAAACCCACGTTTCCGAGTCCCACCGCAGAAAGTATCCCAACGCCGCACGCGGCCGCTTGGTCCTCCCCGGAAATCTGAGAATTTCCATTGTCCTAGTCGCGGCGCCCTGCTACTTAACGAAAGCAAATGAACCCACTCACCGCCTCTCCAACCCAGAACCGGAGTGCAAACACCCTTATTATGCCTCTGTGTGTCTAAAGTATTACGACACACAGAGGCTCAATAAAACTGTTTCCTCTAAAGAAACTCTGGAGTTACGCCTTATGATGATAACATACGTAATTCCGCAAACTGCCATTACCGAGATTCTGGACAAGATGGGACGTGTCGATGGCTTGAACGTGCGCCTTCGCGACGACGTGACAGAAGACGACGAGCACTTCGTAGCGATACTCGACATCGAATTAAGATTGCATACCTACCAGCTTGCAGTTCATAGGCCATCCGCATCGAATGACCCATCCCTGTTCGAATGCTGGTTGTTCTCGGGATTCGCGTTCAACCCTCTGAACCCAGTGGCTTGGATTAGATGGATCGCGTTGGAGCGAAAACAACTTAACAGTCTTGAAGAGGTTCTGAAGGAAACTATTGGATTAGTGCGGCATTTTCCCAGTCATCCCGTCAGGGACTGACTCCGCAATGCGGGAGAAACACCAACAGAGAACAAGGAGCGACTGGACAACCCGCTACCCGCGCCGAGTCGAAATGACCCTCTTGACCACAACCCTAAACCCTGTTGCGGCGTGGCGCTCCCGGTAGCGGGCGCCAGCGCTTGACGTTAGCTGCTCCAATGTATTGGATCGCGACAACTCTCTGGATTCTCCTTACTGCACTCCTAACTCTGATCCTTTGGCGATGGAAAGCGTCTTCCAGACTATCCCTGTGGGGCGGATTGCTTTGCTCCCATTTCGCAGCAGCCATTTCCATATCCATAGCAATGTATTTCGAGACTCAACTAGGAAATCAGGAATACCCCAGTATAGACTCCGGCATTCCTGCATTTCTGAATACCATGACGTTTATTGGAGCAGTCGGCGGATACTTTCTCTCGCTCGCAGCCTACCTTATCTGGCGATCAATTATGCCAACGAAAATTGATTAGGCTTTTCATCGCAACCCATTATCCCCTACTGCTATCCGTGCCGCCGCCGCGCTCCGACCTCGATACCGACCCCGACCTTGCCGGAGTATTCCGCGGAATCGTCAGGGCTATGTTGAAGAAAAGCGGATCCCCTTGACCGGACGCGTTCGTGAACGAGAATTCCTAGAACCGTAAAGGACCATTCGCATGAAACCCCCCACTCCTTTTTTCATCGCAGGCGTGTTGATCCTCTCTTGGATATCGCTCCCGGCGCAGGAAACCCCGCAGTTCCCGCAACCCGTACAGGAACATCAATTCCTGAACCAGTTTGTTGGGAAGTGGGAATCCGAGTCCGAAATACTGGCCGGGCCGGATCAGCCGGCGGTAAAAGGCACGGGCTCCGCGGCGGCCCGGATGCTCGGCGGATTTTGGGTGATCCTGGAGGTCACCGGGAAAATGGAGGGGATGACAGTGACGGCGGTCCAGACGATCGGCTACGACACCGAGAAGAAGAAGTACGTCGGCGCCTGGGTCGATTCGATGATCAATTACATGTGGCGCTATGAAGGATGGCTGGATGAATCCGGAAAGATCCTGACGCTTGAGGCCGAGGGACCGAACTTCATGACGGACGGAAAGATGACGAAGTTTCGCGACGCCTACGAGTTCAAGTCCGAAGATCACGTCGTGCTCACGTCGTCCATGCTGACCGAAGGCGGCGAATGGGTAACCTTTATGACCGGTCATATGCGCCGGACCAAGTGACCGGATGTCAACCTCAACACAGCAACCATGTGAAGATTTCTGATGCTGTTAGTGTTCTCATCGCCGGTTCAGCGGGATCGGACGGCGTCTATGGGGCCGGAACTCTATGAGAGTGAAGACGCCTGGCCGTGTGCCACACTACGGTTCGGCGTTCCTCACGGGATCGTCGTCCCTGAAGGACGCCTGACCGCCAACGGCATGTCGCTCTTTCAGCAAGGTTGATGGCCCCAGTCGTTCTCCTTCTGATCCTGGGCGAAGCGAGCCATCTGCTCTTCAGGGGTGAGGGAGTCAGGCGAGGGTTCCGGGTTCGGGGAGCCGGCGTCAGGCGACTTGCTGTCAGCGGCTGGCGGGGTGTTCTTCTTCGGTGTTGGGTCCGCGCTCATTGGAGGAATGCTGGCCGGTGAATACCTACTGCTGAATGCCCAGGCTGCAACCCTGCACTCGAGCGAGGCTCTGGCTGGACGTTGCCCAAACTTCAGTGGAACGAGGCAGCAAAGCCGCGAGAGAAGCCGGAGGCTTCTCTACGAAACACCGCGAAGGGAGAGGGCGGCGGTCTAGCACCCCTGCCGGGGTGCTG
>JBGTBW010000036.1:0-9741 GCA_041749135.1 Verrucomicrobiales bacterium
CCGCCTCTCGGCAGATGACGCCCTACTTGTGGGGCGGACACTCCTGTCCGCCGATGGAACCTGAAGAGTTCGCGGGCAGGAGTGCCCGCGCCACATACCCTTCCAGCTCATCCAAATTCCTCGAGATCAGGAGTTCTGAGACTACGAATAGTTGCAAATGAAGAGGACGCTCGGCAAATCCAAACCGAAAGGATCGGCCGTTCATCGCCGGGTGAGCCACAAAAAGGGGCCAGTGAGACAGGAAGGCGGAGGACGGGGTCGCGGCTTATCCTCAATCCCGTGCATCCAGGCTTCAAGGGTGTCGTCATCGGCAAACCGCAGCCCTTTTCCTTTGATCCCCGGCTGCTCTGCTCGCGAATAGAATCAGGGCCGCTCCTGGCCTCCGCCCACCACGGCGCTCCGCGCCATGAGAAAGAGCGGCGATGCTCGCCGCAGTCTAAGAGCCTCCGGCGTGCCTAGGATTGGCGTTAGCGCGGAGGTCGAACGGGGACGCTCAGCCAGGAAAGTCACCGCCCGGACGGCGCCGTCTCCAGACGCCCATGCTCAGCAAGCCGAGAGCCAGCAATGCCAAGCTCGACGGCTCGGGCACCGCCTGCCCATTGATCTGAAACGAGTTCAGGAATGTGCTAGGGCCCCAAACCGTGCCGCCGTCCATACTCGACCGGTAGGCGCCGAACGCAGCGATCCCGCTCGGCGTTTGCGCGGTAGTGGATGCCGTCCAGTACAGTCCAGAATCCGTTTGTGAAATCTCGGACCTCACGAGGATCCAGTAGAGGGTGTCCGGCAGAAGCGTGAAAGGTGAATCCGGCGTGAACACTTCGTTGTCGATGCCCGCCACATCCGCAGGGGCAGTGAAGTCCGCGAGCACTGTGCCGCCGGGCTCCAGCAGATCCCCCGAGTCGGCGCGCAACTCAAGAATCGGCGTGGTCGGTCCCTTCGGGATCCCGGCCAAACCGTCTCGCGTGAGCCGGAGCACGATCGATTCCAGGAAGTAGGCCTGAGATCCCATGGTGAAGGACACCGCCTTGTGATTGCTGGTGCTCAGCGCGCTGGTGCTGAAGTTGTCCCCGGTGTTCGGCAAGTTCCCAAGGATGATTGTCGCCTGCGCCGGGTCCGAGGCCAACAGGGCGGCGCCGGCGACCAGCACGACCGCGGACCGGACCGGACCCAAGGGCCCCCGCATCAGAAGATTCCTCGCGAATCGAAGCGCAGTCGAAAGCGATGCGCGCGCTGCGACAGGGAACAGCGTGCCGTGAGTAAGAATGCGCGTCTCGAAGCCCGGTTTCCTCGCCGCCTCAGAGGGCCTAGCCGGAAGCCGCGGACGGGAAGGAAGGGTTGGGGAGGGGTAAATCTGGCTCATGTCGGGGCAGTTCATACGGGAGCGATGTTCTGGGCAAGGGAAATCTCCTTGCTTGCATTTGAACTTGGACGCTGCGGGTGCGAGAGCGACAAGACCAACTCCCGCCCGCTCGAACGTCAGCGGACGGTCCCATTCGACAAGCTCTCCTTCAAATGCCCCAACGGGGCGAAAGGCGACAGCCGAGGGCAACGCCCTGGGTCTGGAGTTCTTCCATTTACGACTGGACGTGGTCCCAAACAAAAAGGCGGGACGCGTATGACCAGACCCACCGCCGGAGTGGCCCTGAACGAGAGCCGCCGTCTAACGGCCGGCGTCAGGGACATCTGATCGCGGGCAAGATGCCGGATGGCCCGGTGTGCATCGAGGTCGAGGAAGACACGTTCGGCAAGACGCTCCGAACCAGAGAAGTTCCGCGTCCCGATTCTGCGAGCCTTCGCAAGAAAAAATGGAGCCCGGCGCTGTCCGGAAACAGGCCGATGAGGCGTTCCTGCTTCTGCCGAGTCCTCACCCGGTGAACTCAGGGAATTGTCACCTCCATCTCCTTGTATCCGCACGCCAGATCAGGTGGTCTGAGGCTAGGCGAAGAGGAAGGAGGCCTGCTCGAGAACGAATTGTTGCGGGCTCGCGATTTCGGTCACACTCACCACCATGAAATGGAGTCTTGAACGAAAAGTGCGCGCCGGATTCGGAATCGCGTTCGCCCTGCTTCTCCTCGTCGATTCGGTGGCCCTCATAGGCGTGCGGAGGTTGATGAGGACCGTTCACGGGCAAGTCCACGCCTACCAGGTTCTCGACGACCTCGACGAGCTGCTTTCGCTTCTCCAGGATGCCGAGACCGGTCAACGCGGCTTCCTGTTGACCGGTGAGGAGCATTACCTGGAGCCCTACGAGACCAGCCTCACGGCAGTCCGTGAGGACTTTCAGGAACTGCGTCGACTCACAGCAGCCTCCCCCTCTCACCAGCACGCCCTCGGCCTGCTCGAGCCGCTCGTCGAAACCAAACTCTCCGAGTTGCAAACTACGATCGACCTCCGCCAAAACGAAGGCCCAGACGCCGCACTCAACGTCGTGCGCACCGGCGAAGGCAAACACACGATGGATCGCATTCGCGAAGGCATCGCCGAGATGAAACGCCAGGAAACAGACTCTCTCAACCAGCGCGAACGCTCAGCCGAAGAAGGAGCCTGCTCCGCCGCATCCATCATCGTGGCCGGCAGCGCCCTCGGCTTCGCCTTACTCGGGGCCGCTCTCGTCGTCATCAGCCGCGACGAGGCGAAACGCCGCGCAGCAGAAGAAGCCTTGCGTCGCGAACACGGCTTGCTCGAACTGCGCGTGGCAGAGCGTACCGGGGAACTCTCGCGCGCTAACGACAGTCTCCGCGGCGAGATCGAACAACGCGCTCGCGCCGAAGCCGCACTCGAGGACGCCCTGCGGCAAATCGAGAAAAGCCGCGACGACCTGCTCTCCATTCTCAACCAACTCGACGTCGCTGCCGCCATCACCGATCCGCAAGGGTGCGTCACCTTCTTGAGCCGCTCCGCACAACACCGCTTCGGCAAGCGGCCCGAAGAATTCCTCGGCAAACGCTGGGAAGAACTCTTTCCCTTCCGAGAGGAGGATAGGGCTCGCCTCTATGCCCTCATGGCCCAACCCGTTTCCGGCCGGAGCAGAGTCCCTGCACGCATTGACCGGCCGCCGGGACCCCAATACTGGATGGAAATCGAAATCCAGGACGACCCTCGGGATCCCCAGCGAAAGATCTTCTTCTTTCACGACGTCACCGCCCTTTACGATCTGCGCCGCCAGCTCAACGAAAAGGCGTCTTTCCACGATCTCGTCGGCAAGAGCGAGGCCGTTCAGCGCGTCTTCCAGCAAATCCGGCAGCTTGCCGCCGTAGACAGCACCGCCCTCCTGGAAGGGGAAACCGGAACCGGAAAGGAACTTGCCGCACGCGCTATCCACCACCAGAGTCACCGCCGCGCCAAACCATTCCTCGCCGTCAACCTCGCCGGCCTTTCGACTTCGATCCTGGCCAGCCAGCTCTTCGGTCACAAACGCGGAGCCTTCACCGGAGCCATCGCTGACCACGCTGGCTATTTTGAAGCCGCCAACGAAGGGACGCTTTTTCTCGACGAGATCGGTGATGCTCCCGCCGAAGTGCAGACGGCGCTGCTGCGAGTCCTCCAAGAACACGAGATCGTTCGACTCGGTGAAACCAAGCCGCGAAAAGTAAACGTGCGCGTTCTCGCCGCCACTCAACACGATCTGTCGCGCGCCGTGGAACAAGGAAGCTTCCGTTCCGACTTGCTCTATCGGATCCGCGTCGGACGCGTCAGCCTTCCTCCCCTGCGCGCCCGGCGGGAGGACATTCCGCTTCTGGTCGCCCACTTCCTCGGCCAGTGTCGCGCAGCAACGGGCAAGGCGCTCGAAAGCATTAGCCGCGAAGCTATGAACATCCTTCTCGCGCACACTTGGCCCGGCAATGTGCGAGAACTCAAGAGCGCCATCGAATTCGCCAGCATCCGCTGCGCAGGCGCCGTGCTTCGCGCGTCAGACCTCCCGCCGGAAGTCTTCGACGAGAAGTCCCGCAGCCTCGATTCAAGCGCGCCGCTGGATGAGCGCCAGCGAATATGGGACGCCCTGGAACGTTTTGACGGCAACCGGAGTGAAGCCGCGCGCTCTCTCGGCATGAGCCGCGCCACGTTCTACCGCCGTCTGGCCATGATCAAGGCAACACAAGAGGGACCCTCTTGAGTCTCATCTCACTAGTGTCTCACGTGAGACAGATCAGCGTGATCATGACACAAGGCAGTGTTTCATACTGCGACGGACAGTCCAAGCATCTGCGGGCAGGCTGCATCTATAAAGCATTATGTATAAATAAGTTATGGATTAGATGCAAGACGTGATCCATCTGGCACGATCCAGCCTAGCTGTATCTTGAATGAGAGTGTGTTCCTCAGTGCATATTATCGGGATGGTCCTTCCTGATTCTATCCACGCCCAGCAGCCCCTGCGACAAAATCACACCTGCCTCCGAAGAAGGCGACGGCGGTCCCCCGCCTCACGCAGGCGCCGACGGAGTACGGCCGCAAAGCACATCACCGGGCCGGCCAGAACAATCCCTAACCGGCAAGATCCAACAACCCTAAGAAGACAATTATGAAACCGCTGTTTGAAGGAATCATCGCTGGTGTGGTGATGCTCGCGACCGTTCAGCCCGTTTGGGCGGAGCAGGTCTGTGTGGCCACGGCTCAGCGAACAGAAAAGGTCCTCCCCAACGTGCTGCTTACCTGGGACAGCTCGTTTCTGTGCGCCAACGCGCCGGACGCAGACACCTACCTATTCACCGTCCGTGTTGCGAATGCCGCGAGCAGCCTTGAGGCGGTTAAGCTGGGACCCCTTCTCATGTATGGGTCCTCGCCCAGGGTCCGAGGGCGCGGCCCGCAGGCAACTCTTGATGAGGTGATCGGCCTGCCCTTGATGCTCGCCCCCGGGCAGACTGCTACCTTCACCGTCCGTGGGAAGTATACCCTCGTCAATGCGGGGGGCAAGAGGGCCAACCTCTACTTCGTAACCCGCGGGACAGGCGCAACGAGCGGGATGCCATTCTCCCTCGATATCGCCGTTCTCCTTCGGGCGCCCGGAGTCGGCCCATAGTGAGGGTATGGAAGCGAAGGAAAAGAGAAGAGAGCCCGCGAAACACGCGGAATACGCCGGATTGCGGCTCATCCTCATTCCTCGGGGTCAGGAGTTCTGAGCCTGGCCATCCCGCCTGATCGGAAGGGCGGGCCGGCGGGGGTTCAGAGGGAGGAAGGGAGTGCGGACTGGTCATCCTCGCTCATTTCTGGTAGTTTCAGAGGAAACCGGCGCTTCGGGCAAGAGAGAGCGGCGATGCTCGCCGCAGTCCAAGAGCCTCCGGCGTGGCTCGACGAGGCCTTTTAGCGGCGGGTGGTCCGCCGCCCTTGGACTGCGGCGAGAATCGCCGCTTTCGGGCCCTCGCAGAACTCCATCAATCCCAACCCGCCTTCGCCTCCCAGAGACTGCGCATCCCCATCCTAAGCCGCAGAGGACTGACGCACTCTACAAGCTTTCGCAGGCACGGCGCTGCGCGCCTTGAATGAGAGCGGCGATCCTCGCCGCAGTCCAAGAGCCTCCGGCGTGGCTCGACGAGGCCTTTTAGCGGCGGCTTGTCCGCCGCCCTTGGACTGCGGCGAGAATCGCCGCTTTCGGGCCCTCGCAGAACTCCACCAATCCCAACCCGCCTTCGCCTCCCAGAGACTGCGCAACCCCATCCTAAGCCGCAGAGGACTGACGCACTCTACAAGCTTTCGCAGGCACGGCGCTGCGCGCCTTGAATGAGAGCGGCGATGCTCGCCGCAGTCCAAGAGCCTCCGGCTCCCTTCTTTCCTCCATCTCCTTGTATCTGCCCGCCAAATCAGGAGGGCTGACGGTGTAGCGGAACTCGTGAGAGTTCCGAAGGCCTGGCGGGCCGTCTGCATTCTTGCGAACGCTTGGGCTTGCACAGGGTCTACTCACCCAGGTCTGCGCCCTCGGCAGCGCGCGCGTTGCCATCGCTGCGCTCGGCTCTCCGCACGGGGCTCGCCGGCCCCTCGCGACGAAACAGTATGAGAAATGCGGGCTCGCTTGCATTCCCAGCCACACCAGCGTGTACAGTCCAAAGAAAACATGCACCTCCTTCCGCCATCCGCCGCCGTGCAAACGTTTCATCTGATCGCGCTGTTCGCCGCCGCTGCCTGCACGGACGCCGTGGCACAGGGCCAGGGTGCTTCCGCCCGCGCGCGCGCCCCGGTCGTCTTCACCACGCAGGACGACCCCCGCAACATGATGGAGCAGCTCGGGATCACAAGGCTGCGCACCAGCCGCAGCCCCAACGAGGACTCGCCGAACGCCGCGAACTTCGATGAGGCGAAAGCCAATCCCTATCCCGAACTCCCGGCGGTCCTCGAGACGGGGGCGGGCCAGCAAGTGACGACGGGCGAGCAATGGTGGGACGTCCGGCGACCTGAGATCGTCGTCCTGCTCGAGCGCGAAGTTTACGGCCGCATCCCGGAGGGCGTCCCCGAGGTCCAGTGGGAGGTGCGTCAGACGCGCGAGGTCGAGGCGGGAGGGACGAAGGTGATCCAGCGGGAGATCGTGGGCGTCGTCGATAACGCGGCCTGCCCGGAGATTGAGGTCGAGATCGCCATGTCGTTGACTTTGCCGGTGGACGCCAAGGGCCCGGCGCCGGTCCTGATGAGTTTCGGCTGGACGCCGTTCGAGATGGAGCGCTTCGGCCGTGGCGGAGCTGGCCAACGCGCCTCCGGGCCGCGCCCGCCATCCAAAGAAGACCAGCTCATCGCCGCCGGTTGGGACTGCGCCACCTTGAACCCGTCGAGCATCCAAGACGACAGCGGCGGATGGCAGCCGAGGCGCTTCGGGCCCGGAGCAGACTCAGACGCGGAGCCGGCCGGGGCCGGCCTCACGCGCGGGATCATCGGGCTCACCAACCACGGCCAGCCGCGCCAGCCCGACCACTGGGGCGCTCTGCGCGCTTGGGGCTGGGGAGCCTCCCGGGCGCTCGACTACCTGGAAGAGCATTTCATCCGCTGGGCCGAGGCGCAGTGGCAAGGCCGGTCGAACGGGCAGGGCTCCCAGAGTTCTCAGACCGGCCAGAGGTCGCTGAAAGAAGCCGCCGGGGACCGCTTCAAGATCGGCGTCGGAGTGAGCCACATGGTCTTGCGGAACCCGGGCGATGCCGGCCTGATCCGGCAGCATTTCCAGATCATCACGCCCGAAAACTGCATGAAGCCGCAGGGAATCCACCCGGCGGAAGACGCCTGGGACTTCGAGGACACCGACGGGTTCATCGAATTCGCGCGCGCCAACGGCCTGGAGGTCGCCGGTCACTGCCTCGTCTGGGCCAAGGACGACCGCACCGATCCCTGGATGATGGAGGAAGGCGGCCAGCCGGTGTCGCGCGAAACCCTCCTGCGCCGCATCGAGACGCACATTTCCACCGTCGTCGGGCGCTACGCGGACGCCGTGACGATGTGGGACGTCGTCAACGAAGCGATCGCCGACGGCGGCGACGATCTGCTGCGCGATTCCGTTTACTCCCGCACGGCCGGCATCGACTTCATCGTCGCCGCCTTTAAGGCCACCCGCGCCAAAGACCCGGAAGCCCTCCTGATCTACAACGATTACAACGGCCACAAGCCGGGCAAGCGCGAGAAGCTGATCGAACTGCTGACCCAGTTGAAGCAGGCGGGCGCCCCGGTCGATGCTTACGGGATGCAGGGCCACTTTGAGCTGGGCGACGACTCGATCCCCCAGCTCCGCGAGACGTTCGCCGCCCTGCGGTCGCTCGGGCTCAAAGTGGTCGTGTCGGAACTCGATATCGACGTGGTCACGCGGGGCCGCTGGTGGGCCGAAGACGGCAAATACCGGGACGAGCTGGCCACCTTCGATCCCTACAAAGACGGCCTTCCCGACGAGGTCCAGCGGCAGTTGGGCGAACAGTACGCCGCGCTCTTCGGGCTCTTCGCCGAGAACAGCGACATCATTGAGCGCGTCTCGTTCTGGAACCTCCACGACGGCCAGAGCTGGCTCAACGGCTTTCCCTGGCGGCGGGTGAATCACCCGCTCCTCTTCGACCGCGATCGCAAACCCAAACCCGCCTTCGATGCGGTCTACGAGCTGCTCAAAGCGTCCGCTCCCAGATAGCCATGCAAAATGACCATGAACACCTGACTGAGCGCCGCCCGACACCAGTCGTATGCAGAGCCAGCCTAACGGGCGCGTCCGCGATACGATTGCGGGCTTGGTCAACGTCGATATGAATATCGCGCCGCCGACCTATCACAGCGCCGAAGAGGTCGCGAAAGACATCGAGCGGGCGGTCGTGGCTCACTTCGGGGAGGCCGCGCCCCGGGTGGAGCTGGTGGACACGCTTTCAGGGCGTGTCGATTTATTCGGTGATGCCGCGCGGTTGCACGACATGCACGGGAACGTGTGGGAGTGGTGTGAGGATTGGTATGGGGCGTATGGGGCAGGCAAGGTTTCGGATCCGCTGGGGCCGGCGGACGGCGACTACCGGGTGTTCCGGGGAGGTGAGCTATGCGTCCGCCAATGGGAAACATGCTTCGATGGTTTGCTATGGGGATTGCCGCCCTTCTCCATTTGAGTTGCGACTTTCGGCGAGGGCCAGATCCCGAGGTTCCCCCCGAGGGAGGTTAGGTGCTGAAACTACCGGAAATGAGGCAGGATGACTAATCCGAACCCCTTCCTCCCCTCAGCCCCCTCGAACCCGCCCCTCTGAGCAGGCGGGACCGGCAGCCTTTGAACAGCGCAGTCTTTTCCGTTAGGCGCAGTGGCGAGGCCTGTCGAACGGGCAGGGCTCCCAGAGTTCTCAGACCGGCCAGAGGTCGTTGAAAGAAGCCGCCGGGGACCGCTTCAAGATCCTTCCCTGGAGGCTCCGTGCCCGATGCACCGGATCAATATTAGTCTTTGAGCGGGTTGAGCCATTTCAGCCCAGGAAACCTCGCGAAGTCACGATCGGAGGAGCAGAGCGTGGCGCCGTGCTCGATGGCCAGGGTGGCGAGGTGGGCGTCAGGGATCAGGTTGGCTGTCGCTTTCCCCGGCTATCTTCCGCGTAAAGGATGAGGTTGGCATCGACGAGAATCATTTGAAGTCCTCGCGCTCGGTTTGCGCCAGCAGTTCGCCAATATTGTCATAGCTCAGACCGGACCGGAGACCGAGCGGCGCGGGCTCGGTGCGATAAGGTTTGGCTTCTTCGGATGCCCGTTCCAACGCATCGAGGCCCAAGCGCAGGGCTTCATTCACGATCTCTCGGAAGGGCCGACTGGCCTTGGCGGCATCATTTGTCGCCCTCCTCAATTTGAGTTTCGACTTTCGGCGAGGGCCAGATCCCGAGGTTCCCCCCGAGGGAGGCTCAGAACTCCTGATCTATCGAGGAAGATAATGGATACAGGGGAATAAGAGTGAGCCAAAGCGAGACCGCCACTCCGTGAATGACACTCTCTTTGTGGGGCGATTTGTGGGGCGGACACTCTTGTCCGCCGAGTGAGCCTAGAAAGTTCGCGGGCAGGAGTGCCCGCGCCACATAGTTTTCCGGCTCATCCAAATTCCTCGAGATCAGGAGTTCTGAAACTCAATCAACTCCTCCTGAAACGACTTCCTCCGGTGATGCTCATCCTGATTATGAAGAAGATAACGTGATAGAGCAGGCAAGTGGAGGTGGAGGGCATAACCGGCCGGTTTCTGGCGCCCCTGCCGGTGTGCGGATCGAATTACGACTCACACCGGTGGTGTCGCTGCGCTTTACCACCGGCTACAAGCTGCGAAGCCTCCGGCTTCTC
>JBGTBW010000037.1:0-25008 GCA_041749135.1 Verrucomicrobiales bacterium
GTCGCACCTGCGACAAAAAACGCGCCGTTGCGTGGGGCTTCGGGCCAGGCGGGGAATTCGATCCCCCAAGATCAGAACTCCTGATCTATCGAGGAAGATAATGGATACAGGGGAATAAGAGTGAGCCAAAGCGAGACCGCCCACTCCGTGAATGACACTCTATTTGTGGGGCGATTTGTGGGGCGGACACTCTTGTCCGCCGATGGAGCCTAGAGAGTTCGCGGGCAGGAGTGCCCGCGCCACATAGTTTTCCGGCTCATCCAAATTCCTCGAGATCAGGAGTTCTGAGCCCATTCGCCGGATTCCGGCTCAGCCTATTTCCCCGAAGTCAGGAGTTCTGAGGCTCTGAATCCGGCGCGAAAGCGGCGAAGGATCGCCGCAGTCCCCATCGCTGCATTCGCAAGAATGCAGAATTCCCGCCAGGCCTTCGCAACTCTCATGAGTTCCGCTACACCAGTGACCCTCCAGGTCTCCCATTCCTTTCCCATTCCCTGATTGGCGGCTCATGATGATTCCCTAAGATCAGGAGTTCTGAGGCCCGAGCTGCCTCCGCCCTCAGTCGCAAAAAAGGACCGGGCCCGGTTTTCACCGGGCCCGGTCGGATTGCAAGCGACTTTGCCGAGGCAGTTCTACGGCTTTGCCGGATTCAACACCAAGCCACGTCCCAGTTCGGACGCCGCGAACATATTGGTGTTGCGGTTCTTGTCTGGAACCCGCACCTCGCCGGATTTGTAGATTTTCTCCCGGCGCTGACTGCCGTCCAACTTGATGAGAAGCGCCTTCTTGGCTTTCCACCAAGCGTGGTTCTCGTCGTAGGTGTTGTTCCCCCCCGTGAACCCGTCCGCGATGATCGGCGTGTTGACGTTGTCCGTATCGAGCAGGCCTGTTACATAGGCCCAGTGGTTCTCACCAGGCTTAAGGGCTTCCGGGCTGGTCGTGGACTCGTCATCCGAATCCGGATCGCCGATGTTCTCGTCCGCGCCCGCGCCCCTGCAGAAGTACTTGTCCTGCACGAGGAAGAACGGCTCCTCCTGCTCCGAATACTCTGGGAAGAGTTTCCGGAAAGCATCATTGGAGGTGCCCTCTCCTTCAGGATACGATCCCCCGGAGTCGGCAGCGTAGAGCTGACAAGCCAGGAAAATGTTCCGGGCGTTGCTCGATGCTTTGGTCATGCGGGCAGATAGTTGTACCTTGGACATGACCGGTGTCGCGATGCTCGCCAGAATGGCGATAATCGTGATCACCACCAACAGCTCAATCAGGGTGAATGCGCCCTGACGGCGTTGCCTGTGGATTTTCATGGTTAGCAGTGCTTTCTAGGTTGTTTTTATGTATGCGCGGCCGCGCACCCGCGCCGCCGCATTATTTACCCGGGGGCTTGCGCCTCCGGCTAGCTTACTCTCGCACCGCTCAGCCCTCTGTGGCAAGTGGAATTGCGGTCCGTGGAACCGTGGATCCCAAGCCGCCCGGCCGATGGATCCTGCCGGGCCCGGCTGCCGCATTTCTTAAACCGGTTCTGCTGCGTGCTGAATACTGGGAACCCTTTTCCCGCTTGCGCCGGATCCACCCGGCGGGTGTATTGAGCCCCTTTTCTTCGAGACTATGACCCGCACGGACGACCTCCGCATCGATCAGATCCATTCCCTGATCTCCCCGGCCGTGCTCATGGAGGAAGTGGCCGCCGAGGAATCCCAGCGCCGCTTCGTCTCCGAATCCCGCCACGCCGTCGAGGCTATCCTGCGGGGCGAGGACGATCGCCTCCTGGTCGTTTCCGGTCCCTGCTCGATCCACGACTCCGGCGCCGCGCTCGAATACGCCGGACATCTCGCAGAAATCTCGCGCAAATACCGGGATGACCTTTTCCTGGTCATGCGGGTCTACTTTGAAAAGCCTCGCACCACCGTGGGATGGAAGGGCTACATCAACGATCCCGGATTGGACCAAAGCTTCGACATCAATCGCGGCCTCCGCCAGGCTCGCCGCCTCCTTCTCGACTTGGCCAAGGCCCACGTGCCCGCCGGAACCGAGTTTCTCGACACCATCAGCCCGCAATACATCGCAGATCTGGTGACCTGGGGAGCCATCGGAGCCCGGACCACGGAAAGCCAGGTTCACCGGGAACTCGCTTCGGGTCTATCCATGGCCGTCGGATTCAAGAACGGCACCGACGGAAACATCCGGATCGCCCTCGACGCCATCGAGGCGGCGCGGCATCCCCACAGTTTTCTCTCCGTCACCAAACAAGGCGTCTCCGCCATCGTCCGCACCCGTGGTAATGACTGCTGCCATGTCATCCTGCGCGGTTCAAGCCACGGAACCAACTACGACGCCGCTTCGGTCGCTTCCGTGGGCATGGCGCTGCAACAGGCCGGTCTGGCGCCCCGGCTCATGGTCGATTGCAGCCACGGCAACAGCCGCAAGGACCCGGCCCAACAGATCCTCGTGGCCCAGGATGTGGCCAAGCAAATACGGGAAGGCAGCCCGTGGATCCGCGCCGTGATGTTGGAAAGCCACCTCTGTGAGGGCCGCCAGGAAATCAAACCGGGAAGCGAACCGGCCTACGGCATGAGCATCACCGACGCTTGCCTTGGTTGGGAGGCCACCGAAGAGATCTTGCGCCATTTCGCCGAAGCCAGCCGCGCCCGGCGGATCGCTTCCACGACGCCCGCTCTCACCGCGAAACCCATTTCTCCTTGACAGCAGGGCGCTGTTTTCGATAGACGACAGACAACGACATAGGGAAGTTGGATTCTTTCTCAGGGAAGTTGGATCCTTCTTTATTCCCGCCCCACCCCCCCATGAAAATCTCCGCAATCGCCGCAGTTGGGCTGAGTTGGTGCTGCACCGCAGGCCTCTTGGCGTCCACCGAAACGATTCTCGAATCCTTCGAAGACGGTATTGGCAGTGTCCAGCCGATGGACTGGGGCGGCGGCCGAGGTGCAGATGGCCTGGTCGATCTCACCCAGTACAGCAAGACCGGCGCCGAGGACATCGCCGTCACCCACGGAGAAAAAGCCCTCAGAGTCACCCTTCGGGAGCGGAAATTCTGGAGTTCGGACTTCGCCGTCACCCTCTCCACCGAAGCCTCCGAGATCCTCAAGAACGCGGCCGCTTCCCGCGAGGAGGGTCGCTACATTCTCCGCTACGACCTGCTCTTTCCCGAGACGGGCGATCTCATCCCTTGGATCAACAGCACTGGATACATCGGGGACCGCGCCCCAGGCCAGTTGGAAGCCGGTTCCGGCGTCCGATCCATGTCGTTCGCCCTCGATCTCATGGCGCCGGAACTCCCTGTCAACGGCGAAGGCCAGGTTGTCCTGAACTTCGCCCAGAACTTCGACAGCACCGAAGATCCCTTTACCTCCATCGATCTCTATGTCGACAACATCCGTCTCGTCGATACCTATGCTCCCGGTTCCGTTCCAGTCATCACCGTGCTCGATTCTTTCGAGGAGGATATTGCCCGGGTCTCCGACTTCACCGACTGGGGAGCTACTCCCCGCACTGCCTACTCCGCCTACACCCGCACCGGGACCGATGACCCTCGCGTCACCGAGGGTGAGAAAAGCCTTCAGATCGATATCAGCGGCGTGGGAGCCTGGGGCGCGGATTTCAATATTTCACTAAAAGACCTCGGAAGCATCCTGCTGTTGCCCCAGGAAGCTCGAGACCGCTACACCTTGCGCTTTGACGTGGCTTTTCCAACCAGCACCGAGCAGTGGTCCGCAGATTGGTACGTCATTTCCGTCAACACCCTCGCCGACGCGGTGCCCTATGCGATAGCCCGCCCGGAGGGGATGGAAGGCCAAACCCGGACTTTCTCTCTCCAACTCGATCAGGTTCCCTTCCCCACCTTCGATCCTTCCAATCCCGATGACCCCAATCCCCGCCTTCTCATCATCAACAACGGCCCTTGGGGCGCAGATGGGACCTACCTGAACATCGATAATCTCCGGATCATCGATACGGAAAATGTGCCGCTGGCTATTCGCGATATTGCGGCGGATTTCGCCGCCCAAACCGTGTCGATCAGTTGGTTCTCTTCCGAGCGCCAAGCCTATGCCGTCGATATCAGTTCCAGTCTTCTCGAAGACGACTGGCAGAATCTCGCCACGGGCATTGCCGGAGCCTCGGGAGCCGCCTTCACCACCTTTCTCCATGAGAATCCGCCCCTCGACACGGATCTTTACTACCGCATCAGCGTGTCCGGAGCTGCGCCCCCTCTCGACGAGGATTTCGAGGCGGGACTCGGCGAGTGGACGACCGGCGCAAAATCCACCCACACGGGCTCCACGGAATGGGAAGTCGGACAACCGTCCAATGGCCCTGGCTCAGCCCATGGCGGGACTCAGTGCGCGGGAACTGGACTCGAGAGCGACGCCACTGCAGGATCCCATATTTACCTGCGTTCACCGCTCGTCGATCTCACCACTTACCTCCAACCCGTCACCCTCTCTTTCTGGCATTACCTCGCCGGAAGCGGCGCCGTGGCCGCCAGAGTGACAATCCTCGACGATAACGGAAATGAACTGGAAGCCCCTGGCGAGGGCGACCCGGGTTATTTCACAGCAGACACCACCGGTTGGGAGGAGGTTTCGCTGCCGGTTCTATCCGTCGGGCGAAAAGTCTACGTGGAATTCGAATTTGTCACAGCCGACGATGGCGGTCCGGGGTGGTTCGTGGATGACGTCTTGATTCAGGAGTAAGTCCGGGATCGCCGTCACGATACTGTCCTCCCCAGCAAGGCCCTCACAGGAGGTCATCGCCATGTTTCCTTGGCGCATTGTGCGCCCGCTGGGTGCGCATTTGTATTGGTTAGACTCCTCGCCGCGCCGCCCGGATCGCCCCCAGCACAATGCAGCGGGCCACTCGCCAAGAGTGTTTCCACCCCCGACCGGATACCTTTTGCCGTCCAGCCATTCGCGGTCGATCCTTTACGGGGATTTCCTCGATCCGCGCTCCCAACCGGGCCGCACGCACCTGCGCCTCCACAGTCCAGCCGTAAGCCATCTCCCGGAGATCGAGCCGTTCGAAGAGGCCGTCATCGATCAAGCGCAGCGGTCCTAAATCGCTGAAGACGCGCCTGGCCGCGAGGGATGCCGCCGCCGCCAGGACCCAGTTCCCGGCCACCAAGCTCGGACCCATCGTCCGCCAGTTAGCGGGACGCAGGGTCCGGCTCCCCAGGACCATCTCAACTCCCAGGCGATGCCGGGCGATCAACCGCGGAATATCCCGGGGATCATTGGCTCCATCGGCCGCGTAGAAAATCCAGGCCGCCGGGGCGAATCCCGATCCGCGCACGGCTTCCATCGCCGCCAGACAACCGTGGCCGTATCCCGCGTGTTGCGTTTCCCGATAGAGAGCGCCCCGCGCATCCAGAACCGCTTTGGATCCATCCGTGCACCCGTTCAATCCCGCCGCAATCACCGCATTCTCACCCGCAAGAACGGCTTCCAACTCCTCCAACACCCAGGCCAGACTCTCTTCCTCGTCGCGCACCGGCAACACTACGGCATAGGCTGGACCCCGGCCGCCCGCTCGCCCGGCCGCGGGACCCGATTTTCGGGATTCCTGATGATCCGGCGCTGCGCTCATGACCATTTTTCCGCAGAAACCCCTTGCACAATCCGGCTCCCCACCTTTCTTGCTGCCCCTGTCCTGAAGCCCCTTCGGGATTCGTTTTGCTCGGGTGGCGGAATTGGTAGACGCGTACGTTTGAGGGGCGTATGGAGTAATCCGTGCGGGTTCGAGTCCCGCCTCGAGCACTCTTCTTTTCTCCGGGTCCAGCACCGCCTGTTCACGGCGCCGGGACCCAGGCCACGGCCCGTTGCCGCGCCGAACCCAAGCCCTCGATCCCCAGTTCCACCTGGTCTCCGGCTCGCAGAAAGCGCGGAGGCGCCATTCCCATCCCCACTCCGGCAGGTGTGCCCGTAGAAATCACGTCTCCAGGCAACAACGTCATGAAGCCGCTCAGGTAGGAGACGAGAAACGGAATGCTGAAAATGAGATTCGACGTGTTGCTCTCCTGACGGATCTCCCCGTTGACCTTCAACCACATCTCCAGATTCCCCGGATCCTGCAATTCGTCGGGCGTCGCCAAGAACGGACCCAAAGGTGCGAAAGTGTCTGCGCTCTTCCCCTTCACCCACTGTCCGCCATGCTCCAACTGAAACTCCCGCTCGCTGTAATCGTTGTGGAGGACATAACCGGCCACGTGTTCCGCGGCCCGTTCCTCCGGAACATACGAAGCTCGTTTGCCGATCACCACAGCCAATTCCACCTCCCAATCGGTTTTCTCGCTGCTGCGCGGCAGGACCAGGTCGTCGTTCGGACCGCACAGGGCCGAAGTGGCCTTGCAAAATATGATGGGCTCCTTGGGAATCGCCGCCCCGGTTTCCTCGGCGTGATCGCGGAAGTTGAGGCCGATGCAAATGATCTTGCTCGGCCGGCAGATAGGCGGGCCCAACCGGACCGCAGGTCCGACTTCCGGAGCAGCTTCTCCAGGCCCGGCAGCCCATGCCCGCAGCCGTTCCAACCCAGACCCGCCAAAGAAGCACTCCCCGTAGTCCTCTCCAAATCCGGATGCATCAATCCGGCGTTCCCCCTGTCCTTCGCCCAACAAAAGGCCCGGCCGTTCCAAGCCTGGATCTCCAAACCGTATCAGTCGCATATTACGCCCGGGCATCCCGGCCCGCGAGCAGCATATAGCCTGCCGCTGCACCGCTCGCAACCCCGTCGCTCAGACCCCAGGCATAAAGGGCGTGTCGATTTATTCCGTGGAGCTATCGATTCGCGCCCTGCCGCGCCATCCTTCCCGCTAACCCGCATTTCTCATACCGTTTCGTCGCGAGGCGCTACGAACCCCTTACTGCCAAGGGCGCGCGCCGCCGAGGGCGCAGAGCTGCGGGCTTGGCGGCCTTGGCGAGAAACCAAAGTCTTTTAGCTCAAGCACTCTCAAGAGCCCGCCTGGGGACTGGTCTTGGGAACCACGGATTGACTCAGATGAACACGGATGAAGAGGATGCAGCTCTCGCAAAGACCGCAAAGACCGCCAAGGGGGAGGATTGACGTGATTTGTCTTGGCATCCTGGAGGGGCGGGCTCCCGCACGCCCTGTCATGCCGTGGGTCTCAATCCCGGGACCAGCCCGTCACGGAGACCGGCGCTCCAGGTGTGGTCATGCGATTGGGTCTCCATTCCGGGACCAGGCCGTCACGGAGGCCGACCCTCCAGGTGTGGTCTGACAGATTGGTCACGCTATCCTGGAGGGGCGGGCTCCCGCACGCCCTGTCATGCCATGGGTCTCCATCCCGGGACCAGGCCGTCACGGAGGCCGGCCCTCCAGCTTTGGCCGGTTGGGTTTTCCCTTTTGTCCGGGTTGATCGCTGTTCACCCGTGGTTCACAATCCTGGCTTCATCTCTGCGGCTCTCGGAATGATAGAATGTTCCGCTACGGGCATCCCTCGAAAAAGCGCGGCACAGCCGCGCACTCCAAAGCTTACCGCCATCCTGTGCAGCGCCACCGGATTGACGGCATCGTTAATTGCTGTTCATTTGTTGGCATGACGCGAACCCAGATCCAGCTCCCCGACGAAACCTTCGCCCGCGCCAAGAAGGTGTGCGAAGCCCGCGAGATCTCCTTGGCCGAACTCGCCCGGCGCGGCATCGAATACATTCTGAGCGTGTATGACCCCGAGCCAGTCAACAACCGCGATTGGCAGCCGCCGGCGCCGCGCGACCTAGGGTGGGAAGGGCTGAGCCATGCGGAAATCAAAGCCGAGGCCCAAAGGACCAACGTCGAAAGCCGCCTCATCAAGCGCGGGAAAAAATTACCGGCATGCTCTCGATCGACGCCAACATCCTGCTCTACGCCGTAAATACCGCTTCCCCGTGGCATGACGCCGCCCACGCCTGGGTGATCTCCATTCAGCACGAGGAGGACGTGGCCATCTCGGAGTTCATCCTCGCGGAACTCTACGGTCTCCTTCGCAACCCTGCCGTGCTCAAACGCCCGCTTCCCGCTGACGAAGCCGTCGAGGTGATCCAGACCTACCGCTCGCATCCGCGCTGGCGGCTCATCGGTTTCCCGGCCGAAAGCCGCGCGCTCCACGACGCGCTCTGGCAAAACGCCCGCGCCGCAACCTTCGCCTTTCGCCGCCTCTACGACGCGCGCTCTTCCCTCACCATGACCGCGCAGGGCGTGACGGAATTGGCAACAGTAAATGAGAAGGACTTCGAGGGATTGGGCTTTCGCAAAGTGTGGAATCCGCTTGAAATCCCTTCGCGGAACCGGCTCGCACCGTGATAACAGCCGGGTGGGGTCAGGCTTTTTCGGGCTTTTTTCCGGTTTCTGAAAATTCTCACCACCATTTGGCGAGAAATTCTTTTGTAGGGGAGTTGAAGGCAGCGTTTGCGCCTGGGTCCGGAGGAGACGGGCGGTTACGACCCGCCCCTGGGATCCAGGCAGGCTGCCGGCCAGCCCAAACCTTCCGCAGCCATGCAATCCGCATGTCGTTCTCCAATTCGGGCGATATTCGCCGTTCTCCTCGCGGTTTTTGCCAGTGGCCTTACGGCTTCTGGCGAAGAATCGATCCGGATGTCTGGGATCGTGGAATCCATTGACACCGGCGTCGCAGGCGCATTCCGTCCTCCTTGGGACACCGTTCAGGCCGGCGCCGAGTGGTCCATCACCTACAAGTTTGACCGTGCAGCGCCGGATTCGGATCCCTCCGAGTCTTTCGGCAATTACGACACCGCCGTCAGCACGTTTACAATCCGGGTGGGTGGAGTCGAGGTTTCCCGGGCTGAAACCGAAGGCGACGCCGCCATCGTGGTGCTGGACGATTCGATGGGTGTTGATCAATACGGCGGCATCTTCGGTTGGATTGAAGAAAATGTAGAGGTGGATTTCATTCAGCAATTCATCGATCTGCAAGACCCTCAGGGCCAAGTTTTCTCGAGCGACGCGCTGCCGGAGTCCTTGGACCTCAATGATTTTGGCGGCCCGAACACGTTTTTCATTCGCTTCGAGAAAACGAATGCGAGGATCCAGGGGACCATCACCGGAATAGACGATAGCCCGCCCCCGCTGGGGATCCTCTGCCCAGCCGATGTGGTGGCGCCTTGTGAGGACAGTTCCGGTGCAGTTGTCAACTTTCCAACACCCACGCTCGATCCGCTCTTGGGCGGTTGCGGCAGCGTGACGATCACCTGTTCGCCCCCGCCCGGACAATTCCCAATCGGCGCCACCCGCGTGCTCTGTAGCGCCGTCGATAGATGTGGGCAGATAGCGACCTGCTCCTTCACGGTCACCGTCCAGGGAAAGGAAGCCGAGTGGGCCCATGCACGGCGCGACGGCCAGGATGTTCAAGAGCTGGGAAACGGGATCGCCATCGATCTGGCGGGGAACGTGTACGTGGTAGGAACTTTTTCGTCCTTCACCACGTTTACGGACCCTTTCGGGGCGCCTGTGACCCTGACTTCCGCGGGTGGTTCGGACGTATTCCTCGCCAAGTTTGACCAGGGGCTGAACCTGCTGTGGGTCACGTCGGCTGGGGGAGCCCTTGATGACGACGGATTGGAAGTGGCGACCGATGGAGCAGGGAACGCGTACATCGTGGGCAGCTTTCAGGGGACTGCCGTATTCAATTCTGTGAGCGGTCCTTCGCCGCCCCCGCTGGTGAGCGCGGGCGTCACGGACGGCTTTCTCGTCAAGTTCGATCCCAACGGAGCCGCGCTCTGGGCGAAGGCCATTGGAGGCGCAGGGAGTGACTCGGCGACGGATGTCGACGTGGACAGCCAGGACCATCCCTACCTGACAGGCTACTTCCAACAGACGATCGGAATTCCGCTGACGGGTTTCGGGCTGGCCCTGACTTCCCAGAGCAGCGACTGCTTTGTGGTTAAATGGGATCAGGCTGGCGCCTTTGCGCATTGGGCCTTTCAAACAGGCAGCGACACCATTGTCGACCCGGCATCAGCAGCGTTCGGGAGAGGCATCGCCGTTAGCGCACCGGACGCCGTCTTCGTTACCGGGGAATTCGTGGGAACTGTGGCGTTCCCCTTCAGCCCTACGCCGGTGGTGACTGGGGGACCTTCCAACACCATGTTTGCAGCCCGTTGTGGTATCTCTGGAGGGTCGCCTGGATTCGCGTGGGTGAATCACAGTGGAGGCGTGGGTTCTGCGGGAGCCCATGATGGGCGGGCAATCGACGTGGATGGACAAGGCAATGTCTATGCGACCGGCTACTTCAACGGAACGGCGGCGTTTGCCGGCGCATCCGTGACTCGCGGGCCTGGGCTCTACGATTACCTCGTTGTGCGTTTCGACGCCGGAACCGGCGCTGCGGCATGGGCCGCGGCTGGCGGCGGCTTGGCCACGGTCGATACGGAGACCCGCGACATCGCCGTAGACGCCGCAGGCGACATTTACATCACCGGCTTCGATGGCGGCACGAGCCTGTTCGACCCTGCGGCGAAGGATGTGGTCGTCCGCAAGTACGATGCAAACGGCTCCTTGAAATGGACCCGCGACGCCACGGGCAGCCCGCTCGGGGGGACGCCGCCAGACGACAATGCCGGCCACGGCATCGCGGTGGGTCCCGATGGTTGCATCTACGTCACCGGCGGCTTCAATGAGCGGCTTCTCTTCGGCTCGAGCCTCTTGCTGGACGGCTACAATGACCAGACACAAGACGTATTCGTGGGGAAACTTTGCCCGCGTTGTTGTCCGGAGGTGACGAGAGAATGCGCTGAATGCAGCGGTAAAGACGGCCCGCTGACTTTCACCTATCGCTTCAGACTTCACAACCCGACCACGGACACCATCGGCAACGTGACTCTGATTCCCGAATCCCCCGCCGGGTTGACCTTCGCGCCGGACCATTTCACGGTGTTCTTGCCGCCCGGCCAGACCATCAATCTGGAGACAACTCTTCAAGGGGCCCCGGAGTGCAGCCGGATCTGCTTCCGCATCGCCATGCACACCTCCGACTGGCGGGAGATCTGCACCACGGCCCATTGCTTCGACCTGCCTCATTGCTGCCGCGCGGTCACCTACACCACTACCGCGGACTTCAATAAAGGAGTGCTCTTGAACCTTTTAGGCGCCAACGACGAGCTGAAGTTCGCTTCGAAGATCACGCCTTTCCCTTACGTCAACATCGCCTGCTCGGACCGCGGCACGCTCGTCCGCATCCATGCCGATACGGGGCGAGTCCTGGGAGAATACCTGACGGCCCCGGACGGCATGGGCGGCAATCCATCGCGAACCACCGTGGACAAGTGGGGCAATGTTTGGGTGGCGAACCGGGATGAAGTAGGACTTCTCTCCGGAGTGAGACGCGGCTCCGTCACTCGTGTCGCCTTGGTGATCGGGGGAACGCGGGGCCGAAAGAGTGGCACGGCCTTCGTTCACGATCCCGATGGGGAGTATTTGCGCCCCCCTTTCTTGTATAACTCCGGCGCCATCGACAGGGACGGCGACGGCTTGATCAAGACCTCGCGCGGACTTGGCGATATCCTTCCCTGGGAAGATCCACTTACGCCCAATGTTCTCGGTGCTCAACCGGGGGATTCCGGCGCCTCATGGGCAGAGGATGAACTTGTCGTCACCTACTCTAGGCCTGATGCATTTGCGATTCGCACCCTGGCCGTGGACTGCGAGAATGACTTGTGGGTAGGAGGCTATGGCTTCCACGGTCCTCCAGATCAACACTCGACGCGAGCCTGGATTGGGAGTCATCTTCACCAGAAGTTGGACGGCGAGAGCGGAACCCCGATTGCCGCCACTTCGTTCGTTGCCCCAAGTCTGGGCGGCGGTTATGGCGGCGTGATGGATTCTCGCGGCATTCTCTGGTCTGCCGGAGATGCGAAGGGAACGTTGCGATTCAACACAACCTTACCATTCAATGCAGGCTCCAATCCGTTGGATCTCGGACGAACGTGCGGGAATTATGGACTCTCGATCGATCCGTGCACGGGTTTCGTATGGCACGCTAGTTTAGGTCCAAATCCTGGCGATCTCGCTCAAGCTGGCAACGGAGCGCGCGGCCGCGTCTACGTCCGAGATGCTTTAACGGGAACCTGCGTCTACCCACCCGGATACGGGCATGGTTATAATTATGCCCAGGGGGTGGCGGTGGATCAGGCTCAGAACGTATGGGTAGCACACTCCAAAGCCATAGGAAGCCGAGCCCCAGGCGCCACCACCGCTATTACCACGGTTGGACACATCAAGACATCCGGAACCTACGTGGGAAATGTATCGTTGAAGGGAGGCGCCAAGGATGGCCAAGGGCCGACCGGCGTCGCCGTAGATTCAAATCACAACATCTGGGTTACCTGTTATTGGTCTGACAATGTCAAGCGGATCGACCCAAATGCCGGCCCGGTCGGCGGAGGCAATTCTCGCGTCGGATTGATGGTGGGCGAGGTCGACTTGAACGCAGCGGCTTGGAACTCGTGGCGCCTGGCGCTCCATAAGCCCGAACCGGAGAAATTTCCCGATGCCGGTCCTTACAACTACAGCGACATGACCGGGTTCGGATTCCTGGCATCAACTTGCTCGTTTGGCATGTGGAGCGTCGTGCATGACGTGGGGTGTGGTGAAGGTCATGGCTGGGGCGCTGTGAGCTGGCGATCTCAGGAGCCCATAGGCACCGGCATCACCGTCGAGATCCGCGCTGCGGACCAGCAAGTCGATCTTCCACAGCAACCCTTCAGGCAGGCACTCAACGGGATTTCGTTCTGCGATGCCGGTGTCCGCGGCCGGTTCCTGGAGATCCGGGTTCTCTTCACCCACCCTCCAAATTGCTCGCCGATCACACCGGCTCTTTTAGACCTAACCGTGGAGTGCTGCCCAGAAACCGGAGCGTGCTTAGGCAACTCCCCTCCCGAAGCGACAGGCTGCCCAAATGACCAGGACCTCTCCTTCTGCCTTCAGGAGCCTCAGACCTTCAACATCAACGTGTCGGACCGGGACGGCGATCCCTTGACCGTGGAATGGTGTGTGGACGGCATCAGCATCGAGACCGATTCCGTCCCGGGGACGACCTTTCCGCCCACGCAGGGAACAGCGAGCTTCACCCACCTCTTCAGCCCTGGAAGCCACTGGGTGGAGGCCAAGATCTCGGATGGAACGACGACCTACACCTGCCGGTTCTGGGTCTACCAGGGCGACGCAGTGGGGCCAACAACCAAGGGAGGCCATCATTACAGCCAGACGGCGTTTCGCGGCAGCATTCCGGCCGTCACGCCTGACTTGGTGGCGGACAATTGCAGTTCGCCCGAGAGCATCGTGATCTCGGGGCAGGATCCTGCGCCAGGAACGGCGGCCACTCAGGGCGGATATACCATAAACTTCACGGCCACTGACGAAGCCGGCAATAGCACAGAGCACCGGGCCTTCTTGGTGATCCAACCCGTGATCGCGATCGCCTCGCCGGCCAACTACGCTTCGTTCGATGTCGGAGAAGAGGCGCCGGTTTCGGTCAGCGTGGCGCCCGGAGTCGCCGACGTGGCCAAGGTCCGGCTCTACTTGGAGGACGTCCTCGTGGGCGAATCCGAATTGGCGCCGTTTGACTTCGTCCTCTCCGGAGTCCAAGTGGGGGCCTATAGTTTGAGGGCGGAGGCCGAGAACGCGGAAGGGGTGCTTTCCGTCTCGCAGAGCGTGCTCGTGACCTTCAAAGATGCCTCCAACTCCTGTCCAGAAGGGGCCACACGCCGCATCTACAGCGCAGGCATTCCGGATGAGGGGTCCGACCCGGCCGAGACCGCCTTTCCGGGAGGATGCCTGCAGACCAAATACCCGCAGGCTCCTTACAAGGCCTTCGACGATCCCACGGTCGACCGCTTCGTGGGGCACACCTTCGTTGGGTTGCCGCCCAACATCGTGGGCGCGCAGCTCAGGGTCCGGATGCGGCCCAGCGAGTTCGTGGACGCCTCCAACGACACCATCAATCTCGGTCTCCTGGCCCACACCCAGTCCGGGTGCGGCGCCGAGCCCACCGGCTATGCCTGGGCGTCGGCTATCGAGTCGCTGCCGGGAGCCGGCGGAGCCTGGAACGACAACTTTTGGACCACCTTCACCTTCGACCTCGCCCAGTTGCCTAGCAACGCGGGCGGCGCCGTGCTCGGCAAGCTGGCCAGCGACAGATTCTTGGACGTGCTCGTTCAGGATGACACCGTGGTGGATTGGATGGAACTGGTGGTAGACAGCTGCGGCGACAGCGGCGTGGGCGGAACGGGCAACGCGCACGATCTGCTGGGCCTGGCGCAGGTGCAGGCCGGAGCCGGATCAGCGCTGTGGGTATCGGGAATGGGAGAGTCGGGCGAGGACGGCGTGGCTTTCGATCTGGGCCAGGCGGCCGGCTGGGAAGCGTTTTTCGAACCCGTGGAGTTCGCCGACGGAGCCTACCTGGAGGCTGGCTTCCTGGGCGGAGGAGCCGCCGCGGACGGCGACCTCATGGCCCTCCTGCGAGTGGAATCCCTGCCCGATGGACGCTCCCAAGTGCTGGGCCAGTTCCCGGGGGCGGATGCAGTGGACCTGGAGTTCTACCTGGGCGGCGATCAGGTAGGAGACGAAACCCTGGACACGACATTGGGAAGCCCGTGGCTTCACCTTTTCTCGGCTCTCCTCGTGCTGTCGGACCTCGCAGTAGACAGAGACGACGGGGCTGACTTTGCGACGACCCTCACCTTCATGGAGACCGACGCCGATTTGCCGGATGGCGGCGGATCGGTTCGCTGCGACCGGGTGGTCATCCGGCCGCAACGCCCGGCCGGGCAGTTCGACTACCTGGAGCGGGTGGAGCTGCGCGCCGCCGGGATCCCCGTGCTCTCCGTGCTGCAAGAGCGGCTGCGGATGTCGGGAGCAGGCCTGGAACCGTGGGGCGGCGCGGCTCTCGGGGCCGGACCGGGCGGAGTCTCCGTTTCGGCCCTGGACGGCCTGCAGGACGCCGGAGTGCGCCTCGATCTGAATGGAGCCGGGAATTCCTCGGTCGAGATCGCGGTGCACGGTGCAGCGGACGGCTCGCCCGGATGGAACGACTCGGGCGACTTGCTCGGGCTTGATGCGCTGGGCACGGTGGATGGGATTCCCGGACAGATGTTGTCGCGGCTCGTGGTCATCAAGGGCGAGCCGGATGATGCCTGGCCCTACACTCTGCTCATCGGTCCGGCTCCGCCCGCCGGCACGAGCTACCGCGCATCCGTGTGGCGCAATGGAATCCTCGTGGCGGAGCGAGCGATCGTCGCGCCCCTGGGGGGAGGCTCTTCGAGTCCCCCGGTCGCGCTTGGACGCGTTCTGGGCGAACAGCAAGCCCTCGTGGCGCGGTTCCCGGCGGACACGAGTCTGTTTCTCGGACAGGACGTATTCCAGGGAGACGAATTGCGGATTCTCGACCCGCCCGGAGCTGGCCGGATCGATGCGTTGAACTCCTTCACTCTAACGGCCACCGGAATTCCGGGCTTCACAGTGACGGGAATCGCGCTCTCGGACTTGACCGTGCCCGATCCGCCTTCGGGCTCCTCGATCGGGATTTCTGGTTACGCGCCGGACGGCGTCCGCGTGGAGTGGATGGGTGAGGGCTGGCTGTTGCAGAGTTCCCCAGATCAGCGAGACTGGACGGATCTTCCCGGCGCCGAGAGCCCGTATCCGGTGGATCCCGAGGAGGCGTGGAAGTACTTCCGCCTGCGGTATCCGGGGGCGGGCCCCTGACGGGGAAGGGGGAGCGCAAAGGAAAGGTGAAACCTCAAACAGGAGAATCGAGATGAAACTTCGTCAGAGAATAGCCATTCTGGCAGGGGGCGCTGCGGGGTTCTGGATATGTGCCGCTATTGCGGAGGAGCCTGCGGAGATTTTCGAGGCCGATGCGGCGGCTGAAAGCGCGGAGGTGAGCGGGAGCGAGACCGTTGTTGAAAGGATCGAGGGCGCGGAGATGACGGGAATGGACGACGAACCTAGGGTGATCGTCTGTTGGTCTCCGCCGCCGCCGCAGCATGACTGGACAGTGGAACTTTGGGACGACATCTATGGCATCGCGGGGCATCACTGGGGAACGGAGTTTGTGTTCGCAGGGAATGCCTATCGGACGCAGATGCGGTTCGAAGTGGTCGCGGGCGGCAGCGGCGCAGTGATTGGGCTGATGTTTCTCGGTCTCGCCAGTCTTTCCTACGGTCGCAAGGGGAGGAGAGAAGGCGCCTCCAAACACGATGGGGTGCCGCGTTGACGAAGTCTTTGGAGTGCGCGGCTTTGCCGCGCTTTGGGGTACGGTCTGGCCCGGGGTGAGGACTCCCCGTCGAGCCCGGGCGTTGCTGAGGTTGGAGCGGCGGCAGAAAGCCGTCAGGGGTCCGGCCTTTCTGCGCAACATGTCCTCGCCGAATGGCGCGGTTCGCCAACGATTGCGGCCCCTCTTTCGCCCCTTCCGCGCGTTGATTTATTCGGGAATTACCTGCGGTTTTGTGATCTTGCCCCCATTCAAGGGCGCGGATTCTCCTTCGGAGCGAACCCGGGGCATCGCTGCGCTCAGCCCCGGGCTATCGCATGGATCCCCGGTGGGGATCGGCGCACCTTCATCTCGACATCCACCGCTCCTGTGGGCTACACCCTTTCTATGGCACCGCTCAGATCCCTTCTCCGCCTCTCCGCATTCCTGCTCCTCGCCTCTCTGCTTCCCGCCCTCCCCTTCCGGCTTCCCGCCGCCTTTGACGATTTCGACGACGGAAACGACGACGGATGGACCCGGTTCGATCCTCTGAACTCCGCGGGGGTCGCGGGGCCCGTCGAGTTCTCCTTTCCGAACGGCGCCTACCGCTTGGTTGCCCCAGTTCCCGCGGTGGGCGCCGCGGGCCCGGCTCGCGCTTTCACCTACCTAGCCGGCCAGGAGTACACCGACTTCTACGCCGCAGTGGATATCGTAAACTGGGATGATTCCATCAATCAGGCCTTCGGAATCCTCGGTCGCGCCCGAAACATTGGCCTGGGGCAAACGACCGGCTACGTCTGCAACTACGACCCCAACCAAACCGGCAGCCGGCCCGGCGGGCAATTCCAGATGAATCGGGTCACCGGCGAAGCGGAGGACGGAACCATCGCCGCCGCCGACATCAAGCTCATCTCCGGCCGCAGCTACCGCTTTGTCTGCATCGGCGCGGGCGCGACCCTCAGCGCTCATGTATTCGACCTCGAAGACCTCACCTCGCCTCTCGTCTCCATCGCCGCGAATGGCGCTAACGACGATCGCGCCGTCACGTATCCCGAGGGAGCCTTCGGACTCTTCAATTTCTACCGGGGCGACGCCACCGATCCCATCGGAATTCCCGACGTCACTTTCGACAACTTTGAAGTGCACGCAGCAAACCCCTTCCCAAGCCTCCTCCCCGGCATTGCCCACGGCAAGCCGGGTTTGGCCCAGGTGATCCACCGCAGTCCCTCCGCCAACGCCAATTTCTACTCCGCCTCCCAAGGGATTCGCTTCACCGTTTCCACACTTTCCGACGAAGAAAGCGTCGATCCCTCCAGCATCACTCTGGTCCTCAACGGCGATGATGTAACTGATCAGCTCGATGTGAGCTCCAGCGCCGGCGGATACGAAGCCGTCTTCAGCGGTCTCCGGCCCAACGAAACCTATCAAGCCGTCATCACTTCCGCCAATCTCCAGGGCCAAGGAACCACCAACCGTTTCTCCTTTGACACCTTCGAAGCTTCCCTCCTCGAAGCCGGAGAACACATCGCCATCGAGGCAGAAGACTACAACCACGGTGCGGGCCTCTTCCAAGACAACCCGCCGCCCTCCGGAATCACAGAAGACGGCGGCCAAGTGAACGGCAATGGAGCCGGTTATTTCGAGCTTTCCGGAGTGCCGGAGGTCGATTACTTCGATTTCGACGGTTCACCTCAATCGGAGAACGATTACCGCGCCGACGACGCCGTCGGTCTCCGCCCAGGGTCTGAGCAGGTCCAACCCGGGCCGCTGGTGAACGACACGCCCCGGGCCCGCTACACCGGTTCCGGAGCCCGGGACTACCAAATCGCCCGCAGCGAAGCCGGCGAATGGCTCAACTACACACGAACCCTCCCCGCGGGAGCCTATCGCATCTACCTGCGTGCGGCCTCCATCGCCGCGCAAGACGTGCTTCTCAGCCGGGTCGTCACCGATCCCTCCCAGCCGAACCAGCAAACCGAGCCTCTCGGACACTTTGCCGTCCCAAACCAGGTCACGCCTCAAACCTACCTCCTCTTCCCCCTCCTCGATCCCGATGACCAACCGGTGGAGATCGAACTCTCCGGCGTCACCACCCTTCGTCTCACGCTCGGCGGCCCCGCCCAAGAGTTCGCCTACCGCAGAACCCTCGTTCTCAACTACCTTCTCCTCGCCCCCGTTTCCTCCGATGATCCCAATCTCGTTGTGACCCGCGGCGGTGTATTCGGCATTCTCCCCGCCGGCTCCGGGCCCGTCGAACGCAGCATCTCCATATTCAACTCGGGCACTGCCCAGGAGCTGCAAATCACCGGAGCAGCCCTCTCCGGCTCCGAGAGCGACCACTACGAGATCCTGTCCTCCCCCAGCAGCCTCGCTCCCGGAGGCAGCGATTCCCTCGTGGTCCGCTTCGACCCCGGTTCCGCCGCCGGCGCCTTCGCGGCGACTCTCCTCCTCACCAGCAACGACGCCAGCGATCCGGAAATCGCCGTCGATCTCTCCGCCCGCATCCCGCTTCCTGCTGGCCTCATTGCCCACTATCCACTCGATGACGCCGGGCCCGAAACGGCGGCGGACACTTCCGGCAACCGCTTCGACGCCGTCTACAGCGTCAACGGAGGAAGCTTCGAGTTCGGGCGGGCCCCTCTTGCCAGCGGAACCGCGGTCGGTTTCACCGAAGGAACAGGAGCCGCTTTTCTTCTGCTTCCCCGCGAAGCGGCGGCCTTCTCGGGAGATTTCTCGGTGTCCATGTGGTTGGAGCAATCTCCCGCCGATGCCAATGGGACCCTCATCTCGTTAGGAGATCAAGCCGATCCTTTCGCGCTGGCCCTCGCCGGCGGCCAACTGATTTGGGGCGTGGAAGGTCAGCAGGAGTTCGCCAGCGAAGCCCTCGTTCAACCCGGCTCCCCTACCCACCTCGTCCTCACCTACGCTCGCCAGGCCAACACCGCTCTGCTCCGCTTTTACCTGGACGGAGTTCTCGCCGCAGAAAAAACCGACGCCACCCTCATCCAATCCACTTCGGGCGCGGTGTTTCAGGCCGGCGGCATGAACGGCGCCCTCGGTTTCACCGGAAGCCTTGACGACGTTCAGATTTACAACCGGGCGGTCGAACCCGCGGACGCCGCCTTTCTCTTTTCTAATCCCGGAAGCACCCTGGCCGGCGACGAACCCCCCGATCCCAATCTCGACAGCGACGGGGACGGGATGACTGACGCCGCCGAAGCAGTCGCTGGAACCGACCCGTTCGACCCAGCTTCCTTTCTAACCATCCTCTCCATCGACGGCGTCCCCAATGGCTTCGACGTCGTTTGGAGCAGCGTCGCCGGCCGAAATTATCAGGTCGAACACCTCCCCGAACTCGGATCGGCGTGGAACTCCGTCGCCGATGTTCCTGCTGCTGGCGAAACAACTTCTTTCGCGGACCGCGATCCCGCCCGCGCCGCCCTTCCCAAAGGACATTATCGTGTCCGCGCCCTCCCTCCAGCGCTCGATTGACGGTTGGCCCTGACCTTAAATCACAGCTCCATCGCCGCCAGCCTCCGGCAGACCTCTTCCACATTCTCCCGGCTGTTGAACGCGGAGATCCGAAAATACCCTTCCCCCGCCGCCCCAAACCCCGCGCCGGGCGTGACCACCACGTTCGCTTCCCGCAACATCCGGTCGAACATTTCCCAACTCCCCACTCCCTCCGGACAAGATACCCAAATGTAGGGCGCATTCACTCCTCCGTAGGCCGCCAGATCCGCCTCGCTGCAAGCCTCGCGCAGCAATGCGGCATTCTCCAGGTAATGCCGCACCAGTTGCGCTCTCTCGGCCTGCCCTTCCTCCGTGAACAAAGCCTCCGCCGCCCGTTGCACCGGATAGCTCACGCCGTTGAACTTTGTGCTCATCCGCCTGGCCCAGAGCGCGTGTAAGGAATGATGGCCTCCATCCGCTGAGCGTCCCATCAACTCCTTCGGCAGCACCGTGTAAGCACAACGCACCCCAGTAAACCCTCCGTCCTTGGAAAAACTGCGGAACTCGATCGCGCAGTCTCGCGCCCCTTCCATCTCAAAAATCGAATGTGGGTGATCCGCATCCGTGATGTAGGCCTCGTAGGCCGCATCGAACAGAATCACGGCTTGATGCTCCCGTGCATAGTCCACCCAGGCCTGCATCCATTCCCGCGTCATCGCCGCCCCGGTCGGATTGTTGGGCGAACACAAATAGACTAAGTCCACGGGATCCCGCGGCAGTTCCGGCAGAAACGCTTTCTCCGCCCGGCAGGGCAAGTATTCCAATCCCCCATAAGCCCCGCTGGCGTCAGCTCCTCCCGTGTTTCCCGCCATCACGTTGGTGTCAACGTAAACGGGATAGACGGGATCCGGAACCGCGATGCGGTTTCCCGGGCCGAATATGTCGAGAATGTTGCCCGTATCGCATTTCGACCCGTCCGATATAAAAATCTCGTCGGGATGCACGCGAACGCCGAGCGGACCGAATGCCCTTTCGGCGATGGCTACCCGCAGAAACTCGTAGCCCTGCTCCGGGCCGTAGCCCCGGAAGGATTCCCTAACCCCCAATTCGTCGACCGCACGGTGCAAGGCCTGGCGCGCTGAATGCGGCAAAGGTTCCGTCACGTCCCCAATCCCACAGCGAATCACCCGAGCCGCCGCCTCCGGGTTCTCCTCCGCAAAAGCCCGCACCCGCCGCGCAATCTCGGGAAAGAGATATCCCGCCCGCAGCTTGAGATAGTTGTCGTTGATTCTCGCCATAATACTTCGCCCCGCCCAGAAAGCGGCGCTCAGAAGGATTTGGCGAAATCATCGCTGCTGGCAAGTCCCGCTCTCCGGGGTTCGCGCTTGCGGAAGGTGGAAGCGGCGATGCGCTTCTCCAACTCCGACGCGTAAGCCGATCCATCCAAGGGCAGCTCCACCATCCCGTCCGTCCAAGCCGAATACAAAATGGCGTTGGCCAGTTCCACTGAGCGTATCCCTTCCTCTCCGGGCGAAATCAGCTTCTCGCCTTTCAGAATGGCGTTGGCAAAGTTCTGGAGAATGGCGTTGTGCTGACCAGCCTCGCCGTCCACCGGCACTTCCACCTCCCAGACCTCGGGCTTCGCGAAGGACGCTGCCGATTCATCACGGAAGCGGCTCATCGGCGTCCGGTTTCTTCGAAATCGCAACCGGCCGTCTTCCACCGTGATCAACCCGTTCTCCGCCGCCACGTCCAAGCGGTTCACACCAGGAGCTTCACCTGTCGAAGTGACAAAAAGCGCCGTCGTCCCGTTCTCATACTGAAAATACGCCGTCACGTCGTCCTCCACTTCGATCTGGTGATACCGGCCAAACTGACAAAAACCCCGCACAGCGCGAGGCATCCCGAACATCCACTGAAACAAATCCAGGTTGTGCGGACACTGGTTCAGCAAAACGCCGCCGCCCTCACCCTTCCACGTCGCCCGCCAGCCCCCGGATGCGTAATACTCTTCCGTCCGAAACCAGTCCGTCACCGTCCACTGCACGCGCCGCACCTCTCCTAACTCGCCGCTGCTGATCAAGTCCTTCAACTTCCGGTAGAGTGGATCCGTCCGCTGATTGAACATCGCCGCAAAAACTTGGGCGCGATTGCTCCACGCCCCGATCAGCCGCTCACAGTCGGCCTTGTGCACGGCCAAGGGCTTCTCCACCATCAAGTGCAACCCCGCCCTCAGGACCTCCACCCCAATCGATGCGTGAAAAAAATGCGGAGTGCACACGTGGACCGCGTCGACCAGTCCCGATCGAATCATTTCCGCGCTGTCGGTGAAGGCGGTCACACCTTCGGGGATGTCCACAAGCATGCTCTCGACATCGCATACCGCGGTCAGCCGCATACCCGGGATCTTCCCCTGCACAATGCTGTTCTTGTGGGCGCGTCCCATATTTCCCAATCCCACGATCCCCATCCGTACCTCGTCCATAGCAGTAGAAAAAGGATCTCTGGCCGCCTTTGTCAATGAGCGCCTCAACCTTCACGCCTCACCCGGTCCCTTTTCGGGGCTCCGGATCGCCAGCTCGCAAAAACGATCTAGCTCAATGTTTCCGCCCGAAAGCACTATCCCCACACTGCGGCCCGAGAACTCTCCGCCATGCTCCAACATCGCGGCCAGGCCCACGGCTCCCGAAGGCTCCACCACCACCTTGGACCAGCGGAACAGCAGTCCCATCGCGCGCCGGATGGCCTCCTCTGAAACGGGCAGAATCGCTCTGATCCCCCGGCTCACGATGGCGAAATTCAGTTGGCCGAGGCCCGCCCGCAAACCATCCGCGATCGTGTCGCTAGACCCCGCCGCAAGGAGCCTGCCCGCTTTCCAACTCCGATAAGCATCGTCCGCCGATGCCGGTTCCGCCCCGATCACTTCTACACGCTGGGCTCCGGGCATCCCCTGCGCGGCGAGAATCGCGCCCGAAATCAAGCCGCCGCCGCCCACGGGAGCTACGATCCTATCCAAACCTGGCGCGTCTTCCAAGAGTTCCAGAGTCGCCGTGGCCTGGCCGCACACGATTCGCGCATCGTTGTAGGGATGCACCATCACCGACCCTGTTCGCAGCGCCACCGCCGCCACGGTCTTCTCCCGCTCGCCCGGCTGCACTCCACAGAACTCGACCTGTCCTCCCTGCCTGCGCACACCCTCGACCTTCTCGGGCGGTGAACCCTCCGGCATCACCACCCAGGTCTTCATCCCCCTTCGGCCGCCTGCCCAGGCCAAAGCCGCTCCGTGATTACCCGAAGAATGCGTGACCAATCCTCGAAGCGCCTCCTCTTCCGTCAATCCAAGCACCGCATTCAACGCCCCTCGCACTTTGAAGGCCCCGGTCCGTTGCAAGTTCTCGCATTTCAAAAACACCCGCGCTGCGCCGGTCTCCTGGGCCAAGGCCTGCGATTCCAAAACCGGGGTCCTCAGCACCGCGTCGCGAATCCGTTCCCGCGCGGCCTCCAAATCCCCCCAAACGGGAATCGCTGCGCTTTCCTGGTCGGCATCCATTGGCGTCATCGCGGCATCATGCCGGAACTTGGCCGGATGCCGCAAGCCCAGCCAACACGGTCCGGGCTTCCAACCCTCCATTTCTTCCTTGCGCCAAGCCGGCATTTCTCACACTGTTTCGTCGCGAGGGGCCGGCGAGCCCCCTGCGGTCAAGGCGCGCGCAGCCGAAGACGCAGGGCTGGGTGAGCCTACCCTGTTCCAGCCTGAGGCAAGCGCAACGCAGTTCCCATGGGGCGTAGCGCGCCGCAGCAGAAAGAGTGTGCGAAATCCGGCTTAGCCTCTCCCCCGGCCTTCATCGAACAACGTGAGTTCCCTCCACCCCGTCGCCGCCTCCCAATCCGGTTGCGTTCTCGTCACCGGCGGCGCCGGCTACATCGGATCGCACACCGTCCGCCAATTGAAAGCGGCAGGCAAAGATGTCGTCGTCCTCGACAACCTCGTCCACGGCCACCGCCAAGCCGTCCATTCCTTAAACGTGCCGCTGGTTGAAGGCGATCTGGGCGATGAGCCGCTCCTCGAGTCGTTGTTCACCAGGCATCCCATCGACACGGTCATCCATTTCGCCGCCTACACCTACGTCGGTGAATCCGTCGACGAACCGCTCAAGTACTATCGCAACAACACCGCGGCTCCCCTCGTCCTCCTGGAGGCCATGCGCCGGCATGGGAGTCGCGCCTTCATTTTCTCTTCCACCTGCGCTACCTACGGCGATCCCGTCGCCCTGCCCCTTACCGAGGAACACCCACAGAATCCCATCAACCCCTACGGCCGCAGTAAACTGATGCTCGAGCAGATCCTCCGCGACTGCGAACCCGCCTGGGGTCTGCGCTCTGTGTGCCTGCGCTATTTCAACGCCTGCGGATGCTCTTTCGATGGGAGCCTCGGTGAGGATCACAATCCGGAAACCCATCTCATCCCCCGCGTCCTCATGGCCGCCCTTGGAGACATCGAAGCAGTCACCGTGTTCGGCACAGATTATCCCACGCCGGACGGCGCCTGCATACGCGATTACATTCATGTCGAGGACCTGGCCCGCGCCCATATCCTCGCGCTCGACTACCTGAATCGGGGCGGCGCCTCCATCGCTTGCAATCTCGGTGTCGGCTCAGGCGTTTCCGTGCGACGGATCCTCGAGATTGCCGAGGAAGTCACCGGACGTCCCGTGCCAGTCCGCTACGGTCCCCGCCGCCCCGGCGATCCTCCAGAACTCGTCGCTGATCCGTCGCGGGCCCGCGAACTCCTAGGCTGGAAGGCCGAGCATCCCGATGTCCGCAGCGCGGTGGAGTCCGCTTGGCGCTGGATGACGGGTCCTCGCAAAGGGCGTTACGGAGCCTGATCTCGTCATTGTCAAAGCGCACACCCCTCGGTGAAGCCCATGTCTCCATCACGCCGGAGCATCAGAACTCCTGATCTATCGAGAGTTCTAACGCCAAGGAAAGCCGGAGGCCCTTGGACGTAGCTGCATTCGCAAGAATGCAGATTGCTGGGTCATGGAGTCTCAAGAGCCCGCCTGCGAACTGGTCTGGGGAACCACGGATGGACACAGATGAACACGGATAAAGGAGATGTATCTCTCGCAAGGAGCGCAAAGCTCGCAAAGGGGGGAGGGGGAATGGTTCCTCTGCCAACCCTTGTTCAAGGACTTGCCGCTGGGGATTGTGGAGGGGCGGGCTCCCACACGCCCTGTCGCGCGATGGGTCTCCTTCCCGGGGGACCAGGCCGTCACGGAGGCCGGCCCTCCAGGTCTTGTCTGACAGATTACTTACGCTATCCTCAGAACTCCTGATCTATCGAGGAAGAT
>JBGTBW010000038.1:0-15571 GCA_041749135.1 Verrucomicrobiales bacterium
AGAACTCCCGACCTATCGCGGGAGATCATGGACAGGGAGGAAAATCGCTGAGCCGAAGGGAGGCCGCCTCTCGGCAGATGACGCCCTACTTGTGGGGCGGACACTCCTGTCCGCCGATGGAACCTGAAGAGTTCGCGGGCAGGAGTGCCCGCGCCACATACCCTTCCAGCTCATCCAAACTCCTCGAGATCAGGAGTTCTGAGATTAGGCTGGAATGTGCCGCGCGCGATCGCTGTGATAGGGCGAACACGAGCAGGCCTGCCCACCGGTCGCCGCGCCTTCATGAAAAAATACCTTTCTCCGGTCCGCATCTACGTCCTCTGGCATCCGGGTTTCGACCATCCGCCGGATCTCGCAGGAAAGCCGAGCAGCTCCTGGACCGAGCGCGAGAAGGCACGGTCCGGGCAGGGTCTGCGCCTGGCCCGGCAGATCTATCACTGGTTCCGCCTGGAGAACATGGAGGGTATCCCCGTCTATTTCCGGAGCGCCAACGCGCCCGGCAAGACCCAGCCCCCGGCCATCCCGCAGAATTGCCGCATCAACTACATCCTGCCCCTGGTCGATGCCCACATGGTCTCGTCGCCAGAGTGGCGCGCTTATGTGGCCGGTTTCCTCCGGGCCGTTGCCGGGGAAGGCGACTGCGTCAACCGGCTCCTTCCGGTGGCGGTCGAGCCCGTTGCCTACAACATGCCGGAAGGGATGCGGCGGCTGAACTTCATCCGGCACGACCTGAGCGGCGCGGAGCCTCCGAGCCCCGAGATCCTCATCGGCCGGTTGACGGAAGTGATCTGCCGGGACCTCAACGCCTACCGGCGGGCTCAGGGGCAGACGCACGGAGGGCCCGGCGTGCCCGGCAAGCTGAAGATCTTCCTCAGCCACGCTAAGGCCGACGATACCCGGGAAGCCGTGGCGCTGAAGGAGTATCTCCAGGGCGAAACCCAGTGCGAGGCGTTCTTCGACGAGACCGACATCGCTTCCGGCTACGATTATGCCGATGTTCTGGGAAAGGCTATCCAGGCGGAGTCGGCCGGCTTGATCGTCGTGCAGGGGGATCACTACGCCGACCGTCCCTGGTGCCGCCGGGAAATCCGCGATTTCCTCAAACCGGTTCGCGAAGGCGCCGGGAGATCCCGAGCCCAGCCCGCCTATTTCATCCCTCCCGTGGTGGTGGTGCAGACCATGAAAGGGGAGCGAGTGGCGCGGACCATTCCCGATCTGGGTCACGCGCCCTGCCTGCGGTGGAATGAAGGCGCGGCCCGCTTGGTGGTCACCACACTTCTGCGCGAGATCCTCTTCGGCCAGTTCTATTGCCTCATCGCCCGGGATCTCATCGGAGCTGGCCTTCCGGCGGGCAGGGTGATGATCAATCGCACGCCGGATCCGGTGATGATCGAGAGAATCCTGGCGGATCGAGGAGAGCGGTCTCGGATGACCGAGGTGATTCATCCCGGATACGGCCTGAGCAGCCTGGAGCGTGAGGGTCTCCAGGGGGCGTTTCCCAAGCTGAAGTTCACTTCCTTTGCGGAATGGACCGCCGTAGCGGACGACTCTGTGGAGACGCTGGATCTCGGGGGGCGGGTCCTCGCGGTGTCGGTGGGGAATGCTCAAGATATCCTGAGCTGGGGTGCGGGAGACGAGCACAACGAAGAACTGCTGCGCCGGTTGCTGCAGCCGCTCTTTCGCCGGCAGGTCTCCCTGCTTTACGGCGGCGCGCTCCCCCAAGCGGCCCAGCCGCTGCACCCTTGGGAGCAGCCCGTCAACTTCACGGAGCTGTTCCTCCATCTTCTTCTCTCGGAACGCTCGGCCGGGTTCCGGGGCGGCGACGCGGCTCCCCGGCTCTACAACGTGAGCGCTTGGCCGCACAGCGAGGTGGTTACGCCGCAGGTGCGGGCGCAATGGACGGACATCTGTTCCTTCATCGCCGTGACCCCGCAGAGCGCCGGATTGGGAGAGACTCCCAAGCCCCTCGCGCCGGAGGACCCGAGCCACTGGTGGGGGATGCCGCGGGCGGAGCGGAGCGAGGCCCGCCGTCAGCGGGAAAGCGCGAAGAAGGAATACGACCTGGCGCGGAAAGCATTGGGGGCGCGTTGTTTGTCGGCGATGCGGCGGCTGCAGTGCGGGCCAATGGAGTTCGTCCCCCCGGACGGTCCCGAAGGAGCCGTTCCCGCGGCCGAGACTTTCCAGACCCTGGCGCACCTCTATCTCGGCGGCAAAGTGACCGGCGCTTTGGGCGTCGTTCCCGGCATCTTTGAGGAGGTCTACCATGCCATCCAGGCGGGGAAACCGCTCTTCCTCATTGGGGCCGGACGCGGCGCGGCGGGCCTTCTGGCGGACTGGCTGGCCGCGCCTCCGGAAGACCGGCCGCAGGAGCTGCGGATCGAGTGGTATCTGCAGAATCCCAATGCAGCGGCGGTGCATGAGCGGCTGGCGGAATCTCCGGCCGCGGGGTTGCCCAGCCCGGCCGACCTGCTCGACGGGCTGTGGGGGGTGATCGAGGAGGTCCGCCAGAGCGGCACCCTGGCCAGGGTCCTGAACAACACCCTGAGCGACGAGGAAAACCGCGACCTGCTCACCGCGACCAGCTCGCGCAAGATTTGCGCTGCTGTGTGGAAGGGGATTTCCAGCTTGGCGGAAACGCGTTCGGTCAACCCCTGAAGAAAATGCATCTCTCGCAAAGACCGCAAAGCACGCCAAGAGGGGGAGGAACATTCCTCTAAGAACCTTAGGTCAAGGACGTGCGGCTGGGGAATGCTTCCCAGGAGGAAACAGAGATAAGGGAGCGGTGTGGCAATTCGAGAATTCCTAAGTCTTCGTTTCCTCAAATTCTCTATTCCTTTGCGGGCTTGCCGAGCAACCGAAAAAAGCGCGGCACAGCCACGCACTCCAAAGACTTCATCATCGAATCCGGTTTCTCAGGCAAGACAGGATCCTCGTGAGAGACCGGCAGGTTCATATTTTTTCCCTGTATCCATCGATGTTCATCGATAGATCAGGAGTTCTGAAGTTAGCGAAGGGGAATCTGCCCACGAATCCCTGTGGGCAATGCGGCGACTCATGTCGAACGGGGGAGTGGTGATGAAGGGGTTGTGGTTGTTCCACCTCCGTCGTAGTTAGGTAGTCACCGCCAGGGGCGCCGCCGTCGTTGTCGAGAAAGAGGGACAGCGCGCGAAAACCAGGGGGAAAGCCTGTTTCACATGGTTTCTCTTGACAAGGGCATTGCAGCCTGGCATGCAGAAAAGCCTATGAAACTCCTCTTCCCCGCCGCCTTCGGCGCAGTGATCGCCGCCGTGTCCATCTTGGAAGCAGGGGAGACTTACGTTGCTCCGCCGCCCATGGCTCCCATGCAGCCCAGCGTCGAGGAAAAGGCTTGGACGTTTGGATTGGCGCTTTACGGCTGGGGCGCGGGCGTCGAAGGCGACGTGACCCTTGACGGCTTCTCCGCCGGTTTCGACAGCAGTTTCTCAGATATTTGGGACAACCTCGACGCCGGGCTCATGGCCACGGTCTCGGCTCACTATGAGCGCTGGGGATTCTACGCCGATTTCATCTACCTGGCTCTCTCCAATGACGCCCGGCTCTCGCGAGCGACGGAACCTGGTTACGACTACGCCGAACTAGAGTTGGATACTTTTGTAGCCACCCTCATCGCCACCTACCGGATTATTGACGAACCGGGCGGATATCTTGAACTCGGCGGAGGAGGCCGGGTTCTCTACACCGACACCGAACTCACGCTTCGTGACCGCCGTCATTTTGACGGGTTCCCGGGCCTGCGACCCGTTTCCTTTGGAGACTCGCAGGACAACTGGGATGCCGTGGCCGCGCTGCGGGCTGGCGTCACCATCGGCGAGGGCTGGGCTCTCAACATCTACGGCGATGTTGGAGGGGGTGATTCGGATCTCACCTGGCAGGTGCAAGCCACGCTGGCTTACTGGTTCACGCCGAGCTTTTCCGTCGCCGGGGGCTACCGGCACCTCGCATACGAATGGGATGGCCACGGGGATGACGAACTCGACCTGGAGTTCTCCGGTCCTGTGCTGGGCGTGGTTTTCCGGTTTTAGCCGAGGATTCCTGTATCCATTATCCCTCCAATGTGCCTTCATGGACCTTCTGCAGGTGCGGAAAGGCCATCCCATGATGTGGGTGATTCTGTATGAGAGCAGCCACCAGCGTAGAGGTGTCAAAGCACACTTTCACGGCTCAGAGGCCACCGAAACACGGTGGGCCTTATGGGGAGCCTCATCAACCATGAAGGTGCATCGCAATCCGTCGAGGAGTACATCTGCCTCCGATTGACCATTGACTGGTAATCAGATACATGCAATTCTGCATGTATGAGCACGAAAACCGTCGCGTTGGAGAGTTCTGTATACGAGCGCTTGGCTCGGGCCAAGCGCCCATCCGAATCGTTCACCAAAGTGATCGATCGGCTCCTGACAGCCCATGCTCATGCCCGGGGCACCTGCAGCCAAGCCGTGGCGGATGCGGCGGCGATTTGGGGCAAGGAACCGGCAGGACACGGCGACGCCGAGGCCGATCTGATGGAAAGCCTGATCGCGGAGAGCCGCAAGGACACCGATTGGACGTCGGAAAATGCTCTATGATCTGCGTCGATACGACGGTCTTGATCGACGAATTCCGCGCCCTGGGAGCACCCGGCGCGGCGGTCAACCGCCGCTTGCTCGGTCTCGGAAGCGAGTCCCTGTTCGTGCCGGTCATGGCCGCCGGGGAGTTCTTGGACGGCGCGGCCATGGTTTCCCCGTCGCGCTTCCAAGAAGCCGTGGAATTGCTCATGCGCCGGACTGTCCTTCCCGCCGATCTCCTAACCGCCAAGACCTACGGGCGGATCGTTTCCCATTTGCGGCGGGAGAAGCAGTTGACCGGACGTTCTCAGAATGACCTTTGGATCGCCGCGACCGCGCTCGTGCAGGGCGCCCGCCTCCTCACGCGGAATCCTGCAGATTTCGCGAGTATCCCGGGCCTCGATGTTCTGGGCTACTGACCGGCCCGGCCCGCGGGACCCCCGCGCGGATCGCTCGAAGGCGCCGCCGGGAACCGTCCCATACCTGCATCCGGGTTTGTCCCTGCATGAGGGTGTTGAAGGTTTGCCTGGACGAGATTAGGCGATCTCGACCGTTCTGATTCTCTCGCAAAGACCGCAAAGCTCGCAAAGGGGGGGGGATGTTTTCTCGATTAACCTTTGTTCAGCAACCCGTAGCTGGAGAGTGTTTCACAGGAGGAGGCAGAGGTAACGGAGGGGTGTGGGAATTGGGAGGGCTTTACGTGATCTGTCTGGGTATTGTGGAGGGGCGGGCTCCCGCACGCCCTGTGGCGCCATGGGTCTGCCTCCCGGGACCAGGCCGTCAGGGACGACGCCGCAAGATCCGAACTGGGGACGGGTCTTGGAAACCACGGATGGACACAGATGAACACGGATGAAGAAGATGCATCTCTCGCTAAGAGCGCAAAGCCCGCCAAGGAGGGGAGGATGTTTTCTCGATGAACCTTTGTTCAGATTCTCGATTCCTTTGCGAGCTGCGCGACCTTGGCGACAGACCAACCGGGGACGACCACTGAGTCCGCCAAGGGTTCACGGCTCTGGTTTTACGGGGTGGCGTCTGCCGAGAGAGCGGCGACGGCGTGTTCGCCGGCGTGGCGGATGTGACGGCTGAGGTGGAGCCGTGCTTGCGCTGGGTCCCGGGCAACGATGGCATCGAAGATGGCCAAGTGTTCGTGGTAGGCTTCGGTGAGGAGGTCTTGGTCCTGGCCGATCCAGGCTTGCAGGACGGCGAGGAAGCGGGCCAGCCGGCGCAGGGCCGATTCCAGCCAGGGATTGGCGCAGGCTTCCGTCCACCAGGAGTGCAGTTCGCGATCGAATTGGAGGCAGAGTGCGGGCCAGTCGCGATGGGAACCAGGGAGGGCTCGACTGGCCAAGCCTTGGAGGGTTTGCGCCTGTTGCTCAAAAAGGGAATTCCAGGCCAGGTTGAGGGCAAGGAGTTCGAGGTTTTCGCGCAGAACATAGAGGGAAGCGACATCGTGGCGGCTCAGGGAGCAGACGAGGGGGGCGTTGTTGGGACGGAGGATGACCAGGCCGGTTTCCGCGGCGCGCCGGACGGCCTCGCGGAGAGGGGTGCGGCTGACGCCCCAATCGCGGGCCAGAGCGGCTTCGCGGAGGGCTTGACCGGCGGAGAAGCGTCCGGCGAGGATGGATTCCACGAGCCGATGGTAGATGCGGTCGGCGGTGTCCCCCGGGCGTTTGGTTCTCGGGCTGAGGGATGCCGGCTTGGGGCTGGTCATGGACGAGGTTTGGCGGGCGGGAGGGGCTGAGTAAAGAACGGACTGGGGCGGAGCGTCGAGAGCGCTGGATTAGGGGGGAGCGGGAGTGGGGGATGGGGGGGAGCAGGCGAAAAAGAGGTTGCGACGGGGCGATGGCGCAGCCAGGTTGCATAAAGTGCATACACTTTTCCAGAGCTGCTGTCCAGAGATCCGACGCTCCGGCTTTCTAGCGCTCGCCTTCGCGCTGGTCACCGGCCCGCCGGCTGTGCTGACAGCAGGCGCCGGAAATCCCGCGGCGGCCGGCTTCGAGAAGGATGTCCAGCCCATTTTCGCAGCGAAATGCTTCGGTTGTCATGGTCCAGAGGAACAGAAAGGCGGATTGCGTCTCGACGATTCCGCGGGAATCGCGCGGGGTGGGGACTCTGGCGAGCCGGTGCTTATCGCGGGGAAGGCTGAGGAAAGCCATTTGGTGCGGCTCATTTCCGGAACGGATCCTTCTCTGGTGATGCCGGCGAAGGGAGACCGTTTGACGGCGGAGGAGATCGCGCTGGTCCGGGCTTGGATCGATCAAGGGGCGCTGTTGCCTTCGGGCCAGCCGGCGATGGCGCAGGAGGAATCGGGTGGGACGGAGCATTGGTCGTTGCAGCCGCTGCAGGCGGTCCAGCCGCCGCCGGTCTCCGGTCCCTTTGCCGGCAACGCGGTGGATGCCTTTATCTGGCGGCGCCTTGAGCAGGAGGGACTTCGTCCGTCTCCTTCTGCGGACCGGAGGATGTTGATCCGCCGGGTGTATCAGGTCATGCACGGGCTGCCGCCGTCGCCGCAAGAGATAGCCGCGTTCGAGGCCGACGGCCGGCCGGAGGCTTATGAGGCTCTGGTAGAGAAGGTGCTGGCCAGTCCGCGTTACGGGGAGCGCTGGGCCCGTCACTGGCTGGACGTGGCGCGATATGCCGACAGCAACGGGTTTGAGACAAACCGGCTTCGGCCCACCGCCTATCACTATCGCGACTGGGTGATCCGGTCGCTGAACGAAGACAAGCCCTACGAGCGTTTTGTGCGTGAGCAACTGGCGGGCGACCGGCTCGGGGCGGACGCGGCCACCGGTTTCCTCGTGGCTGGGGCGTATGACATCGTGACGAGTCCGGATCCGGCGCTCACTTTAATGCAGCGCCAGGATGAATTGGCCGACATGGTCAACACGACGGGGACGGCGTTTCTCGGGATGACCGTGGGCTGCGCTCGCTGTCACAACCACAAATTCGATCCTATTCCACAGAAGGACTACTACGCCATGCAGGCCGTGTTCGCGGGGGTGAATCATGGAGAACGTGCTCTTGGCGAAGGGGTTGCGGCGTCGCGGCGCGGCGAACTCGCGGCGGTGCAGGAGGAGTTGCGGGAGCGGGAAGCGGAGCTTGACCGGCTCCGCACACTGGCCGCCTCCACCCGCAGCACGGAGGGACCGCAGCCGTTGCGGCCGCCGGTGCAGCCCGGGTTGAACTTCGAGGAGTTTGCTCCGGTGTTGGCCAAGGCGGTGCGGTTTGTCATCCTGCGGACCAATAGTTCGGAGCCCTGCTTGGACGAACTGGAGGTCCTGGACGAAAACAGGAAGAACGTGGGATCGGCCTCGGAAGGAGGGCGGCCGAGCGCATCCGGAAGTCTCACCGGGTATCCAATCCATAAACTGGAACACCTCAACGACGGGCGTTTTGGCAACAGTTGGAGTTGGATTTCCGATGCGGTGGGCAAAGGCTGGGTGCAGATTGATTTGCCGCGAGTTCACCGGATTGCGGGGCTGCGCTGGGGCCGGGACCGGGAGGGCTCCTTTTCGGACAGGATCGCCGTCGACTATCGCGTGGAGGCGGAGGGGCCCGACGGGGCTTGGAAGAAAGTGGCTTCGTCGGAAGACAGGGAACCCTACGGTGGGCCGGAGTCTCCGGAAGCCTTTTTGAAGCGGTTGGATTCAGAGGATGCGGCACGGGCCAGGGATTTGCTGGCGGAGACGGCCGGCTTGCGGAGGAAGTTGGAAGCGCTGGGAACTGGGGCGACTGGATGGTTAGGATCCTTTGCGCAACCGGGGCCGACCCGCCGGCTTTACCGGGGAGATCCCTTTCAGGAGCGGGAAGAGGTGGCTCCCGGCGCGCTGAGCGTGATCGGATCCTTTGAGCTGCCGGCCGGCGCCTCCGAGGCCGAGCGGCGCCTTCGGTTAGGAGAGTGGATTGTGGAGGCGGCGCAGCCTTTGAGCGCCCGGGTGATGGCGAACCGTCTCTGGCAGCATCATTTCGGCACGGGCATTGTGGATACGTCGAGCGACCTGGGCGTCAACGGCACGCAGCCTTCGCATCCCGAATTGCTGGACTGGTTAGCCGGAGAACTGATCCGCGCCGATTGGTCTTTGAAGCACATACACCGGCTCATCCTGCTTTCCTCGACGTTCCGCCAGGACAGCGGTCCTGATGTCGAAGCGGCGAGCCGGGACGCGGACTGCCGGCTGCTTTGGCGGTATCCGCCGCGGCGGTTGGCGGCGGAGGCGATTCGGGACAGCATTTTGCAAGTGTCCGGCGCGCTCAATCTGCGGATGGGCGGGCCTGGGTTTTACCTCTTGGAAATCGTCGAGGAGAACGTGATGCATTATTTCCCGAAAGAGGAAACGGGGCCGGAGGAATGGCGGCGCATGGTTTATATGAACAGGGTCCGGCAGGAGCAGGACGGCGTTTTTGGATCCTTTGATTGTCCGGATGGGAACCAGGTCATGCCGCAACGGAACCGGTCGACGACGCCGTTGCAGGCTTTGAATCTGTTCAACAGCCGCTTTGTGATGGCCCAATCGGATTTGTTGGCCGAGAGGCTGCGCCGGGAATGGGGAGACCAGTCTGCGGATCAGGTGAGGGGCTCCTTCGCCTTGTTCTATGGGCGAGAGCCCACGCCGGAGGAAGCGGAGGACAGCGAGGCGCTGGTGCGGGAGCAAGGGTTGGAGTCCTTCTGTCGCGCCCTCTTCAACACCAGTGAATTTCTTTTCATTTTTTGATGGAATCGCCAAACAGAAAACCGGAATTGCAGCGAGGAGCAGAATGAAAAGAGCACCCTGGCATGGAGCGCATCTTTTGGACCGGCGCGGCTTTCTCACCAGCAGCAGCCGGGGTCTCAGCGCAATGGCTCTGGCGCATTTATTGGCGCGAGAGGGATTGTTAGGGGCAGGTGCGGGAACCTTGGGCGTCTCAGAGGACTCGCCCCTGCGCCCGGTCATCGATCCGGCTCGACCGCATGGAGCGCGGAGAACGCATTTTGCTCCGCGGGCAAGCCGTGTGTTGATGATTTTCTGTTCGGGCGGAGTGAGCCACCTCGACACGTTTGATTACAAACCGGAACTCATTCGCCGGCACGGGCAACCCCTCCCAGGCGGTGAGAAACTGATCACTTTTCAAGGGGAGCAGGGAATGCTGACGAAAAGCCCGTGGGAATTCCGCCCGCGCGGCCAGTGCGGCAAGATGATTTCCGATTTGACGCCGCATTTGGGCTCGATGGCGGACGAGATGTGTTTCTTGCATTCAGTGACGGGTAAGACCAACACGCATGGCCCCGGGGAGAACTTCATGTGCACCGGCTTCACATTGGACGGATTCCCCAGCATGGGCTCATGGGTGACCTACGCGTTGGGCAGCGAGAACGAGAACCTTCCTGCCTACGTCGCTATCCCGGATCCGCGGGGGGCTCCGCAATCCAGCGTCAATTGCTGGGGGCCGGGATTCCTTCCGGCGGCGTTTCAGGGCACGGATTTCAATGCGGCGCAACCGGTGCGAAATTTGGCGCGACCGGCCGGGATCGGGAGTGGGCGAGACGCCGCGACGCGAGACTTTCTGTTGCGGATGAACGCACGGCACTTGGAGCGGTATCCTGGGGATACGGAGTTGGCGGCGCGGATCTCCAGTTATGAATTGGCGGCGCGGATGCAATTGAGCGTGCCGGAGGTGAGCGATCTCTCCGGGGAACCGGCGGAGTTGCGGCGTCTCTACGGGGCGGATGCCGGGGGGAACAAGGTCGAAGAACTCAAGGCTGCCTACGCCCGGAACTGTCTATTGGCCCGGCGCCTGCTCGAACGGGGAGTGCGATTCGTGCAGTTGTTCAACGGGGCCTACCAAACTGGAGGGGAGGGAGTGAGCAACTGGGATGGTCACAAGCAGCTCAAGGACCAGTACAGCGTGCACGGACGGGTGATGGACCAGCCCACGGCGGCGCTGTTGCGGGACCTTCGGGATCGCGGGCTGCTGGCGGACACGCTGGTGATATGGTGCACGGAGTTTGGGCGCATGCCGACGTTTCAGAAGGGGGCGAGCGGGAGAGATCACAATCCTTCCGGATTCACCTGTTGGCTGGCGGGGGCCGGAGTGCGCGCTCCCTACAGTTATGGGGCGACCGACGCGTTTGGTTACCGGGCTGAGGAGAAGGTGATCTCCGTCTACGATCTGCATGCGACGGTGTTGCACTGTTTGGGGCTCGATCATGAGCGGCTGTCATTTTACCACAACGGGATCGAGCGCCGGCTGACCGACGTGCACGGTCACGCTGTGCGCGAAGTGATCGCCTGATTGGTGAGCGGCGGAAAAGTCTTCGTTGTCATTCGGCGAATTCGGGCTAGGGGATGGATGAGGCCAGGGTGGCGAAACTGGTAGACGCGCCAGATTTAGGATCTGGTTCCTTCGGGATTGCGGGTTCGAGTCCCGCTCCTGGCACGGGCTGCGCGAACGGGGCTTGCTGGAGGGGTAGGGGAGTGCTGGCGGAGCCGTCCGGGGCGGGAGGGCTGAACGCCGCGCGATTGAGATCGAACCCGGAGTTTTCACAGCTTTCCTGCTGCGTGCTGCGCTCCATGTTGACTGCGACGATTCGCTTTCGTTGGGGTTCACTCTTGGCGCGCTTCTCTCCTTCGCTCCGCTGAAGTCTATAGCCCGAAGGAGAAGGCAAGAATGACGCGTGCTGTTTGATTGGGAACCGCGGCGAGGTTGCCCTTTGCACGGGTTGGTTCCATCCAGTAGAATCTGGCGAATGCACTGCTCTCGGTATTTCCCTTTCCTCCTTGTGTTCCTGGCGGCGACAGCCTGTTCGGAGCGGGTTGAGCTGGAGCATGCGGCGCAATCGGGAAAGGCCAGTGGTTCGGAGACGGCCGCGGTGGAGCCTCCCTTGAAAGGCTCCGCAGGGGCGATCGATTCGGAAACAGCGGCGCTGCCCGGGCTGGAGGATCGAGACTACGTCGCGCCACTGGCCGATGCCTATTCTCGAATCGATCCGGCGCGGGATGGTTGGGACACGGAGGCCTTTACGGAGGCGGCGACGGCGCAGTTGGCGGTCTTGGCGGAATGGCTGGCCGGACCAGAGAACGAGACTCCGCCGTTCAAGTTAGAGTCCGCTTTCACCACGACCTCTTGGTTTCCGGATGAATTGAAGACCAGTTTCGAGGAGAGTGGCTTTACGATCCGGCGGCCGCCCTCCGAGGCGGCTTTGGATGCCCTTTTGCCCGGCGGGCCGTCCAGCTTCTCGATGGCTGCTGAGGCATTTCGGCAGGCCTTTGCGCCGGGTTCCCTCAAAGTGAAGTTCAAACTCTACCGGGTCGAACCTGAGGAATCGCGGATCCGGACGCGAATCCGGGTCGAGGCTGCGGGTGAGACTCCGGGCGAAAGCCACGGCAAGAAGCAGATCGTGGCGGAATGGGAAGGCCAATGGAGCTTGGAGAAAGAGGAGGAAACCCTGCTGGCGGGTCTGCGCCTTTTGGCGTTCGAGGAAGCGGTATATTCCGGCAAGTCGAAGACGTTGTTCGAGGACCGCACACCGGCGGTTTTCGGGACCGTGGCCTCGTATCGCGAGCAGCTCCTTTACAGTGCGGATCATTGGCGAAGCCGCTTGTCCCGCGACCTGGGCTTGGATGTCGTGGCGAACCATGGCCTGGCGATGGGGGATGTGAATGGAGATCTTTTGGACGACATCTATATCTGCATGGAAGGGGGTCTGCCCAACCGGCTCTACCTGCGCAATCCAGACGGGACGCTGCGCGACTATTCCCGGGAAAGCGGCGCGGACTGGCTCGATTATTGCGCCAGCGCATTGATCGCCGACTTCAACAACGACGGGCATCGCGATCTGGTGGTGGGCCAGGAATGGCGTTTGCTCTTCATGGAGAACGACGGGACCGGACGCTTCGATCTGGCGTTCGGCATTGGGACCCAGGCGCAAACATTCTCGTTGGCGGCGGCTGACTACGACGGGGACGGCGATCTGGACCTGTTTGCTTGCGGCTACAATGCCTCGGCCGACACGCTGCGCCGGGGAGCCATGGGTGAGCCGATGCCCTATCATGACGCGCGCAACGGCGGGCCGAACATGTTGTTGCGGAACGACGGAAACTGGGAATTCAACGACGTCACCCGGGAAACGGGGCTGGACCAGAACAACGACCGCTACAGTTTTGCCGCGGCCTGGGAAGACTATGACAATGACGGGGATCTGGACCTTTATGTGGCCAACGATTACGGCAGGAACAATCTCTATAAGCAGGAGAACGGCCGTTTCCGCGATGTGGCGAGCGCTTTGGGGGTGGAGGACATGTCGTCGGGCATGTCGGTAGCCTGGGGCGACTACAACCGGGACGGTTGGATGGACCTCTACGTGAGCAACATGTTTTCGGCCGCCGGAAACCGCATCACCTACCAGCGGCAGTTCAAGACGGAGGAGGCGCAATCCGTGCGCGAGGTTTTCCAGCGCCACGCCCGGGGCAACACCTTGTTTGAAGCCGCCGGGGGAGGGCAATTCCGCGACGTCAGCGTCGAGCGCAACGTGACCATGGGCCGCTGGGCCTGGGCATCCACCTTTGTCGATTTCAACAACGACTCCTGGCAGGATCTGGTGGTGGCCAACGGTTTCATCACCGCGGAAGACAGCGGCGATTTGTGAAGCGTCTACTGGCGGCAGGTCGTGTCGCAATCCCCGGTCGACGATTTTTCCGAAGCGGCCCTGATTTCCTACCAGCAGGGTTGGCAGGCGCTCAACCGGTTGCTGCATGAAGACCGGTCGTTTAGCGGGCACGAACGACATTGCGCCTATCTCAATTGTGGTGAGGGAGCTTTCGCCAATGTGTCCGCGGCGACAGGGTTGGACTTCGCTGAGGATGGGCGGGCGATCGGAACTGTGGACTGGAACTTCGACGGCTTGCTGGATTTGTGGATCACCAACCGCACGGCTCCGCGCGTGCGATTCCTGCTCAATCAAACGGAGACTTCCAACCGGTTCATCGCCCTGCATTTGGAGGGGAACGGCACGACGACTAACCGGGACGCGATCGGGGCGCGGGTGGCGGTAGAAGAACTTGAGCGGCCGTTGATCAGGACCAAGTACGCCGGTGAGGGCTTTCTTTCGCAGTCCAGCGGATGGATGCATTTTGGGCTTGGAAGGCACAATGGCGCGGTGCAGGTCGAGGTGAAGTGGCCTAACGGAGCGCCCGAGCTGTTCGAGGGACTGGAGCCAAACGCGTTTTTCATCCTGCGGCAGGGGGCAGGCTCCGCGGAGCGGTGGACGCCTCCGCAGGAGAGCGCCCTATTCGCCGGCGATGCGGCGGCCGCGGAGTTGCCGCCGCGATCGAGCGAAGCCCGGATTATCCTTCCGGCCAGCCTGCCGTTGCCGCCGCTGAAGCAACTGGATGCACAGGGCATCGCGAGTCCACTGGAACTGGAAGAGGGCCCGACGCTGATCAATGTGTGGACGACCTGGTGCCGTCCCTGCCACGAGGAACTGGCGAGTTGGACGCAAGCTGCGCCGCGAATCCGGGCGGCTGGGTTGAATGTAATTGCTTTCAATGCCGATGAGGACGAAAGCGGGCGGGCTCAGAGCGCCGGCGTTCTCGAGAAGATGCAATTCCCGTTTCGTTCGGCGGTGGCCGATCCGGCCAGTCTGCGCGCGTTGGACTTGCTGCAGCGGGCCTCATTGGACCGATGGGAGGCAATGCCCGTGCCGTGCAGTTTTCTCGTCGATGCCAACGGCTACGTCCTGGCGATCTACAAGGGCAGTTTCGCGGTGGACACGCTGCTGGCGGATATGCGTTTGGAGGGAGCATCCCCGGAGGAGCTTCGCAACGCCGCGATCCCCTTCCCGGGGGTCTGGACGCATGATCCTCCCACGCCGGATCCGCTGCGGGTAACGGCTCAGTTCGTCGATTTCGCGATGGTGCAAGAGGGTCTCGATTACTTGCAGAAAGCGACGGCAATGGATCAACGGTTTCGCGCCGGACTTTTTTCACAGGCCGATTTTGCAGACCGCTATCTCGTGGCGGCGACGCTATTGAAAAGCCAGAACATGCATGAAGAAGCGCTGACCACTTATGGACGGGCGCGCGATCTCAATCCCAGCGACGCCCGGGTCCGCGGCGATTTGGCGGCCTATCATTTGGAGCGGGGCCGCTTGGAGATGGCCATCGAAGAATGGAAGGCGGTGCTGGGCCTCAATCCCCGGGACCTGGAGGCGGCGAGCCGGTTGGCCGTGACGCAGTTGCGGGTTGGACGAGCCAAGGAGGCGCTGGTTATCCTCGATCAGCTCGCAGCGCTTCGCCCGGATCAGGCCAACTTCCGCTACTATCAGGGGCTGGCGCGCCAGCGGACCGGGGACATGAAGGGGGCCGTGGAAGGCATCGAGCAAGCGCTGGCGCTGGACCCGGATCACGCTTTGGCGATGAACAGCATCGCCTGGATTTGCGCCACTCATCCCGACGCCCAGTGGCGGGACGGAGAACGGGCCCTGGCGTTGGCGGGGATGCTCTGCGACCGAACGCAGAATCGGAATCTGCCTTTTCTCATGACCCTAGCGGCTGCCCAAGCGGAGTCCGGCAAGTTTGTTGAGGCGGTGGCGACGACGGAAAGGGCCAGGGAGCTGTTGCAGGGCCGGGCTGGTGGGGGCTCTTCGTCGCCGGCTGATCTCGCGACGGTCGAGGCGAGGCTGGCCCTTTTTCAAACCGGAAAACCCTATCGCGACGAGACGTTGTGAGGTGTTTGGCAGGCCTCGAAAGTTTCGAGAACCGCGTTGCCCGGCGGAGAAGATTCCTCTAACCTCAGAACTCCTGATCTCGAGGAATTGGGATGAGCCGGAAAACAATGTGCGCGGGCACTCCTGCCCGCGAACTTTCTAAGCTCACTCGGCGGACAAGAGTGTCCGCCCCACAAATCGCCCCACAAATAGAGTGTCATTCGCGGAGTGGCGGTCTCGCTTTGGCGCACTCTTATTCCCCTGTATCCATTATCTTCCTCGATAGATCAGGAGTTCTGAGACT
>JBGTBW010000039.1:0-11340 GCA_041749135.1 Verrucomicrobiales bacterium
GATCCGTTTCCCGGCCGGGACTGAGCCGTGTCCCCGCTCATCGACACCAACATCCTCAGCGAACTCATGCGCCGCCGGCCGGATCCGAACGTCGTGGCCTGGGCCGGGCGCCAACCGGGCTTCGCGGTGAGCGTGATCACCCTCGAGGAACTCGTCTTCGGTTTGACCCGACGGAACCTGTCCATGAAGCGCCAATGGCTCGACGATTTCCTTGGGGGCCATTGCGAGATCCTGCAAGTCACCCCCGCCATCGCGCTCAGCGGCGGGACGTTGCGCGGGCGCTTCGCCGCAAGCGGCGTCGCCCGCCATCCGTCCGACATGTTCATTGCCGCCACTGCTCTTCTTCACAAGCTCACGCTCGCGACCCGCAATACCGCTGACTTCGAGGGCTGCGGCATCACCCTCATCGACCCCTTCCTCCCCTGATCCTCAATCTCCGCGGAGCCAAGGCGGCGGCGGCCTTGACCGGTCGCAAGAGGAGGGAACCCGGGAAGTCCGCGTCTACCGGCCCGGCCCGGCCGCCCCCGAGATCCACCTCGGGCTGGATTCCCTGTCCGCCGACCCCGAAATCCTCCCCGGCTTCCACCTCGACCTCGCCCCCATCTGGTAGGCCGTGTGGGTCCCGGAGGAGGGGCACAACGCATCCTCGATTGACATTTGATAGCATTGATATCACCTTTCGGGCATGGCCCAATTGCTCGTCCGGGATCTTGACGAATCGCTGGTGCGGAAACTACGGATCCGCGCGAATGCCCACGGCGTTTCCGCGGAGGAGGAACACCGGCGAATCCTCCGGGAAGCCCTTGGCCGTTCCGTGGAAAGGAAGCCTTCCCTGATCGAATTCCTCGTCTCCCCGCAGGGGGGATTCGCGCCCGAGTTGGATCTGGACATTTCGCGCGACCGCGAGATCGAGAACCGTGATACGGGTCTCTGATGCCGTTTCTTCTCGATACGAACGTGCTGAGCGAGCTTCGGAAGGGCGCGCGCTGCGATGCGAAGGTAGGCCGATGGGCCCGCTCGACCATTGGCCATCGTCACTGTATCAGCGTGCTTTCCTTGGGCGAGATTCGGAAGGGAATTGAACTTCTCCGCCGCAAAGCGCCCCGGCAGAGCGCCTCGTTTGAACGCTGGCTCGAGCGGTTGGACACGGATTACTCGCAGGACATTCTCCCGATCTCGGCGGAAACAGCGGATCACTGGGGCCGCATGATGGCAGCCCGGACGCTCCCGGTGACCGACGGCCTCATAGCCGCCACCGCGCTCGAATACGGACTCACCGTCGCGACCCGCAACACGGGCGATTTCGCCGGTACCGGCGTCGCCGTGGTGAACCCGTTCGCCTATCCATCATCGGGCGGCATAGCTTGAGGCTTTGGCGATTCCCGGGCTGCTCTCTACGGGCTCTCCACGCACCTGTTGCTTCCTCTCTGAGTGTCCCGCTGTTTTTTCGAGGAGACCGATCACGAGATCCCGCCCCGCGTCGCCGTCCGCCTTCGATCCCTTTCCCGACAGGGACTGAGCCGTGTCCCCGCTCATAGACACCAAGATCATCAGCGAATTGATGGGGCGCCGGTCAGGAGATTGAGGCGATCGAGTTTCGCCAAAATGATGAGCGAGCTGGCGTCGAACACGACCACCATTACGATGTCTTCCTTTCTCGGCAGGCCGCCAAATCTTCCTCGAACTCATCGACGCCGTAGTGCAGTTCGAGTCTCTCCTGCGGCATCATCAGCGAAGTTGAAGTTCGACGAGAAACTGGATCACTGTTAAAGAACTTGCGCGTCCCATGTCCGTTTCCAGAGAGAACAGACCCGGATCGCAGGATTCCGCGCCGACAGTCCTCGAACTCTGCGCGGGCGGCGGCGGGCAAACCCTGGGCCTCGAGTTGGCTGGATTCCAGTGTATTGCCGCCATCGAATTAGACGCCGAGGCCTGCAAGACATTACGCTTGAACCGGCCGCACTTGCCGGTTTTGCAGGAGAATTTGACACAGGTATCCGGGGCTGGTTTTACTGGGGTCGATTTGGTGGCCGGGGGTGTGCCCTGCCCTCCCTTCTCGATCGCCGGAAAACAGTTAGGGGCAAGCGACGAACGCGACCTCTTTCCCGAAGCGCTGAGGATTGTGGAAGAAGTCCGTCCCAAGGCTGTGATGCTAGAAAACGTCCGGGGTTTAGGGGCGCCGAAGTTCGCTCCTTACCGCCAGTGGCTACGATCCAATTTGCGCCGCCTCGGCTACGAGGCTGGATGGAGTGTTGTTCACGCTTCACATCATGGCGTGCCGCAACTTCGGCCGCGCTTCATCACTGTGGCTTTGCGGCACGAGTTCGTCCCTTTCTTTCATTGGCCTCGTGGAAGGGAGACTTCCCTCACTGTAGGCTCTTGCCTTGCCGATCTGATGGGGGCGAAGGGTTGGCCCGGTGTGTTGAGCTGGGTTCAGCAAGCCAACCGCATCGCTCCGACCATTGTCGGCGGTTCCAAGAAGCACGGCGGACCGGACCTGGGTCCTACGCGGGCTCGCAACGAATGGCGGGCCCTGCAAGTCAATGGTCTCAGCATCGCCGCGGAATGTCCTGACTCGTCTTTCCCGGTGGACGGGCTTCCGCGCCTGACAACTCGGATGGTGGCCAGGCTGCAGGGTTTCCCGGATATCTGGGAGTTCTCCGGCAGCAAGACGGCTCAATACCGTCAGATTGGGAATGCCTTTCCTCCGCCCGTCGCCTGCGCCATAGCGGGACAGATCCGGCAGGCTATTGGCAAGCAGGCCCGAATCGAGCGGGGCCGCAACGGCGACGAACTCTTCCAGTCGGAGCTGGCGGCGGGAGCTTAACGCCTCCTAAACTTGGCGATAAGGCATTGGCGGAGGCAAAGCAGCGTCTGCGGGAACTGTTCCGTGAATGACGGCTTTTGGAAGATGGCGCACGATTCACGCAATGACGCCTGCATGGTCCTCGGCTCTCTGTTCCTTCTGATCGCCGGCGCCGGTAAATGGTCACTGGATGCCCGGCTCACCAACCTTCGGTCCGGACGATGACCCATTCCTCGATTGTCTCCGGCATCGGTCTGCTGCTCGCAGGGTTCCTGTTGCGATGGACTCTTTGGAGATGACCTACCCGAGAATGAACCTCGGAGGCGCCGGAACGGCACCCCGGAGCCGCCCGGCAGGTCGCGCCAGGACCGGCGTTCCGCCCGCTTGAATCCCTGTCTTAGAAGCTTAGACTTTCCCCGGATGCAGCTCGTCATCGACTTGCCACCCCGTGAAGAGCAGATCGCCTTTAACCGGCGGCGCTGGCAGGAGCTGTGCGCGGATCCCGGGCTCGCGCGTCTCCCCGGCCGCATTGAGACCAACGCCCACGGCCAGATTCTGATGAGCCCCCCTCCCGGAGCCCCGCATAGTCACGCCGTCCGCCGGATCCAGCGCCGCCTCGAAGCTCTCCTCGGTGGCCTCGCTCTTCCCGAGTGTCCCATCTCCACCGTCGATGGCGTTCGCGCCGCCGACGTCGGCTGGTACTCCGACGAACGCTTCGCCCGCGCAGATGGCCAGCTTGTCTTCGAACTCGCCCCGGAAATCTGCGTCGAAGTCCTTTCCCCGAGCAATACCGCCTCCGAAATGCGCGAGAAGCGCAAACTCTACTTCGAAGCCGGCGCCGAGGAAGTCTGGTTCTGCCGTGAGGACGGCAGCATGGAGTTTTTCACCGGACCCGACACCATTGCCCAAACCTCCAGTTTCTGTCCCCGGTTTCCGACGGGAATCTGAGAGAAGATGGACGAGCACGATGGCGAGGTCAGTTAAAGAAAGATCCCGATGGGTGCATCGGCAGGGGCAGGAGCAGACGAGCCGGACGGGTCATGAGGATTCCACCGGTTTTCCTTGGAGAGTGCTGTGCAGATAGAGGTCCCGCAGTTGGCGGGGATCGACTTCGGAGGGGCTTTGGCTCATGAGATCGTGGCCGCGATTGTTTTTTGGGAAGGCGATGACCTCGCGGATGCTGTCCTCACCTGCCAGCAGCATGACGGTCCGGTCGAAGCCGAGGGCGATCCCACCGTGTGGGGGAGCGCCGTAGCGGAAGGCTTCGAGGAGGTGGCCGAACTGGATTTCCTGTTGTTCTTCGGTTACGCCAAGGATGGAGAACATCTTGCGTTGCAGTTCGGGCTCGTGGATCCGGATGCTGCCGCCGCCCAACTCAAAACCGTTCAGGACGATGTCATAGGCGTCGGAGCGGACGTTCTCATAGTCGCCGGCTTCGAGTTTTTCGAGGTCCTCCGCCAGCGGCCGGGTGAAGGGGTGGTGCACGGCATTCCATTTTTGCTCGGCGGGATCGAAATCGAGCAGGGGGAATTCGGTTACCCAGAGGACCTTCCAATCGTCCTTGTCGCGGAGGAGATTGAGCATGGAAGCGACTTCGAGCCGGACGCGACCGAGCACTTCGCAGGCGGTGCGCCAGCGGTCGGCTCCGAAGAGGATGAGATCACCTTCCTCGATGTTGAGGCGTTGGATTAGCTGGGACTTCTGGGTTTCGGTGAAGAACTTGACGATGGGGGACTTCCAGGCGCCGTTTTCCACTTTGATGAAGGCGAGGCCCTTGGCTCCGTGTTCGAGGGCGAGGTTGGTGAGGCGTTCGATCTGTCCGGTGGTTATGGAGGCAAAGCCTTTGGCGTTGATGGCTTTGACCGATCCGCCGCTGTCAAGGGCTCCGCGGAAGACCTTGAAATCGCTATCGGTGAAGACATCTGCGAGGTCGACGATTTCCATGCCGAAGCGGAGATCGGGTTTATCAATGCCGAAGCGATCGATGGCTTCGCGGTGGGTGAGGGTGAGAAAGGGACGTTCCAACCCGACGCCGAGGGTTTCGTGGAAGACGCGGCAGAGGAGTCCTTCGACGAGGTCCCGGATTTCGGAGGAGGTCACGAAAGATGCTTCGATATCGATTTGGGTGAACTCGAGTTGCCGGTCGGAGCGGAGGTCTTCGTCCCGGAAACAGCGGGCGATTTGGTAGTAACGTTCCACCCCTGCGACCATGAGCAGTTGTTTGTATTGTTGGGGGGCCTGGGGCAGAGCGTAGAAGGAGCCGGGTGTGAGGCGGGCGGGCACGAGGAAATCCCGGGCTCCTTCCGGAGTGCTTTTGGAAAGGATAGGGGTTTCCACTTCGATGAAGCCCTGTTCATCGAGGTAGCTGCGCGTGGCTTTGGCGGCATTGTGCCGGAGCCGCAGGTTGCGGGTCATGCGAGGGCGGCGCAGGTCGAGGTAGCGATGGCGAAGGCGGGTGTCCTCGTGGGTATGATCGCGGTCGAGTTGGAAGGGCAGGACGGCGGCTTTGCTGAGGACGTCGAAAGTAGCGCAAGTGACCTCGATTTTGCCGGTGGCGAGATTAGGGTTTTCCGTATCGACCTCTTCGGTGCGGAGGCGTTGGACGACGTGGCCTTGGACGCGGATGATGTCTTCTTCGCGGAGGTGATGGCTGGCTTCGGCGGCTTCGGCGTTTTCTTCGGGGCGGAAAACGACTTGGGTGATGCCTTCGCGGTCGCGGAGATCGACGAAGATGACGCCTCCGTGGTCGCGCGTGGAGTCGACCCAACCGGTCAGGCAGACTTCTTCACCGGCGTGGGTGATCCGCAGTTCGTTGCAATGGTGCGTGCGATACATGGAATGAGACGTGGGAGATAGAAGGGCGATCCGCGCGGGGAGCGGGAGGCCTCAAGCGAAGAGGGGTTCGTCCCTGGAATCGAGGACGCGGCGCACGGTGCGGAGGACATCTCCGGTTCCCTGACAGACTTCCTCATGACGGGTGGCCAGGTTTTTCACCCGGACCTCGGGGAACTCGCTGCCGACGATGACGGCGGCACGGGCCTGGGATTGTTCCGCGGCTTGGAACTGCTTGGCCACTTTGAGCGGGGAATAGGAGTAGTGGACGGCGAGGCCGCTTTCGCGCAGGGCTTGGATGAGGGCGGCGGCGGGGCTGCGAGAGGATTCGGCGGCGATGACGACAAAGACGTCGATGGCGGCGCAGTCCGCGAGGTGAGCGCAAAGTCCAGCTTTGGTTTCGGGCGATTTTTCGATGAGGGCGGAGAGGACGACGTCGCCCATTCCGATCCCGATGGCGGGCAGGTCAGCCTGACCGTCGCTCAGAAGCGAGACGAGTTGATCGTAGCGCCCGCCCCCGGCGATAGCCCGGAGACCGTGGCGGAGGTCGAAGAGTTCGAAGACGAGACCGGTATAGTAGGCGAGGCCGCGCACGACGCCGAGATCGACTTCGACAAAGGCATCGAGACCTCGGTTGCGGAGATCCTGGAGCACGGCGTCGAGCCGGGAGGACAGCGCGGGACCGCTGGACATGAACTGTTTCAGGACATCCAGGGTCAGGCCGTAGGCAGCGAGGAGTTGTTCGCTTCGTTGCGGGCTTTCCCGGTCGAGTTTGTCGACGATTTGGAGAAAGGACTCCGTTTGATCGGGCAGGATTCCCTGGGAGGCGACGAATTCGATCCAGGCTTGGCGATCGCTGAGCCGGAGACGGAAAGCGTCGGGACCGAGGCCGAAGGCGCGGAGGAGATCGATGGAAAGCGCGATGAGATCGGCATCGGCGGCGGGGGATCCATCTCCGATCAGGTCGCAATTGAGTTGATAGAATTCGCGCAAGCGTCCGCGTTGGACCTGTTGTTTCTCGTAGCGAAAGAACTGGCCGATGCTGAACCAGCGCAGGGGTTTCCGATAATCGCGTTGTCTGGCCGCGACCATGCGGGCGAGGGTGGGGGTGAGTTCCGGACGCAGGGAGACTTCGCGTCCCCCTTTGTCGGTAAAGGCGAAGAGTTGTTCGACGACTTCCTCACCGCTTTTTTTGCGGTAGAGGGCGGTGGGTTCGAGGAGGGGTCCCTCCATTTCGGTGAAGCCATAGAGCCGACACACTTCGCGCCAGCGGGCGAAGATATAATTCCGCAAGGCGCAGTCCTGGGGGTAGAAATCCCGGAAACCGCGCAGCGGCTGCAATGGCGTCGCTTCGGGCATGACGATGGAGCGCAGAAGAAGGCATTTCCGATCCTGAATTCAACCGTTTATTCCCTGGGGTTAGCGAGGCGGCTGCTCCAGACCGGCGCGAGCCCAGAGGGCGGCGAAGGGTCCGCCCTGTTCGAGCAGGTCGATGGGGGCTCCGCTTTCCACGAGGCGGCCTTCATCCATGACCAAGATCCGGCTGGCGTGCCGGAGGGTGCTTAGGCGGTGGGCGATGACGAAGCTGGTGCGTCCGCGGAGGAGCAGGCGCATGGCTTGCTGAGTGCGCATCTCGGTGATGGGATCGATGGCGCTGGTGGCTTCGTCGAGGATGAGGATCTCGGGATCGGCCACGAGGGCGCGGGCGAAGCAGACGAGCTGCCGCTGACCGAGGGAAAGGCGGGAACCCCGTTCGCCGACTTCAGCGTCGAGCCCGCCTGGTATGGCCTCGATGGCGTCGAGGCAATCCAGGCGGAGGAGGGCTTGCTGGACGTCATCGCGGCTGGCTGTTGGCCGCACCACGAGGATGTTTTCGAGGATGGAGCCGCTGAAGAGGTGGTTGTGTTGGGGGACAATCCCGAGGTGGCGTTGCAACCAGGTTCTGGAGAGGAGCCGGGTGTCGATGCCGTCGATGAGGACCGCGCCTTCCGTGGGCAGGTAGAAACGGGCGATGAGATTTGCCAGCGTGGTTTTTCCACTGCCGGTTGCGCCGACGACGGCGACGCATTGTCCGGGTTCGGCGATGAAGCTCAGATCCTGCAAGACCGGACGGCCGGGTTCGTAGGCGAATCCCACGTCCCGGAACTCGACCCGGCCCTGGCAGCGCTCCGGTGCGACGGGTTTCTCCGGATCTTTCCAGGAGGGCTCGGTGTCGAGGACGGAGAAAACTCTTTCGGCTCCGGCCATGGCGGTGAGGGCCTCGTTGAACATGGTTCCGAGGACGACGATGGGGCTGAAGAAGAGACCGGCGAGGAAGAAGAACTGGATCATGCTGCCCAGGGCCATGGGATCGCCGGATGCCAGGACGTGGTTCCCGCCGAGGACGACAAGCAGGGCCGTAAACCATTGGCCGTTGAGTTCGAGCAGAGGGAGGAAAATGCCGCTGGTGCGCGCGGCGACGTAATTGTAGCGGGCGTGATCCTCGACGAGGGCGCGGAAGAGGCCGGCGTTGACGTGTTCGCGGCTGAAGCTTTGGGTGACGCGGATGCCGCTGACGCTTTCCGCCATGGTGGCGGTGATGCGGCTGAAGCTTTCGCTTTGGTTTCGATAGGCTTGGCCGAGGCGGCGGCGGAAGATGCGGTTGAGGAGCCAGACGACCGGCGCGATGCCGAGAACAACGAGAAAAAGCCGAAAATCCTCGATGGCCATAAGGACGGCGCAACCGAGCATCTGACCGCCTTGGACGAGGCTGACGAAGAGGACGTTCTGCACGCCGACGCGGACGTTTTCGGCGTCGCCGGTCAAGCGGCTGATGAGGCGCCCGACCGGCCGGGTATTGAAGTAGTCCATGTTCAAGCTCAACCAATGCCGAAACAGGGCGGCGCGGAGGTCGTGAATGACGGATTCGCCGATTTCCAGGGCCCATTTGACCCGGTAACGGAAGGTGAATTCGGTGAAGAGCGCGAAGAGGAGGAAGCCGGCGACCCACCAGCGAAGGGCGTCGAGGTCGCCGCGGGCGATGGGGCCGTTGATGATGGCGCCGGCTCCCCAGGCCAGAAGGGGCAATTGCATGGCCCGTGCGATGACGGTGAGAATGAGCCCGGTCATCTTCCGCCGGTAAGGGCGGGTGAATCCGAAGAGGCGCCGGATGAGGCGGAAGGAGAGGGGGGCCTGTTCCCGTTCTTCTTCATCTCCGCGAATGTGACGGATACCGCGGAGGGTTTCGCGGTCGACGATGCCGGCGACGCTGCGGCGGCTTTTTTTCGAGCCGGGCGCTTTCATGCGGACAGGCTGCCTTGTTGTTCCGCCAGCATGGCGTCGCGGTAATAGCCGGGCGCGACGGAGAGTTCGGCGTGAGATCCCACGGCTTCGATGCGGCCGCCATTGAGCACGACGATGCGGCCGGCGCGGCGGACGGTGCTGAGCCGATGGGTGACCAGGAACGTCGTGCGGCCTTGCATGGCTCCGTCCATGCTGTCGAGGATTTCCTGTTCGGTTTCCGCGTCGACCGCCGCGGTGGGATCATCGAGGATGAGAATGGCGGGATCGAGGAGGACGGCGCGGGCGAGGGCGAGTCTTTGGCGTTGACCGCCGGAAAGGTTGGATCCGTTCTCTTGCAGCAAGGTGTCGTAGCCCTGAGGGAGCGTTTCGATGAATTCGTGGGCGGCGGCGAGCCGGGCGGCCCGTTCGATGTTGTCGCGCGCGGCTGCCGGGTTTCCGAAGGCGATATTGGCGGCGATGCTGGCGCTGAAGAGGAAACTTTCCTGAAAGACCAGGCCTACCTGCCGGCGGACATCCTCCAGTTTCCAATCCCGCAAGTCGGCTCCGTCTAACAAAATTCGTCCGGCGTCGGGATCGTAGAAGCGGGGGATCAACTGGAGCAGCGCGCTTTTTCCGGCTCCGGTGGGACCGACGATGGCGATTCGTTCTCCAGCGCGAACGGAGAGATTGATGGAGTGGAGGACGGTGTTTTCCGGGCGGAACTGAAAGGAGACGTTCTCGAAGACGATGTCGCCCCTGGCCGTGGGCAGGGGTTGGGCTCCGGGCCGGTCATCGACATCGGGTTTGGCGTCGAGGATTTGGTAGACCCGGTCGGCTCCGGTGAGGGTTTGTTGGAGGTGATCGGCGATGTTGCCCACGGCGGTGACTTGGGCGGCCAGTTGTTGGAGGATGCCGGCGAACACGACGAGTCCTGTTCCGATGGCGATCTCGCCGCGGATGGCGAGCCAGCCTCCATACCCGAGCAGGATGGCCATGCTCAATTGATTGAGCAGCGACACGGTGGGATGGAGAATGGTGAGTTTGCGGAAAACCTTGGTTTTTTGCTCCCGCACGGCGGCATTGGCTTCCAGGAAGCGTTTCTGGGCCCAACCTTCGAGACCGAAATTCTTGATCACGCCCATGCCCCGGGCGAGTTCTTCGAAGACGAGGACGAGGCGATCGACGCGGCGGCGTCCCTCGACGTAATCGCGGCGCAGCCAGCGGGCGAAGAGGGTGACGAGGATCCAGAGGACGGGGAGGAAAACCAGGCAGGCGAAGGTGAGTCCGGCGTGGACGCGGATGAGGCAGGTGCAGTAGATGACCGCGGCGAGGAGGACATGGAGGCCCTGCATGGCCACGCCATCGATGAAGAGCCGGACGGCCTGGGTGTCGCCGGTGACGCGATTGATGAGCGAGCCGGTGGCGTTGGCGTCGAAGAAGCGGAAGCTGAGCCGTTGCATCTGGGCGTATACGCGAGAACGCAGATCCACGACGATCCGGCCTTGACCGAGGCGGTTGGCGGCGACGGTGTTGATGTAAGTGAGGACGGCGCGGATCAGAGCTGCGAGGAAGATGACGGCTCCGAGGAGGAGGAGAACGTTTTGGGGCTTCAAATCCGACGGCGAAAAGGCTCCGAAAGGATATTGGACAGCGGGCGCAGAGGGATCGATTTGGGAGCGCAGGAAATCGATGGCAAGACCGACGCCGCCGAGGCTGACGAGGCCGAGGGCGAGCAGGCAGGCCTGAACGAAGATGAGGCCCAGGCATTGGGGCCAATAACGAAGGGTTAAGCGCAGAAGCTGCCCCAAAAGGTAGCGTTGCCTGCCGGGTTCTTCGGAGACTGCAGCGGGCGGGCTGGGCGGCGCTGGGGAAAGGCGAGACACGGGGTGCGGGAAAAGGGAAAAGGGAGAAGCAAAAGGCAAAAGGTAAAGGGAGAAGGGGGCGAAGAGCGCCTAAACCCGGAAACAATGCTCATGTCAGGTCAGCGATGGCGCGGCGGCGCGAGGCCCAGAACTCCTGATCTCGGGGAATTATCATGAGCCGCCAATCAGGGAATGGGAAAGGAATGGGAGAGCTTGGGGTCTCGGGGAATGAAGATGTATCTTCAGAGCCTCACGGGGCCGCTTATCGCCTTCGCCCAGCACGGCGCTTCGCGCCTTGAGAGAGAGCGAGGCGATACTCGCCGCAGTCCAAGAGCCTCCGGCTCCCCAGACGCGGAGACTCAGAACTCCTGATCTCGAGGAATTTGGATGAGCCGGAAAACTATGTGGCGCGGGCACTCCTGCCCGCGAACTTTCTAGGCTCACTCGGCGGACAAGAGTGTCCGCCCCACAAATCGCCCCACAAATAGAGTGTCATTCGCGGAGTGGCGGTCTCGCTTTGGCGCACTCTTATTCCCCTGTATCCATTATCTTCCTCGATAGATCAGGAGTTCTGAGACT
>JBGTBW010000040.1:0-29115 GCA_041749135.1 Verrucomicrobiales bacterium
GACATCGAAGCCTGGCAGCTTGGGAGAGAACTCACGCGGCAGGTGTACGAGGCCACGAAACAAGGTGACTTCGCTCGAGACTTCGGCCTTAAGGATCAGATTCAACGGGCGTCCGGTTCGATTATGCACAACATCGCCGAAAGCTTTGATGGCGGAAGCAACGCGGAGTTCATCAAATTCCTTTGCTACTCCCAGCGGTCCTGCTCCGACGTTTAGAGTCAGCTCTACGTCGCCTTGGTCCAGCGCTACCTCGACAACAGCCATTTCCAGAATCTTTACGAACTTGTCGCTCACACACGAGCAAAGGCCGGCGGCTTTATCGCCTATCTCCTCCGCTCCGACCGCAAGTAACGAGGAACAAAGAACAAGGAACAAAGAACATCCTCCTCCCTTTGCGAGCTTTGCGAGCTTTGTGCTCTTTGCGAGAGAGGCATCTTCTTCATCCGTGTTCATCCGTGTCCATCCGGGGTTCCCAATACCAGTCCCCAGCCGGGCTCCTCTTGAGACTTCTTGATCTCCGGTCCCTCGCCAAGGCCACCAAGCCCGTACAGGAATCGAGAATCTCGCCAGGCAAGAGTTTGATGACTCCTCACCGGCCCATCGGCTGCCGGTGGCCTGGGACTCTCCCAGGGAGAGCGCGCCGCTCGACGGCGCACGGGCGCGGCAATTCCTGCCGGTAAAACGGAGTTGTCGTCAAGATTTTGCCCGTCCTCCCCCCTGTCGCTCCGAGGTCCCCCATTATTTTGCTCCATCGGGCAATTTCACCCGCACCGTAAAATGCAGTGGAAGGTCTTTTCTCACGCCCACATAACATTCTTCAGGCGTAGGAGCATCCCTAATCTGCATAGCATCTTTGCAATGCTCTGTTTGGGAATATCCAAAGATGGTGTACATCTGCCAATCAAGTTTTAGAATCAGATCGCCATTCTCTATCTTTACAAATTGCACGCCTTCGGAACTAGAAGACGTAGGCGTTCGTGGATAAATCTTCCAACCGCTTACATCTATATCGTTATAGATGTTATCTAACACAATATACGAGAATTGTTTTCGCAATTCTTCAATTGTCCATTTGATTTTGTTCAAATCTACTGTGAACGACATGGTGATAGTCATGCCTTTCCAATAGATTCTCAAGAGGTTTCTTCGAGGTTGGTCCTGGTAATAAGTATCTAGTTTGGCTTCGGCTTCGCTGCTGGGAATATCCAACGTATAATCTTTAGGATGTGCGTTGTACCATTTGTTAATCAAGGTGATGACTTCTTCTTTGGAGGCAACTTCCTCTTTGGAGGCAACTTCTTCTTTGGGGGTTTGTTGAACGTTGCAACCAATGTTTAAAAAAAGCACTGCGAGAATTACGAATTTCAATTTGAGGAACATTATTTGATAATTTGAGGATGATTCTTTGCTTCGGAAAAATATATTCTATATCAATTGGATTATCAAGTTTGTGTAGCTTCGGCAAGAGTGCGGGCCCCCAAATTCCGGGCCCGCGGCGAGGCGCCGGGGCCTGGGCGCGCAGGCGTGCGAGCCGTCGTTTTCAGGGCAGGCGGGGATGCCTCAGGTTGGCCCGCCACCAACCCGTTGTCTTCCAGGAACCAGATAAACACGCACCCTAACATTCACGCCACGGCGATCTGGGTGAGCAACTCCTCGCGCCAGGCCCCGTGGGCGAGGGCCGTCCGGCTCCGCGCCCGCGCCGCATCGTATTCCGTCCGCAGCGGCCCATCCACTTCCGGATGCCTCTCGCACCGCTGCCGCAGATCGTCTTCCAGTCTGCGGACAAGCCTCTGGAGATCGCCGAGCAGCTTTCAAAAGTTTAAGTTTAAGTTGGACTTGCTGCAAGCGAGCTCTGCTGCACGGTCTCCGAGGCTTACTGTCCTCGGGCCGTGCGGAAGCCAAGATTGCCGCTCCCGCCCCACGGGAGGCTCCAGCCGCGGTTGGCGACGCGGCCTCTGAACGCGTCGTTGTGCCACGAGCCGCCCCGGAACACCCGGAACGAGCCGTCATCAGGCCCTAACGGATCTTCCTCGGGCGAATCGGCGTAGTAGCCTCCGTGCCACGAGTCCCAGCACCACTCCCACACGTTGCCCGTCATATCGAACAACCCGTACCCGTTCGGCACAAAGCTTCCCACCGGAGACGTGTATGGAAAGAATCCCTCATCCCAGTCCGGAGGATATCCGCTCGTCCCCGAGGCATAGCTCTCTCCACCGGCGTTCCAAAAGTTCGCCTGGCTGTGCGAGATCGTGTCTCCCCAAGGAAACCGCCGCCCTTGCAGGCCGCCCCGCGCAGCCTTCTCCCACTCCGCCTCCGTAGGCAGCCGGTAGCCATCAGCATCCCAACGGACAGTCCCATGCGTAAGATCCACGTTACCTGACCGATACACCTCCGTCCGCTCCTCGTCCGTGTAGTAACACGGCGTCAACCCCTCCTTCTCGCTCCGCGCATTGCACCACTTGACCACATCATACCACGTGACCAAATGGACAGGATGGTCCGTTCCTTTCCCGCTTCCTTCAACGATAAGGCCGTACTCGGTTTCGACGGCCCAATTTCGCACCTCATCCCATTCCGCCTTGGTCGTTTCCGTCGCCTGCAAGAAAAACGCGGACACGTTCACCGCGTGTACCGGCAACTCGTGGCTAAGACCTTCCACAAAACTGTCCCCCATTTCGAAAGCTCCGGCCGGGATAAACACAAATCCGGGCGGAGCCACCGTGCCCTCGGACGTTATCCGGAAATAGTATTGGTCACCCAATCCGGCTGTCGCCACCGAGAGCGTAAGCGCACCTCCATTGCCTGCCGCGCTTGCTCCGGCATTGCTCCACCGCTCCGCGCCCGCACCAAGCGCTGGCGAACCTTCCACCCGGTAGATCATGTCCCGCTCGCTCCTGAACGTCAGATGAACCGCTTCCCCTTCGTTAGCCCTGCTCACTGAGGTAATCTCGAACTTGGCCGCGTCCTGGGCCCAGCAGGCGCCCACGCCCAACTCCGCCACCAACATCGCCGCCAGCACAGCGCAGGACAGCCGTTTGTAGACGCTTCCACACACCAATACGTCCTCCTCGGGCAACAGTGTCTGCAGCCTTACGGCCGAGGACAGCTCATCATCCCACAATGACGGAGCTGCGTTGCACACACTGCCTCCAGAACATGAGCCGAGGCGCCTGATCCGGGGGGCTTCGCTACTCCTAGGAGTCCGCCGAAAACGCATCCAGCGGCGACGGGATGCCCGCGGTGGAAACCTGAAAATCCGATGCATAGGCAGATTCTGCGGTCTTGAGCGTGAAAAGCGAGCAAATCACTTCACGATGCGCCACCGCTTCTGGCGCCAGCTTTTGAAGTGCGCCTGCCCTCTGGCGCTTTGGATTTCCCCGGCCGGAGCCCGGGCACTCAGCCCGCCCTCACCAACTCAATACGCTCCGCTACATCGAGGTCGCAAGGAGTCACCGCAAACCGCCGTTCTAACTCAGGACCCACGTTCTTCCTGTCCGGGGGGAACGGAAATCGCCAAGTACGCGCCCTGCTTCCAACGTTCCGAGAGCCGCAGACGATGCCCCAGGTTCGTGAACCACGGATGAACACCGATGAAAGGGAAAATCCACCGGCCGTAACCTGGAGGGCCGGCCTCCGTGACAGCCTTGCCCAGGAATAAAGACTCACGGCGCCACGGAGCCTGCGGGAGCCCACCCCTCCTTTACCTCCTGTGATACACGGGCCAGCTCCCAGTTCCTGAACTAAGGCAAATCGAGAAAACATTCTCCCCCCTTGGCGAGCTTTGCGCCCTTTGCGAGAGATGCATCTTCTTCATCCGCGTTCATCCGTGGAATCCGTGGTTTCGAACCGGACCAAGTCTCACACGCGCGTTCGAGTCGAGACTGTGCGCGGCGTGCGATACCGGCATCCCCACGCTGAACCATGAGACTCGCAATGCGGCGCTTGCACCGTATACTCCGCCCGGTTTTTCACGCCTCCTCTCCCATGCGCATGACCTCTGCAGAATTCATCCGGTGGCCGCACAAAGCGATCACCCTCTTGGGCATGTCCGGCGTGGGCAAGACCACCCTCGCCAATCGCCTCCCGAAGACCGGGTGGTTTCACTACTCCGGCGATTACCGGATTGGGACCCGCTACCTCGCCGAACCCATTCTCGACAACATCAAGCGGCAAGCCATGCAAGTGGGATTCCTCAGGGATCTGCTCCGCAACGACTCCATCTACATCGCCAGCAACATCTCCGTTCACAACCTTGAGCCGGTCAGCACCTTCCTCGGCAAGATCGGCCGTTCCGACCTGGGCGGACTCCCCGTCGACGAGTTCAAAAAGAGACAGCGGCTGCACCGGGCCGCCGAGATCGGGGCCATGCGCGACGTGACCGCCTTCATCGAGAAGGCCCAGGAGATTTACGGCTACGCCCATTTCATCAACGACGCCGGCGGGAGCCTCTGCGAACTGGACGACCCTGAGACCGTGGAAACCCTGGCCGGTCACACCCTTATCCTCTACCTCGAAGCCGGCCCGGACCTTGAGGAAGAGTTGGTCCAACGGGCCATCGATGATCCCAAGCCTCTCTACTACCAGGAAGCCTTTCTCGATCAACAACTCGCCGTCTACCTTCGCGAAACCGGCCTTCGCGATCCAGACGACATCGTCCCGGATGATTTCGTCCGGTGGATCTTTCCAGCTTTGGTCGCCCATCGCCGCCCGGAATACCAGAGCATCGCCAGCCGCTACGGTTACACCGTCGATGCTCGCAGGATTGAAGACGTGCGCGGGGAAGAAGACTTTCTGCGCCTGGTCGCCGGAGCCTTGGATCGGGCCTGAAAGGCCGTCGGGCGCCCGGAGCATTTGTTAGCCCGCATTTCTCATACCGTTTCGTCGCGAGGCGCTGCGAACCCCTTACTGCCAAGGCCTCGCGCCGCCGAGGGCGCAGAGCTGGGTGAGGACACCCTGTTCAAGCCTGAGGCAAGCGGAACGAAGGCAGGATGGGGTGCAGCGCGCCACAGCAGAAAGGGTATGAGAAATGCGGGTTAGGTTTCGTTTTCGAACAAGCGGCCGGCTCGCAGCCACTGACTTACCATCTCCCGAAATGCCGTCGCCGCAGGATCTTGCGCCTCGCGGGACCAAACCATGACCAGGGGAATGAAGCGGGCCGGCGTCAGCGGCAACAGGCGCACCTCCGCAGTTTCCGGCTGGGCGCTCTCAGGAACAATCCCCACCCCGGCGCCCGCCTCCACGTATTGCAAGATCGTGCCGATCAGGCTCGGTGTGTGAGCAAGCCGCGGCGCGAAACCCGCTTCCTGACATGCCGCCCGAATGGCGTCATGCGATCCCGCTCCCTCTCGCCGCGCCAAAATGACGATGGGTTCGCCATTCAGCTTCTTCCAAGCCAAGCTTGGCCGGCTGGCCAGGGGATGACCCGCTGGCAAGGCGGCGCAAAGCCTTTCGCGTCGCAACAGGAGCGAATGCAGTCCCAGGGACGCGTGAGCCAGAACCGGCCGGGTCAATCCAATCGAGAGCCGCCCCTGGGAAACCATCTCCCAAACCCGCTCCGGTGTGCGCTCCTCCAACACCACCGTCACCCGCGGATAGTCTAGTCGATAAGCCCTCAGCAAGCGGCCCAGGAAAGTCCGCGTCGGCGGTCCGATGTAGCCGAGCCGCAATTCGCCCTCCTCGCCGGCCGCCGTGCGCCGGACCCGCCGCAGCGTCTCGTCCAAACGTTGCAGCAGCAGTCCAGTGTCGTGCAAGAGCACCGCTCCGGCGGGAGTGAGACGCATCGTGCGCCGCGTCCGTTCGATAAGCTGCACACCCACCGCGGCCTCCAAATCTTGAACCGCGCGGCTCAAAGCGGGCTGGACGATGTGCAGTCGTCTGGCGGCTTTAGAAAAACTGAGTTCCTCAGCGACGGCCTGAAAGTACCTGAGATGACGCAGCTCCATAGATGCCGATTCAGCATAAAAGTGATGCCAAAACTCTATTTCCGTTACAACAACAACCTGCGTTGGTCCCTCCTTCGTTTCACTTGCTCCCTCGTTCAGCCATGTCGCTCCCGCCGCCCCGCAAGAAGAAGCTTTGGGTCTGGGTCCTCTGGCTCGGCTTGTTTTACAGTGTCTGGATCTGGCTCGTCTTCGGCCAAGAGCGCTGGAGCACCGTCCAGGAGCATTGGCCCATTGCCCTGGCGATGGCCTTGGGTAGTTATGCGGCGGGCTCCACCCCCATGGGCGGCGGCACCATCGGCTTTCCCATCCTCGTGCTGCTCTTCGATCAGCCGGCTCAGTTGGGTCGCGACTTCAGTTTCGCCGTCCAGTCCATTGGGATGACCAGCGCCAGCATTCTCATCCTGGCCCGCCGCCAGCCTCTGGCTTGGGCCATGCTCAAGGGAGCCATGGCGGGCTCCGTCATCGGAACTCCCCTCGGCATCTTTGCCGTGGCGCCCTTCATTCCCGGCCTCTGGATTAAGCTCACTTTTGCCGTGGTCTGGGCCAGCTTCGGCCTGCTCCACCTTTTTCGCATCGGCGAGATCGCTTCTCACCAGGGAATGACCGATTTCGATGAGCGCTGGGACTTCCGGGTCGGACTCGCCATCGGCCTGCTCGCCGGCTGCACCGTGGCCGCCGTTACCGGAGTGGGCATCGATATGGTCCTTTACGCCGTCCTGGTCCTGCTCTGCCGCGCCGATCTCAAGATCGCCATCCCTACTTCCGTGATCATCATGGCCTTTACCTCCCTGGTGGGAATCGCCACGAAGAATCTTTTCACCGGCCTGCAGCCAGGTGTCTTCGAAAACTGGTTGGCCGCCGCCCCGGTCGTCGCACTGGGAGCGCCGCTGGGAGTCTTCGTCGTCGACCTCATCGGCCGCAAATCCACATTGCTCGTCGTCGCGGTTCTGTGCGTCGGTCAGTTCGTTTGGACCTGTTGGGAAGAGCGCAGCGCTCTCGGACTCGGCGGCCTGGCCCTCGCGGTCCTGGCCGTCGGCCTATGTTTGGCCGGATTTGAAAGACTCCGCGCCTGGGGAGCCGTGTTGGTGGGAGATCTCAAGGCCCGGAAACTGCGCGACAATCCGCCTCAGCCGGAAACGTCCCTGACACGCGCTCCAAGCGAACCCTGATCCACTTCCGCCAACGGACCAGCCACCCCTTCGACGCGCGCCCCAAATTCTCCGGCCGAAACCCTCAGGGCTCCCGGTCAGCATCCTCCTGCCGTTCAACCTCAGGATCTTCACTCCCGGTCAGGTAGGCCAGGAGATCGCGCAGCTCCCGCTCGTTCAACGCGTTCAACAATCCGGAGGGCATGGTTGATAGAGGAACCGGAGTCACTCGCCGGATCTCGGCATTGGCGATCTCGATGGACTGCCCGGGCCGCATCAGATCCGTGGCCAAGCGAGTAACCTTCTCGTCCCGCGATACCATTCTCCCCGAAAACGACCTCCCGTCCCCCGTCTCCAAAATGACGACGCGATACTGATCCGAAATCGCGCGGCTCGGATGGATCGTCGCTTCCAACAGATCGCGAGTCGTAAAGCGTTGACCGATGGCCGACAGGTCCGGTCCGCTGGAGCCGCCCTCGCCCCGGAACCGGTGACACACGATGCATCCCGCGGCGGCATACATCCTCCGGCCGTTGACCAGATCGCCGTCCCGGAACCCGGATTCGCTCAGCTCCAGAGCGCTCTCCAGCGTCCACTCCCGCCCGGGACCCTCCGGCAGGGGCAATCCCTCCGTCAACGGAGTCGCCGTATCTTCCCCGATGTCCTCGAACTCTTCCCGTTCATTCGGCGACAGCCGATCCAACGCGAGTTCCCGGATTCGCTCCCAGAACTCCCGGTATTGATGTCCCCCCTTCGACACCGCCAACGCCTCGGCGATCAGCTCGAAATAGCGCCGGCGCTGCTCCCCGCTCCACCCCTCCTCGATCCACAGCAGCATTTGGGCATGATGCATACGCTCGATTCGTGGAGCGGCCTCGATCATGTCGCGCACGGCGATTCCATACTTCGGATTGCGGACGAAAGAGCCCGAACCCAAAGCTGGCCGGTCCCCCAGATCGGCCATCATAAGGTCCAACGCGGGATCGATGACCGATGCATCTCCCAGAAAACACAGCAGCCGCGATAGCTCGCGATTCACCGTAGAATCGGAGCTGGGGAAGTGAGGACGGAGCCAGTTCCGCACCTCCGGACCCAAGTGCTCAACGGCTTCCCCGCCGCGGGAAAACGCAAGCTCCGCGACGCGCAAGACTCGAAGCTGACCCTCTCCGGACAAGGTCTCAAAAGGCGCCTGGACTATCTTTGCCAAAACCTTTGCTTGATCCTCCCATCCGCACTGACGAGCCAAGGCCAAGAGTGCGTTGACCGGAGCCCCTGACCCCGCAGGCTCCCAAACCCGCTCGCGCCAAGAGTTCACGGGATAAGATTCCAAAGCCACCCGTGCAGCGAAACGAACTCCCCGGTCGCGATCTTCCAGGTAGGGCCAGACTTGCTCGATGCCCCCGGCCGGGGCCCTGCCGTGCAGCGCCTCCAATTCGCGACGCAAGGCATGCTGCTTGCCCTCTTCCACGGGCGGTTCCGGCCCCGTCCGAATCTCGCCCACGTCTTCCTCCCCAGTGTATCGCACGCGGTAAAGCGCCGAACCGAGCCGGCGGCCGCCCACGATGAAATAGAGCGCCCCATCGCCGCCGACGATCAAATCCGTCAGCGGCAGACCGCGTCCTCCCACAAACTCTTCTACTTCGGCACGGTAACCAGAACCCTCTGGCTCCAAATGAACGGCATGGATCGTGGCGAAAGTCCAATCGCAAACAAAGAGCGCGTTCTGATACTTCGCCGGGAACCGCGCGCCGTATCCAAAGGCCAGACCCGTCGGAGAAGCGGGCCCCACATTGGCCGCCGGAGCCACGCTGTCCTCGTAATACTCCGGCCAAATCCCCGCATCCGGCCGCCAGCCAAACTCCGCTCCGCTAACAAGATGGCAGATGCGGGCCGGACGATACCAAGGGGCTCCCAAATCCCACTCCATATCGGAATCAAACGTGAACAAATCACCGGCCCGGTTGAAGGCCAGATCGAAGCTGTTGCGCAGCCCCGAGCTGATCAGTTCCCAGTCGGAGCCGTCAGGCTCGAAACGAACCACCCACCCCGCCGTGGTGTGGGTCGACCGGCCAAAGCCCGGCGGCATCAAATGATCGACGCCCTCGGTGGCCACTGGCCGCCTCTTCGTCACCTCCGAAGGAAGCGGCGTGCCGTTGCCGCAGATCATGTACAAGGACTCACCGTCCGGCCCCGTGATGACATTGTGAGGCCCGTGCTCGCCCGACGCATCCAGAGCCAACAACAATCTGGATTCGTCGAATTGATCGTCCCCATCCGTATCGCGCAACCGGTAAAGACCGGTCGGCGCCTTTCCGTTCTCTTCCGCTACGGTGACATACAGGCTGTCAAAAGCATAGTGCAATCCGTGCGACCACCCCATCCGTTCCGCCGCGCCTCGCAGTTTCTCGAATCGAACCTCCGAACTCCCATCCTCTCCCTGCGGCGCCGTAATCCGGTACAAACCGGCCTCGTGCTGTCCGGCGACAATCAAGCGGCCCTTCGGATCCACAGTCAAGGCGGTCCAAGAGCCTAACTCACGCGGCGGCGTTAGGAGACGTTCCGCCAAGAAACCCGGCAAGGTCGTGATGGATGTCGCTTCCGCCGGATGCAGGGGATGTCCCGGCTTGTACCAATAGGGTTCCCCGGCATACTCCGGGTCGCCGGCAGTTTCCCAATCATCGTCGAACCCCTCGCGCAGCTCCTCCTCTTGAGCCCCCGCAATCGAGGCGGTCAACCCGATGACGGCAAGCAACCGGACGCCGCGGCGCCAGCAGGCCGGCGCGCTCTCCAGCCTGGACTGCTGGCCGGAACCCACTTCAGCCTCACCGCCCGTGATCCCGGCCCCGGAAAGGTTCCTCCACGCCGGGCTGGTTCGAGATCCTTTTTTCATACCGTTTCGTCGCGAGGCGCTGCGAACCCCTTACTGCCAAGGCCGCGCGCCGCCGACGGCGCAGAGCCGCGGAGTACACCCTGTTCAAGCCCGCGGCAAGCGCAAGGAAGGCAGGATGGGGCGCTGTAGCGCCACAGCAGAAAGGGTCAGAACTCCTGATCTCGAGGAATTTGGATGAGCTGGAAGGGTATGTGGCGCGGGCACTCCTGCCCGCGAACTCTTCAGGTTCCATCGGCGGACAGGAGTGTCCGCCCCACAAGTAGGGCGTCATCTGCCGAGAGGCGGTCGCTTCGGCTCAGCGATTTTCCTCCCTGTCCATGATCTCCCTCGATAGGTCAGGAGTTCTGAATCTCATGAGCAACGGACCACCACCTTCCGGATGAGGTCCACGAGGCGTTTCTGGGCACGGCAGCCGATCCTCGACCAGAATCTGGTCACAATTTGTTTTCGAAGCGTCTGCTCTCCCGGCTCGCGCTTCCGGCTTGCCGGTGGTATCCTAAACCGCGCCATCATGCCCGGGACCTGTCCAGCGAACTTGTGCCGCGCCTGGCTCCTGGGAGCCTCGACCGCGCTGCTGGCGTCTGGGCTGGCATCGGCCAACCCACGCATCACGGAGTTCGCAGCAGTCAACGCAGGAGTGCTGGCGGACGAGGACGGAGCGTTCTCCGACTGGATCGAACTCCACAATTCCGGATCCGATCCCGTCGAACTCGGAGGACTCCACCTCACCGATGACGTGGACCGCCCCACGCGATGGACGTTTCCCTTGGGAGCTGTCCTTCCGCCCGGTGAATACCTCGTCGTCTTCGCTTCTGGGAAGAACCGGATCCAGCCGGAACGCTCTCTTCACACCAACTTCAGCCTCGCCAGCGAGGGGGAGTATCTCGCCCTGATCGCAACCGACGGGGTGACCGTGCTGGACGAATACACGCCGGCCTACCCAGCCCAAAGCGCTTCGGCCAGCTACGGGCGCGGCGCCGACGGAGAGCCCGCTTACCTTATCGGGCCCACACCGGGCTGGGCCAATCTGCCCGCCGAGAATCGCAGCCTCCCTACTCCGCTTAGTTCGGTTCCTTCGGGCATCTACGAAAGGCCTTTGCAGGTGCATCTGGGAACGGAAGGCGGCGCGACCCTGCGCTATAGCATCGATGGATCGCCTCCGGGCTTAGCCGGCAGCGAGGTCTACGAAGAGCCGCTGACAATTACACAGACCACGGTCCTGCGAGTTCGCGCTTTTTTCGCCGGCGGAACCGCCAGCCGGCCGGCATTGTTCACCTACATTTTCCCGGAGAGTGTGGCCAGCGATGAGAACATGGATCCACGGGTGTTCCAGCGTGCCGACGCCGTTTCCATCGAGGACTCCCTGCGGAGTTTGCCCGTGCTTTCCTTGGCTGGAGATCCGCAGCGACTATTCGGAGACGCCGGAATCTACCCCAATCCCCGGGAACGGGGCAATGACGCCGAAGTGGAAGTGGGCTTCGACCTGTTCCACCTGCCAGGGAATGCCGCGGCGGCATTTTCCGGTGGTCTGCGCGTGCATGGCGGCGACGCCCGCCATAACCACGAAAAGAAACCGCTGCGACTCGAGTTCAGCGAAGCCTACTCCGGCGATTTCCTGGAACATCCCCTGTTTCCCGAAGCCGCCGCGCAGCGATTTCGATCGCTGGTGCTTCGCGGGCAAGGTCACGATGCTTGGACTGAGCCCCGCGGAAACGACCCGGATTCCCGGGCCTACCACGCCACCTACCTGCGCGACGCCTTTGTGCGGAGGGCGGCCCTGAAAATGGGGCTGCTCGCGCCGGCAGACCGCTACATCCATCTCTTCCTCAACGGGGCTTACTGGGGCCTATACAACTTGCAGGAACATCCCACCGCCTACTTCCTCAGCGAGAATCTTGGAGGCGACCCTAAGGAATGGGACCTCATTCGCAGCAGCTCCAATGTCCTGCCTGGCGGCGCCTTTCCTGCGGAGGCCTTGTCGGGCGATCTTGAGGCCTGGGACGCCGTGCAGCTTCTCTCCTTCTTAGGTGTGGCTACCGCCGGCCGCTATCAAGCCCTTCAGGAATACTTGAACCTCGATCTGTTCATCGACTCCATGCTCTTGCGGATGTGGTCTGCCGATCATGACTGGCTGGGACCCGTCTATTGGGGCCGTTTCATCACTCACACCCCGAACAACAATTGGTTCGCCGCGCGCCGTTCCCGCGGACTGCACCAAGCCCCTTTTCACGTTATCCCCTGGGACGCGGAGATCACCCTGGGCACGAACCTCTTCACGCCTGGTCCCAAGCAGACTCTCGACTTCGACTTGACCCGCATCGACGTAGCTGATACACCGGCATTTCCTTTCGACGCTCTCAGTGGTTACGCTCCCTTTCAACTGCAATTCGCCGACCGTTTGCACAAGCAGTTGTCCGGTTCCGGGGTCCTCGCCAGCGCCAAGGCCCAGGAGTTGTGGGATTCCCTCGCCGCCGTCATTCGTTCGGCTCTGTGGGCCGAATCGGCCCGTTGGGGGGATGTTCACAACAACGGAATCCTGACGCCTTCACAGCACTGGGAGCCCGAAGTGGCCTGGGTCCGGGACCGTTATCTCACGCAGCGCAACGGCATCTTCACGAACCACTGTGAAGCCCAGGGTCTCTTCCCCCGGGTGGCCGCCCCGGAAATCGACGTTCCGGGAGGCGCCTATCCCGCTCCGCAAGTAGTGCGCATCACCAACGCGGAGCAGTACTTTCCCGTCTACTACACCCGCGATGGAAGCGACCCGCTTGATTCCGGCTCCGGGACCGTTTCGCCCGCGGCCCAGCTCTACGATGGACCTTTCCTTCTTTCCGGTTCCGCCCGGCTGGTGGCCAGGCGTTACGCCGAAGGTCTCCGCCAATGGTCCGCTCGCAACGAGGCCGAATACTGGATTGGGGAGGCGCCCGCCTCCGCCGCCTCGCTCGTCCTCACGGAGTTCCTGCCCAGTCCACCCATAGCAACGGGAACCGAATCCTCGCAAGGCTACGAGACGGAGGATTTCGAGTTTCTCGAGTTTCGCAATACGAGCGCGCTTTCTCTCCGGCTCGACGGCGTCCGTTTTACTCACGGAATCACATTTGTATTTGCGCCAGGGTCTGCCCTCGTTCCGGGGGACCGCCTCGTGTTGGCCCGCAATCCGAACGCCATCCGGTTCCGCCACCCGGACTTGAGCCCCGGCCAAGTTCAAGGCCCCTACTCTGGAAGGCTTCGCAATGAGGGCGAACGGCTGCGCCTCGTCGATAGAAACGCTCGAGTCATCTTCGACTTCATCTACGGTCCCGGCGCTCCCTGGCCCGATTTCACCGCCGAACACCGCAGTTTGGTCTCCCGTGGGACCTCCGAGGGATTCGAGATCCCTTGGCGCTTGAGTTCCTCGCCGGGGGGACTTCCCGGTCAAGCGGATTCGACGGACTACGTCGTCTGGCTGCCGTGGCATTTCACGGAGCAGGAAATCACTGGACGCGTCCGGGTGCACCCCACCGCCGATCCCGACGAAGATGGCCGCTCCAATTTGGAAGAATACGCCTTCGGAACCGACCCAAACCGGCCCGATGCCAGCGTGGACGGCATCATCCACCAAACCGGGGCCTCCTGGTTTAACGAGCATTTGGTTGACTATCCGCAATTGATCATCCGCATCCCCGCCACCGCCGACGATCTCGGGGTCCGCATCGAGGAAAGCGGCAATCTCGCTTCTTGGCGGCCCGCTCACATGAACCCAGAGCCGCCCTCCATCACTTCTGATAATCGATTGGAGCTGCGCTACCGCTCGCCGCTGCCTCTCGCGGCGCAATCCGGAACCCCGCTCTTTTACCGCGTCCGGCTCAGCATTCGCCCTTGAGGGGGCGGCCGTTCTACGACGATCCATTGCCAATTGCTCCTCCGCGCGCTTGAATGCATCCATGCATTCCGCCGTCGCCGAAAACCTCGCCAGGGTTCACTCGGAAATCGCTGCTGCCGCTCGCAGGTCGGGCCGCAATGAAGACGAGGTCGAATTGTTGGCGGTGGCCAAAGGCTGGCAACCGGAAAAGGTCCTCGAAGCCGTGGATGCCGGCCAGACTCTATTCGGCGAAAACCGCGTCCAAGAGGCTTCTCAAAAGATCCCTCTTCTTCCCGGTCGCCTCACCTGGGATCTCATCGGTCACTTACAAACAAATAAGATCCGCAGAGCCCTCCCCCTCTTCCGGCAAATCCACAGCATCGACTCACTGGAATTGGCTAGGCAGATCGACCGCATCGCCGCCGAGGAAGGCGTCTTTCCCGAAGTCTATTTACAAGTCAACATTGCTGGAGAGATCGGGAAATTCGGCTTCGATCCCGAGGAACTCCGCCGGGATTTCGAGGAGATCCTTGCTCTGGAGCGTTTGCAGCTCGCCGGATTGATGAATATCCCTCCGCTGGCCGCGAATCCGGAGGATTCCCGGGTGCATTACGCCGGGCTGCGAGAGTTTCGCGACGCTCTTGCCCAGGAATCAGGAGTCCCCCTGTCTGGATTGTCCATGGGCATGAGCGAGGATTATGCCATCGCCATCGAGGAAGGCTCCACCATCGTCCGGGTCGGCTCCGCCATCTTCGGAGCGCGCCGGAAAACTGAGGCGGGCTGAGCCGGAAAGCTATGTGGCGCAGGCGCCCCTGCCCGCGAACGAAAACGGCCGTCACGGAGGCCTGCCCTCCAGGTCTTGTCTGACAGATTGGTCACGCTATCCTGGAGGGGCGGGCTCCCGCACGCCCTGTCGCGCCATGGGTCTGCATCCCGAAACCCGGCCGTCACGGAGGCCGGCCCTCCAGGTCTTGTCTGACAGTTTGGTTGCGCATCCTGGAGGGGCGGGCTCCCGCACGCCCTGTCGCGCCATGGGTCTCCTTTCCTGAACCCGGCCCTCCAGGTTTGGCCCGCAATAACGAAAGGATGGGAGATGTTTCACAGGAGGCTCGTTCCCTCACCCGCCCCACATCCCCAAAACGTTCTCCCACCTTCGCACGACCAAATCGGCCAGGAAAACCGCCAGAAAGGCCAGGATGAGCCAGGGTCGCAACTCGAGAAATCGCCACGCTTCGGCCTCCGGAACGCGGAATTCCTGACCAGGCTCCAATAGCTGCCCACCGCTGCGCTCCGCGGCCCGCCGCAACAATTCGACGTTCGCCGTCCCGTCCGCCGCTTCCACAGAAGGATGCTCGGCCACGCCCGCCGAGAGCACCTCCCCGCCGTGGCGCGCCCGGACCAGATAGATTCCGGGCGTCCCGGTTAGGAAGCTGCCCTGATAGCGACCGGGTCCGGCTTGAGTCAAGACCATCTCCGAAAGCGGCCGCAGCGTCCCCGCCATCCCTTCCGGCGGCGTATGGAAAACCTCCGCTTCCACCCGCGCCCCTTGCCGGAACGTCCCCGCGTCTTGCAACAAGTCCACCGCGATTCCCCGTTCCGGGCCCCGTCCCGTCAACCGCAAATCCATGGTCCGCCCTTGGGGCGGGCGAGCCGTCTCCCGCAGAACCTGGGACCAGAACTGCCCGAACCCTTCCCATCGCTGCACCCACAGCGCCGACCAAGTTCCTTTGGCGTCGGACGCAAACACGCTGACCTTGCCCAAGCCGAACCGGCCATGCGCTAACAAGGGATCGCCGGATTCCGCCGCAAGAAGGATCTGACCGGAGCGGCGCGGAAACGTCCTCACATAGCCCAACAACGGCGGCGGCGGCGTCCGGTCCCATTCCCGGATCATGGGATGGGCCTCTTGCTCTACGGGAACGAAGGGTTCCTCCCGGATCAGCCGGCCGACGTGCACCATCGCGTCTTGGGTGAAGATGCGCGTGATGGTTTCCGGATCCAACGTTCGATAGGCCTGGCCTCCGCCCGCGTCGGCGATCACTTGGAGAAGCTCGGCCGCGGCATTCTCGCCCACCGCCACTGTCGAGATGGTGATCCTCTCCAGACGGCATTGTCGCGCCAGCTCCTCGTAGTCCTGCCCCGAGGTGTTCCCATCGGTGAGCACGATCATGTGTTTGCGGCGTGCACTGACCCGGTTCAGCGCCGCTCTGGCGCTCTCGATACCCGGACGGATGTTCGTGCCGCCGCCCGCCGACAACGTCGCGATCCGCGCCCGGATGCTCGCCATGTCCGTCACGCGGGTCATGGGCAGCACCTCTCGCGCCTGGGAGTCAAACGCATACACGCCCACGAAATCCTTCCCGGTCAGCAGTTCCGCCGTGGCGATGGCAGCGGATTTACACATCTCGATTTTCTGCCCGGCCATGGATCCTGACCTATCCATAACCAAGGCCAAGGCGGCCGACTGCAACTCCTCGTCGTCGGGAGGCTGAAGGCGCACCGGAAGCATCTCTTCCAGCGCGGTCCGGTGAAAACCCCCGAGCCCGAAGGTCCGGCCCCCTCCGGTCATGACCAGTCCCCCGCCGAACTCCCTCACATATTCCCGAATGGCCTCCAGAGCCCCCTCCGGAAGATCGTAGGCGGCCACATCCGAAAACACGACTCCGTCATAGGGCGCCAGTTCCGATGCCGAACGCGGAAAGTCCCGAGCCGCGCGCATCTCCAGGTGGATTCCCTCCGGCTCCATGGCTTCGCGAAGCGGCGCGGGCACGCCCGACTCGCCTTCCACGTAGAGCAACAGCGGCTTTCCCAGGACATCCACCAGCGCCAATCTCTCGTTGTTAGCAGGCAACTCGTCCGGTCCGGTGAAATCCTCCACAACCAGCCTGTAGCGATAGGCGTCGCGGCGGCCCGGACTTCTTCGGAACACCGCATCGAGTTTTCCGCCCGCCTCGATTGCGAAAGGGCGGCTTTCCACTTCCAATCCATTCTCAAACAGCCGCAGTTTTCCGCTGCCCTGCGTCGTCGCCGCCACGACAGCATGCAGTTCTACCGTCGCCCCTTCGCTAAGTCTTGCCGGAGTGGCTTCAAAGCTTTCCACCCGCACATCGGCCTGTTTGTCGCCCGCCACCGCTACGGCGTGCACGCGAGCTCCGGTCAACGCGGCCCGGCCGGCGGCAGCCAGCAGATCGCCGCTCGTCTCGTGGCCATCGGTGACCAGGACAACGTGCCGGCCCACCCCTGCGGGAAACATTCCCAAAGCCAAATCCACCGCGGCGGCAAGATCACTGCCATCGCCGTACTCCGCCCACTCCGCCTCCAAGTCCTCGGCCCCCAGGGAAACCTCCGAATCCGTCGCCCTCCGAGGCCTGCTCCCGGCAATGACGCGTTCCCTAGCCGTGAAAGGACTCTGGGAACCCGTCAGGGCTTCGGCGGCTTCGTGCACCCGGCGGATGCCTCCCAGGCCCTGACTGCGGGAGTGGTCCAAGACCAGCACGACGGCTTGGCGATCCACCCGAAACCGCAAAGCCGGAGCCGCCAAAGCCAGGAGCAACAAGACCGCTCCACTTCCCCGCAAGGCCAAGAGAAGCCGCCGCCGCCTGGAACCCATCGGATGCCGGCTGACGCGTCCCGACCATAGCAAAAAGCCCAAGACCGGAATGGCGAGAAGCAGCAACCAGGGATGGGCAAAGTTCACAACAGTGCAAGTAAGGCAAGGGTCAGACGATCAATAGACTCCCCGGCGATGAAACAACCAACTCTCCAACAACAATAGCCCCAAGGCTGCGGCAAGAAACGCAGTCGTCGCGTCGCCCCATCTCGCGCGCAGCAGCGGCCGTCCCGCTGCTCGCCCGCTGCCCGCGGCCTCCCGGGTTTCTTCTGCGGACAACAAGGCCGCGCTCCCACGCCGTCCTCCCGCCATCTCCCACAAGCCGGTCCGGTCAAGTTCCACCACGTTTCCGCTCGCCTCCACGAGCGCCGCGCTGTTCCCTTGCGTGATCCAGCGCAACGGAGCCGGGACCTCCCCGGCATCTCTTTCCAGGATCGTCCCTGTGGGCAGCGCCACCGGGCCTTCGCCGGCGTCCGGGTCAGCCCAGCCGGCGCACCAATAGAGAGCATTTCCTAACAACAAAGGGAACACGGCTCCGAAGGGAAGCCGGTCCGACAGCCGCGGGGAAAACCCTAGGATCACCAAGGGAACTCCTTGATGCAAACCCGCTAACAAAACCGCATCGTCCGCCGCCATCCAGAGAGGCTCGAGCCCCGCTCCGGGGGTCACGCGCGCCGTCTGGGCCACCCCCGCCCTCCCCGACGACACCCGGAAAAGCACCGGATGCTCCGCCGCCGCAACGCGCAGCAGATCCCTTGGCAGAGGTCTGGAAACCCTCTCGACCTCGATCCAGCCGGCGCTCTCCGGAGGATCGATAACCACCGCCGGAATCCCCGGTCTCTCCTCCGGCAGCCAACCGTCGCAAATCAACAGGCTCCACCGCGTGTCTGCGGGATCCCAGTCCCCCGGTTCCATTCGCACAAAGCCGAGCCGCCCCCCAGAAGCGATGGCCGCCAACGCGATTTCCACAAAGGGATCCGGATTCTCAGAGACCCAGGCAGCTTGACGCGGCGCCTCCTCGGGAACCCACACCTCGACCCGGTCGTCGGCGGCAAGGGCGTCCCCTTCCATGTGCACCAAAGCCTCCAGCCGGGATCCTGCTCCCAGACGCAACGGCAACACCAACGCCTCCGATCCGCCCCAAGGAATCTCCAGATTCCGCAGTTGCATCAAGCCGCCGTTGACGCGGATCTCCAAACGCACCACGGCCGACCCCAATCCCTCACCGTGAGCCTCCACCCTGACAAAAAGGTCGCGCTCTCCCGGCAGCAGCGGGCGCGAGCGCAGAGAGAACGCCGTGATCCCCGCATTCACCGCCGCCGTTCCCTCGGGCGCGATTCGCACCTCGCCACTCAGGCCCGGCTCAGTTTCCTCAACCGTCCCGGCAACATGCCAGATCTCCGCGCCCGCGCCGCTCTCGGCTTGCAGCGCCGCAAACGCTCTCGCCGCCGCCGGGTTTCCCGGAAGCGCCCGCGGCTGCAATCCGGACAGCGTTTCCTTCAACTCCCGCCGGCTTGCCGTCGGCGGTTGGACCAACACGGGCCGGGAATCATAAGCAATTACAGAAACCGGAACTCCCTCCGGCAACGCCTCAATTCGCGCCGACAACTCCCGTTGGACCTCCTCCCAAACGGTCTTCCCGCCGGGCCGGAGGGAGCCCATGGATGCCGAGCGATCCACGAGCAGGAGAACCGGACCGGAAGGGTCGCCCGGGCGATTCCAGCTCAGCCGGGCCAAGGCCATCACTCCGCACAGAATGGCTGCCGCCGTCAGCAGGTAGGAAAGCCACTTCCGAAAATGCCGGAGCCAGGCGGCATCGCGCCGGTCCGCCGCCGGGGCAGTGAAAAACAGCAGGGTGCTGACTTCCATTGCCCGGGCCCGCCGCCGAAACAAATAGAGCAGCAAAGCCACTACCAACAAGAGGCTGAACCACAACGACTCCGGATGCCCTGACCGAATCATCACACCGTTCTCATTACCGCTCCACCAAGGTTGAACCCCGCGCCAAAAGCCGCAGGAAGAAGCCCTCAAACGGTTCGTCGACCCGCCAGACCACGTGTTCCATTTGCCGGATCGCACAGCCGCGCCGCCAATCCTGACAAAATACCTCAAAGCGCCGCTCGTAGCGCTCCCGGTCCGCGGCAGTGAACCATACCCTGCGCCGCTCTCCCGTTTCCACGTCGGCCAAAAGCAACTCCCCCTCCGCCGCCGGCGAAGCTTCCGCCTCATGATGGAGCTGGATCACATGCTTCTCCCCCGGCCATGCCGAAGCACGCGCCAAAGCCGGTTCCGCCCCGCTGGGGTCGCGTCCGAAACAATCCGAAATGACGAAGTAGATTCCGTAGCGCGTCCGGGGCGGCCGGAAACGGCCGAACGCTCCCGGCAAGTCCGTCTGTCCTCCGAACTCCAACCCGGTCAACGCGTCCAGAACCACGCGCAGCGAGCCCAGGCCTTGCAGAGGGCGCGTGAGCGATTCGACCCGGTCTCCCAAGCCATAAAGCGAAACGCGATGGCGCGCCGCGAGCCCCAGGTAGGCCAGCCCCGCCGCCAAGCGCAGCGCCGCCGTCCGTTTCTCCGGGTAGGGACGCGCCATGGACCCGCTGCGATCCACCAAAACGTGCACATGCAGCTCCTGCACTTCTTCGTAGAGGCGGATGTAGAGCCGGCCCAGACGCGCGTAGAGCGTCCAGTCCACGGCGCGGTAATCATCTTTCGCCGTGTATGAGCGGTAGTCCCGGAACTCTCGCGTGTATCCAGTCGCGGGAGTCGATTGCTGACCCCTTCGCTGGAGGGCTCGCCTTCGCCGGAGCCGCAACTGAAACGCTCGGAGCTTCCGCAAGAAGGCGGGGTCGAACAGCGTTTCCCCGTCGTCGGAGCCGGCCATCACGATATCCGATAGAGTCGCCCGTCTCCCGCCTCTGGCGTGCGCTCGATCAGCCCGCGCAGGAGTGCGTCCACGTCGATGCCTTCGGCTTCCCCTTCGAAATTGAGAATGACCCGGTGCCGCAACGCCGCCAGGGCCACGTCGCGCAAATCTTCAAAGGCGACGGCGGCCCGTCCGTCCAAGAGCGCCCGGACTTTGCCCCCCTTCACCAGCGCCTGCAGTCCCCGGGGACTAGCTCCATAAGCCACATAACGCCGCACATCCGCAGGGTCCAGCCCCGCGTGCGGATGCGTAGCCAAAACCAGGTCGGCTCCATAGGCCGCCACGGGATCCGCCACTCCCACTTCATTCACGATCCGCTGAAAACGCAGCACTTCCTCCGCCGTCAACACCGTTTCTAAATTCGCCTGCGCTGGACCGGTCGTGCGCCGGGAAATCTCCACCAGCGCTTCGCGGTCGGGAAACGAAACGCGCACTTTGAATAAAAACCGGTCTAACTGAGCTTCGGGCAACGGATAGGTCCCCTCCATCTCCATCGGGTTCTGCGTCGCCAACACAAAAAATGGGCTCGGCAGCCGGTAGGTCTGACCTCCGGAGGTCACTGCACACTCCTGCATCACTTCCAGCAGGGCCGCCTGTGTTTTCGGCGTGGCCCGGTTGATCTCATCCACCAAAAGGAGATTGCGAAACACCGGCCCCTTCTCAAAATGAAAGATCTTCCGCCCGTGCTCGTCCTCGTTGACGATTTGCGTCCCGAGGATGTCGGCGGGCATGAGATCCGGCGTACATTGCACGCGGCCCGGCTCCAGCCCCATTACCCGCGAAACGACCTGCACCAGGTAGGTCTTGCCCAGCCCGGGCACGCCCTCCAAGAGCACGTGACCCTGACAAAACATCGCCGTCAGGACGTCGGTGATGAGATCGTCGTAGCCGACAATGGCTCTCTGAACCTCGGTCTTCAGCCGGTGAAACCCTTCGGCAAACGCCGCAAACTGGTCTTCGATCGTTTCCTCTTCCATAAACCGGGCGCCGCAGCGCGCTCCCACTCTGCGGCATCACTGCCCGCCGTCCAGCCGCCGTTTCAGTTCTTCAAAATAGAGCCGGATCTCCGTCCTCCGCCCTGCGGGCACGGGCAATTCGTCGAGCGCCGCCTCCTCCACACTGAGAAACGCACGGCCCGATAGGGCCGGCGCCGGTCCCGATTCCCCACCCGGCTCCGAGCCGCCAGTGACTTTCCGCGTCTCGGAGCCGCCCGCGCCGCTTTCCTCCACATCGACCACGGCGGTCTGCCCGGCCTCGGCATCGGAGGCGGAATCTGCATTCGGATCCGGCGGGTTGGTGGCGGATCCCGGGGTCATTCCCGAGCCTGCCGACAAAGCCGCGCCGGGCACCGGGGCCAGGAGCACTCCGCCCGGTGGGCCCAGCTCCCCCTCCTCGCCGTCCTCACCGAACACAATGGCTTCTTCGCTCTCGCCCGACGATTCACCTTCATCCGTGCTGCGCTCACCAGTGCCCAGACGCAGGGGCCGGCCCTCTTGCTCTGACCCAGGTGCGGGCAACGCCGAAAGACCCGGCCGCCCGTCGCCTTCCGCCAAACCCTGACCAGCTTCGCTTTCCCCCAAACCTTCACTCCCCGCCGGCGTCTCCGTGGATTGCAGAGGTCCGACGGCCCCATCCGAACCGGCCACCGCGCTCCCCGCCTCGCGCACGGATTCAGCCAAGTCCTCCATCCGTTTCCGCCCTTCCAAACGCTTCGCCAAACGGCGAAACGCGTCCGCCAGCGCCCGGAACTCCCCCGCCGCTTCCGAGACCCGCTGAGCCGTCAGTTTCGATTCCGCACTGAACAAATGCTGCCCCACGATCCGCTCGCGATCCTCGGGAACAGCTCGTGCCAAACTCGTCCGTAGCGCGTCTCCCAAACGGGCCGGAAGTCCGCCGGTTTCGGCGGCTTTATCGGCTTCCAACCCGCTGGCCAGGCGCTCGCTCTCTTCCGCGGCTGGGTCCGCCTTCTTCGCCTCGATGGCGTCGGCCAAGTCCCCGGTATCGACATGGCGCCGGAGTTCGGCCACCACTTCGGCCGACAACCAGGCGGTGTTGTCAGCCAATCCCCGCGCCAATTCTTCGAGTGCGCCGGCCCGCGCCTCCAGTTCCGACAACAAGGCCCTCGCCGTCTTTCCTTCCGCAGCCTCTAGAGTCGCAACGGCCCCGGCCAGCTCTTGCGCCGCCCGGCGCTGCGCCTCTTCCGCTCTGGGATCTAGCTCTTCCTCGAGGGTCGCGAGCGCTTCCGCCGCCATCTCCAAACCCGTCCCAGCCCGCTGCGCCACTGCCGCCGTTCCCTCGCCTAAAACGCGGTCGGCCGGATCCGAATTCCCGGAGCGCGGAATGGGAAACGCAACCGCGGCGGCCAGCGGAGCCAGCCAGAAGAGCTTCCAGCCCAATCGCGGCAACGGCAAAACCCGCGGCAACGCGCGCAGAGCCTCCGGAGCCGCCGCCTCTGCCCGCCGGAGATGCAAAGCCTCGCCGGCCACACCAGGACTCTTCGCGGCGAACGACCAGGCTGATAAAAAAAGACCGCGCCGGTTCGCCGCACGGTCCCATTGGGCCAGGGCTTGCGCGGGTCCCGGACGGAGCCATGCCGCCGCCAAGAGGAACCCCATCACCCCGCCCGCCATCACGAGCCCGGCCCAGGCCAGCCTTACCCCTAAGCTCGCTCCCAGCCAGCCGGCCGCCAACGCCAACACCGCGGAAACCATCGCCGCCCAGGGCAGCCAGCGCCGGCATTCCCGAAGCCAAGCGATCAAAACAAGGCGACGCGCAGCCCGGCGAGCCAGAGCGTCCCACGCGGCTTCACCCCGGGAGGTTCCGGTATTCATTGCCTCTGCGGCTCCCGGAAAATCGTGCATCGGCGCACACAATCACAGGACCCGCCTCAACGCATCCGCTTTCCGGAAGCGAAAACCCCGCCAAACACTCACCGTCATCCAGGCCCAACCGGTCAACAGGGCCACGCCGCCCAGTGGGGTAATGGGACCCATCACCGGCCGCAGGATCCCCAGCGACAGGCAGTAAAGGCTGCCGCTGAATAGAATCACGCCAGCCACCAGACACCACCCGGCGGCCCGGGGCAGGTCCCGTCGCCCGTCCCAGGCCAGCAAGGCCACGGCGTGAATCAATTGGTAGAACACGGCCGTCCTCCAGTGCTCCAGCGATCCCGCGGACTCCAGCGTGTCCTTAAGGGCATGTGCCCCAAAAGCTCCCAACGCCACTCCGGCAAAGCCCAGTACTCCCGCCCACAGGGAAAAAATTCCTTTCGCCTCCATACCCAATCATGATACAGCACTCCCCTGCCCGGGAGGACCCCCTTTTTCCCCCGGACCTGAGATTTCCGTAAACCCTCCAATCCCAGAGAATTTCGCCTGTCAATCAAGGTCTCTTTCGGCTGGACAACCCCACCTACCCATGAACGCCACTGCCCAACCCGCTTCCCATTCAAAGCAGGACATGTTTTTGTTTTGGGGCTGTTTCATCGCCCTGATCGCCACCGCCTTTGCATTCATCACCCGGACGTTCCTCGTCAACTCACCCAACTTGTGGCCGCAGGAGTTCGCCCTCGATAAAGTCCAGGCCCAGGTCCTGTTCGGGGCGGGCATTTGGCCCTTCGCCATTTCCATCATCCTCTTCAGCCTGATCATTGACAAAATTGGCTACCGCGTGGCCATGATCTTCAGCTTCCTGTGCTACGCCGCCTACGCCTTCATGGCATTGAAAGCCTATGGATTGATCCATCCCAGCAGCGGAACCCTCGAAGGAGCTGCCCTCGATGCCGCCCGGGCCGAAGGCCTCAAATACCTGACCTGGGGCTCCATCATTCTCGGACTCGGCAACGGCACCGTTGAATCGTTCATCAACCCGGTCGTCGCCACTCTCTTCCGCCGGGAAAAAACCAAATGGCTCAACATCCTCCATGCCGGTTGGCCCGGGGGCCTTTTCCTGGGCGGCGTGATCACCATCGTCCTCGGAACCCAAGTCGCTCAGGACTGGCGCATCCTCGTCTACGTCATCGCCCTCCCAGCATTGATCTATTTAGTCATGCTCATCCGGGCCAAGTTCCCTCTCAACGAGCGCGTGGCAGGCGGAGCCAGTTACCGGGAGATGTTGGCGGAATTCGGCGTCCTCGGAGCCTTGATCGCCACCTTCCTCATCGTCAAGCAACTCGGGCTTGAGTTCAAATGGGACGAATGGGTGGTGTGGACGCTCATCATTGCCGCCGTGGTGGGTTACGGGATCTACTGCCGCTCTCTCGGGCGCCCCATGCTCATCCTGCTTTGCTTGGTCATGATGCCTCTGGCCACCACAGAACTTGGAACCGACGGAGCCATCACCGGCATCATGGAAGGACCGCTCAAAGAAGCCGGCCAGAATCCCCTTTGGGTCGTCGTCTACACCGCAGTCATCATGATGGTTCTGCGCTTCTTCGCCGGTCCCATCGTGCATAAGCTCAGTCCACTCGGTCTGCTCGCCGTCAGCTCCGCCCTGGCGCTTCTCGGCCTTCTCGCACTCTCCCGAGCCTATGGCCTCTTCTTCATTTTCGCTGCCGCCACTCTCTACGGAGTCGGCAAGACCTTCTTCTGGCCTACCATGCTCGGCGTCGTATCCGAGCAATTCCCCAAAGGCGGCGCCCTCACCCTCAACGCCATTGCCGGAATCGGGATGCTGACTGTCGGCATCATCGGCGGACCCCTCATCGGAGCTATGCAGGAGAAATCCGTGCAGAACTCTATTCAGAAAGAACTGCCCGGCGTCTACGAAACCATTTCCACCGAGAATACCTACTTCCTCGGGGAATATTCCGGTGTGGACGAGGCAAAAGTGGCGACCCTGCCCGAGGAGCAGAAAACGGAGGTCAACGACCTGTCAGCCGTGGCCAAACAACGGTCCCTTGCCAAAGTCACCATCTTCCCGCTCATCATGCTGCTCGTCTACCTGGGACTCATATTCTACTTCAAAACCAAAGGCGGCTACAAAGCGGAAGTGCTGGCGGGACACGCCGCGGAGGACGCCAAATTCACCGGCGGTTTGCCCGGTCCCGGCGAAGCCTGAGCGGTTGAAAGCGCAGGCCCAGGCCCGCAAGCGATCGCTTCTCTCGCGGCCCCCGCGTAGCGGGATTCGCAAGAATTCCGAGTTCCTGCCAACCCGCCTCTCTCCCGTCGGAAGACTTGCGTCTTCCAAAAGCGCGGCAAAGCCGCGCTTTCCACACTCACATTACCCTGCCCCAGCCCCAGCAGGTCCCGGGCTCGACGGCGAATTCGCAACGGAGGGCGGGTTTTCCAACCGCCTTTCCCCTTCCACCGGCGAGCGGGTTTTCCAACCCGCCGTTCCCTTGGCTCGGCGGGCGTCCTCAGCACAACAAGCCCGCCGACGGCCTGACGGATCGCCATCGGAAGACTCACGTCTTCCGCTACGTCCCCCCCTCTCGCGGCGCTCCCCGTAGCGAGATTGGCAAGGGTTCCGACTCACGATCTGGCTAACCGTTGTGCGCAGGCCGGGAACGCGGCTGGAGATGGAGGTGGCGCCGGACCGAGGAAAGGCTAGTATCTTCGGATCATGACTGTGCCCCTTGTGCTGCGGAGTTGTTTGGGCCTGCTCTTTCTGAGTTCGGGCGGCGGATTGCTGTGGGCCGCGGAAGGCCCGGTGCGTCCGTGGGCGGAGGATCCTCGTTTCTGGGAGTTCCGGGGCGAGCCCGTGATGTTGTTGGGAGCCAGCAAGGACGACAGTCTCTTTCAGATCCCCGATCTCGAGGAGCATCTTGAGGCCATGCAGGCGGTGGGCGCGAATTACATCCGCAACACGATGAGCGACCGGCCGGATCACGATTTCGAAGTGTATCCCTACCGGAAACTGGACAACGGGAAATACGATCTCAACGAGTGGAACGAGGCCTACTGGGAACGCTTCGCCCGGTTGCTTCGGGAGACGGACCGGAGAGACATCGTGGTGCAGATCGAGGTTTGGGACAGGTTCGATCATGCCCGGGACAATTGGGAGCTGCACCCCTACAACCCGAAAAACAACGTCAATTACAGCTACGACGAGGCGGGATTCGAAGAGCATTATCCCGATCATCCGGGCGCGAACCGGCAGCCGTTCTTTTTCACCACGCCGGAACAGCGAAACAACCAGTTGCTGCTGGGATTTCAGCAACGGTTTGTGGATCGAATGCTGGAGGAATCGCTGCGCTATGAACACGTACTTTACTGTATGGACAACGAGACTTCCGGGGATGAGGCCTGGGGCTCCTATTGGGCTGAGTATATCCGGGGCAAAGCAGCCGGGCAGGGGAAAGTGGTCTACCTGACCGAGATGTGGGATGATTGGGATCTGACCGCGGACCGGCACCGCCGGACTCTCGATCATCCGGAGCGTTATCAGTTTGCGGATGTATCCCAGAACAATCAGATGAAAGGGCAGAAGCACTGGGACAATTTCCAGTGGGTCCGGAAGCACATCGGCGAGCAACCGCGGCCGCTGAACACGGTCAAGACCTACGGGGCGGACGGTGGACGTCACGGAAATACCCAAGACGGAATCGAACGCTGGTGGCGGCACGTCCTGGGCGGCGCGGCCTCGGCGCGTTTTCATCGCCCGGATTCGGGCTTGGGTTTGTCGGAACTTTCGGCGATCTCAGTGCGAACAGCCCGGGAGATCGAGAAGACGGTAAAGTTTTGGGATTTGGAACCGCACCTGGAGCTGCTGTCGGATCGCGAGGAGAACGAGGCCTACCTGACTGCGGATCCGGGGCGCGCTTGGATTGTGTTTTTCACCCGGGGCGGTGAGGTGGGGGTGAATGTAAGCAAAGAAGGTTCCTGGACAGCGCGCTGGTTTGGCGTCGTCGAGGGTGGGCCGCAGAAAGAGGAAGAGTTGCGGGGTGGTCCGGAGTTGCGGTTGAAGGCGCCCTCGGAGAATCCGTGGGTGGTCCTCATCACCCCGGTTGCGGACTCGGGATCTTGAGCGGCGGCGAGCATGGGCAATACGGGTTGAAAGCGAATGCTTATGGATGGGCGCTTGTGGCGGGATTGGGATGTTTCCGCGTGGGTCAACGGGTTCGAGGATGAAAATGACTCAAGGCTCTGATTCGGCTCGGGGTGAGAGCGGGCGGCGCGGGAGGGCTTGGCAGTTCAGGTTGTTGGCGCTTGTGCTGCTAACGGCGAGCGCAAGCGCCTGTTCGGGAGTTGCGCGGGGACTTCCCGATTACTCACCGGCTCCGGGCGTTTCCCGGGCGGAGACGCTCGCGATCGCGGAGTCTTACCGGACGCATTCATGGATTCCAACGGAGCGCAATGTGTTTCATGGGCAGGACCGGCGGGGAATCCGGGTGGACACCCCCGACGTTTCCTATCGCGGATCAGAGGCGATCCGGCCGGGGTGGTGGAAAGTGGGCATGGTCAACGTGGGCGTCCCCTATCAATGGGGCGGATTCGACACGCCGGCGACGTTTTCAAGAAAGCTCGCCAAAGGATTCTACGCGGGAGACGTCTACAGCGCCGCGAAACGGGAAGCCTTGTATGCGGCGGTCAGTGAGGATGCCTGCGGCGTGGACTGCTCAGGATTCATCTCGAGGTGCTGGAGGCTGGACCGGGCCTATTCCACACGGGAATTGCCCATGCTCTGCGAGCCCTTGCGGGACTACAAAGACCTGCGGCCGGGGGACATCCTAAACAAGCACAATGTTCACGCACTGCTCTTTGCCCGTTTCACGGACGAGGCCAAGTCCGAGCTTCTGGCTTATGAGGCCGGGTCGCCGCCGAGTTGGAAGGTGTTGGTTCACCCAATCCCGGTGAACTATCTCAAGGGGAAGGGGTATAAGCCGTACCGGTATCGCGGCATTCGTGACGACTAAGAAGGTGTGGGAGAGGAACAGGCCCACTTCTGCCCGCACGCATGGCTGAAGTTTCACGTCCTCCGCGCCCTCGCTCTGCATCCACATTTCCCCCCTTCACCTCACCGCCAATACGCCAACGGGCGGAACCCGGATCTGAGCCACGGCGTGCGCATCGCCGCTCACCTTGAGGGCGCAGGCGATCCCGGCGCCGCGGGGGGGTTTGCGGCGCCGGGATCGGCTCCGGTCACGAGGAACTTCGCCGGGCCGGCTGTCAGCGAGCCCGTGAATGGCGTGAGGCCGGGGCGATGAGCGAGGCGGTTTGCCAGCGAATCGAGCGCGGTCGGCCTCGCGGTCGGCGAGGAACGCGGCGGTTTCGTCTGCTGTCGCCTCATTGCCGAAAAGGTCGCGCACCGCACGCTCTAGCAGAGCCCTGCGCTCCGCGGCATCGGGGGGCAACGGCGTTTCAAGATTCAGGCGCGCGGTGATGAATTCCAGCCACCAGCGCGGCGCGCCGTCGATGAGCAACCATTTTTGCGCTATTTTTTTAACGCGCTGGAGAAGCGGCGGATACCGGGCTCACTCCCCCATTCTCACGGCGTTTCGTCCCGAGGCGTCGCCTCGGGCGCTGGATTCACTGCATTGGGGGCGCCGAAGACCGGATGCCGCACGAACCCCAAGCTCAGAACTCCTGATCTATCGAGGAAGATAATGGATACAGGGGAATAAGAGTGAGCCAAAGCGAGACCGCCACTCCGTGAATGACACTCTATTTGTGGGGCGGACACTCTATTTGTGGGGCGATTTGTGGGGCGGACACTCTTGTCCGCCGAGTGAGCCTAGAAAGTTCGCGGGCAGGAGTGCCCGCGCCACATAGTTTTCCGGCTCATCCAAATTCCTCGAGATCAGGAGTTCTGAAGCTCG
>JBGTBW010000041.1:0-42527 GCA_041749135.1 Verrucomicrobiales bacterium
CGCGAACTTTCTAGGCTCACTCGGCGGACTAGAGCGTCCGCCCCACAAATCGCCCCACAAATAGAGTGTCATTCACGGAGTGGCGGTCTCGCTTTGGCTCACTCTTATTCCCCTGTATCCATTATCTTCCTCGATAGATCAAGAGTTCTGAAGGTGCGGAGTCAGAGAACCTGGCGAAACGCCCGGGGGGGAAGAGGCGGCGCCGTGAATCCAAGACCTCTTCCGCCGTCAAAAGCTGGTGGGAAAGGAGCCTGCACTGGATATGGTGTGCGCCATGGTTTCGAAACGAATCTTGCTTGCGAATGGTGGGATGCTTTTGTGTCTTGCCCTGATGAGTTCAGTCTTGGCCGCGGACGGCCCCATCGCCATCGTCGTTCATGGGGGCACCGTCAGCCAGCGTCCTGAGAGGTACGCGGAAGGGCTGGAAGAGGCTCAGAAGGAGGTGATCGTCGCGGCGTTGCGGGCCGGGCACGCCGTGTTGGAGACGGGGGGTTCAAGCCTGGATGCCGTGCAAGCGGCGGTGGTGATCCTGGAAGATTCCCCGCTGTTCAATGCGGGAAAGGGCGCGGTGTTCACGAACGAACGGCGCAATGAATTGGACGCCTCGGTCATGGAAGGGGAGGGTTTGCGGGCTGGAGCGGTCGGCGGTGTGACCACGATTCGCAACCCTGTTCTCGCCGCTCGTGCGGTCATGGAAAAGTCGCCCCACGTGCTCATGACCGGTGCGGGAGCGGAGAAGTTTGCCGCCAAGCAAGGTCTGGAGATGGTGGATCCCTCCTATTTCGGGACCGAGGAGCGTTTGAAGGAGTTGGAGGAAGTGCAGGAGCGGCTGGGACGGCAGGAACGCGAGGCCGGGGAGAAGCGCAATCCGGAACAGGGTTCCGCCACGGAGCAGTCGCAAGGGGGTCTGGTTGGCGAGCTGAACGACGCCGGATGGCAGGGCAGTTTGGGAACGGTGGGAGCCGTCGCTTTGGACCGGAGCGGAACTATTGCGGCGGCGACCTCAACGGGAGGTCTGACCAACAAACAGTTCGGAAGAATCGGCGATTCGCCCATCATCGGGGCGGGGACCTATGCGGACAACCGGGCGGGCGGCATTTCTTGTACGGGTCACGGCGAGTATTTCATCCGGTATGCGATCGCCTTCGACATTCTGGCCCGCGTCCGTTACCGGGAGCAGGCTTTGTCCGAATCGTGCCGGGAAGTGGTGCAGGAGGTGCTGAAGGAAGCGGGAGGGCGGGGCGGCGTGATCGGGCTGGACCCTTCCGGCGTGGTGGTTATGGAGCACAACACACCGGGCATGGTGCGAGGATGGATTGACACGAGTGGGACCCTGCGATTTGCCGTGTTTGCGGAGCCCCGTTGAAGGCGAGGAAGCTTCCGGGGTTTCCGGCTGGGGACCTTGAGGAAGAACCTTGCGCCGCCGCGAACCGGGAGGGCGAGTCAGTCCCAGAGCAGGTCCCGGAGGATAGGGTCGGCCAGCGCGGCAAAGCTTGCGGGGGCCCAGAATTCGCAGGCCGACCGGAGCTGTTCCCGGGCATGGACCGGGCGGCCGGCGGCGGCCAGGGTCCGCGTATATTCCAAGTGAAATTGGGCGCAGCGGATCCGCACGGGCGCAGCGGTGCTGGCGGAGAGCGTCTGGGTCAATCGAAGGCCCAGAGGCCAGTTTTGGGCTAGGAGGGCAAGGCGCAGGAGGCGGAAAGGATCATCGAAAGCTGGAGCCTCGGCGAAGCGCAAGGAAAGCGTCCGCGGACGCCCGGGCTGTCCAAGGTATCGCGGAAAGTTGAGCCGAACCAGAAGCGAAGCCACGCCGAGAGATACGAGAGCATGTTCTGGACGTTTGGGAAAGGCTCGATCGGCAAGACGGGGAGCAATCGGGCATGGGATTCCTGCGTTGCCAAGGGCAACGGAGACTGGTAATCCGCCGCATGCGTTTCGGCATCGGGATCTTCGCAACGGTTTATTTGTGGTTGGGGCTGAGCGGAACCCTGGCGGATCCGGCGGGAGGGAGCGGCGAGGCAGCCGCGACGGTTCCCGTAACCAAGACGGAGATCAGCTACACCGACGCGGTCGTCCTTGGATTGGTGGAAGGGGTTACGGAGTATCTGCCCATTTCTTCGACCGGGCACCTCATTCTGGCCAACGAAGTGCTCGGCCTCAATGTGGAAACTCCGTTGGAGGGCCGGAACGGACAACCGTTGTGGGTAGAGGAGCCATCCGCGGAGAACCCGGAGGGAGTTCGATTCACGATGAAGGACGCCGCTGACGCGTATGCCATCATCATCCAGGCCGGCGCCATCGCGGCGGTGCTCATTCTCTTTTGGCGGCGGGTGCTTTCCGTGATCCGCGGTTTTCTGGGCCGGGACCGGAACGGACTGCTGCTGGGCCGCAATCTGATCTTGGCTTTCCTTCCGGCGGTGGTTTTGGGCCTGCTTTTTGAGGATCTGATTGATCGCTACCTGTTCGGTCCCGTGCCGGTGGTGGCCGCCTTGATCGGCGGCGCCCTGCTTATGATCGGGGTGGAGATCCGCCGGCGGCGAATGCGGGGACCTCAGACCGGACCGGATCTGCACGAGTTGGGTTGGCTGCAGGCGTTGACCATTGGCTTGTTGCAATGCGTGGCCATGTGGCCGGGGACGAGCCGCTCGATGATGACCATCGTCGGCGGTTACCTGGTGGGACTCACGCCGCTGCGTTCGGCCGAGTTCAGTTTTTTGCTCGGATTGATCACGCTCACGGCGGCTTCCGCATACAAGACGCTGAAGACGGGTCCGTATTTGGCGGAGGCCCTGCGGGCGGGCCCCTTCCTGGTGGGTTGTCTGGTCGCAGCCTTATCGGCGGCGGTTGCGGTCAAGTGGATGATTGGGTACCTGACGCGGCACGGGCTGGGGATTTTTGCGGTTTACCGCCTGGTCTTGGCGGGCGCGGTGCTGGTGTTTCTGGTTCCGTGACCAGGGGTTCCGGCGCACCGGTGAGTTCGTATCCTGTAGACGGATTCAGCGTAGAAGGAGTAGGATGGATGAGAAATGAGGTCGCCGGCGGTTCTACGGGTGTGGGCAACAGGACGGCTTCACCCATTGCTGGGATTGACTTCATTGTCGTCGAAGAAAGGAGAATGGAACCATGGCTTCACCCTTTATCGGAAAAGTGTTCACGTTCGAGCAACCCGACGGAACTCCGTTCGAGCTGCGCGGTTGGGGAGATCAACACTATGCCGTTTTTGAGACGCTGGACGGCTACACCGTGGTCAAAGATCCCGCCTCGGGGTTCTACGAGGTGGCCCAAGTTTCAGATGATGGGACCCGGTTGGAACCGGCTCCCGGACCACGGGGCAACTTGGACGGCGGGCGCGCCGCGGTAGCGCCCGGTTTGCGAATCGAGCGCGCCGCCGCCCGGGCGCGAGGCATGGAAGGGGTTTTGCGGATGGGCGGCCGGCGTTGCGATCAGCGGCGGGAACTGCGCAAAAATCTGGCCAGAGCGGCGCGAATGCTGGGAGGACCGGTGATGGCTCCCCCCCGCCGGGAAACGGTGGGCGACTTCCTCGGTCTTTGCCTGCTGATCGAGTTTCCCGACGAACCCGGCGCGATTCCGCGGGATGAAGTCGAACGTTTTTGCAACGAGCCAGGCTATGCGGGTTTCGGCAACAACGGATCGGTCTGCGATTATTTCCTGGCGAACTCTCTCGACCGCTGCCGTTATACGAATATCGTTAGTGCATACCACCGGGCTGCGCAACCTAAGGCGCACTATACGGATCCGGCAATCCCACAGGGTGTGCGCGCCCGGCAACTCATCGTCGAGGCGCTCACTCACATGAAAGCCAACAACTTTGATTTCTCCCCGCTGACGGCAGACAACGGCGGCTTTGTCTATGCCATAAACGTCTATTATACCGGCGAGGTCGTGAACAACTGGGCTGAAGGATTGTGGCCGCATGCCTGGCATTTGGGGACTCCCTTCGCGCTGGGTCCCGGCCAGTTTGCCTTCGACTATCAGTTCACCGACATGAGCCAGCAGCTCACCTTGGGGACTTTCTGCCACGAGAACGGGCACATGTTGTGTGATTATCCGGATCTTTATGATTACGGCGGCGAGTCGAGCGGGGTCGGCGCTTTCTGCCTGATGTGCGCCGGTGGGAACATCAACGAGCGAAACCCCGTTCACATCTCCGCCTATCTCAAGAGGCTGTCGGGGTGGGCTGGCGGCGTGATTCCGGTCGCGCATAACGGAGAGATCGTCCTTCGCGCCGGCGCAAACGAGTTTGCTCTGTTCGCCAAGAACAGCGCCGAATACTTCATCATCGAGAACCGGGCTAAAAGCGGCCGGGACGCATCGCTGCCGGGCGAGGGTCTGGCGGTTTGGCACGTCGATGAGGAAGGGGACAACAGCGATGAGCAGATGACGCCCGTTCAACACTACGAACTGTCCCTGGAACAGGCGGACGGGGAGTTCCGCCTGGAGCGTTCGCGTCAACTCGGCGATCCTGGGGACTTGTTCGGAGTCGCGAGAAAGGAATTCTCGGATTCGACGGAGCCCGGCAGCAAGTGGTGGGACGGGACGGTGTCAAATCTCCATCTCCTCGATATTTCGGATCCCGGTCCCGCGATGAATTTCAAGACGAAGCTCTTCCGGGACGATGCCGGCGTCCAGACCGTGCGAGGCGAGTCCGCTCCGGGCGCGAGCATTCCCGACAACCAAATTGAAGGGATCTTCGACACCATCTCTGTAGATGAGGACGCCATCATTGCTGGGGTCGAGGTCACGCTCGATATCGCGCACACCTATCAAGGAGACCTGCGCGTCGCGTTGCTCGCTCCCTGGGGCGATGCCATCTTGCTGCATCAGCGCCAGGGGGGTGGCGTCGACAACATTCAGCGAGTAATCACCGAGGCGGATTTGCCGTCCCTGGCAAACCTGCATGGCCGCAGCACTCAGGGCGACTGGAGACTGCAAGTCCAGGATCTAGCTCCTGCGGACACCGGCACGCTCAACCATTGGGCCCTGGAGTTCACGGCGGCGACGCAAGCGCAAGGGCCGGTCGTGCTCGAAGAGGCTGCCGGGACCCACATTCCGGACAACGACCCGGCCGGGATTCAGCGAAGCCTGTCGACTCAGGCGGCGGGCGCGGCGGGCAGCGTCGAGGTGTCGGTGGACATCACGCACACTTGGATTGGAGATCTCCGGATCAGCCTCCGGTCGCCGGTGGGGACGGAGGTCATTCTCCACGACCGGTCTGGAGGCAACGCCGACAATATCGTCAAGACCTACACGGCGGCCACGACCCCCGCGCTTGGCAACCTTGCCGGGCAGGCCATCGCCGGAGATTGGCGGCTTCATGTTTCCGATCACGCTGGTGAGGACATGGGTAAACTCAACAGTTGGCGGGTGATGATTCATCCTGTGGCTTAACGGTATAAGAAATGCGGGCTAATGCTTTCCTTCGGAGCAGAATCGTGGGAGATTGCGTGGATGAAGAGCATATCTACCGGTGTCCCGCGGCTTGCCGCGATGGTGGGAGGTTTCTCTATTGCGGGCTGCGCTTGCTTCGCGAGCGAGGCTCCCGGCGTTGTGGCCGGGCCGGCGGAGATGGTGCGGGCCGCGGATGAACTCTTCTGGACGCCGACCCTCGAGCAAGCCGTCGCCATGGCTTCGGCAAACGATGTGCCCATCTTCGTGATGGGTTACTCCCTGGTCAATGAGCGCTCCACTTACACGAAATTCGGCGAGGATTGCGCTTCCGCGGTGTTCTGACCGGGATTCCGGTTTGAGGAAAGCCGTGTGCTTTCCAACCCAACTCTCTGGCCGCTCCTTTCCAAGGGATTCGCCGGGTTGCGCTTGGATTGGGAACAGGGAAACCACTATCGCGACAAGTTTGGCTTCGTATTGGGAACTGGCGATCAGTTGCTTCTCGAGCCAGACGGCAGCCCGGTCTCTCCTGGCGGCGGGGAGAAGGTCTATGGAAGGCACGGTGTCGATCTCACGGCGGCAGTGCTGGAAAGCGTCCGCAAGGCGGCTGGAGCAGAAGGCCGGATTGAGACCTTGGACTTGGATTGGTTCTGGTGGCCACGGAAGGCTTCCGCAAAGCGCGAAGGAGGTTTCTACCCACCGGTGGTGGATGCCATCGCCCAGTACGCTCGACTGCCGATTGCCGAACTCGACGGACCACTCCCGGAGGCCCTGCTGGATTCCGCCTTTTTGAAGCGCCACGTTCGCCAATTCATTTGGGAACGCGGGGCGCCGGATGGGGAAAGTGTTCTCCGGCTTCGGCGAGTCCGGGATGGACTCCCGAAGGCGTCGCCGGAGGAACTGGCCGTTCTCCGTGGCCAACAACTCGATGCGGGTAAACTGGGCCTGGCCCTGGATGAGGCCTGGCTCAGTTATATGAAGGACCGTCCGTTCACCTCTCGCGGTTACTTGGAGAACGAACACGGAGGATGGATGCGCCAGGTTGCCCCTCAGATGCTCGAAGAGGACGCAACGATCCGAGAACGCGCGCGGGCAGGAATCCTGCGGCCGCCTGGATGGCAAGAGCGCCGGGGGATCGATTTTATAGGAGGCGAGGGAGGGAATGGGGACGCTGGGGAGGATGCATGAGACTTTGTTTACTCTGGTGGCTCCTTCGAGTTCCCAGCCTCAGAACTCCTGTCCTTGAGGAATGAGGCTGAGCCGGTGAACTCAAGAATAGGCGCAAACCCGCTACTCGGGGAGAGCGTCTCGGTCGCCGTGGGTTCCTCGCAGAGGTGGGCCAGCAGGGCGTCCGATCAGGAGTTCTGATCCTCACACGGCCGCTAACCAGCTCCACCCACCCGGCGCTCCGCGCCTTGAGGGAGAGCGGCGATCCTCGCCGCAGTCCAAGGGCCTCCGGCTCACCTTCTTTCCTCTATCTCCTTGGATCCGCCCGCCAGATCAGGAGTTCCCAGCCTGGCCGGCGACGAGAGCAAGGGGCGTTATGAGAAATGTGGGTTAGTGCCTCCGGCCGGCTTGCTGGTGCGGGTAGGGGATCCTGACCTCGGTTTGCCGGATGAACTCCGGCGGAGACTCCGGTGTCCGGCGCGCGGTGTAAGTTAGGTCGTCAAGGTAGAATTCGACCGAATGCCCGCCGCTGCGGACGTTGGCCAGACCGAAACGGTTGAATGCTGCGCCGGTCTTACGCTGCTGTGGCGAAAGGTCGAGCAGAGAAGTTTGTTCGTCCAAAGTCACCTTCACTTGTCCGGTTCCGCCGTTGGCCTTCGGATCGTAGTCGAACGCGAACTTGCGCCTGAGCCGGTCCGGCCGAAAGACGTCGCAGGTGGTGCGCACGCTTTCCCGGTCCGTTGTCGTCACTTGGGGAACGAAATTGTAGCCGACCGAAGAAAGGTCGGAGATGAGGATGCCCATGGTATTGGCAATGGGCGAAGCCCCATCGGAGGCTCCTTCTCGAAAGGCCTCGATCTGGTTGTCGCGGTTGAAATAGCCGAAGTAGGCCGAGGCATCGGTCATTCCGGCGGTGAAGCAGATTGTGCCTGAGAACGAAATGGGATCATCCAAGGTGAGCAAGCCCACATCGTCTCCATAGTAGGAACACAGGGGGTCCGGCGGTTCAGTCGACCAAATGAGGCCGCCGATTTCGCCGGAGTTTTCGCCGGCCCAATGCGTTTGAGACCAACCGTAGGAATGCATCCCGTGGAAGTTCGGCTCGGTGTATTGCGACTCATTGTTATGACCCTCCCAGTGGGGGTTTTGCGAGAGATCGAACTTCCGGCCATTGACGGTAAGGTCTCCCAAGTAGATTTCGACCCGGCTGCCGAAGCGGGCGATATTGAACAAGCCGAAGCGGTCAAATGCAGCGGGCGCCTGGCGAATTTCCGGATCGAACCAGAAGACGTAGGGGATCGCGCCGTCAAATTGCAGGGTGACGCGGCCATGCCCTGTGCCGGCGTCAGGGCGTTTCCACCAACGGTGCATGTCGTGCCGGTGGAAGTATTCGAGAAGTCCCTGATCGCGGGCTTTCATCAAGCGGCCGCGCAGCTCCTCGCGCGTGAGGCCGGGTTCCTCCGCTTGAAGGCGCAGGAAGAGGTGTTCCTCCCCCTGGAGTTCGTAGGGAGCCTGATTCCCGGTGCGGCCGGTGACGTGGCGTTCGAGGGCTTTGTCGCGCCACTCCGGGTCGGCGCGGGCCTCGGGATCATAACGGAATCCCCAAGTGTGCACGGCTCCGTCCGCCGGAAGCAAAATGGCCGTTTCGGCTCCACGAGCCCGCCAGTCGCTCGACATCCAGTCAAACATGACCTGACCCAGACCGTCCTCCTCCCAGATGCGAAATGCCATAGAGGACCAGACGCGCCAGGAATGGTTCCGGGAGTTGAAGAACCCGACATAGCCTACGCCACGCAGGCCCAAATGGCGCAATGCGAGCGTGCCCGAGGCCGAGATTTCGTCGTCGAAAGAGAGGGGATCCCCGAGAGGGAGCGCATAATAGGCCTGCCGTCGCGAGTTCTCGACACGTCCTCCAATTTCGCCCGTTCCACCCCCGGTGTGATTCGTCCGGCGCCATCCGAAATCCTGGCGTATCGCCGGCATGTCCGTGCCCTCGATCCGATTTTGATAGTAGTCCCAACCGGGATCACGAGAGAAATCCTGATGAACCTGAACGAGCTGTGCGAAGGCGGAGGGATCCGCCGCGGCCAGGTGAATCATTGCGGCGGCGGCGGCGAGGCGCTTTTGCCAGTGCATCAGTTTGTGCATACGGAGTGAGGGGGTTCGGGATGTAAGACAGGGGAGGTTCAGCAGGCTCGAAGGATCATTCGCGGCGAGAAACAAGGCCGGACCCTTCCGGTTCGTGCCGGGCACGTTCGCGCCGAAGGACCTAGCCCACATTTCTCATACCCTTTTTGCTGCGGCGCGTTGCGCGCCATCCTGCCTTCGTTCCGCTCGCCTCGGGCTTGAACAGGGTGTACTCACCCAGCCTTGCGCCTTCGGCTGCGCGCGCCTGGTTCACATAGGGTTCGGCGGCTCCTCGCGACGAAACAGTATGAGAAATGCCGGCTTGGGTCAAACTTCCTGCGGGACTTGACCTTGAGACGATGCTCCGCCAGTCTCCGGCGATGCTGAGTGGGCAATGCTGCAGGTTGGACGGAAGCTTGTTCCGGCGGTTCGGCGTGAGCGCAGCTCCGGTCCTCGTTTTGGTGTTGGCCCTCGCTACGGGGTGGGAGGGCTTGGGAAACGAGGGGGCCGATTCCAAGACTTGGAAGACCAGCGGGGTGGAAGTTCGTCGAGCTGCTTACCGGGATTCGTTGGGCCGTCCCTCCCGGGAAGTATTCCTGCGGCGGCAGGGAATCTATCCTTTGGAGGAGGAAAGCCGGATTTGGCCCTGCTTCTCGGGAAGTTTTGCGGCGGAAGATGTGGAAGAGTCCGATGGAATCCGGCGGGCGAGACCAGGCGCCCGTCCGATGCATCTGGACTTCTTCCTGGAGGAACAGCGCAGCTACCGCAGCCCATGGAAGGCCGAGCCCGTTTGGGACGGCCGGGTTTATGAGGAGGAGGGACGCTTGGTGGTGGGAGGATATTCTTCGGTTTTTTGCGAGCGTCCCGTGGGGGAGATCGACAGTCACGGCCGGTTTGCCGCGGGAGGAACCGCAGGCGGCGCAGAGATTTTTCCCTTGTTAGGAATTCCGGCCGGAGAGCTGGTGTTCGATCCGTTCGACGGGACTTTGCTCCGGTGGAGGCCGGGCGACGGAGGGCTCGTGCAGGAACGGGTCCGGAGTTTTCTTCCCGTCCCTGTGACCGGGCCGGATGGGGGACTGCTGGACGATCTGCGTTTTGAGTTGGAGATGGCGGAGGAAGGCGCCGTGCTGCGGCTTTTCGGAAGGCGGGGAGCGGAGCGGAGGGAGATCGCCCAATGTGATATGGCGAAGTCCGAAGTCGTGGCGCAGCGTGAGGGCTACCGGCCGGAGCTGAGCGAGGGTTGTGTCCAACCGGGCGACGGGCCGGTGACAACCTTCACGTGGAAAGGCGGGTTCGCCCAAGGCGTCTCCGGATCCGGCGGCATTTTGAGGCTCATGCCGGTTTCCTCCGATACAGCGGCTCCGCCCGTCGCCGTGGAGGTCGAGTCCGTCGTGATCGACGGCGATTTCGGAGACTGGCGCAATATTGCCGGGACGGGCGACCCCCAGGGGGATCACGTGTCCTATCTGTATCCTAATCCGGACACGGACCTTTTGGAGTTCAAGGTCGCCAATGATGCCGAGTATCTTTACTTTTACTCGCGAGTAGCCGGGGCATTCGGGCGGACTGGTCCGCAGGGGCGGTATTATTGGTATGCCTACCTTGATGTGGATGCGAATCCCGGGACCGGTTACGTGCCGACGCGCGACGACAACTGTTATTTCGGCGTTGCTTTGGGGGATGATTGCGAGGCGCAGTTCGAGTTCATGGGCGGGAAGTTCATCAAGACTTTCTTTGGCTTCACGGGCGTGGGGAAGGAAGAGGAAGTCCTGAGCGGCCGGGTTAAATTGGGACCTTCCCATTATGCAGCGGTCGATCCTGAGGGGCAAAAGCGAGATCGCTACAAGGTGGAGTATGTCCACCGCGAGGGGGCGCGTTTTATCACCCGCGATCGCATGCCGGGGACGAGCGAAGACATCGTCATGGCTCTTTCGCCGGATGCCTCGGAGATGGAGATGCGCGTGGCGCTTGAGGGTTTCTTGCAGTCCGGTTCCGGAGACCCGTTGATCGCCGTGGGACAACGCATCGATCTGGCGGCCGGAGCGGAAGCCTCCAGCGACTTTTATGGTGCGCAAGAATGGGGCGCGGACTCGACCCCGGTGCGCTACGGGCACTTGCTGCGGGACGCGAAAGGGGAACCGTGAAAATGCGATCGATAGGCAAGCGAAGAGCCAGGCGACTGCCGGTTGCTGCGGCGGTCATGTTGGGGTGGATGAGGAACAGGGCTGGCGAATTGAAGCGCTGACGCCGCTCGACTGAATCCGTGGATGACGTTGCTTAACGCGGCCGCAGAGAGCATCTGGTTAGGATTGCGCCGATGCGCTAAAGGGGAAGAACTGCAACGATGCGCGGGAAGGTTGTTGTCGCTGATTTCTTAGAGGAGCCGCTCGTGATCGAGCGGGAGATTCTGGGCGACGTCGCGGAAGTGATCGCCTTGGGCGCGGAAAAGGAGGAGCAGCTCAAGGGCCGGATCGAGGACGCGGACGCCGTCATGCTCTATCATTTTCTTACGATGGGAGAGGCGACGATTCGGAGTCTGCGCCGCTGCCGTCTCATCGTGCGCTGCGGGGTGGGCGTCGATAATATCGACTGGAAGACTGCGGCGGAGTGCGGAGTTTTCGTGGCGAACGTCCCTGACTACGGGACAGAGGAAGTGGCCGACAGCGCGATGGCCATGATGTTGGCCTTGGCTCGCGGAGTGAACCTGCTCAACAGCCGGGGACGGGCGGGGCGCGGGGCGTGGTCCTACACGGAGGCGATACCCCTGCACCGGCTGAGGGGACGCGTCTTTGGCATTGTGGGGCTGGGTAAGATCGGGCTGGCGACGGCCCAACGAGCGCGCGCGTTCGGAATGGAAGTGCGCTTTTACGATCCCTACGTGACCGGCGCAGAGGACGAGTCAGAGGGCCTAATCCGCGCGGGAAGCCTGCGGGAGTTGCTTGAAGCCAGCGACGTGCTGAGTTTGCACTGTCCGCTGACGGTGGATACCGAGGGGATGATCGACTCGGAGGCGGTGGGCTGGATGCGCGCGGGGTCTATTCTGGTGAATACGGCACGCGGCGGGCTGGTGGTTTCCGAGGCGGTGCTGGGGGCGGTCTGTTCGGGCCGGCTTGCCGGGGTGGGATTGGACGTTCTTCCGGTCGAACCGCCTTCCCCGGAGGATCCCTTGCTGGCAGCCTGGCGCGATATCCGGAATCCAGCGTACGACCGGATCATTTTGTGTCCGCACGCGGCCTTCTACAGCGAGGAAGGGCTGTTGGAGATCCGGCGACGGGCGAGCGAGAACTGCCGGCGAGCGCTTTTGGGGGAGGGACTACGGAACGTGGTGGCCGGGCCTGGAGCATGAGGAACGGGAAAGGAGCAAGAAATTTCAGAAAAATCAAAGTTTTCCATTGCCATCATAATTACCATAATTCATGATTGAGATCAGCGATCAATCTGAGCATTGTGGAAGTATGATTTCTTCATCCTTTTTCAGCCCGGGATCCGGGGAGTGGTTGGGGTCCGGCCGGGAGAGCTTTCCGGGGGCGGAGGGTGGGGATGGGGCCAGCGGCTGGGGTATGGGCGGCTGGGATTTGGAGACCGGGGACCGGATCGAATACGGGCGGAAGGGAGTGGCTCGGCGCGTCTTAGAGTGGATGGGCGACTGGCCCCACCTTCGGGCGGAGTGGCACCGGGCCATCGACCGGCTAGATTTGAAGAGCAGCGGGGGCGAAAACGAGGAATTGGAGCAACTCATGCGCGGCGTGGCGGAATTCCGGATGCAGTTTCCCTTTGGGCTGGGTCCGGAGCGGGCTGAAGAGGCGCTGCTGCTTCAGGATCGCGTGGCGATGTTGTATTCGGAGTTGGTGAATCTGCGGGTGCTCTCCATTCACCGCAGCAGGGAGCGGGACTGACTCCGGCGAGCGGAGGCGTTCAGGGTCTGTGGCGGACGGCGTAGTTGAGGGAGTCACTTACTTTGATCATGCGCGGAATCCCGGCGCTCCCACACACTGGCATGTGCGCGAGGATGGCTGGATGGGCGCAGCGTTCTCTTTGGAGGAAGAGCGAATCATTGAGCCGGAACAACCGCTCAAGCTGCGCTATCTTCTGCATGCGCACAGCGGACCTGTGGATCACGACATTGCGGCGGCGTTGTTCGCCGGTTTTGCCGCAGCGCCGTTCTACGACGTCGTTCTTGCGGAGGCCAAGCACCGCCAGTTTGAACTGCGACCACTGCTTGAACCATAGTGCGCCAGGGTGCAAGAGGCGATAACGAGCAGAAAGGCAATCGGCGTGGAAAGCCCTTTCGGAGATGAACGGGAGCACGGGGCGGCAGCGCTCCCGCCAAATCGCTCACGTATTTTTCTGAAGACCCTAACGGATTGGCGGCGCGGCTGGAACCGTGACGGCTTCGACTACTGCGTCAGGCGGTAGAACTGGGTCCCCGCAGCGGGACGAGGATCGGTCCATTCCATCCAGCCGCCGGACGGCGTTCCCGGAACAGCGTCGAGGAGGCTCCAAGCAGCTCCCGACGCGCTCGATTCGATCCGATAAGCATGGCCGGGTTCAGCCAGCCAGCGGAGGCCTATGCGGCCTTGGGGTTCATGGAAGATCTGCTGACCGAGCTGCAGCGGTTTGAGCTTGCGTATGATCCGCACATAACCGGTGTCGTTGCAGGTCACCAAAACGTCTCCGTAGGGCGACAGAGCGACGGCCCGGGGTTCGCTGATCTTGTTGCCCGGCGAGCCCACTGGCTCGCCATCGCCGGCATGAATGTTGCCGCTTCCTGAACCTTGCAAGAAAAGGTGGATGATGCCTTGGGTATCGACATACCACACGTCGCCGCCTTTCATGGCGGCGACGAAGTAGGCTCCATTGGGCAAGAAGGCCACGCCGCGAACCTCCCCCAGGGCACATTGCGTTGCCGGAATACCGCTCGACCCGTCGCCGGCGTCGCCGTTGCCTGCGATGACGGTTTTCGCACCGTCTGGGGCGACGCGGTAAACCCGGTGTGCGCCGCGGTCCGTCGCAACCAGGTTGCCGGAAGGATCGACGGTGAGATTCCCTGGATCGGTTAAACCGGATGTGACCGTCATGATGCCGCCTGAGGGAGTCCACATCTTCACCGAGCCGCCGGCGCAATAGAAGATGCGGTCCTCCTCATGGCTGACCCAGAGGCCGCGGCCTGATCCGAAACCGGCGGGATCACGAAATACGGTGGTTAGGTATCCGTCTCGATCGACCTTGCAAACCCGCTGATTGAGAAGGTCCAGAATATAGACCGCACCACCCGGCAACACGTAAAGCCCGTTGGGGGAATCCAGGGGGACATTGGTGGCGAGCCCCTCGTCGATGGTGGGATCGGCGCGATGCGTCCCCGCGAAGGTGGTGAGGATTCCATCGGGATCCACCCTGAGGATACTGTGGGATTCCTTGTCCGCGATGAAAAAGTTCCCGGCTGCATCGGCCATGCACATGTGAGGATTGGAAAGCTCAACCGTTGTGGCAAATGCTCCTTCGAATTCTGGGCGCCAGTCATTGCTATCCTCGCTGAGGCCGGTTCCAGCGAGGGTGGCCAAGGGGCCGTAGCCGCGCAGCAGCCGCTGAAACTCTTCGTCATTGCCCCGTGCGATTTCGAAGGGCGGCAACCCGATCGCGCAGCAGGCGAGCAAAAGGAGTTTTGAAGGACTCATGCTCGATTCAGTACAGCCGCGTGTGACGAGGAAGTCAAGGGAGTTCGCGCGAAAGCCCAAGGCGGGTTTCTCGCCTGGGTAAGCCAGGCGCTGGGTCAGCCACGCGGGTGAACCTCTCGGGCGGCCGTTGGATGCTCATGGGCCGGCTGACCAATCCTGGTTCTCCGCAGGAAGGTTTGTTCATGAACGTCCCCGCTCGCCAATGTTCTCCGAAGGAATAGCCGAACAGAGGGCTTGCCTTTGGCGCCTGCATTGTGCTCTCATGGACCCCAGCGAACCTACCCCCGCATTTCCCATACCCTTTCTACCGCGGCGCGCTACGCCCCATGCTGACTGCGTTGCGCTTGCCTCGGGCTTGAGCAGGGTGTAATCACCCAGCTCTGCGCCCTCGGCGGCGCGCGCCTTCTTCGTATGGGGCTCGCAGCGCCGCGCGACGAAATCCCATGAGAAATGCGGGTTAACGCCACCAAGAATATGCACCGCCTCCTTCTCCTTTGTCTTGTAGCGATCTTTCATGGGAGCAATTCAGCTTTCGCCCTTGATGGCCTGTTTGGCTATTGGCGCTTTGATGAAGGCGCCGGCGACATCGCCATGGACAGCAGCGGTCAAGGCCATGACGGCCAGATCATCGCATCCGATGGGGTCTGGGTGGACGATTCGGCTCGCGGCGCTGTCTATCAATCCGGGAACGGCTCGTATGTGGATTTCGGGGCCTTCTTGCCGGTCCTCGATCTCGACCAGGACTTTACGTGGTCGTTCTGGGTAAACCCTGACGAGACCGATAACAACAATATTGTGTTTGGCAATCGCTGGGCGGTGGATGGCTCCGAGTTTGTCCCGCGTGAGTTCATCAAGTTCACTCCGCGCGTTTTCGAATGGCACTTTAATGGTGTGGGAGAGAACGTGCCTGGAGAGAACACCATGTTCGTGGTGGGCGAGTGGTCGCACAACCTCGTTGTGAAAAGTGGGGCCAGCCTAACTTATTATCGCAACGGCCAAGAGGTCGCATCCAGGGAAATCAGCAGTGCTCCGGTGAATCCGCAGCCGCTCTATCTCGGTGGGCAGAATGGGAGTGAGATCTTCTCCGGCCGTTTCGACGAAGTCGCCGTCTTCGACCGCGCGCTGACGGCGGATGAAGCGCTTGTGGTCTTCTGGCTGGGCGAAGCCAACGCGAGCCTCGGCGATGACGGGGACGATCCGAATATCATCACCCCGGGCAGGACGGAATTGGGGCAAGTGGCGGCCGTTCCGCCTCAGCATCTTGGCGCATTTCCGGTTCGCAACACCGGAGAAGCCGAGGATCTTACGGTTGAGTCCATTGCAATCTCCGGCGACGACGCCGATCATTTCACCATCGTGACCCCCCTGCCGGTCACCGTCTCGGCTGGCAGCCAGATTGAGATCTCCTACCAATTCGATTCGAAGGACCAATCCGGAGGGTTCGCCGCCCGGTTTGAGATTTCGAGCAACGACTCCGGCGATCCAATTCACAGCCTCGAGGTTTCGGCTAGCCTCTTGAATCGCGAGGGACCCATTGCACACTACCGTTTGAACGAGGATGCCGGCGCTCTTGTCATGCGAGACGCCTCTGGTTTCGGGCTCGATGGCTCCTTTGTCGAGGGGTCCGGTTCACTGACGCTCGACGCCCCGGGATTGGCTGATGACCGGGCCCTGGCCGTGGCCGGGAACGCTCAGGCGCGCGTCGACGGAGCGGCATTGGACGCCCTGGAAAGCTTCACCATCGGCATGTGGATCGCCGGGGACACGATGAGTGCTCAACTGCAGACCTTGGTGGGACGCGGTTTGGACTCGCCTTCCTTCGCGATTCTTGTGAGCTTGGGCAGTCTGTTGTGGTTGCAAGGAGACGATGTGGAGCCGTTGCTGGCGTCTGAGGAGGGATCCCTCCAGGCTGACCAGGTCCACCATATCGGCGTTCTTTCCGACGCTAGCCCAGGTTCGCAGCGAATCGCCTTCTACATCGATGGCGAGGAAGTCGCCGTTCTTCTCGATCCGGACCGCCTTCCCGATGAGGTTGGCACACCCCTGTTCTTTGGAGCCTTCAATAGCGCGCTGGGATTCAACGGGCGGATCGATGATGTGCAGATCTACGACCGCGCCCTATCCACGGAGGATGTGAAGACGCTGTTCGACAACCCGGGGCTGACCCTGGGCAACGCCGCTGATTTTGACAGCGATGGGGATGGTCTGAGCGACGCGCAGGAGGCGGAGATCGGCACGGATCCGTTGCGAGCTGATACGGATGGCGACGGGCTGGACGACGGCTCCGAAGTGAACGTCCACGGCACCTCTCCTACTCTGGCGGACACCGACGGGGACGGCGTTGATGATGGATTTGAAATCTGGGCTGGCAGCGATCCGACGGACGCCTCGAGCTTGCCGGACTTGAGGACCATCGAAGGCTTGTTGGGCTATTGGCGATTCGATGAAGGCAGCGGCGCTGTGGCCGCCGATTCCTCAGGGAATGGCAACGACGGTACGATCGTCAATGCAGCGACCGTGTGGGTCGCCGATGCCGATCGCGGAGCAGTGTATCGCTCGGGCAACGGATCCTATGTGGATTTTGGCGAGATCCTGCCGGTCATTGACCTCGAGCAGGACTTCACGTGGGCGTTCTGGGTGAAATCCAACGAGAGCGCCAACAACAACATTGTCCTCGGCAACCGCTATATGGCCGACGGGAATGATTTTGACCCCCGCGAGTTCATCAAGTTCACGCCGACCGTATTTGAGTGGCACTTTGGAGGCGCCGGAGAGAACACTCCAGCGGACAACACGGCATTTGCCGTGGGCGAGTGGGATCACAATCTCGTGGTGAAGCAGGCGCAGGCGCTGACATATTATCGAGACGGCGAAGTTATCGCGGAGAGCACAATCACGGGTGCTCCCAACAACGCCCAGCCTTTCTACTTGGGAGGGCAGCCAAACAATACGGGCGCGGTGGTCGAGAATTTTGGCGGCTTGTTTGACGAGGTGGCCATTTTCGCGCGGGCCTTATCGGCAGAGGAAGTGGAAACGGTTTATCAGAGGGGATTGGCTGGGCTATCGCTCGTGGCAATGGCTCCGCACCCTGACGGAACGCCTGAGATTACCGGAATCACGAAGTCTGCGGAAGGAGTGGCTCTGCAGTTGCCCGCTGGCGCCGTTTACGACATTGAGTATTCCCTGGACTTGGTGACCTGGGCGACTATTGCAACCGGTGTGGCCGGCTCCTATACCGACGCCGACGTTGATCGAATCTCCAATCCCAGTGGTTACTATCGGGGAATCCTCCAGTGAGCTTCAACCCTCCCCGGGCGGAGGGATAGTCCCCACGGACAAGGTCGCGCATGGCGCCTGCGAGAATGGACTGGCGGGATGACGCCGAAGCGGAGCCCCAATCAGGCAGCCGGAGGGTTTCTGAAGGTCATAGCGGAGCTTGTGCAACATGAGAGCGCCTCCTTCCTACGAACTTCTCGTCATTGGCGGGGGAAGCGCCGGTCACGCCGCCGCCAGGACCGGCGCCTCTCTGGGACTGAAGACCGCCTTGGTGGAATCCGCGGCCACCCTCGGCGGCCTATGCATTCTGCGCGGCTGCATGCCGTCGAAGACGCTCATCGAGACCGCCAACCGCATGCGAATCATGCGCGATGCCGCCCGCTTTGGCATCCGCGGGGGGACTCCGGTCCTCGATCCCGCGGCGCTCCGATCCCGGCTTGAATCTTTGATTGATGATTTCCGGCGCGACCGGGTGAAGGAAATGGAGTCAGGGGACTACGCCCTCCTCCGCGGGAGCGCCCGGTTCCTTTCGGCGCACGCCGTTGAACTGACTGATCCGGATGGGGCCGTCACGGCCGTGCAGGCCGCCGCCTTCGTGATCGCCGTCGGCTCCCATCCTGTCGTTCCGTCAATTCCGGGCCTGGAGGGATCGCCTTTCTGGACCAGCGACGACGTGGTCCGCTTGCCCTCAATTCCTGGTCGCCTCGCGATCATCGGGGCGGGTGCCATCGGTATGGAATGTTCTCACTTGTTCGAGGGCTTCGGCAGTGAGGTGACGGTCATTGCGCGAGGGGCCTCGATCATGAGCCGGGGAGATGCCGACATCGCCGCCGCTCTTGAGGCAGAAAGCCGCGACCGTGGGATTGCTTTTCTCATGGAGACCCGCGTTCGTTCCGTGTCCTACGCCGATGGCAGCTTCCGCCTTGTCTTGGACGGCGTTGCCTCCTCCCTGGAAGCGGATGCCCTCCTCCTCGCCACCGGTCGCACAGCTTCCACCGCCGGTCTTGGCCTCGAAGGAATCGGCATTGCCACGGAGGAATCCCGCATTCTCATCGACGAGCACGCCGCCACCGCCCTTCCTCACATTTTCGCCGCGGGGGATTGCGCCAGTCCAGTGCCCGTCGTTCACCTGGCGGTCATTCAAGGGGAGGTTGCCGCCCGGAATGCCGCCCGCTTCCTGCGTGGCGACCAGGTCTCCGCCGCCGAGTGGAACCTCCGCTCCGCCATGTCGGCGTGGTTTACCGAGCCCCAAAGCGTGCAGGTGGGCTTGTCGGAATCCGCGGCCACGGGGGAAGGTATCCCTGTGATCGTCGGCCGCCAGACCTACGCCGATCATGGCAAGGGCATGATTAGCGGTTCGCGTCACGGCTTCGTCAAGGTCCTAGCTGACCCACAAACCGGCGTCCTGCTCGGCGCCGCGGCCGCCGGTCCGGAGGTAGTGGAGACTTCCCATCTCCTGCAAGCGGCCATCGAACTCCGCCTGACCGCGGCCGCCTATCTCGCCATCCCTCACTACCATCCCACCCTGGCCGAGGCATGGTTCCGTGCCGTGGAGGAGATCGAGGCGCAGCGGGCCTGACTGCGCGCGGGCCGCTGCATGTTGAGGTGCATAGGGTGCTGAACCCTTGCGGAAGGGCGCAAGCAACACGGCGGTGGGCGCCCGAGACGAGCCTGCAAGCCGGCCTGCCGGGGTCACAGACAGCATCGAGCCAGACAGAGGTCATGCCGCAGCCAGGCTCAGAACTCCTGACCTATCGCGGGAGATCAGGGACAGGGAGGAAAATCGCTGAGCCGAAGCGAGACCGCCTCTCGGCAGATGACGCCCTACTTGTGGGGCGGACACTCCTGTCCGCCGAGGGAACCTCAAGAGTTCGCGGGCAGGAGTGCCCGCGCCACATACCCTTCCAGCTCATTCAAATTCCTCGAGATCAGGAGTTCTGATCCCCGCCGGGGGGTGGAAGGCTGGCGAGACGCTGTGGGTGGGAGCAATCTGGCGGCGCTTTTTTTGAAGCCGGGGCATCACGAAAACGGTAAGGGACCGTATTCGCGCCGGGGGGAGGAACCCCCGCCGGGGGCGGAAGGCTGCGCTGGGAACAGTTTGGGGTTTCGCGTTTACGCGGTGCTTGGAGCCGGGAAAGGTTCTTCTCCTGAAACCGCCTACTCTCCCAATCCCTAAAGGCATTGGGGTTAGACCGACCAGGTCGTGGTATGCTCCGGCTGATAGGAGCAGAAAGCGCCGGTGCGGATCGAGTTGGAAAGATGGCGGGCAAGGCGTGGGTGAACATTCTCGATTTTCTTGATTGCGTTGCGGATGCGCCAGGTGACTGCCGAGCGGGCTCGCTCGTCGTTTGCCCCGGTTTTCCGCATCCTCCCACCGAATCCGGCCGCGGCCCGCAGTTCAGCGACGAGTGCATCACGCTCCTCCTCCAACTTCCCCGCCAGGCCGGCGGCTCCCACTTGCGAGGCATGCTGAATCTCCTCTTCCAGCTCCTGAAGGCGGTTGCGATAGGTCCGTCGCGCTTGTTCGTCGAGCACTTCGATGCCTCCGGACTTCACTACCAAGCCGGCGAGTTCCCCGCTGTGGATTTCCTCTCCGGGATGCCGGAGCAGGCGGGCGACATCAAGGAATCCACGCAGTTCCGGCATCTGTGCGACGTGATGGTCGAAAGCAAGCGTCCAGACGGCTCCTTCCCGGCGAAAGACGTTGGCTATCGGCCAAGCCACCGCTGGAGCAGGCCGGCCGGGCTCGCCCTCCAACCCTGCCAGGCGCAGACCGTCTGCGAGGTGAGCAATATCCTCGTCGCGACGATAGGGATTCACATGGAGAGTCCAGCGCAGTAGCTCATCCGGCAAGGGCTCTCGTCCTGTTACGATTCGCTGGATGAAGTCCTCCCGGAACTCTTCGAGGTGCTGCGCAGCGCAGGTTTGGTCTCCGAGATAGGCGCAGGCCGCGGCCTTGTAGGCAGGCACATCCACGATTAGCCCCGGAGGCGCTTTGCCGGCAAGTTCCAAAGCTTCTTCATAGCGCCGGAGCACGAACAAAGGGACGAGCGAGAAGCAGTAGACCCATGGCGGCGGAAGCGGATTGAGTTCCAGCGCGCGGCGGGCCAACTCCCATCCCCGTGAGGGGTCGCCGTTGAAGGTGTGACAGCTTGCCAGTTGGATCAGGATATTGGCGTCGTTGGGCGCAAGCGTGTGCGCCCGGTGCAGCCGGGCCGCGGCGCGATCAAACTCCCTGCGGTATTGTTCGATTCGCGCCAGGATCACCTGGACCACGGCATCATCGGGATCGAGCGACTCTGCGCGGATGGCGTGCTCATAAGCCGCTTTTTCATTGCTTTCCCAGCACTCCCACGCCTGGCAACTCCAGTCATTAAAATAGGACAGCGACAATCCTCCGTGTGCCCGGGCATAGAGCGGATCAATCTTCAAGGCCTGTTCAAAGTAACGGCGTCCTTCGGCATCGGAATCCACGGTTCCGCGCTGGAGACATTCCATGCCGCGCAGCCAGCATTCGTAAGTTTCGAGTTGCGCCGGTGATCTGTGGCGCGAACTGGCGAGAAGGGTTGCATCGACGCGCAGGGCGAGAGCGTTGGACACTTTTGCCGCGATTTCATCATGCACCGCGGGCAGGTCCGCTCCGTCAAATCGCCCAGCCCAGATGTGGCGGGCCGTGCGGGCCTCGATCAATTGAATACTGATGCGCAGATCATCGCCCCAACGGCGCAGACTGCCTTTGAGGAGGTAATTTGCACCGAGCCGTTCGGCCAGCGCCGGCTCATCGCCGGCTTCCTCCTGCAAGGCCAGAACGGAATCAGCAGCGATGACGCCCAGAGAGGGGAATCGGGCCATCTCGGAGCTGAGATCGTGGAGAAAACCCGTGGCCAGACGGGCGTCGTCCGGACGTCCCGAGAGACTTTCAAAAGGCAGCAGCGCAAGCGTGGCTGAAGAGGAGCGCATCGGTCGAAGATAATCGGGAGTTGGCCCCTTGCGTATTCATTCGCTCGGATCTCTGACGGCGTTTCGGGCGAGGCGTCCCGCGCATCGCTTTCGCATCTTCGCTTCCTGCAGCGAAGGACGTTTCCTCTGGAAGGATGACGCTATTCGGGGCCGGAAAAATAGCCGCTCCGCATGGCGCGGTCCCCATGACCGCCGGGCGGCAAACGATTCGAGGGGGAGTCGCTGTCGACCAGTTCGAAGGCGAAGCCAATAGGCGTGCGACCGGGCCGTTCGATGATCTGGCTCTTGCCGTTGGCGTCGCCCCAGCGGCCCCAAACATCGCCCGGGGCGACGCTATCGAAGCGGACGAAGCGCTGCTCGATCCGGTCGTATTCGAGAACGCCATGGATCGGCGTCTCATAGCCAAAGTCGAGGGGCCCGTTGGGCGATGTGGCCTTGGCGGCATCGAAGCCGGCGCCGTGTTGGACGAAGCCCGTCAAACGCAGATGAATCCGTTCGGGCGTTGCGTCCTCGACAGCCAGGGAGAGTTCCGCCGACTTGACTTCGCGGTGATCCACGATGGAGTCCTCGCTGGTCAGCGCGCGCTTCGGCGATAGGTGAAACCGCGCCATGCGCATGCCAATGGCTGGATCCACAGCCCACTTCGCGCCTTGGACCGGTTCGGACGGGACGAGTGATCTCCATTCCTCCTCGGTGAGCCACATGTATTCGGTATTCGGCTCGAAGAGGAACCGGTGATAGTGGATTTCTTGATCCTTGCCGCAGAGCTGCGGAAAGTCGTCGCCTGTCACGTGCCGGAGTTGTCCCTGATCGTTACGGGCGAGGAATCGTCCATGCACTTTGAGCACGATCCCTCCGGCGGGCGGAGACGGGATCAACTCCTCGGAAGGGCCGGGCCGGCGCAGATTACCGGCGCTGGGTTTCCGCTGGGCTAGCGGCAGTTTCTGGAACGTCGCCAGGACTTCGGCCGAAGGCTCGTGGCCCAGGAGCTTGCCTCCGGCGGTTAGGCAGCTCATGTAGCCCGAGGAAGTCACCCATTGCAGATGAATACCGGCGTTGCGGAGGAATTCGCCTTCAGGGCCCTTGGCCCGGCAGACTTCAGTCGGCACGGCGGCGGCGACGAAGTGCTTCTGAATGAGTTGAATACGATCGCCGGTCCACCAAGAGGGCGCACGGCCCCCACGGCCCGCCGTTCAACACCCGGCCGCCGGGGCTCCGCCGCTGCCTGCCCAAATGAACAGCGGTTTGCCTTCGGCGGCGGCCTTCTGTTGGGCTTCCCAGATGTTGGGAAGCCAGTCGATCTCCATCCAGCGCGATTCGCCGGGTCCCCGCCGGATGAGTTGGTGAAGCTCGTCGAACTCGCCGGGGGAAATCAGCGCGGGCTCGCCAGCCTTTGTTAGGGTGAGGCCCAACAGGCTGACGAGCACGGCGAGTGACGCGAATGTCTTGCGGCGATTCATGGCGAATCGTCCAGGGAGAAACGGGAGCCAGACGGGGTGCTTGCTACTCGACCCGCGGAACACGAATGGTCCCCGTGCCGCCGAGAATTCCAAAGGCGTAGAGCAACCAAACGATGACGCAGATCACCACAACGATGTTGAGGATCTTTTTGATCTTTGCGTCCATCGGGATGTAGGCGTTGACCAGCCAGAGCAACACACCGACGATGATGAGGGTTATGACGATAGAGAGCATGGGTGTTTCCAGTTTGGAGCTAGGGATAAGACATTGCTTTCCGCCCTGCCGGACGGTTCGCCGGTGGTCGGAAGCGGAGAGCGTGCATTTCCGTGGAGAATAGAGTGCCAGAAAGGCCGGCGGATGGCAAGAACCGATTTCCTCTGGAACTTCAGGGCTCATGGCGGCTCTTATCCCGCTTGAAAGGATCCCTGAAAGGCCTTGATCCGGGCGACAGATCTCTGCTGGACCTTTGGAGCGGTGGGTTTATCGTGTCCTCCGACGGGTAGAGCCATGGATATCACCAACAAGACCCCCAAACCCTTGAGCGTCCCGTTGCCCGGCGGGAGAACACTCTTTCTCGGCCCAGGCAAGACTGCGCAGGTGACGGCGAAGACGCTGGAGCACCCGCCGGTCGCGGCGCTAATTGAAGCGGGCGATCTCACCATGGCCTCCAGAGACTCCAAACCCAGGGCTGGAGGTGGGGGCGGGAGCAAGGCCCTGCCTCATCCGGGCTCCCGCCACGGCGGGACCGGAGCGATGCGCCAGAGCGGCGACCGTTGAACGGCGCCTCTGCGGGGTTGTTGGGCTGCCGGCGCCATCGGTTCGTCCGGCGGCGGCCGACGGCATGATCCTGCGCAGTTGGGAGTGGCCGCGAGGGGTGTGGGCTAGTCTCGCTCCGCCACGAACAGGCAGTGGGCGAAACGGCGGGAACTCGGATAGGCTTTGACGGCGACGGAATCGACCCTCGGGAAGACCCGCCGCAAGAGTTGCTCGAATTGCTTGTCCTTGTTTGCCGACCAGAACACTACGCGCCCCCGCCGAGTGAGGGAGCGCTTGACCATCTCTAATGATCCCTTCGTGTAGAGCCGCGCATTGGCCCTCTGCACCAGCGGGTCCGGGCCGTTGTCCACGTCCAGCAGGATGGCGTCGTAACGGCCTTCACCCGGGCGGCGCAACAGGTCGAGGACGTCGCTTATAATGACGGACACGCGGGGGTCGTCGAGCAGGCGCCCGTTGACCTCGGCCAAAAACTCGCGGTTCCACGCCACGACCACCGGCAGCAATTCCGCGACCTCGACCGCCGCCTCGGGAGGCGCCAGTTCGAGCACCCTGCGCAGCGTGAACCCGAAGCCGAGACCGCCGATGAGCACTCGCCGAGGCGGGGGCAGTCCGCCGCAGGCGAAATCCGCCATCTCCTGCTCGGAAGCGGCCGCCCGCGTGCTCATCAAGGGCATCCCACCGACCTTCAGGTAGTGTTCTCCATCGTGCTCTTGGAGCACGAGCAGTGCTCCGTCCGGAGTGCGGACTGATGCTAGAGTAGTGGTGGCTTTCATGAAACGGAAAGGCGAAGGGATTCTCGATTGTGCATGGCTGTGGAGGGCCAGGGAGTCGCCGGAGAATTGTAGCCTGGCTCAGACGGGCCGGATGTCCGGCGGTTTGTGGGTTGCCGGACGCCTCCGTATGGCGCTAACAAAATAACGTAGCGATGATCATTTTTCTATTGACTTCAATTAAGGAAGCCCGCATGTCCACGGCTGAGGTGTTTGCCCACATTGTTCGAACCATCGTGATGACCGGCCTTATGGCGGCCCTATTTATTGGGGCATTTCTCGCCATGATCTACTTGAAAATTCCGGTCTATTGGATGTTTGCCGTCATCACCTGCTTGGTGGTCGCGGTGGTTTACGGCACAGCGCGCTGGCACCCTTATTGGGCTCCGATGGCCAAGCGGGTTGCCCGCATTCCTTGGGACCGCGACGACGGGACCAAAATGGAAACTCTCATTGAGATGGCCATCGTCCAGGCAGGATTGTACACGCGCACCGAGACTTACCGGATCTCCATTGGCGAGTGCAAAAGCCGCAAACGGACGAAGCGCCGGCTGATTGGCGAAAACGCGACCTATTTGGGGGCTTTCGATTCGGGCATCTGGTTCTACATTCACGATCGGTTCTATGCGCGGCGAGACGGCTTGGTTTGCGTCGGCCTGAGGTCGGGCGATTGGCGATACCATCAGCCCAAGTCGGTGATCGAGTTCGTGGACCAGGCCGGGAAACGCCCTGGTTTGATCGACGTCATCTGGAATGGGGTTCCCAAGCAACTCGACTTACGCAACAATCCACCGGAGATGGAAGCGAACCAGAGATCGCGACCTTAACCCACATTTCTTATAGCCTTTCTGATCCGCATGGGACTCGCAGCTCCTCGCGATGAAACAGTGTGAGAGATGCGGGTTCATCCAGGCGCCGCGAGCAAAGGAAACCCAGCCCCATGACCAAAGACCCGATTTGCGGAATGATGGTGGATGAAGCGACGGCGCTGCACGCCGAACGCGATGGACAACCGTTCTATTTCTGCAGCGAGCGCTGCCGGAGCACGTTTCTCGCCTCAAACCCGTCCAGCGAAAGGGAAGCCGGTTGTTGCGCGAGCAAGAACCAAGACGGGCTCCAGGACCATCCCTATCACAGTCACGAGTCCGAAGCGGAGGCGCCTTCCGCTGCCGCGAAGTATTTTTGCCCGATGTGCGCCGGCGTGGAGTCGGACAAGCCGGGAGATTGTCCGAAGTGCGGCATGGCGTTGGAGCGTAATCCGGCGTGGGTCGCGCCCGCATCAGGTAAAGTCGTTTACACCTGCCCTATGCACCCCGAGGTGCAGCGGGATCATCCTGGCGATTGTCCGAAATGCGGCATGCCGCTGGAGCCGGCGACGGCGGGCGCCGATGACGAAAACGCGGAACTCCACGATATGACGCGCCGTTTCTGGATTGGCGCGGCGCTGGCCTTGCCGGTGTTTATTCTGGCAATGGCGCACATGCTCCCCTCCGCGGCCATCCAGGCATGGGCGAGCGGTTCTGTCTCGCGCTGGATTCAGTTTGCCCTAACCACACCCGTCGTCTGGTGGGCGGGCTGGCCGTTTTTCCGGCGGGGCTGGCGCTCAATCGTGACGCGCCATTTGAACATGTTCACCTTGATCGCGGTCGGCGTGGGCGCGGCCTTTGTTTTCAGCGCGGTGGCGATGCTCGCGCCCGGTCTGTTCCCCCACACGATGCACCATGACGGCAAGATCGGAATCTACTTCGAGGCTGCCGCGGTGATCGTGGTGCTGGTTCTCCTCGGTCAGGTGCTCGAACTCCGTGCGCGCAACCGCACGGGCAGCGCCATCAAGGCTTTGCTCAATCTCGCCCCTCCCACGGCGCGCCTCGTCGATGCTGACGGCGCCAGGGAAATCCCACTGGATGAAGTGAAGGCCGGCGACCAATTGCGCGTGGTTCCCGGCGACAAGGTGCCTGTGGATGGCGTGGTCGTCGAGGGTCACTCCAGCGTGGAAGAGTCCATGCTGACCGGCGAACCCATCCCGGTGGAAAAGACCGCCGGGGACAAAGTCACAGGCGGCTCCGTCAATGGCTCAGGCAGTTTCGTAATGAAAGCCGAGCGGGTCGGCAGCGACACAATGCTGGGTCAGATCGTGGCCATGGTGGCGGAGGCTCAACGCAGCCGCGCGCCCATCCAGGGTCTCGCCGATAAAGTCGCGGGCGTCTTCGTGCCGGCGGTGCTGGCGATCTCGGTGGTCACTTTCGTTGTTTGGGTGTGGCTGGGGCCGGAGCCGAGGCTCGCCCATGCCATCGTCAATGCCGTCGCGGTCCTCATCATCGCCTGCCCGTGCGCATTGGGCCTGGCCACGCCAATGTCCATCATGGTCGGCGTCGGGCGCGGAGCGCAGGAAGGCGTGCTCATCAAGAACGCCGAGGCACTGGAGCGCCTGGAGAAAGTGGACACCCTCGTGGTGGACAAAACCGGCACGCTGACGGAAGGCAAACCCAAGCTCGTCGATGTCCTGCCCGCTGAAGGTTTCGCCACGAAGGACTTCCTGGGTCTCGCTGCTTCCCTGGAGCAAGCGAGCGAACATCCGCTCGCGGCTGCGATTGTGCAGGGAGCGAAGGATCAGGGCATCGCCCTCGAGCCTGTCAAAGACTTCCGCTCGGTGACGGCCGGCGGCGTGGCCGGAGCCGTCGCAGGCCGTGCGGTGATGGTTGGAAAACCGGATTTTCTTCGCGACGAGAAGATCAGCGGTCTGGAGCCGTTCGAAGCATTGGCCGTGAAACTCCAGGAGGACGGCAAGACTGCGATGTTTGTCGCCATCGACGGCAAACCGGCAGGCATCCTCGCTGTTGCAGACCCGATCAAAGGCACTACCGCCGAGGCCATCCAAGAACTCCACGCGCTCGGCTTGAAGCTCGTCATGCTCACCGGCGACAACCGCCGCACCGCTGCCGCCGTGGCGAAGCAACTCGGGCTCGATACTGTGAAAGCGGAGATCGAACCCGCCGGAAAAAGGGACCACGTCAAGAAGCTGCGCGAAGAAGGCAAACACGTGGTCATGGCCGGCGACGGCATCAACGACGCTCCCGCCTTGAGTGAGGCCGCAGTCGGAATCGCTATGGGCGCCGGAACCGACGTGGCCATGCAAAGTGCGGGCATCACCCTCGTCAAAGGCGATCTCCGAGGCATTGCCCAGGCCGTCCGCCTCAGCCGGGCAACCCTGTCGAACATCCGGCAGAATCTCGCCTTCGCCTTCGGCTACAACGCGCTGGGCATCCCCATCGCGGCGGGTGTGCTTTACCCCTTTTTCGGCCTGCTGCTCAGCCCGATCATTGCCGGCGCCGCGATGAGCCTGAGTTCCGTCTCGGTCATCAGCAACGCCTTGCGCCTGCGAAGGGTGAAACTGTAAACCGGGCGGGCGATCGCCAAGGACCGCTGCGCGCGCATGAAAAAACTGAGATTGGCAGCGGCGCGAGGGTCACTTGTGTAGCGGAACTTGAGTGAGTTCCGAAGTCCTGGCGGGCCAGTCTGCATTCTTGGGAATGCAGCTATGGGGACGGCGGCGATCCTGCAACAGTTGCAACAACCGTTTCCCGAGCTTAAAGGCAGGGTGAGCAACGTGATTCATTGGACGAACTCTCAGCCGGGCATCGAACACTCACACGGGCCTGCTGGCGAAGGATGAAAGGCCTCGAGAATGACGACAAGCACACCCATGCCCCTCCGCCTCCATCTCATTCGACACGGAGAAACCGAGTGGACGCTCTCCGGCCAACACACTGGTCACACGGACATTCCGCTGACGGCGCACGGTGAGGATCAAGCGAGGGAAGCGGGGGAGCGCCTCCGGAGCATCTCGTTCGCCCATGTGTTGACCAGTCCGCTGCGACGCGCTCAACAAACGTGTGCGCTGGTTGGGTTGGGGCCGGAGCCCGTGATCGAACCGGATCTGGCGGAGTGGGATCATGGCGACGACACAGGACGCACATTGGAAGAGATCCACGAGTCGCGAACGGGCTGGAATCTCTTTCGGGACGGTTCTCCGGGAGGGGAAACCCCCGCACAGATTTCCGCTCGTGCGGATCGCTTGATTGCTCATCTCAGGGCGCTCGAGGGAAATGTCGCGCTTTTCTCTCATAGCGATTTTGGCCGCGTCCTGGCCGCCCGGTGGATTGGGCTTTCCGTCGAACAGGCGCAGCATTTTCTGCTCAGCACGGCATCAATCAGCGTTCTCTGCTATGAGCCTGATCGCATCAATCAGCCTGCCATCGCTTTGTGGAACTCCGCCACACCCGAAACCTTCGACCCGGCGCTCAATCAGCCGGTGGGCGAGACGCGGGCTTTGAAACGGAAGGCGATCGAGCAGTGGGAAAATGAAGGGGGAGAGATCCCGAACCTATAGCGGAGTCCAAAGGAGGTAGCTGCCCAAGCAACCGAACCCGATGAAGCGACCAGGGTTCAGGTCAGAATCTCTTTCACCGCGTTTCCATGAACGTCTGTGAGGCGGAAATTGCGGCCGCCGTAGTTGAAGGTCAGCTTGGTGTGGTCGAGACCAAGAAGGTGTAGAATGGTTGCGTGCCAGTCGTGAATGTGGACAGGGTTTGTGACGGCCCGGTGGCCAAAGTCATCGGTTGCGCCGTAGGCCATGCCGCCGCGCACACCGCCGCCGGCCATCCAGAGGGAGTAACCCTTGTTGTTGTGATCGCGGCCGTCATAGCCCTGAGCGTAAGGCGTCCGGCCGAATTCACCGGCCCAGATCACGAGTGTGTCGTGGAGCAGATCGCGCTGCTTGAGGTCGGTGAGCAACGCGGCGATGGGCTGGTCGGTAGCGGCGCAGGATTTCGCGAGCGAATCCTTGAGCAGGTTGTGGTGGTCCCAGTGCACCGATGAGGTGATCTCGATGAAACGCACTCCGGCCTCGGCGAGCCGGCGCGCGAGGAGGCATTGGCGGGCGAACTGATCCTGCCCGCTCCCGATTCCATAGAGCTTGAGGATATGCTCCGGCTCTGAGCGCAGGTCGAGGACGCCCGGGACTTCATCCTGCATCCTGAAGGCCAGCTCGAACGACTGGATTGCCCCTTCGATCTCGGGCTGATGCACTTCGCGAGCGAGTTTGCGTTCGTTCAGGCCGCGGATGAGGTCGAGCTGCGCGCGTTGAAGCGGACGGGGCAAATTGTCGTTGGCGATGTTTCGCATGGGTGGGCCGGGCTCCGCGTCCCTCTTCATCAAGGCCGCGTAAAGATCGGGCAACTGGCTGGCTCCGAGCTTCGTGCCCTGGCATACGGCAGGCAGGAAGGCGCTGCCGTAGTTGCGTGCGCCGCCGTTGTCCGCGGGTGGATTCAACGTGATGAAGCCGGGCAAGTTCGCGTTTTCGGAGCCGAGCCCGTAGAGCGTCCACGCGCCGAGCGACGGGCGAACGAACTGAAAGCTGCCCGTGTGCATCTGCCCGAAAGCCTGCGCGTGGTTCGGCAGGTCCGTGTGCATGGAGTTGATGACGCAGAGATCGTCGGCGTGTTTTGCGATATGCGGATAGACGTCCGCGATCCAAAGGCCAGATTGGCCGTGTTGCTTGAAGGGATGCACCGGGCCGAGCAGCTTCGCGCCAGCGGCATCGCGGCTCAGGGTGGCCGCCTCGCCGCTGCGTTTGATCAACTCCGGCTTGTGGTCAAACAGGTCCACGTGCGAGGGACCGCCTCTCATGCAAAGGAAAATGACGCGTTTGGCTCGGGGCACGAAATGCGTGGGACGCGCCGTGAGCGGACCGCTCTTGGCCGCTGCGCCGTGCGCGAGAGCGGCAAAGGCAAGGTAGCCGAATCCGGAGGAGAACGACTTCAATGCGTCGCGGCGGGAAAGGTGCGGGATCGGATGCATGGTTAGTCAATGTTGCGAAACTCCGCGCTGGCCAGGAGCGCCTGACAGTAAGCGGACCAGAGCCTTGATTGATCCGACGCGCCGTCGCCAGGAGTGGCGGCAGCGGCTTTGAAGTAATCCTCGGCCAGCTTCATTTCGGCGGAGTCCGGAGCGCGGTTGAAGCACAGGAGGAACGCCTGGCGGATCTGTTCCGGCGGCGCTGCCGCTTGGCGGCGCACGCGTTCCGCGAGCGCGGCGGCACGCTCCTGAACCCACGGGCTGTTCATCAAATAAAGGGCCTGTAGCGGAACGTTGGTCGCCTCGCGCTCGCCGGTCACGAGGCTCGGCTCGGCGAAATCGAACAGAGCGAGCACATCCGGCAGCCGGTCGCGGATCACGGGCAGATAGACGGAGCGGCGCAGCGAGCCGTCGAGATCGGCCGGCGCATCCATATTGAAACCGATGAGGGAGATGGATTGGCTGCCGAGTTCCGCCACAAGGGAACCGGGACGGCGCGAGGTGTCGAGCTGGCCGGAGACGGCGAGCATCGAGTCACGGATGACTTCGGCGTCGAGACGGCGTTTGTTCGCACGCCAGAGCAGGCGGTTCTCGGGGTCCTGCTGAAAACTGTCCGCGCAATACGTCGAAGCCTGCCGGTAGGCGCGAGAGAGCACAATTTCGCGCACAAGCGTTTTCACCGACCAGCCGCCGTCGATGAACTTCAGCGCGAGATGATCAAGCAACTCCGGATGGCTCGGCCGCTCGCCGGTGAAGCCGAAGTTGTCCGGCGTGCGCACGAGACCCGCGCCGAAAAGGTGACGCCAGACGCGATTGGTCATCACGCGCGCGGTGAGCGGATGGTTAGGGCTGGTGAGCCATTGCGCGAACTCGAGGCGTCCGCTCTGGTGTTTTGGGGACGCGGAGGTTCCACTGATTTCGATCACGCGCGGAAAGCCGCGGGCGACCGTTTTTCCGGGAAGGGTAAGTTCACCCCGTTCCAGCAGAGGCGCGTCGCTGATCTCGTCCGCGTCCATCGCGCCCATGCAGAGCGGCAGGGCGCGACCCTGATCGTCCACCGTCGCGAGTTGTCCTTCGATGCCTCCGCGCGACCAGTAGATGCGGATGGCGTTTTGCAACATCCTGTAACCATCGCCGCTCAAGTCTTTCTTCTCCGCCATCGCCTTCTCCAGCATCGCTTTCCCCTCCGCCTCTTCTTGATCGAGTTTCGCGAGTTGCTCCTTCAGTTGCGCGACCTTGGTTGCCGGGATGGATTTGTTGGGAATCAATTGGCCGGGGAGATCCGGCAACCGGATGAGGTCGCCGGCGTTGTTGTTCTCTGAATCAATCCACGTCCCGAAGTAGGTCTTCGTACTCTGGAAGATTCCCTTCAGCGCGTAATAGTCCTCCGTTGTGAACGGATCGTGCTTGTGATCGTGGCAGCGCGCGCAGGCGACGGAACTCGCCATCACCGCGCGGGTCACGGAGTCAATCTGCTCATCGACCAAGTCGGCGGCGAACTGCGCCTGGTTCATTTCGTTCAACCCCTTTGCGCCGAAGGCCAGGAAGCCGGTGGCGATGAGCAACCGGGCTCGCTCGGCGTGGTCCTGGGCAGGCAGGAGGTCGCCAGCGAGTTGCTCGGTGATGAAACGGTCGAAGGGTTTGTCCGCGTTGAAGGCGTCGATCACGTAATCGCGGTAACGCCAGGCATGGGGGTAGGCGAGGTTCGATTCACGGCCGTTTGATTCCGCGAAGCGCGCCACGTCGAGCCAGTGCCGGCCCCAGCGTTCGCCGAAGTGTTCCGACTTCAGGAGCGAATCCACTTCGGCGGCGAGCGCGGCATCGAGTTCACCGGCCCGTGCGCTCTTTGCAAACGCCGCTGCCGCAGATGGTGATGGGGGCAGGCCGATGAGATCGAAGTAAACCCGCCGCAACAGCGTGACGGAATCGGCGTCCCGCGAAGGCGCGAGGTTGTTCTCCTCCAATTTAGCGAGGATGAAGCGGTCGAGGTCGCGCCTAGCCCACGCGGAATCCGGCGCCATCGGAGGCTGATCCCGAACGGGCTGTTGGTAAGCCCAAAAATCCCTGCCGCCCTCCGCTGCCGGGGCGCTCCGAAACTCGGAGGCAAGCAACGCCAGGCACAGCAGCAGGGTGGAGCGGGTGGCATTCATGGCGGCGGCAATTCTCCGGCTTCAGCGCCGGGAGGCGAAGCCGTCAAGAATTAAGGGCACAAAGCAGCCTTCTTCAAGGCTGGGCCTTTGGACGTTCCTTCGGCCATCCTGAGATCGGGCGCGCGGCATTCGCAACAGCCTCACGCGGTCCCTAACCCACCTTTCACGCGGCATCCTAGGGGGAAGGGAGACAAGTGCGCCGCTCAACGGGTGTTCCAGCGCAGGTGATGCCCGCCCTTGGCCCGTGGGAAAAGGGTCTCCTCATCGGGGAACTAACCAGGTTCCCGCCAGGCGGTCCTGCAAGCTGCGGCTCGGATGCAGCAGAGTGGAGATGGTCGCAGCCAGCAGCAACACAGCGAAAGCCAGACCGAGTGTCCACGCCAGCCCTCTGGAGCTAGCGGCGAGGTCTCCCATTTCTTCGACTGGGAACAAGTCGACAGCGATGCCCAGCGCCGAACTGCCCGCGGCGAGGAAACCCACCGCGCCAAGGAGGCCCCATGTGAGGATCCAGCGCCATAACAAACGCAGACGCGTGGCTGGTTGTCCGGCGCGATCCATCAAAGCGAGACCAAAGAGATGCAGCAGGACGCTCTGACGAAACACCAACGCGCCGGCCAACTCAAGCAAGGCGAAGAATAGGCCAACCATGATCCCGCTGCCGAGCAGAACCCATATGGGCACGAGGCGAGTCTGCCGCTCCAGTTCCTGGATCCGCTCCGGCAGTACGCGGGCGGCTTCCTCAAGATTGGCGGTATTCGGCGGCAGGTGGCCGATGAGGGCCTGTTCCAAGAGGAATCGAGTTGGTTCGGGGATCTCGTCGAGCAATCCGGGTCGCTCCCACGCCGCGTCGTTCGTGATGATATCGCTAAAGTGGTGCACAATGAATGCGCGGGTGAGTTCCGCGTCCCGGCCAAAGGCATTGGTCTCCGGCAGCCCTGCGAGCGATGAGACGTAAAGCTCCGCAACGGTAGGGAGGGATGGTTTGTCCGGATAAGCGACGTTCCACGCGCGTTCCCAGCGGACGCGCTCGAAGCTCAGCATTCCGGCGATCAGCATGCCCACGCTCAGCATCAAGGCCGGCGCCAACGTGAGGGAGGCCGCGCGCCAGGCGCGAGTGACTTGGGCCGGTTTGGCGACAAGGGAGTGCAGGTTGCCGATAATGAATTCGGATTTCTCGAAGGCGCCCTTCGCCAGGCTGGCGAGGAAACTCCTCGCATGGAGCGGCACGGGCTCCGCCGTGAGGGCGGAGCCGGGCGTTTGGTTCAAGGCTGCCTGGGCGACTTGATCGAGGAATCGTTGCACTGCGGGAAGGCCATCGAGGTTCGAAGCCGCTTGTGCGGGGGTGTCCGCAGGCAATCCTGGACAGGGAAAATCGAGCAGCACGACGTGCCCGGACTTGGCGATCCACACGCGGTCCAGCGCAAGGGAAGGCGCGGTATCCGGATGTTTCAAGGCGAGGGCGAGTTCCTCGCCGAGATCGAGCAACCAGAAGCGAACGGCGTTCCACGGAGCCGGAGCGACGGCGCCATAGAGCAAGGATTGTCCTTCCACAGCGTCATAGGCGTCCCAGAGCTGAGTTTCCGTCCGCCCGCCATTGAGCCACCGCAGGCGCGCGGCGCGGCTGAGGTCGCGAAGCACCGGGGAGAGTGGGGCAGCGTTTAAGGGTCGCCGGTGAATCCAGACTTTCCGGCGCAACGCGGGGTCGTAGGCGAGGAGCAAATCCTCGTCCCCGCGCCGCCATAGTGAAGTGTGAATCTCATAGGGACCAAGGGTCGCGAAACCTGAGCCGGCAGCGCTCGCTGGCGGAGAAGAGGCGGAGTGTGCGGGGGCGGCGGCGGGCTCAGGTCTCGCCAGCGCCGGCCTCGCCTGCGTCCTGGGTCTCACGATCACGCGGGTTCCGCTCCACAAGTCGTGCAGGGCGGCGTAGCCGTTGTGGCGGCGCATGGTCACGAAGAGCAACAGGAGCAGCGGCAGCCAGAGCGAATCGGTGATGAGCCAGTCCTGTTGCGCGAGGGCGGTGCGCAGGTTGGCCACAGGCATGACGGCCATCAGCAGGAAAGCTGGCAGGAGGTAGGGCATCTGATAGATGGCGGTTCGCAGCAAGGCGCGCGGCAACCCTGGAGCCTGTCCCTCGGGTCCGATCACTCGAAGACCGCAAATGGATTTCCCTAACGCGGCTCCCCAAAGCCCTTCCGCGACCGCATAGTAAAGCAGATACCAGAAGAAGAATGGCGCCCATAGCAGCGCCGCCGCAAGCGTTCGCTCGCGCGCGAGATGGTCGAGCGGGTCAAAGCTCCAGTAAACCAGGAACAACATGCTTGGAGCGTAGGCCGCCATCTCGTCTACGAGCGAAGCGAGAAACCGCCTTGCCGGATTGGCGGGCAGAGCCGCGGCTGCGCGGAAGGGCAGGAGAGCCTCACGCAATTCCGAGTAAGACTGAAACCGGGCTTTGCGATCCTTGGCCAGACAGCGTTGGATGGCTTTGGAAAGTTCCGCCGGAATTTCCCGGCGCAGGGCGTGAGGCGCGGCGGGCTGTTTGTCCAGCACCTCCGTGATGAGTTTAACGAAATCCGTCGCCGGAAACGGCGTCGTGCCCGTGAGCAAGTGGTACAACGTGGCCCCAACCGAATAGATGTCCGAGCGCTCATCCAGGTCTTCGCCGCGCAATTGTTCGGGCGAGGCGTAGGCCGGGGTGCCCAGGACGGAACCGGTGGCGGTGAGCAACGACTCGCCACGCGCGAGAGTCGAAATGGAAAGGCCGAAGTCGCCGACTTTCACGGTTCCGTCGGCGGTGACGAAGCAGTTGGCGGGTTTGATGTCGCGATGGAGCACGCCCGCATTGTTTGCGGCTTCGAGGCCGGCGATGAGGTGCAGCGCTGTCTCCACCGCCTCGGCCACGGGAAGAGGACCTTCCTGCTTGAGGCGATCTTTGATCGTGCCGCCGTGGACCAGTTCCATGGTGATTACCGGCACGCCGTCAATTTCCTCACTGCCGTGGATGTAAACGACGTTTGGATGATTTACCGAAGCGGCGAGACGGCCCTCGCGCAGGAAGCGTTTGCGGTCCTGTTCCGAGGCCAGCGCGTGGCTCATGACCTTGAGGGCAACGCGGCGGCCGGTCTCGCCATGTTCCGCCTCGAAGACCTTGCCCATACCGCCCTGACCAAGCAGCCGCAGGATGCGATAGTCGCCGAACATTTGGCCGGGCATGGGTAGGGGAGGAGCCGCAGTCCGGGCGTCCGTATCGCCAATTTCGCAAGTGGGCGCCTCGCTCCTGAGCAGACATTGTGGGCACAAACCCGCCGGAGCATCGGGCGGCAATGGGGCGCCGCATCCGGCGCAAAATCGAGTCGTTTTCATAACGCGCTTTCCTTTCCGAACCTGTTTGGTTCACCGGCTACTTAAGGAAGCGCCGCGAAAGGTTACAGGTTGGGGAAAGGAAGGGAATGCGCATCGTCCGCCCGGCTCCTCAGTCACTCAACGCAGACAGCAAATGGCGGCGTTCTTCCTGAATCTCTTCGGGAGCGGAAACGGTGTGGGCAATCTCCTCTTCCAGCAGATCCCGGTAGCGCCTTCGCAGCCGGTGAATCGCGACCTTGATCGCGCTTTCGCTCAAACTGAACCGGGCGGCCAGTTCGGAATAGGGCGTGCCGCGGCCCGGGGCCGTAAGAAACTCCTTGAGTTGCTCAAACATTTCGGCGCGTCCCGCCGATGCCTGCTCGGACTGGAGCCGGGTCATGACTTGGTCCAGCAACGTGAGCGCCCAGCGGCGATCGTAGAGCCTATCGGGGCTGAGTTGGCCGGCAGGTTCCAGCCGGTAGCGTTGCTCGGCGCTGAGGGCATCGAGCGAGACCTGGATTTGTCCACCGCCGCGCTTGTGGGCGAGGGCCTTGTCCCGCTCGTTGGCCAGAAAGCGCTTGAAGGCGACCAGGAGAAACGAGCGGAAGCGGCCCTTGCTCTGGTCCGCGGCTCCGAGATAGTTTTTTTCGAGGCAAACCACGAAGAAACCCTGGACCAAGTCTTCGGCATCGTGCGGTTGGCGCCCCTGCCGTCTTACAAACGCATAAAGAGGATGCCAATAAGTCCGGCAGAGTTTCTCCAGCGCGTCGATAGATCGGCTCGAATCCAGGCGTCCTGCCGCCCCCACAACGCTCCAATGCGTGGTGGCAAACCAGGCCTTGTCTTCCGGCGCGGACTCTGTTTTATCGTTTGAAGATGAGGGACTGGAGGGCATGCGGCAGTTCCGTCAGTCTACCCCTTTTTGCCCGATGAGGGTCAGCCGGGAATCAGGAGGGCTTTGAGCAGGGAGGCATCGCCGGCGAGACGGGGAAGTTCTGTTGGCGCGTCGCGCAGAGGAAGGCGGTGCGTGATCCACCAGGCGGTGTCGATGCGGGCGGATTCCAGGGCTTCGAGGACTCGGCGGAAGGTGTTGGCCGAGGCGTTGCGGGTGGCCAGGATGGTCAATTCCCGGCGGTGAAATAGGGGTCCCGGGATGCCGATGGTTTCTGGGGTGATGCCGGCAAAGACGACGCGACCGCCATGGGCGGCAAGAGAGAAGCTCTGTTCCATGGAGCGGACGGAACCCGTGGCGTCGAAGACGGCAGTGGGAAGCGTTTCCGGAACGGGAGCAGAGGAAATCCCGAGCGCGGGATCTGCAGGCTGCGCGGGCCAGATTCCTGCGATGGCGAGATGGCGGGCGCAGAGTTCGAGGCGCTCGGGGCGGAGATCGGCGACCAGGACCCGTGCTCCGGCGAGCAGGGCGAATTGGGCGATGGCCAGACCGATAGGGCCTAGTCCGGCCACGAGGACGAGTTCGGAGGGTTCGAGACGGGCACGTTCCACGGCGTGGGCCCCGACGCAGAGGGTCTCCACGAGAGCCAGTTGATCGGGAGAAAGGAGGGTGGAGGGATGCAGCAGGGAGGCGGGCAAGAGCATGCGCTCGCGCATTCCGCCGTCGATGTGGACGCCGAGCACTTCGAGGCGTTCGCAGCAGTTCGTTTTCCCTGAGAGGGAGGCGGGGCTGCTGGGATCATGGAGATAGGGCTGGACCGAGCAGGGAAGACCCGGACGAAGCGCGGGCGGCGCCCCGGGACCCGTTTCGAGGACGGTCACGGCGAGTTCGTGGCCGAGAATGCGGGGGTAATCGAAGAAGGGTTGGCGTCCGGCGAAGGCGTGCCAATCGGTCCCGCACATGCCGATGCGGTCGATGCGGACGAGGGCCTCGCCTGGACCTGGGGGCCCGGGTTCAGGGAGATCCAAAGTTTCCCAACGTCCTGGTTCGCAGAGGCGAATGGCGATCATGGGTTGCGCGCGGAAGGGCCGGGGGAAAGGGAGAGGCGGGTGGAATAGGACTCGAACAGACTGTTTCCGGGAATTCTGTTTACAACGGAGAAACGCACGTGCGAGGGTGACCTGCCGCATGAGCGAAGAGATCGCGCAAGAGAAAGGGACTCCGGTTCGCCAGTTTTCGGTGATGTTGGAAAACCGTGTGGGTGCGTTGAGCGCGTTGGTGGGACTGCTCCGGCAACATCATGTCGAAGTGATTGGCCTCAGCGTGGTCGATTCCGTGGACGTGACCATCGTCCGGCTGGTGGTCAGCGATGCCTCGACGGTGAGAGAGGTTTTTTTGGAGAAAGGGGTGCCGCACAGTTTGTGCGATTTGGTGGTGGTGGAGTTGCGGGAGGGTGTGGCGCAATTGGGGCGTTGTCTGCAGTTGCTCTTGGAGGCGGAGATCAATATCCATTTCAGCTACGGTCTTTTGGTCCGGCCCCGGGGCCGGCCGCTGCTCGCCCTCAACTTAGAAGACCGGGATTTTGCCATGTCCGTTTTGGAGCGCAATGGTTTCACGACGATGTGCGAGAACGACCTGGCGCGTTGAGCGCAGCGCCGGAGACTCAGGGAATGAAGCCTTTCATTCACGACGACTTTCTGTTGCGGAGCGCGGCGGCGCGGCGGCTTTACCATGAGCATGCGGCGCGGCAACCGATCATCGATTACCATTGCCACCTTCCGCCGGCGGACATCGCGGCAAACCGGCGTTTTTCCAACCTCGCGGAGATTTGGTTGGAAGGGGATCATTACAAATGGAGAGCGATGCGGTGCAACGGCGTCGAGGAGGTCTACTGCACGGGAAACGCCGATCCATACGAGAAGTATTTGGCCTGGGCCAGCACGGCTCCGAAGACTCTGCGCAATCCGCTTTATCATTGGACGCAGCTTGAGTTGAAGCGCTATTTTGGGATTGACGCCCTGTTGAACGGCGAAAGCGCCCGGGAGATTTGGGAAGAGACGCAACGCCAGATGCGGGAACCGTGGTTTTGTGCACACGGAATTTTGCATCGATTTCGGGTGGAGGCGGTGGGCACGACGGACGACCCGGCGGACTCGTTGGAGCACCATCGGGCCATTGCGGCTTCGAATTTGAGCTGCCGGGTGGCTCCCGCTTTCCGCCCGGACCAGGCGCTGGCCATCGGTTCCGGGGAAGATTTTGTGCGCTACGCGGACCGGCTTGGCGCGGCGGCCGGCGTGAACACGCGTTCTTACGAAGGATTCTGCGAGGCTTTGGAGGCGCGGCACCAGTATTTTCACGAGCAGGGCACGCGCCTGTCGGATCACGGTTTAAACCGGTGTCCGGCGAATTTTGCGAAAGACCGGGTGGTGGCGGCGATCTATGAAAAGGCGAGATCTGGGGTCCCGGTCACCGTTGAGGAGAGCGAGCAGTTCGCCAGCGCCGTAATGCTGCTCTGCGGGCGGCTGGATGCGGAGAAGGGTTGGGTCAAGCAGTTGCATCTGGGGGCGATGCGCAATTTGAACAGCCGGCGCCTGGCGGAGTTGGGGCGCGACACGGGATTTGATTCCATTGGCGATCAGCCCCAGGGGGAGGCGCTGGCCAAGTATCTTGACCGGCTGGAGTCGGAGGGCCGGCTTCCGAAGATGGTGCTCTACAATGTGAACCCGCGGGACAACTATCTGCTGGCGGCGATGACCGGGAGCTTTCAGGAGGCCGGGACGCCTGGCAAGATTCAGTTTGGATCGGGCTGGTGGTTTCTCGATCAAAAAGAGGGGATCGAGCAGCAGCTCAACGCACTGTCGAATAACGGCCTGCTCTCGCGTTTCGTCGGGATGCTAACGGATTCGCGTTCGTTCCTGTCTTATCCGCGTCACGAGTATTTCCGCAGGATCCTGTGCGAGTTGCTGGGCGGCGAGATGGAGAGCGGCCTCCTTCCTAACGATTACGGATTGGTGGGCGGGATGGTGGAAGACATCTGCTACGGGAACGCCAAAGCATACTTTTCGTTTCCGGCTCCGGGGTCCGCGTGAGAATCGAGCTGCACCAAGTGACCCGGCGCTACGACGGGCGAGCGGCTCTGGCGGAACTCGATTTCCGGGTGGCGGAGGGAGTGGGCAGCCTCATTTTGATTGGCCCGAGCGGGGGCGGGAAATCGACGCTGCTGCGAATCCTCGGGGGACTGGAGAATCCCGACGGGGGCTGGGCCATGGTGGGCAATCAGAGGATCGATGCGGAGACGGGTGAAAGCGAGCTGCGGCGGTTCCGGGCTTCCAACGGTTTCTTATTCCAGGCTTACAACTTGTTTCCTCATCTGACGGCGACTGAGAATGTGGCGCTCCCGTTGCGGGCCGTTCATGGGATGGGGAAAGCGGAGTCATGGGAACGGGCCGCGGAATGTTTGCGCCGTTTTGCCTTACAGGATCATGCGGAGAAGCATCCGGGGCATCTTTCGGGGGGGCAGCAGCAACGGGTGGCCATTGCCCGGGCGATGGCGCACCGGCCGCGGCTGCTGCTTCTCGATGAACCGACCTCGGCTCTGGATCCGGAAATGACCGCGGAGGTCCTGGCGGTGATCCAGCAGCTTCGGGAGGAAGGACAGGAGATCATTTTGTCTACACACGAAATGGGATTCGCGCGGGCTGTGGCGGATCACGTCCTTTTTCTAGCGGAAGGAAAACTGGTGGAGGAAGGGGCGGTGAGCGAGGTCTTTGACCGGACCGGGACCGAGGAGGCGCGTCGATTTCTTTCTAAAGTGATGTCCTACCGGTGAAATGACATACGGGTTAGCCGAGCAGAATCTCATGGAGGAGCACGTCGTGCGGTTCACGGGGGAGCGCGCTCAGGGCTTGGTTGCGGAATCCGACTCCAATGCAGTGGGCGCGCAGGCCCGGGAGAGAGAGAAAGCGGTCGAAGTAACCGCCGCCCCTTCCGAGCCGCAATCCGCTGGCGCGGTCAAAGGCGAGCCCTGGAACGAGGCAGACATCGAGGAGGGAGGGATCCATTTCGGGACAAAAGGCTGGATCGGGCTGGAGCGGGCCCAGTGGGGAGGGGATTAGCTCCGTTTCCGGCCTACGGACGAGATGACAGGTCATGGGCTCTGGTCCGGCGTGGGGCAGAGGGTAAACCCAGGTCGCCTGGGGAAGGCGTTGGCGCAAGGCGGAGAGGTCGGGCTCGGAGGGCAGCGCGGCGAACGCGAGCACCCTGCGGGCGCCTTGCAGCAGCGGATGGACGGCGAGCCAATCCACGAGCCTTTGGGAGGCTGCGGCGCGTTCGGCGGGCGGCATGGCGGCGAGCAAAGCGCGCATTTGGCGCCGGGTTTGCCGCTTGCAACTTGCCACGGCGGAGGTTCGCATGGAGTGTAATGGGCTTTGCTTCCGGTTACGGCCGGGAGGCTATCATCATGGAGAAGGTTCAATCGTTCGTCACGCATCTCCGCGAGAAAACGCGGCTCCTGCGGCAAGGGGGCGAGCACCATGAGAACGCGCACCAGGTCGGCATCATGCCGAAGGAAGGCTGGCGACAGCGGAACGTCGAATTTTTCCAGCAGGTGCTGATTCCGAGCCTCTTCGCGCGGCGCGGCGGCGGGGTCAAGAGTCCGGATTACGCCGCAGTGACGGGCGACCGGATGGCGGTTACCTGGATTGGGCACGCCTCATTTTTGGTGCAGATTGCGGGTAAAAACATCTTGGTGGACCCGAACTGGGCGCTGTGGCACAGCATCGTTAAGCGGGTGCGCCGGCCTGGCGTGCATCTCGATGAATTGCCCCGGATCGACCTGGTTTTGGTGTCGCACGCGCATTTTGATCATCTCCATCTTCCGACTTTGGCCGATGTGGCGCGAGGTCAGACGATCTTGGTGCCGCGGGGCGTGGGGAGCCTGGTCAAGAAGATGTATTTTTCGCGGGTGGTGGAGATGGAATGGTGGGACAAGTTCAAGTTCGGGGAGATCGAGGTGCAGTTCACTCCGGCCCGGCATTGGGGGGCGCGGTATGTGCACGACGTGCATCGCGGTTTCGGCGGCTTTCTTATTTCCTCCGAATACGGCTCGGTCTATCATTGTGGCGATAGTTCTTTCTTCGGGGGTTTCGAGGAGATCGGAAAGCGGAAAGCGATCGACTTGGCCCTGCTGCCCATCGGCGCTTACCGGGCTCCGAGCGGCCGGCCCGTGCACATGAATCCCGATGAAGCGGTGGAAGCCTTTGTGGCTTTGGGCGCGCGGGAGATGGCGCCGATGCATTACGGCACGTTTCCGCTGGGGAGCGAGCCGCTTCATGAGCCGCTCGAATGGCTGGTGGACTCCGCCGCACGCGAAGGGGTGGCCGATCGCGTGCACCTGCTGGGCGAAGGGGAGTTGCTGGTGGTGTGAGATTAAGAACCGCGTAAACGCGGAACCCCCAACTGCTTGCAGCAAGCATTCTTGCGAATGCAGCCATGGGGACGGCGCTCCGCGCCTTGAGGGAGAGCGGCGATACTCGCCGCAGTCCAAGGGCCTCCGGCTTGCCTTGGCGTCGGAACTGTAGCGGAACTCGTGAGAGTTCCGAAGTCCTGGCAGGCGGTCTGCATTCTTTCGAATGCAGCTACGGGGACGGCGCTCCGCGCCCGGAGAGAGCGG
>JBGTBW010000042.1:0-19078 GCA_041749135.1 Verrucomicrobiales bacterium
CGTCGACACGAAACGCGCCGGCGCTCAGCCCCGGAGCCTCGTCCTGTCCGGCGGCCGCTCGTGTCGGAACCTCCGGATTCTCATGCCGGGGCACCGTCAGGCCATCCAGACTTTCGTCCCCAGTTTCGTCACTTTGATTGCCGCGAGGATAATGGAAGATTGAGACCACAACCCGCTCACTCGATGAAGCTCTATTTCCCTGCCTCCATCCGTCCATGGATCGCCCGGCGGCTGCCGATGCTCCTCCTCGCTCTTCCCCTCTCGGCGCACGCTCAGCTTTTCGAAAACCTGCACGCCTTCGACCAGAGGCTCGACACGGGGGATCCCGAGACCTCCGCGGCCTTTGGGACGGAAGGTCCCAAAGGCATCACCACTGCCGATTTCAACGGAGACGGCCATCACGACCTCGCTGTCAGCAACCTGGACGGAAGCATCACGATTCTGCCGGGACGAGGCGACGGAACCTTCGGCGAATCGCGCCACCTGCCTACTTTCAGCCAAGGACTTCGCCAGATTGTCTCGGGAGACTGGAACGGCGACGGCCGGCCTGATCTCGCGGCAGCCGCGCCTTTCGATGGAGACGTATTCCTCTTCCTCAACACACAAGGAGATGCCTGGACGCCCCTCCCGTCCCTCACAGCCGGTCCCGGAGCCCGCAATCTCGCCGCCGGCGATTTCGACGGAGACGGCCACACCGATCTCGCCGTGGCGGGACCCGGTCTTGGGCTGCTCTACTACCGGGGATTCGGAAACGGGTCCTTCGTCCTGGCTCAGGATCTGCCCCAGCTCAGCCCGGTCCGCTATGATTTTCCGAAACCGGTCTTCACTCTCCTAGCCCTTCCGGCTGCCGGCGGATCCCGCGACGACCTCATCGTCACTCACGCCGACAGCCCGCGCACTTGGATCCTGAGCGCCGCCGAACCGGGGCCTGCGCTGGGAGCGGAATCTCTCTTGCCCGGCGAGCAACAGGCTCCGATCGGGGCCGAAGACACGCCTCTCCTCATCACGGAGATCATGGCGGCGAACACATCGACTCTGGCAGATGAACAGGGCTTTTATCCGGACTGGATCGAGCTGCATAACCGCGGCTCCGAACCGCTCTTACTCGCCGGGTGGGGATTGACCGATAATCCCGACCCAGGAGCGCGTTGGTTTTTCCCAGCCATCACTCTTCAACCCGGGGCTTTCCTGGTCGTCTTCGCGTCGGGATCTGATCATCCGGTTCAAGGCCCGCTCCATGTGCCTTTCCGGCTTAACCAGGACGGGGAATACCTCGCGCTTCTCGATCAATCGGGACAGGTAGTGCAAGCCTTTGATCCCGAACTGCCGCCCCAAGCGCCCGACATCTCCTATGGATTGTCCCGGACTGGAGTTTCGCAGTTCTTCGATTTGCCTACGCCCGGCCGCGCCAACGTAGCCGGGGAAGCAGAACTCGAGGCGCTGCAAGGCATCCGCATCTCGTCCGTTCAGTTCGAATACCCGCCCGAATCAGACAAACCGTCAGCCCTTCAAGTTGTCGTCGAGCAGCCCGAACGCCTAAACCGCCTTTGGTTCTCTTTCACACTCCAGGGTCTCGAGTTGCCGCGGCTGATGGCTCCCTTGCCCAAAGGCATTTTCCGCCTCGACCTCGCCGGCGATGCCTTTACCAGCGGCCTTCCCTACCGTTTCTACGGAGAGGACACAACCGGCGCGATCCTGAACCTGAACCCAGCTCCCCAAGTCGCCCCAGGAGAACACCCGTCGCTGCACGTCGTCGCCTGCCTGCCTACCCACGAGGCCCACAGTCTCGACGCGGCTCCCATAACGAGACCCGCCGCCGCGGGCATACCCGATCTCATTTCCGCCAATCGCGACACCGGCGCGCTCACGGTGCTCCGAGGCGTCGAGTCTGGCGAATGGTTCTCTCATATTCCTCACCAAGTGCTCAGCGTCCCCGGCGGACCGCGCGCCCTCCGCATCATCGATCTCGATGGCGACGGCTGGAACGACCTCGTCGTCGTGCTCCGCAATCACGACCGCGTGCTCACTTACCACAATGAACAGGGCTCGCTGGTTCCCCGGAGCGAGCTGCCCGCCGGCGCGAGCCCAAGGGAAATCGCCATCGCCGATTTCAATGAAGACGGCTCCCCAGACGGGGCCGTCATCAACAGGCTCTCCGCGGACGTCAGCATCCTAAGCGGGTTTCCGGGAACCGCAGGTTTCGGCAAACTTGACCAGATTTACGCCACGGACGGCGAAGTGGTCGCCTTGCGTGTCGCCGATTTCAATGGGGACGGGCGGGACGATGTGTTTCAGTTACACCGTCAGGCGCGCGACTACAGCGTGCGTTACTCTCAATCGGATGGAACCCTCGATCCGCCAGTCCATTTCAGCCTCGGCGACCTCCCCAGCGCGAGCAGTCTGTCCGACGTCGACGGCGACGGGCGTCTGGACGTTGTTGCAGTGAACATCGCCGAGCCGGGTTCGGTCTCGGTGCGCCTCGCGCTGCCGGACGGCGAGTTCGCTCCCGAACAACGATTCACTCTGTCTGGAACCAACTCCGGCGGGCTTTTCGCTCTCGTCCCCGGCGATTTCGACGGCGACGGAAAGACCGATCTTGCGGCTGGATACTTCGATTGCCGCATCACATTTTTCCGCGGAAACGGCGACGGAACATTCACTTCCGTCCGCACGGATCTCTTCACTTATGAATCGCGGGCCATGATCACCGGCGATTTCGACCAGGATGGGGACACAGATCTAGCCGGAGCCGGTTACGCCGGAAACATCGTCGTTATCGAGAATACGGGTGATCTCTTCACCATTCCCGAACTGCCGCGCCTCGAGTACCCTCCCGCTTCGGAAGGGAAATTCGGCGCGACCGAGCTTCTCAGTTCCGACATCGATGGGGACGGCGATCCCGATCTCATCATGGGCAGCGGACAAGGGATCGTCGTTTACTTCGGAGCCGAGGGGGTCCGGTTCGACGTCGACGCGGACGTGTTCCCTGAAGTGAGCTTCCCTGTGTCGGGTCTCGCCGAGGGCGATTTCGACGGAAACGGATCCCCGGACCTCGCCGTGGCCTGCCGGATTCTCTCCTGCATCATGTTGTACACCAAGAACGAGGCCGGCGAATACCGTCACGCTCTCACTGCCGATGTGCCCGCCGCCGCGGCGCTCGCCGCGGGAGATCTGGACGGGGACGGTCTAACGGATCTTGTCGGGAGCGGCGATGTTCTGTGGACGGCTCTCAGCAGCCGCCGCTCCCGGACCGGTCCTTCCACGCTCGAACCTTCGGGCCGGCGGCGAGGCGAATCCATCGTCATCAATGAGATCCTCGCCATCAACAACAAAATCACCCTCGGCGATGATTACGGGAAAAAACCCGATTGGATTGAATTGTACCACGGCGGCAACGAGCCGCTGACCGTCACCGGATGGTCGTTGCAGCTCATCAACGCACTCAAGACTCTCACGTACTTCTTCCCGGAAGGGGCTACGCTGGAGCCCGGCAGCCACAAGGTTGTGGTTTTCTCGGAACAGGATCGCGGCCCGTGGCACACGGGGTTTCGCATTCCAGGCGAAGGCGGCACGCTCGTGTTGCTGGATCCAGAAGGACAGGAAGCAGACCGCGTCGCGTTCCCGCCCCAGCAAGAAAACGTGTCTTACGCCCGTTACGCCGACGGACTGCCCTCCTTCGTAGCAAACGCCATTCCGACTCCCGGAGGCCCTAACACCGACAACGGTCCGGTTGAACCTGCGGTCGAGTTTCTCGGTTTCGACCTTAACACGCTTCGCCCCGGCGTCTCGATCGTAGCCCGCGCGCGAGCAAGCGACGACATCGGCCTCATGAGCCTTTGCTTGCTCTACCGGCGCGTCGACATCAACGATCCCCAAGTCTACCGGGCTGTCTTGTTCGACGACGGGATGCACGACGACGAAGGCCGGTTAGACGGTTCATTTACCGGCACGCTCGACGGCGGCCTGCCTCACGAAGCGGAAATCCGGTTCGTGCTGGAAGGCGTCGATCTCAGCGGCAAGACGGTCATCGTGCCCGGCGGGGGCGGATTCGACGGCGACGACGGCCTGAACGATGCCTTCTCCCTCGCGCTTAACCCCGGCCTCGCTCTCCAACTCTCCGAGGTCGTCGCAGACAACCGCACGGGCCTGCAGGACGAATCCGGCGGCACGCCCGACTACATCGAGATCCGCAATACAGGCGCGGAACCCGTTTCGCTCGACGGCATCAGCCTGGCTCGCAACCGCATGCCGGACCCCGAAGACATCTTTACCTTTCCGCGTGGCCTAACACTGCATCCGGGAGAACACATTGTGATCTATGCTGACAACAATCTGGGGCAGGGACTTCTCCACGCTCCCTTCCGGATTGATCGTTCCGGAGACTTCTTCCTGCTGACCGCTCCTGCCGCGCAAGGCGGCGTCGTCTACCTGGACGAAATTTTCACGCCTTCCCTGTCTCCTGACCAAGCTCTCTACCGAATCGGCGACCGCTGGCTGAGGGGCCGGCCATCCCCCTTGCACGGCAATCTCACGGCTCCCTTGTTCGAGATTCGTCCAAATGGAGAAGGGTTGTGGTTCGCCTTCCCAACCCGCGCTGGATGGCGGTCGACGGTGGAATTCAGCCCGGACCTGACTCCGGATTCGTGGACAGATCTTCTCAGCGTGCCCGGCACAGGGCTCGAGGAAGTCCTGGAAGCGCCGATCGAGCGCTCGGGCTTCCTCCGGGTCCGCGAGACGCCCGAGGAGGCGCCTTAAAGGAAGGGCGGCGGAGGAGATCCTCGAACGGGATCCCTACAACCGGTTCCTCGCGAGCGGACTGCGGTTCCGGGTCGAAGGCGAGATCGTGCGAGACGTGGCCCTCGCCGTCTCGGGTCTACTCGACCCTCGCATCGGCGGGCTGAGCGTGTTTCCGCCCGCTCCGGAGTTCCTATTCCGGCCTCCGGTCAGTTATGGGCCGAGAATCTGGCCTGTGTCCACGGGAGGCGATCTCTACCGCCGCGGTCTCTACACCTTCCGCTACAGTTTCGTGCCGGATCCCGACTTTCAGACTTTTGACGTCACGCAGGGCGATTTTCCTGTGTGCGGCGCCTCCGTCCCAGGCGGGACCGGCAGCCTTTGAATAGCGAATTTCCAGCAGTAATTGCGCCGAAATCGTTACCTTCGCCTTCAGTTGCTTTAGGACTCAACGAGCGAAGCCAAATCCAAGCTCTTCGCCTAAACTCATCCAGCAAGAATCTATGAAAAATCCTCTATTCAATGCCGGACGCAGGCGGAGCCTGCGTGGCTCCTCAGGGCAAGGACGGCATAAAGTTTTTGGAGTCCTGGCTCTGTTCGCAGCGCTTCCGGTCCTCGAAGCGAAAAACGTCGCCGTGGTCAACAATGCCGATTCGGGCCCCGGCTCGTTCCGGGCGGCCGTGGCTGCGGCGAACGGAGACGCAGCTATAAAGAAGGTCGTCTTTCGTCCAAGGCTCGGCGTTGTGGCTCTTTCCAGCACGGTGACCTACACGGGTGCACAGGCCCTGACGATCCATGGCGGCAACGCTTCTATCGAGGGCTCTGCGGGAGCCTTCGACCTCCTTGCAGCCAATGGGGGCGGCGATCTGGCTCTGCAGGCGCTCGCTCTGCAAAACGGCGGAGGGAGCGGCCTGACAGTAGATCTGCCGGCTGCTGCCGCTGGAGTCGTGTCCGTATCGCTCAGCGGAGTTCTGATTGACGGGAACGACCTCTACGGCGTGCACATCGACGACCCCGGAGCCTCCGATGCCGGGATCGCGCTCAGCATTCAGAACAGCACAATCTCGAACAACGGTTTCGCGGTCTCCGATGCCGACGGCCTGTTCGTAAGCGAATCTGGGGAAGGCGGCATTCACGTTGCGCTGAAAGGTTCGGATTTCACCGGCAACGGCGGCGACGGGGTCGAATTGGATGAATCCGGAGAAGGATCCATCGTGCTTGTGGGGCTTGGCTGCACAATCGAGGGCAACGGCGGCCAGGATGCCGGAGACCTGGAAGACGGGATGGACTTCGACGAGGCCGGAGGAGGCGACCTTTTGGTCAAGCTCACCAACGTCGGCATCCTCAACAACGCTCAACAGGGAATCGACGCGGACGAAAGCGAATCGGGAGAAGTCGATATTCGTATGGTTCAATGCGAGGTGGCAGATCACCCCGAAGAAGGTCTGAGCATTCGTGAAGAAGGGGACGGAGACACTATCCTCGACCTAATTGCCAGCGTTTTCAGCGGAAACGGAGTTCCGGCGGACGAGGTCGAGGATCCTCAGCAGGGCGTCGATGGTGAGGAGGCGGACGCCGGCGACTTCGTCGTCCGGATTGTCGACTCGCATATCACCGGCAGCGGAGACGACGGGTTGAAGTTCGATGAATTGGACGACGGCCACCTGTTGGTTGACATCCGGAACACCTTGGTGGACGCCAATGGGGACCGCGGTGTTGATCTCACTGAGGAAGGCGAAGGGAACCTCGAGGCGAGTCTTGTCAACGTGTCCATTGTCGAGAACGGACAAGACGCGCTGCGGGCCCGGGAGAACGACGACGGCGATTTGGCGGTCGACGTCACCAATGCATCGATCATAAACAACAGCAACGACGCGGTCGATATCGAACAGAACGACGCGGGCGATGGTTTGGTCGTCCTGACACAGGTCCAGATAGCGGGCAACGGCGATGATTCGCCGGACGTATCGGGAGCGGACTTGATCGAGAAGTAACGGGCTGGAAGCCCGCGCAGTTGCACTGTTATGGAAGCGCCCGGTTCCCGTTTGTCATACGGGAACCGGGTCTTCCTCGATAGATCAGGAGTCCTGAGTGCGAGAAATGCGGGCTAGCGCCGACGACGGCCGAGCAGAAGTCCAAAGATCAACCCGGCTACCAGCGCGCCGCCGCCCGCAAGGTAGATCGTGTTTTTCGCTGCGTTGAGAAGCGGATTGTCCAGGACATTCATCGAGATGTGATATCCGGCCAGAAGCCAGCGATCATCCTGCTTCACCAGCGTGGCCGTCCAACGGCTCTCCAGCTCGAGATTCTTCCCGAGGAGCCGGTACTGCGCGACGGTTCGTCCAAACGACACGCCGGTGTCGTCGCCGTGCAGGATCGTCAATTCATCGGGAGTGGGCGGCAGTGTGTATCCCCTGAAGGCCTCCTGGCCCATGCTCTGAAAAAAGTCGCGCAAACCCTCGTGTCCACGGCACACCTCATTGTTCTGCCAGGTGATGACCACGTTGGTGTGGACGTAAGGCAGCACCGGATCCACCTCGCCACTGGCGATGGCATCGATGATTCGCGTGCGCAGTTCGCGCAGTTCTTTGTGTGCGGGGTCTTCGGCCGGCGGATCCTGCGCGAGGGCGACATGGCCCGCGAGCCAGCCGCCGAGGACGGCGATGAACAGCCCGATTGATTTAGATTTCATGGGTTCCTTTCAACGGATCGTGCCCGCCGGGGTTTCTGCTTTGGTGTTTGGTTCATCCGAATGATTTGCCGGCGGCAGTCTCCCGGTTTGTGTCGTCCAAATCAACCCATCCTTCGTCACCGTGAACCACGACCCGCGTCCCGTCGCGGATTCGTGCGGTGGCCTCCGGGACGCCCAGGACAGCCGGAATGCCGAACTCACGGCAGATGACGGCGGCATGCGACAGGAGGCCCCCCGTTTCCGTCACCACGCCCGCCACGCGATCCAGCACCGGGGTCCAGCCCGGATCGGTGAACGGACAGATCAGGATGGCCCCCTGCTCCACTTGCAGGGCGCTCTCGATGTCGCGGGCGACGCGGGCTACTCCGCGGACCTTCCCCCGGCTCGCCCCGACGCCCCGCAACGCACCCCGCGACGCTTCCGAACTCAAGCTGAACCGCGCGCCGATTTCATTGGGCGCCTTGAAATGGCGATGGCCTTCATAACGCTCGCGCGCCCGTTCAATGTTGGAACGGTCATCCTCGAGAACATCCTCAAAGGTCATGAAGAAAATATCATCGCCCAGCCCTCGCTGCTCCGCGATGGCCAGGAGGTGGCGGCGGATCAAATGATACATGCGGCTCGAGAGATCGCGCATTTCCTCCCGCAACCACAGAAAACGGCGCAGCCGGTCTAGCTTACGCGCAAAGGGGCGACGCCGATGCCAGGGCAACGCATCCAGCGCCCGGGCGCGGGCCTTCTCGTAGGCCGGCCGTGGATCCAATCCCGGCTGCCCCGCGTGCGCCTTCAGCAGTTGTTCCACCCATTCGGCATCCTCATCCCAACGCGGCGCGCGGATGTCCAGTTCACGCCGGCTGCGATGCGCAAACCGCTGTTGCAGCAGGCGGATGTCCGATTCTCCGCGGGCGGCCATTTCCCGCATCATCCGCGTCGGATCCAGATGTTGCAGGGGCGGCAGCGCCGACACTAGCGTCGAATAGTCGGCCTCCGGAAACGCGTCCATGAACGCCAGCTTCGCCAGCGACGCGCAGTAAATCGTTCGGAAGTAATGGGTCTCCGTGGTCCGATAGGCTTCGTGGATGAGATTCCTCAACGCGGCGTTCGCATCGGCGGTCACCGGATGATAATCCCGCGCCAGACTCTCGAATCCGCCGGCCAACAGTTCGCGGTCGATCTGCTCCTGCCGTTTCCAGATCCGTCGAATGGCGGCCACCGTCGGCAGGGCCCGCAGGACGCCGGCCAGCGTGACCGGCGTGCATTGGCCGTCGCCCTCATACGTTCCCTCCACGCCCAAGTCGCGATCGAATTCCCGCTCAACGAAACCCGGCAACCGCACGAGGCATTGTTTGACCGCGCCCAGATTCCAATACGGGCGGCCAAAGAACAGCCGACCCGCCTGGAAGTCGCCTTTCAACAGCCGGATCTCGCGCAGGAACCCCTTGAGCGCATCCTCCCATATAAAGTCGTAGAGCGACCACATCAAGGGGGTGCACACCGCGCACGAGACACCGCCATCGCGGAAATCCGCGTTGGTCCATTCGCCCACGCCGGGTGCGAAATGAATCCGCGTGACGGGTCGCGCCTGCAAAACGTGGAGCCGTCCTTGTTCAATGGCGAACTCGATGTCCTGCGGCGCGCCCAGATGGCGTTGAATCGCCCGTGCGGTCCGCTCGATCTCCGGCGCGTGCTTCCGCAGCAGGGGATGATCCGCCGGCAGCGCCGCACGGGTCCCTGCCAGCAGTCCGTCGGCGAGACCTTCACAGGCCTCGATCACGACCTCTTCCGCGCCCGTGGCCGGATTGACGGTAAACACGACTCCCGCCAGCTCGGGCTGGACCATGCGTTGCACGATCACTTCCATCCGTATCGCCCCCGCATCCAGGCCATGATGCCGGCAATAGTCCGCCACGGACGGCGCATGCAGCGACTCCTGGCATTGGCGCATCGCCTCCCTAACCTCCGCCGCCGTGCTCAGATTCAGAAAGCTGCGGAACTGCCCGGCAAACGACAGGTCACGACCGTCCTCCATCGACGCGGAGGAGCGCACGGCCACGGGCGCGCCCAGGATGGCCAGCGCCTCCGATGCGTCCGAAGGCGAACAAAGAAACTCCGGCACGCGAAACCCGGCAAGCTGGAGCACCATGAGTGTCCCCGCCTTTCCGCCGATGCCGGCCGGCCTGGTTTCAGAAAGCAATCGCATGAGTCTCCTCGCGAGTTTCAATGTCAGGAACGAAACGCGGCGTCTCCGCAATCACAGTCGGTGACGCCCTGCCCGAATCGATATGAGCGGATGCGCGGCCCGCGGAAAGGTGAGAAAATCCGTGTCGTTGCGCCATCGCGGTCAGATGGGAGACGTGGTTCATCGTCACCGGCCCGGTGAAGCGGATATCCCGCGCCCCGTCGAAGGCGAGCAACAACGCTTCGGCCATGCAACCATAAACCTGGCCGCGGGGCAGCGGGAACCCCACCAGCCCGAGGTCCTCGCCCCCGGGCAGCAGGGCGATGCCGCCGTGAACCATCCGCACATCAGGGCGGGACATCGCCACACCGGCCTGGAGGGCCGCCGGCACGGACAGATCGCACACCAAAGCCCCGGGTTTGAAATGCCGCGCGACCAGTGGCGCATCGACGGCATTCAGCGCCACCACCACCACGTCGCCCTCCGCGACCGCATCGAGGCCGGTGGCGAGCCTGGCGCGGGGAATCCTTCGGGCGAGTTCTTGCAGGCGCAACCGCGACCCTGGACGCGTGCTGCCGACCAGCAGAGTCCGTCGATGATGCGGCGCTAGCAGTTCGGCGCACGCTCGGCCGATGTTTCCCGCCGCTCCGGCCACAACCAGGACCGATTCGCGCGGGTTGCTGCCGGTCTGTCGTTGGGCGTGTTCGACGGCCTCCACCGCCAGCGCGACGGAATAACTGTTGCCGCTGGTCACTCCCAGCCCGCGGGCGTCGAGTCGAAGGCCGTTGAACGTCACGATGGAGGTGTATTGGCCAAGCGACACGAGCCGGCAACCGAGAGAGCGGGCAAGATCGGCCCCCCTCTGAACCAGGGCCCGCGGCAGGGTGGTTTGTCGCGCATCGATGCATTGCTTGACCCAGTGCGAGGTGAACGGAAGCAAGATCGTTTGGAACCGGATGCTGGCTCCGGTGATCGAGCGAATGTCCACCGGGTTCATGGCCACGGGCGCGACGCGCGGCGCCAGATGTTCCATAAGCGCCTCCCTCCGGTCAGCGGGTTGGTCAACGAACCCGGGCTCTAGCGACGCCAGATCATCGGAGTCCACCAAATGGCACAACCACGCCACGCTCATGGACGGCGAAGACACTCGACGCCGCTGAAAGCAAGGCTCGTCGTGGGCCACGAACTTTGCATCCGAACGCGCCAAGCGATTTCCAGAGGACGTGCGGGTGGAACCGCTGGGAGGCAGAAACGCGGTCAAACCCGGCGCATCCCCGCGGCCGAGCCGCGCGCACACCTCCTCGAGGGCGTCCAGCGTTTGTTGAATCTCCCGGTCGCCAATCAGCACGGATGGTTCCAGCCGCAAGGTGAACCGGTCGCTCAACGTGGGCGCGGCGCGGACGCGATGAACATTGAGCAGATAGCCCATGACCACCCAGACCAGATCCTCCTGAGCGGTGAGAAACCGAATGATGAAGCTGGGGGAGGACGTCAATCGCCGAAACTCAAGACCGATCATCAATCCCCGGCCGCGGACCCCGGCGATCACTTCCGGATGCCTCGCGGCCAACCGGCGGAGCCCGGCCATCAGCCGCCCGCCCTTATCCTCACACGCGGCGATCAGGGGTTCATCAATCAACTCGAGTGTCTTCAACGCCAGCGCGCAGGAGTAGTCATCTTCGGCATACGTGCTCGTGTGCCGCAGGTCGAAGGTGTCCACGTAACGCTCGCGCCGGATCAGGAGCGCGGAGATCTTCGCCAGTCCGCCGCCGAGGGATTTCGAAAGGACGACATAATCCGGCCGGACGCCCATTCTCTCGCACGCCAGGAAACTGCCGGTGCGCCCCAGGCCGCTTTGGCATTCGTCCGCGATCAACGGAACGCGGTGGCTGGCGCAAAGCCGGGCGGCGCGCTGGATGAATTCCGCATTGAGCGGGCGCACACCGCCCTCGCCCAGGATGGGTTCGAACACAAAACCGGCCGGGTCGGTCACACGGGCGAACGCCGCCTCCAATTGTTCGATGGAATCCGGAGCCACGCGGAGCACCTTCGGGCCGGGCAGCTCGAAGGATTCGCGGTAATCGGGATGCGCGGTCAATTGCAGCGCGCCCAGGGTCTTGCCATGGAAGGCGCCTTCCAGAGCGATGAACGTCCGCCCGCCCGTCTCCAGCAGCGCGTGTTTCATCGCGGCCTCGACGGCTTCCGTCCCGGAGTTGCCGAAGAGAACACAATAATCCCCGGACGCGCGACGCGACAATTCACAGGCCAGCCGCGCGGCGTATTCGCGCCGGGATCCCTGGGCGTGAATCGGCCGGCCGGTCGAGAGCAACCGTTGCGCTTCGGCCACCAGCGCGGGATGCGCGTGCCCGAGCAGCAAGGAGCCATAACCGCCCACCAGATCAAGGACCTCGATCTCACGTCCCTGATCGTCGCGATGATAGAGATGGTTTCCCTGCCCGCGCTCGTAGGCGACATCCACGCCCAGTGTGCGCAGGAGTTGTTGCAGGCGCGGTTTGAAATGGCGTTCGAGCGATTCCTCTTCGCGGGAGGGGAATTTCATGGCCGGTCTGGTTTCCGTGTTCACGCGCGCAACCTTAGCGGCTGGCTTCCGGTCAGCCGCAATTGATAAGTATTCAGTCTTCATTGTTTTTCCCAATGCCCGGGCTGCGTCACCGCTACCATCCCCATTCACAATCTCTTGACCCGGTTTCACCGTGGCCCGCCTCGGAATGCGGATTCATCCGATCCTGCTCTGTGCGCGGTCATCATCAGTCCGTGCCGCGTGCGCAGGGTCAGGCCGGGCAATGCTTCCACCGGATGCCCGGGAACCCGGCGCAAACGTATTGCCTGCACGACCATCGCCGTGACGAGTTGCGCCTCCAGCATCGCGAACTCGTTTCCAATGCAGGAACGCGGTCCCAGCCCAAACGGAATGTAGGCCTCCGGGGCGGGGTTCTGGAACCGTGCGGGTTCAAACGCCTCCGGTCGCTCCCAGAATCCGGGATGTCGATGCAGCGCATACGGCGCGATCACCACCGAGGATCCTGCCGGGAAACGGAACCCCCCCACCACGTCCCCGGCGATGACCCGTCGCTCGATGATCCAGACCGGCGGATACAATCGCATGGATTCCCGGATGACCTGTTTGAGATACGGCAACCGGGGCAGGTCGTCGAGGGTGGGAGCGCGCCCCGCAAGCGCACCGGCGAGTTCCTCACGCAACTGGTTCTCCGCCTCCGGATGCAGCGACAACAAATGAAAGGTCCACGTCAGCGCGTTCGCCGTGGTTTCATGACCGGCGAGGAGGAATGTGACGGCTTCATTTCGCAGTTCCCGATCACTCAGGCCCGCTCCGGTCTCCTCCTCACGCATCGACTGCAACAGCGCGAGCAAATCGATATCGGGCGTGCCTGCGGCCTGGTTGTGGCGGCGCCGCGCAATCAGGCGGTAGACCACGCGGTCGATCGACTGCAACGCGGCGCGGAATCGGATGTTGTCCGGCGTCGGGATCCAGCCGGGAGGATTGATCAGCCGGCCAAGTCGCTCGAAGGCTTGCGGCAGAAGAATGCGCAGCGCCCGTTCGATCTCCCCGGCATCGCCTCCCACCTCGGCGCTGAACAACGTCCGGCCCGCGATGATGTAGGTCAGCCGCATCATTTCCGAGGCGACGTCGAACGGCCGGCCGGTCGTCGCACGCTTGCGCCAATCCTCCAGCATCTCCCCGGTCGAGGCCATCATCCGGCCGGTTAGGGCGGCGAGGTTCTGGTGGTGAAACGCGGGCTGCAACATGCGGCGCCGGCGTTTCCAGAACTCGCCGTCGCCGGTCAAAACGCTTTCGCCCGTGACCATCCGGCTGAAGCGGGTGCTTCGCGTGCGCTTGTCGTAGTTGCCTGCGTGCTTCCGCAACACGTGCTCCACATGGTCCGGATGGTTGACGAGATGCACCACGTGCGGCCCCAGCCGGAAACGGATCACGTCCCCGTGCTCGCGCACCGACTCCATCAGCAATCCCAGCACATCCCGCCGGAATTCGCGCAGGTGACCCAGCAGCCAGTGCCCGCGCGGCCCCGGCGCAATCCGGGCGGGGGCGGAGCCCGGTTCAGATGGGATAGTTCCACTCATCGAAACTTCGGCGCCAGGTTTTCGCAATAGTGCGCCGCAGCGCGGGTTCGATAGGGGGGAACGGATTCTTTCGATAACCGGCGAGCGAGTCTACGTAACGCTGCAGCTGGGGACGGAAGCTCTCGAAGCCATCGAGGCGCAGGGATTCGTATAGCCGGCGCATCTCACCCATCGGATCGCGTTCCAGATCTTCGAACGACATTTCGTGAAACCGGCCCTCCGGGATCAGGCTTCGTTCCTCGAAAAAGGCGTCATGGAGCAGATTGTAACGGGAGAGAATGCGATCGTCGATGACCGTCCGGTCCGGGCGCTGGAGATAGGTGTGCCACACTGCGGTATCGAAGTAATGGCGGAAGGATTGAAACACGCGGTATGGATCGCGATGGATGTGCACAAAGCGCGCGCCGGGAAGCATCTCCAGGAGCAGACGGATGCGCGCGGTGTGTGTGGGTGATTTCAACACCAGAGTGCGTCGATATTTGAAGGTCAGCTTCTTCAGGAACCAAAGGAAGGCGGACCGCCATTCCTCAACCTCGGCCTCGGGCGCGTCCCGGAAGGTCAGATGGCGCAAGTAATAATCCTCGTGCCGGGGAAAGCTGATTCCCAGGTAGAGTGATCGCAGGCTTATGAGGCACGGGGCGAACTCATCCTCCTGCGGCGACTGGAAATTCAGCGCCATGTTGTCCATGGGCCGTTTCGCGGGAACCATCCAGGCGAAGCGGCGCGTGTTGGTTTCTTCCGTGCAGAGAAACGTGTGGGGATTCACCACCTGATAGGTGTTGGCAAAGGCGAACTGTTCGGTGTCCTGAGCCAGCAGATTGTGCAGGTGCGTGGTTCCCGAGCGCCAGTGACCGAGCACGAACAGCGGAGGCGGCGCCTCGACGCGAGTTACCTCCGCGCCGTGCAGACGGTGTTCTTTGTGTCGATAAAACGAGTTCAGGCAACTGGCCAGGGTGATGAACGCGGCGCGATGCCAATAGACGGGATCGACTCCGAACCGGTGCCTCCGCAGCAGCCGCTGCCAATCCTCCGCGGTGATGCCGGCCAGATAATTGTGGCCGAGACTCCAGCGATGTTTCAGCCGTGTTGGCATCGATGCAGAACAACCCGTCGCGGTCACCTTGTAAACCCTGCACTCCCCCCGACAAGCCATTTTCTGCGGCGTTTCCGATCCGCGCGCCAGCGTCCTGCAGTGCGGTCATGGGCGTCAGCCCATTACCGCTTTCCAATCCCGGACCGGCGCTCGCCCCTACCGCCCCCCTGCCGACCCCATCGCCCTATTCCAGAATCAGATGGCGCCGTGCCCAGCCACTTCCTTCGTTCACGCCGGAATTCTTCAATGTTGAGACCTGGCATGAAGGAGCGGGAGATTGAGGATGTGTTCGAGGAAGCGCTCTATTCCGCGAGCGTCCATTCTTTGCTTCTTTGTCCGACTTCCAAGTTCCCTGGAGTGCGTCAAGCGCGTCTCCGGCGATCACGAAATGCGAAGAGAAGAGAATGGATAAAAAAACGGCTCTCGCAGCGACTTTCAACTTCTTGGCAGAACGACTCAACGTCAGCGACCCGGCGGTCACGAGGCGCGTTGATTGCAACAGTGATGCGATGCCGCCGTTCGCTGGAGCAGATAATTAGCCTTCACTCTTTTTTAACGGCGAGAATCTCGATGCGATCCATGGCGATGCGTATCGTAATCGTATAAGAGTAATCAGGATATCTATCCTTTTGGGTTTCATCCAGAACTGCTGTTCCGCTGACCTCAACTACGCAGGTATCTTCAGTTAACCATTCTTTGAAAGTTTCGTAAGTTCTGGTTCTTTCGCCTTTGTAGCCCTTCAGATCCTTGAAAAGGATAAACTCCCATTCAGGATGTGGGAGTATTGCAATTCGATCTTTTGCGACAGAATAGAAGTCGACTTTGGCGAAAAGATGACCCGCTGAAGAAATGGCTGTCATTGTTTCATTATTATTCCAATAGGCTTTGGCTCGCCAGTCGTCACGATCTGTGTCCTGGTAAGCAGGAAATGGCCGGAAACATTGTGAAAGGACAGCGCCATTTTTATCGATCAGTGATATAACTGAGCCAATTTCTCCTCGCAAATTGTCTTGATAGACTTGATCGATCGGTTTTGAGGCGACTCGATAGATGCCCGAAGGGCTTTCTGTGGCTGCGTGAATCTGCAATCTGCCGCCGCCAGCCTGAAGAACTGTTGAAAGAAAGGGGACAAGAATCGCGAGAAGTGTAAAGGCTACAGCGCTCAGATAAAGTGACCCACTTCTGCTCAGATAAAGTGAGCCATCTGTTGGGAACTGAGGTGAAGAAGGGATCTTTTTCTTCCAAGTAGCATTTCCGGGTAGCCGGTTCCGAGCAGCTGGTTGTGAGCAACTCGTTGTGGGCAGGGGCGCCCGGACATAGTTCTCCTTAATTGGCATTGGCCAATGTAGTCGGGATGTGCTGCCCGCGCAAGCTCCTTTCTTATGGCGAACGACGCAGATCGACAGCTTGTCTGGTGCATCTGCCTTGTTCGGAGCGCTCGAATTCAGGGTTGATGTTCATGGAAAGTCGTGTGCGTGCGGTAGGCGGTTGACCATCACAGTCTTGTTGGGCATTCTCATTTTTCGCATGGCGGCAATGCCCCGCCACAGTTTTCGTTTCCTGCTAGCTAGGGGTTGGATGATGCGCCTTGTTCTCTCCTCTTTCTGGTGTAGCGGACGATCACTGCACGCCCAGCGTATCCAGATTGCTCGATCTCCGCGCGAATCATTCCCTCGACCTTATCCGGGCTTCCGCCACCAGTTCCTGCTCCAATCAAGGGGAAGCCGACTGACTCGAAGCCATGCTCCTCTGCCTTGGATATGGCCGATCTCACCGATCCACGAATCGATGCCTCGGATGCTCTCCAACAATGCCCGATCCCCGCAACATGAATGATGGCCTGATATGGAAGACGTCCAGCACCTGTAACCACTGCTCCACCAAGAGGCAATATTCCGAACTTCCTGAGTTCTTTGAACGGAGCAAGCCCGCCACGCTTCTTGATTGCTCCCGATATGCCTTGTGGCAACAGGAGCCACCAAGGAATGAGGTTCCGATTCCAGGCGTTGACGATCACCTCGACGTCTTGATCTAGCAAATCACCTTGGACGTGAAATATGGGCATTTTTCTGAGAGAACGTACGAGGCGATCCACCCGCTACCGGGAGCGCGCCTCTGGTTCCTGAATTAGGGTGCGAGTCGTCATTCAGCTTCTGACTCCGGGCGGGTAGCGGGTTGAAGTGCGCCGTCTTGTTCGGCTCTTTATGGATTGAGCACAAGGAGGCTCTCCACATCGCTCGCGATGAATTGGCGAATGATCTCATGCCGCGATCGCAAAAGATCCGTGATCAAGCTCGTGGGACACTTGCCGACGCGGAGCCAGATGAATTTGGGCGGATGGCCGAACACAATAGCTCTCTGGTTGAAGTCGGTGTCCTTGGAAACAATCGTGAAGCCATGCTCTTTAGCCCAAGCCCACAAGATCCGGGCGTCAGCTTCCTTGAGGCCGGCCGACTTGACGTGTGTCGAGCCGGGAAACTCGTCAGTGATCCCCTGAACAATCCTGTCGGAGATATTCTCATCCAGAAGCAGTTTCACGCGGACGCTACGAACAGCTTACGTTCCCGATCGGCCGCAAACGCCAAGCACGCCTTGATGTCCTCAGACGTAAGCTCGGAAAAATCCCGTAGAATCTCCTCCTCCGTCATCCCCGACGCCAAATACTCGAGGATGTCCTGAACAGTGATGCGCATGCCGCGAATACACGGCTTTCCGCTTCGCTTGCCCGGCTCAATCGTGATGATTTTTGAATAGTCCACAACCCACTGTTAATTCTGGACTCCCGGCCGGTCAAATGTTCTACCGGCGCCGTTGCCAACGACGAGACTGGAGGCCGTCGAGGCCATTCACCCGCTACCGGGAACGCCCCTCCGGTTTCTGATTTAGGGTTCGAGTCATAATTCAGCCTGCGATGCAGGGCGGGTAGTGGGTTGAGTATGCGGTCTTGTTCGCCTTCAGTTAGTATTGGCCAGCCGTAACCCACATAACTCCATTGTCGCAAATGGCTTCCATCGACCAGCGTTCCCTCCGCAGCTCGCAGCTTCTTGGAGTGCGGCACGGTAGCCCCCAGCTTCGGAAATACCTAAAGCAAGCGGAGCGCTCCGTCAATTCCGGCGATGAACTCGTCCGGGCGATTCGTCTCTGCCCGAAGATAGTCCTCGGCTGCTGAGGCAGTCCAGATGACATCCATTACTCAACCCGTTTCGCATCCTTAAGGTCCTCCCAGAGAATGCCAGTACCAGGGTTCGCCTCAAAGTGAGCGAGTCGGTCCTCGAGCATCCGGATCGCATCGGCCGAAAGATCCCGCGACTCTGAATCCGAAGAAGTGGCGCTCATCCACAGCTCCCCTGCCAGGATCAGCTTCTGCTCATCGTCCAGGTCGGCGAGTTCAGGGAAATTCTCGACAATCATGGATCAAAATAGCCGATCCCCGGGAGGGCGCCAACTGCCTTCTTTCCGGAGCGAACGCCGCAGTTCAGCGGCGGCGCGCTGACCTATGTGCCTTGGCACTTTATGCATGATCCGTCCGCTGCAACTGCTTGTGAGCCGCTTGCGCAGGTTCGTATTTGTGGCCGACTACGGCGTTGCGGTCAGAGCGCTGCCGGTTGAGCTCGTACAGAGCGATCGAGCAAGAAACCCCAACGTTCAGGTACTCCGCAGGACCGAACTGCGGGATAGCCACGATGTGTTCGCAGCGCGTCAGGAATGCGCTCGATAGCCCGGCAGCTTCACCCCCAACAACGATCGCGGGACGCGCCGGAAAAGCAAAACCGGGAAGCTGCACCGCAATGGCCGTGATTTCGATTGCGACTGGAGAGTAGCTATGCACCGAGCACCATGAGAAGAAGGAATCATCATCAGCGAGAAATACCAGCTCGGCGAGGCGTTCGAGTTTGCGTGAAAACGCCTGTGTCCCCTTCCGAAAGTCCCAAGGTTTGCGCTGTCCGACAAAGATAACGGGGCCACCTCCGAACGCGACGTGGGAGCGAACGATTGTTCCGACGTTCTGCGGACTCTTCAGCGAATGTAGGACGGTGCAGAACATATGGGTGGCGGCTAACGTCTAGCTCAGTGACCGGCGCCCGCTGGCGGCTCGGGTGCGCAAGCAGCCGAGATGACAGCGGGTGACGGTTCACTGGAGCGTCTTGTTCGTCTTCTTGATTAATCGATCATGAATTCAGAGACTCATCATCGCAAGCCAAAAGAGGTTGTACCCCGATCCAACAATCCAGAGCGAAATCAGACCAACGACGTATCC
>JBGTBW010000043.1:0-4792 GCA_041749135.1 Verrucomicrobiales bacterium
TCCATCACCATTAACGTCGCTTATTGTAAACCATTCGTCATTGCTCAAATGAAGAAGGGGCAGATCCGGAAGCCCGAACCGTCCGAACCGTTCGTGTTCTTCTGAGGCATAATAAAGTTCGCCATATCCATCCCCATCAAAGTCGGCGAATCCATAAATAGCGCTAGTCCAGTATGGCAAGACGCCTCCCCCCCCCTCCCCCCCCCGTCACCGAATACTTGAAAGAAGCCGTCAATTCGACCTAGGCAGTAATCGTTATCAGAATGGACTGTTAGAATCCAGTACTTTCGGACGCCTGCTCCGGTATTGAGTTGTATTTCTTCAATATAACCTCTATGTCTATTGCCGGGCCACTCGCTAACGATTGCGTTTCCATAGAACAAAGCATGCATTTCACCGCAGTCGATATCATCAGGCCATTGAGTTTGGCGGATTTCATAAATGGGAATCAAGGCAGTTGAGTTCTGGATGACCGCGACCCGGTCGCTCCTCCACGCCGCCGACAGGACATCAACGTCCCCGTCGCCGTCCAGGTCCGCCGCGGCGACATCCGCCACGCCGTCCTCCTGATCGGAGAGTGGTAAGCCTTCTCCGAATGTCCCTTGGCCGTCGGTGTTCTCAAACCACTCGACCAGCCCCGAATCCATCCCGCTGCCGATCACGTCGAGATCGCCGTCTGAATCGAGGTCTGCCAAAGCGGCGCCATACGCCCCGGTGGCTTCCCCGGTAAGGATGTGCTGAGTCCACTGTTCGCCGCCCAACGTGTTCTCATACCACGCCACGGTGTGATCGTTGGCCGAGGCAACCAGGAGGTCCGGGTCCCCATCCCCATCGATATCTCCGGCCTTCACGGTGACCGCGCCGTCCGCCTGGAGGGTCACGATTCGTTGGGAGCCAAAGGTCCCTTCGCCATCCAGATGGCGATACCAGGCGATCTTGTCGTCCTCAGCGGAGGCAGAGATCACGTCCAGCTTGCCGTCCCCATCGATGTCCGCCGTGCAGACAGACCGTCCAAAGTCGATCTGGGTGGAGATCACTTTCTTTCCGGAGAAGGTTCCCGAACCATCGTTCTCGAACCAAGCGACCTGATCGTCATCCCGGGAGGAAGTCACCAGATCGATGTCGCCGTCCCCATCGAGATCCGCCGGGTGGACGAACCAAATTCCATCCGCCTCGGTGGAGATGACCATCTCAGGCCCGAAAGTCCCGGCCCCATCGAGGTTTTCGTAGAAGGCCAGCTTGTCATCGCCCCGGGATGCCGAAACAATGTCCAGGTCGCCGTCCCCGTCGAGATCCGCCACCGCCACGGTGTGAACTCCATTCACAGTCTGGGTCAAGATCTGCGCCTCGCCGAATGTGCCGGTCCCGTCGTTCCGAAACCAGGCCACTTCGTCTGCCGCGATCGAGCCGGTCACGAGATCGAGATCTCCGTCGCCATCGAGGTCCCCCGTGGCGATCGAATGAACTTGCCCCGAGGGGTCCCGTGGCGGCCGGATCTCCTCCGGGGGGCCGAAGGTTGTGGGCAAGGATTCCTGGGCCCGGACCGGGGATCCGAGAAGGACACAGCTCAAGGCAGCGCTTCGCAGCGCCATTGCACTCTTCATAATAATAGTAATCTTGCGAGGGTCTTGGATTAAGAAAGGCGTGAATTGCAATTGGCCCCGCATGAATTGGCCTGGCAGACAACCCGGCTCGCCCCGAGGGGCCCTACTGTCCGCGGGTAAGGGGACAACAGCAAGGGCGCATTCCCCTTTTCGCGTCATAGAGGGTTATCCAGCGACCCGCTCCGAAGGCCAGAAAAGATGGACTCTGGCTAAATCATACTATTTTTGCGCCCCAAAAAGGGGTCCGGACAGGCAAGGTCCGATTGTGGAGCTTTCAATTAGCCATCAATGAGTTAGCCCCTGTAAAAACACCTGCCTCAGAGATCCCCGCTAGTGCGGCTTCCGCAGGCGGCCGCTTGCCGATCCGTGCTATTTCCGGCTTAGGAGCTGCAAAGTCAGGACCGGACCGATTTCGAAGCGGCCGCCGCCCAGGTTCCGCCGGAGCTGCACGCTGGGGTGCGTCTACTTCAACTCCGGGCGCACGCTACCCGGCCTTGTGCGGGTGCGCGCGGCAAGCCGGGCCAGCCTCCAAAGTCGCTGATCTGTCCCGCCTGGTCAGAGGAGGGCTGGTGGGGGTTGAACTGCTAGGAAAGCGCTTTTCAAAGGCTGCCGGTCCCGCCCGGTCAGGGCGGCGGGTTGGAGGGGGTTGAACAGTGTCTGGTCCTTCCCTTCGGCAGGATTGGACCCGGCAACGCTCTTTGAATTGGCTAGAAAACTATATTTCCGAGTTCATTTCTTTCACCGCATCGAGTTATTTTTTCCATCATCTGCTTTACTTTCGGCGGCTACAAGCCGAGCAGCGCCAAGGGACAGGAAAAACTGTTGTTCCACGCGAAGCAGCGTACGATACCGTAGAGCCTCGTACACGCTACTTGGAAGGTGTTCACTAACTTCCTTGAGATCCTGCGCAACCAATCCGCGTCTACCATCGTAAACATCGAGAAAGTCCTGATAAGTCCACATTCTATCGATTTGGATCCTCTCGGATCCCATCGGTCCATACTGAGAACCGTAGGCCCTCCCATCGAAGTCGTGAACATTATCCGCTACCAGCACTCTTACCTCCTCACCCATTCGCTCAAGCCTCTTCGTGGGCGGAAGCGTTTCTATGTGTTCAGCGATGTAATTCATTGCAATCGGCGCACGGAATTGCCTAACATACGAGCTTATCTGGTCGCCTTCTCCCTCAGGAAAGCTCGAAGCATAATTGCTAAGGAGAGAGTCTGCTTCTTCAATGGCCTCTTCCATACCAGCGAGTCGAACTCGAACGGGATCCTCGTCTGTCGGTGACTCGGTTACATCATTCTCCTGAATCCCCTGGGATCCCGGGGTCTCATACTTTCTCCATCGTAGGATGGTGGGGGGCGTTTGGCCCGACAATGAGCGCGTCGGCGGGATGAAAGCTGATGGATCTCGCGTCGCTTCGGGCGGCTCATGGTTGTTAAACTGAAAAAAATTCAGAGCGACTGAAGTAGCCAGAAGCCCAAAAATCAAATAGAGGCGTCCAGATTTAGTCATGCCATCCTACCCTGGAAAGTCACGATGTAATTCGATTTCTCTTCCCACGTCAATAGGTTTTTCGTAAGCGTCCGAGAGCCCACCGTCGGAATTGGCTGGGTCCGACGGCCAGGGCGGCGAGGCTTGGGTCATGAACCTCCCCTCGATGGCCCGCGTCATAACCTCATAGAAATTGCCCCGCCGGGCCGGACCCCCAATACGCGCGCTCTTCGCATGAGCGGAGCGGAATTGTGGGGCAACCCGGCCGCCGTGCAACGTCAAAACACTGTCCCTAGTTTGCCTTTTTTCCGGGGTCGTAGTGTAACAACTACTGAGAATCTTCGCGTAACCGTTTTTCTATCGCCTTTAACTGCTCTTCAAGCTGCACGACGTCCGGGTGCCCCGATCCCAAGCCGCTGGTCAACATTCCCGCCCGTGTTGCTTCGACTTCGGCCCGTCTCGCCTCAAGCATCGCCTGCATATCGTTGAGCGCCTCCTCCCGAGATTCGGAGCGCAGCAGCTCTTCGACCGCCTGCAACTGCCCTTCAAGCTGTAAGACATCCGGGTGCCCCCGTCCCAGGCCGCTGCCTAATTCTTCACTAAGCCTTGCTTCCACTTCGGCCCGTCTTGCTTCAAGCACAGCCTGCCTGTCCTTACGCGGCTCCGCCAGGCTTTCCTCACGCAACAGCGCGCCGATCGCCGCTCTCTGCGCTTCGAGGTGCAAAACGACCGGATGCGCTGGCCCGAAGCCGCGACTCAGAGTCTCCGCCAGCCTGGACTCGAGCACAATCCGTTCGTCCTCCATCACTTTCCTGAGCGCTTGGTCGCTCAGTTGCGCCTTCTCCCTCAGGACATTCAGTGCGGCCGCAAGCCCTTTCACTTCCGGGTGCTCTTCCGAACGCGTCGTAGCCGCCGCCGCATATTCCAGCTCCATCCGGACATAGAACTCCTCCAGGGTTTCTTCCGCGCAGAAACCAGAAGGAACCGAGCAAACGGTCAAAAGGCAACCTATGCAAAGCAGTTTCATGGGATCCGCCGGTGGGTTAGACCGGCCAAACGCCGCAAGCGTTCAACTTTCCACACAGCTTATCCGGGTCAACAGGGGCTCGGGCATCTTGCCCGCACGACTTTTTACACTTCCAACTGCGTAAACGCGAAACCACAAGCGGCACCGCCACCAGCCCAGACACATACGAGCTTGAAGCCCGCCCCAAGGGCTAAAAGAGCGGCGTTTAAGACGGCGACTCTCCCCCTTCCCCGGCGGTCCAGGGCGACAATGGTCGGCTGCGTGCGGCCGATGAGGGGGGGGCAAGCTCGAGCTGCCCGAGGCCGCGGCGGCTGCGAAGCGTAGCGAGCTGCTCGCCAAGCGAGGCGAGGCGAGGCGCGGCAGGTTGCTGCCGTAAATCTCAAGGGTTAGCGCATCAAGGACCCCGAAAAAGAAGCGAGGTTACCGTGTCCGCGTTCGATGAGCCTAAGGGTTGGAATGGAAATGCACCCCCGCCGGGATAGTTCGGCCTGGGTAAGAGTGGCAGCTTTGCGGGCCGTTTTGAGGGCTTTCCCGTATGCGTCCGAGGATCCACCATGGGAGGTCGGCGGCAGGGCGGGCCGGCGGCAGGGCAGCTGAGGCGCCGGGGAACTGAGGCAGCGGAGGCGCCGGGACACGGCGCTGGGGCAGTGGAATCCGGACGAGT
>JBGTBW010000044.1:0-24857 GCA_041749135.1 Verrucomicrobiales bacterium
CAGGCGGGCTCTTGAGACTCCTTGACCCAGCAGTCTGCATTCTTGCGAATGCAGTTGCGAGGACGGCGCTCCGCGCCGGGAGACAGCGGCGATGCTCGCCGGAGTCCAAGAGCCTCCGGCTCAGCGCAGGCGAAACAAGGCCCGAAAAAGGGCAAACGGTCCCGCAGGCGCCTCTGCAGTTAGCCCGGATTCATCCTCGGAAAGACTGATCCCGCCGGTCCCATCGACGAGAGTTTCCCAGGCGCCCGAGGCGGGGTCCACCGCTCGCTGGAACAGGTAGTCGACGTCCGGCTGTCTGACGTTCCAGGGAATCCGGAGGAGAATCCCGCCCCCGGGTTCCGGACCGGGCTCGATGGTGAGGGTCGGACTCTCCCTGGGCAGGCGCGGGTTTCCGCCGACGGCGTACTCTTCGAGGTTGGATTTCCCGTCTCCATCAGCGTCCGCCAGGGGCCCGCTGGTTTCCGGCTGAAGGATCTCTTCCGGCGACCAATTTTGGTGGCGCCAGGAAGCGAAGCCGCCGGCCGGAAGAATGCGCAGCTCGACCGGGTCGCTTTGGACCATGAGATCGCCGCTTCGCACTTCCACGATGTAGAAGCCGGAGTGGGAGGCGCTGGCTCGGGGGATGCGGAGCTGGGGAAGGTCTCGCTGCACCACGCCTTCGAGCCGGGCGTTGATGAGAAAATCCGAGTCGCTGCGCTGGTTGAGTCCTTGTATGGCGAGGAGGTTGGCTCCGTCCCGCAAGTCGCCGAGCCGGGCGCTGAGATCGATGTCCTGGTAGAGCACCGCCAGAGCATCGTCGCGGCCGGCTTGGGCGGCGGCGTTCCAGGCAGGCGTGGCTGGAGCGTTGGCAGCGGCCGCGGGGATTCCGTTGAGGTGAGCGGCGAATCCGTCGTCGTATTGAATGGCGAGGCGGAGCTGCGTGAGCTTGGTCCGGTGAGCCGGATCGAGGCTGAAGGGCATGCGTATGAGGGCGCTGGTGGACCGCCGCCGCATGGCTTCCTCGATATCGACGCCGATGAAGGGGTCGTAGGTGGTTTCCGTGGGAACTTTGAATCCGACGCCGCCGAATCCGGAAGTCCAACCCGACAAGTCAAAGCCCTCGATCTGGCTGCGCCAAGTCCCGCCCGGATCCGAACTGGGGACGAAGACCTCTCGGAGCCCGTCCTCCGCGATGAGGGAATGGATTTCCGACTCCAACGGTTCACCATCGTGGAGCCAGCGATAGTTGAGCCCTGACCCTTCCGCGACCACTTCGAGCAAAACGTCCTCGCCTTCCGTGAATTCGCCGCCTTGAGGCGGAGTGACGATGCTGGGAGGATCGCCTGCTTCGACGTTGATGACCAAACGGAAAACCGGAGTGCGGCCTCCGGATAGATTCAGCTTTTCGTATCCAGTGATTTCGGCTTGATAGAGACCTGGCGTCGTGGGAGTTCCGACGAGGCTGCTGACCCCATGCTGAATTACTCCGGAGAGATTCACTCCAGGAGGAAGTCCTGCCGCGCTGTAGGACATGGCGGCGTGGGGAGTGGTGCGGAAGACCCAGACAAACGGCTCACCGGCTTCTGCTAGGGCAGGATTGCTCGATGGAGCCACCGCCTGGACTACCGTTGCACCGGAGAGCGTATGCAACGTGCCCGCGGAGACGGAGGCCGGGATAAGGAATCGGACCGCGGGTTGGAGCAAAGGCGGAGGCGTAGTCACGCGAAGGGACCAGATCCAGCGCAAGGCCGGGCTGCGCTGCAGCAAGAGCAGCAGGGCGATGAGCAGGGAACCCAGGCGTGAGTGATAGATGCGAACCAGCGTCCACGGCATTGGGTGCAACGAGCTATTCATGAGAGACGGGCGAGAACTGGGTAGAGGCTGATGCAGGCAGGCGCCCGCGGCCGGGGCCGGCTGCGAGGGGGGCGCGACCGGGGTTAGTTGCAACCGCAGCCGCCTCCGCCGACGCCTTCACCCCCGTAGGCGGCTTCGCGGCTGAAATAGAGATGTTCGGTCATAGCTTGGGCGAGAGGATCGCGATCCGGGCGCATGGTGTAGTCGGCAAGGAAGGCCCGTTCCCATGGCTGCACGGTTTGACAGGCTGACAGGCCCGAGGCGAGCAACCCGAGGGCGAGAAAGCGCAGGCGGAGGTCCCGGGGAGGCGGGCTGGGATCAGCTTTCGGCGAGCAGAGCGGCGATTTCCTTTTCATAAGCTGCCTGGGTTTTTTTACCGTGGAATCCGGCGTGGATGAAGCGGACCCGGCCTTTGCGGTCGATGAGAAAAGACGTGGGCATGGTGGCCGGCTGGACTTTCTTGGCGAGGGCCTGGGAGGCGTCGAGGACCGTGGCGAAGCCCGGTTTGTGCTTTGCCAGGAACTTCCGGTAAGCGTCCGGATCCTCATCGACGCTGACAGCGACCACGACGAATCCTTTTGGACCATAGGTCTTGGTTAGCTGATCGTAGACGGGAAACGACTTCCGGCAGGGGCCGCACCAGGAGGCCCAGAAATCCACGAGGACGACTTTGCCGGCGGTTTTGGGGAGGGCGCCTTCGAGTTGGAACTTTCCGAGATCGGGAAACACCTCGCCGACGGCCGTGCCGGCTTTCGCTGAACTCAGGGTTCCAGGAGCGAGAAGAAACGCCGTCGCCCAGAAGGCGGCGGCCCGCAGCAGATCAGTCCGGGATTTCATATTGATGGAAGAATCGTGTTTGGCGGATGCGGCCGGGTTCCTGAAGGCAGCCTTCGGCGTGGAAAGCCGCGTCGATGAGAGCAGCTCCATCCTCCCCTCCCAGAAGGAACGCGGAGGTGGAAAGGAGGCCTGCTTCCACGCAGGTGGGGGCGAGAACAGAGACGGCCAGCAGTCCGTTATCGGCGGGGCAACCGCTGCGGGGATCGAGGATATGACCATAGCGCCGGCCAGCGATCTCGACATAACGAAGATAGTTGCCGGAGGAGGCCACGGCTCCATCGCGAAGCGCGACGCGTTTCAGCGCTTTTCCCGGCGCGTCTCCTTCCTCGATGCCAGCGACCCAGAATGGAGCGTCTGGGGGCCGGCCAAAGCCGCGGGCGTCTCCTCCGAAATCGACGAGGAGCGCATGAATCCCGTAGCGGTTTGCCAGAGCGCTTGTTTCATCCACGGCGTATTCCTTGCCGAAGCCGCCGAAGTCGATGCTCATGCCCGGTTCCGGCAAAAAAACGGCGTCGTCTTGTCGTTGGACGCGGCTCCAACCGGTGAGATTTCGGGCGCGGAGAATGGCCGCGGGGCTGGGAGCGCGGCCTTCCTGGGCAGCCTGCTTCCACAAGAGGGTCAGCGGGAGGGAGGAGGGATCGATGAGTCCGCCGGAGAGCCGGACCACGGAATCGGCCAGGTCGAAAAGGCGGGCGGCCTCGGCGTCGATGGGGACGGGGGCCCGGCCGGCCGAGGCATTGATCCGTCCGATCAGGCTTGTCTCGATGAAGCGGCTGAATCGCTTTTCGAAGCGGCGAACCCAGGCCAGGGCGGCATCCCGGTAGGCGCTGGCGGCGCGGAGGCTCTGGGCTACGAACTGAAGGCTGCACCGGGTGCCCAGGGCCTTGAACTCGAGGCGGAAAACGCCTCGGGCGGCGGGCACGGGGAGAGCTTCGAGAAGAGCGTTCACGGCGGAGTGAGGCGTTCAGAAATGGAGATGCAGTCCCAATGTCAGCGTGTCGGCATGTGGGTAGACTTCGCCGGGGGTCCTGCTGTCGCGCCCCGACATCTCGTAGCGCTCGTAGGTCGCATCGACGGAGAGTGAGTCGAACGGGAAGTAGGCCACCTTGCAACCGAAGGTCCAGGCGTCGAGTTTCGAGAGGCGGTAGTCGGAGGAGTAATAAGGAGCATCTCCCGAGCGGCGGTTGTCCGGTTCGATGCCCGAGCCGTCGAGGCTGAGGAGGTAGTAGTCCGCCTCATCTTGCACGTAGTAGCGCAGGAAGGGACTGACGACCCAGCGGTCTCCAAATTTCTGGCGCCAGGCGATCTCGAGGGTGTGAGCCTCGATGCCTGCGTCGTCATGGAAAAAGCGATAGGAGGCGTCGAAAGAGCCGCGCAGCGCTTCAAAATGGTGCAGCAGAGCCAGGCGGAGCGTGTAGCGCGTGCGTTCGTCAGGCCGGTTCTCGAAAAAGCTGACGTGTTGGGGAAAGGGGGGCAGCCCGGGGATATCGATGATCTCCGTTTTTCCGATGCTCTTGTAAGGATCGGCCAGGTAGCCGCGGCCGTAGCCGAAGCCGAGATGGGCGCGGAAAAGCGTGCGCGGGCCCAGAATCTGGCTGAGTCCAAGGATGCCGTCGTAGGTTTCCTTGCGGCGTTTGCGGTCGAGGGTGACCGCGTAGACGTCGTCGTCGGCGTAGGCTAACCCAAAGAGCAGGGTGGTGTTCGCCTCATTGAGATCGACTTCGCTTTGGATGCTGAGGCTGTTGGAGCGGTAATCTTCTTCCTCGCTGTAGGCGTATTGGAAACTGAAGCGGAAGTCGTCCCAGTCGCGGGAAAGATCGAAAACAGCGGCGTTTCTGCGGTCGTCGATCTCGATGTATTCGGGCTGACCGGAGCGCTCGGGGTCGTAAACGCCGGTGGGGGTGGCTCCGGTGATGATATCGGCGAGAGCGGTGAGGCTGAAGTGGAAGGAATGGGGCAGATCCAGGTCGAGCAGGGTGTAATGGGAGAGGACCTCGATGCGCCCGTCTTCTTCGACGTAGTTCTGGAGTTTGTAGCGGAAGCCCTCTTCGTCTTGAGCATGGGAGCGGGGTTGGGAGAGGAAGAGGTAGACGGAGAGAACCAGGGGGAAGAAAGGAGTGGGGAGGACGCCGCGGGCGGCGGAAATGAAGTGCGGCTGGTTAGGGAGACCGATGGGAAGACCCGAATTCATCGGTTGTTGATCATGAGGCCATCCGATTTCTCTGCTGGCCGTGCCCCTTCCCTCGCGCTCCGGCGAGAGCAGAGGTCTCTCAGACCGGAAGGCGCCTGCCCAGCGACAACCCTCTATCCCGGAGCTGCTTCCTTCTCGCCTCAATCCTCCTCCTCATGGCGATAGCCCTTCCCGCTCCCGGGGTTTCCGCTCCGGCCCCAATCCACTCCCTGCGTTCCACCACAGAGGTCGCGCAAGGTCGTGAACACGCCTTCCTCACCTTCCGTCTCTTCGTCCTCGCCCTCTCTGTGGACCACGTTGCCGCCGGACTCGCCCGTGAAGCTCAATTCGTAGACTTCGACATCGTCGCCACTGTCTCCCGGGTAGGTGATGGTGAGGCGAGCGCGGTTTGCCGCGGTCTTTTCGTAGCGATAGGTGAAAGGGCAATACTCCGGGTTGCCTGCATTGAGCCAAATGGAGTGACCCGTTCCGGCCGTGGTGAAGCAAAGGCGCCGGGCTCCGTATTTCACGAGGACATCGAGGGCGAACCCTTCCAACGACGCGGGCCGGTAGTCGATGGGGTCCACTGGTTCCTCGCCGTCGCCGGAATGGTTCCCGTTACCGTCGTTTCCAGGGTCGGTTACGGCAGGTTCCAAGGGGCCGCCGGAGAGACTGAAGCTCCCGCGCTCGACATCTTCCACGACCCCATCGTGGATTTGACGCATGATGAAGGAGCCGCCCCAGCGGTTGAGAAACTCGAGTTCGTAGACCTCCTCGACGCCATTGCTGGATGAGATGCGGAGCCTCGCCTTGTGGTCGTCGTAACGGGAGAAGCCGTAGCCGGCGGGAACGGAAACCGATCCGCCGCTGAATTGGAGGCGCGATTCTTCGTTGAAGATGACGGTGCGGGGCAGCCCGAGATCGAATACGGCGGTGAGTCCGGTGAGGGAGGTGGGGCAACCCGGAGCGCCGAGTTCGGCCACCCGGCGCGTGGGGACGGCCGTGAAGGTGCCTTCATCGACATCCACGATGCGCCCGGTGGCGCGCCTTTCCCAACGGTAGGAGCCGACCTCGGGAGAACTGAAAGTGAGGCGGATGCTTTGATGCCCCAAGAAGTCGTCGAAGAGTTCGAGGTTCGCCTCGTCCGGAGCGCATTTAAGAAAGTCGAAAGAGTAGGTGAGACCTTGAGCCGTGGTCTTTTCCCGGGCAAGCCCGCCTGCAACAAGGTCGAAGATGCGTTGCTGGAAGCCTTCGTTGAAAACGAGGGTGTGGCCCGTAAGAGAGAGCGGCGCCAGGCCGATGCTGCCGGCGTCGAGAATGCGCAGCCGGAAGAAATGGCGTTGTCCGCTGCGGGAGGCGGCGGGGAAGTATTCGTGAACAGGGCGGCCGTCGCCGAAACAGAAGGGACCGGCGGGGAGCCAATGCTCCAAGTCGGTGGAGATTTCCATGAGGTAGGCGTTTCCCCGTTGGGTGGGGAAAGCGATCTCGACGCCGGGGCGGATCTCCAGGAAGCGGTCCGCGAGAGCCGGACCGGCCGGAGCCAGCGACAGAAGAACTGCCGCCAGCAACACGGCCGGCCCGGTCCGCGGTGACTCGATTGCGGTGGGGGGGGTCCGTCGAGTCATGGTCGTTCCGGAAATGAGGCGGGTGGCTACTCCCGCCGACCACGAGTGATTTAAGCGTGCCGGCATTAAAGTAGGATTAAAAGGGCTCCAGAATCACCAAACTGCGCGATTTTGTGATTAAGGTCAATCCTGCGACCTGTTAGAGAGGAGGAAACCACCCATGAAGATCCTGATTGTGGAGGATTACGGCCCCCTCCGGCTGGCCATTGTGCAGAGCCTGGTGGAGAATGGTTATGCTGTGGATCACACCGCGGACGGGGCTGAAGCCTTGTGGATGCTTCAGAACAATGCTTATGCGGTCGCGGTGCTCGACATCATGCTTCCGGCGGTTTCCGGGTTGGATTTGCTTCAGCGCATTCGCCAGGAGGAAAAGAACACCGCAGTGCTTCTGATCACGGCCCGGGACGGAATTGAAGACCGGGTCAATGGATTGGATGCGGGAGCCGACGACTACCTGGTGAAGCCTTTCGCTTTGGACGAACTCTTAGCGAGAGTGCGAGTCTTGACGCGAAGATCTTACGGCTTGCGCGATCCGGTGGTGAAAGTGGCGGATTTGGAGGTGGACACGGCCCGGCGCACGGCCCGGCGCGGCGGAACTCCCTTGTCGCTCACCGCAAAAGAGTATGCTCTGTTGGAGTTGCTGGCGCTGCGAGCTGGTCACGTGGTCCGGCGCAGCGACATTTGGGAACAACTTTACGATTTTGCCGACGAAGCCGAGAGCAATGTGGTGGACGTTTTTATCGCCTATTTGCGCAGGAAGGTGGAGCGGCCGGAGCGGCCCCGGCTCATTCACACCCGGCGCGGCGAAGGCTACGTGCTCGAATCGCGGGAGTGACGCGCCATGGCAGCCGGATCTCTGAAGGGGCGGCTGCTGGTGAGCATTGTGGCGGCGATGGTGGCCACGACCTTGCTGGGCGGTTGGTTGACCTATTTTCTGTTCCGGGACCGTCTCCAGCAAGGGGTCGAGCACGCTCTGCTGGACAAGATGCGCTTCCTGCAAGCGGCTTGTGTGCAGAGGGGGCGCCGCGTGGCCTTCGCCATGACTGAAGATGCCTGGCTGCGGATTCAAGGCGCGGATGATCCCGAGTATTTTCAGTTCCGTTTCGCGGGAGGGAAGACCATCTTGCGGTCTCGCACCCTGCAAGGCGAGGATCTGCCGATGGTGGGAGCGGGGAGCGCTGTGCCGTTTTTTGCCGATGTGACCTTGCCCGGCGACGTGCGGGGACGGTGTCTGGGACTCACTTTCATCCCGCAGGACCGGGAGGGTCAAGCCGACCCGGTCGAGGTGCATCTGAGCTTGGCGCATCCCATGACGAGAGTGGAAACGGCCTTGCGGGATCTGCGTCATCTCCTCGTGCAGGTGGGCCTCCTCTCGACGGGCGCGGTGGTGCTGGCGGCGCTCGTGGTGGTCCGGCGGCGACTCGAGCCCTTGCGCGAACTCGAGCGGCAGATCGAAACGCGTCCCTTGGGCGAGAACGGCGGTCACCGCTTTCACTTGCAAGACGCGCCGCGGGAGCTGCATCCGGTGGTGCAGCGGCTCAACGCCATGATGGCCCGGGTGGAAGGCGCGCTCGAACGGGAGCGGCAGTTTGCAGCCAACGCCGCGCACGAACTGCGCAATCCCTTGGCCGGGATGCGGGCGCGCATCGAATTGATCTTGAGCCGGGACCGCAGTTCCGAGGATTACCGCGGAGCGCTCCAGGAACTGCTCGACGCGGAATTGCGCATGCAGCAGGCCGTGGAGCAACTCTTGCTCTTAGCCAGACTGGAATCGCCCGCGACCGCCGGACCCGTTGAGGAGATTGTTTTGCACGAGTTCCTGCGCCGTTGTTGGAAACCGCATTACGATGCTGCGGAATCGCGGGGGCTGCGTGTGCAATGGCAGTGTAATGCGGCGAAAACGCCATTCCGCACTTCGCCCGCGCTGCTGGAACTGGTGTTGAACAACCTATTTGGCAACGCGGCGACTTACACGCCGGCGGGCGGCCGGGTTTGCGTTCGCGCTGCGATTGGGATGGAAGGGGACCTTGAGTTGGCCGTGGCCAACACCAATCCCGGGTTGACGCAAGAGGAGTTGCCCGGGTTGTTCCGCCGCTTCTTCCGGGCCCCGGAATCTGAAGGAAACGGAGGCGATGGAGCCGTGCACATGGGCATCGGGCTCGGGTTGTGCCGCCGCATTCTCGATACATTGGGCGGAGACATCAGCTTGCATTTGGAGCAAGACATGTTTTATGTGGAAGTTAGTGTTCCGGCGGCAACCATCGCAATGAGAGCGCGTGAGTGATCCGGCCAGGGGACCAGGCCGTCACGGAGGCCGGCCCTCCAGGTCTTGTTGATTTATTCCGTGGAGCTATCGGTTCGCCCGCTGCCGCGCCATCCTTCCCGATGAGAACACCCTGTTCAAGCCCGAGGCAAGCGGAACGAAGGCAGGATGGGGTGCAGCGCGCCACAGCAGAAAGGGTATGAGAAATGGGGGTTAAGATCCCCAGCGGGGATCCATGGAGTTTTTACATTTCTGGCCTGCAGGGGAGGCCGAAGACGCAGGGATCCCGAAGGGATCAGAGCTTGTAGCCGGTGGTGGCGCGCAGCGACACCACCGGAAGAAGGTCCATCCATCACCAGCACCCCGGCAGGGGTGCTAGACCGCCGCCCTCTCCCTTCGTGGGTTCAGTCCTTCAATCGAGGTAGCGCTCATCGTATTCGATCCCGGACTTGTGAAGAAACTCAATCAACTCCTCCGAAACGACTTCCTCCGGTGATGCTCATCCTGATTATGAAGAAGATGACGTGATAGAGCAGGCATGTGTAGGTGGAGGGCATAGCCGACCGGTTTCTGGCGCCCCTGCCGGGGTGCGGATCAAATTACGACTCACACCGGTGGTGGCGCTGCGCTTTACCACCGGCTACAAGCTGCGAAGCCTCCGGCTTCTCTCGCGGCTTTGCAACCTCGTTCCACTGAAGTTTGGGGCAACGTCCAGCCAGAAATGTAAAAAACTCCAAAGGAGAATGCGCGCCCTGTATGGGCGCAAGATCACAAAACCGCACGTCATTCCCTAAAGGATGAACACGCCCCTCAAGCGGAACTCCGGACTCTTCCTCCCATCCGTGTTCATCCGTGGTTCAGAATCCTGGCCTCGTTCCCAGGGCATCGGAACGTTTGAACGTTCCGCTACAGTCATCCGTGGTTCGAAGTCTCTCGTCTCACGCCCCTTCCTTGATAGATCAGGAGTTCTGGTCCTCGCGATCCGGCTTCACCCTCCGGCTTGGAGATATGCCAGGAGGTCGGCCAGGTCTTGCGCCGACAGGCCGGCCGTCAGACCCTCGGGCATCAGAGAGGTCCCGCGGCTTTGCACGGAGTCGATGGAGGACCGCGGCAAACTCTGCTCGTTCCCGTCCAAACCCATCAGCCGCAGGCTTCCTGCGCTTTCGCCGCTGATCCTCCCATAGAGCGTGTCGCCATTTCGCAAGCGGACTTCGTAGGCCAGATATCCGGGTTCCACTGCGTCGTTCGGCGCGAGGATGGCGGCGAGCAATGCGGAAGCGGACCGGTCGCTGAGAGCATCGAGGTCGGGCCCGGCCGTTCCGCCGGCTCCCTGGGCCCGGTGGCAGACCGCGCAGCGTCCGAGAAAGAAGGGTTCTCCGCGTTCCTGAGAACCTTCGAGGGAAGCGAGCGCTTGCAGAGTTTCCGCAAGGGCTTCTCCGCCGGATGGGCTCAGCGGGAACAACTCGGATGCAGCGGCTTGAATCGCCGAGTCGGTGTGCTGGCGCAAGCGTTGGCGGATCGCGGGATCGATCTCCGCGGTGGGAACGGAGCCCTCGCGCACCGCCTCGAGGAGGGACGCGGCCCAGACCGGGCGCCCGGTGGCCACGTCCAGAATCCTCAGGCGGCGCGTGGGTCCTTGTTCTTTCCAGGAGTCTAGCAGAATGGCGAACGCATCGGGACGGCGGCCGCGGAGGAGCGCTTCGCAAGTTTCCTCTTGAAGGGAAGGATCCGATCGTGCGGAGAGAGCCTCGCGCAGGAGGGGGGCGTCGGAGGGTTTCGTCAGGCGACAGCGTCCCAGCAAGGCTGCGGCGGCGCGGGACTCCGCAACAGATCCCGGGGCGGCGAGGATCTCCCGGGCCCGATCGGCCGAAGGAGACAGCCAGTCCGGCCATTCGCCCGGTTCCGCTCCGCCGCGTGAGGTTTGGGCATCGAGCCAGGCGGCGAGGAGCCGGAAGGCGGAGGGCAGGGCCGCGGGCGCGAGTGAATCAAGGGCGGCTGCGGGCCGGATCAATTCGGCGTGGATGTGAGGATCATCCGGAGCGGTGGAAACGAGGAACTCGGCGAGGGCAAAGGATCCGGCCGGGTCTCGCGCCGCGGCGGCGGCGAGGGCAGGACGGTGGGGAACGGCTGAACTCTCGATGGCGGCGCGAAAGTAGGGATCGCCAATGTTCTTGAGAGCGAGATCGGAGAGGGCCAACCCGGAGCCGGAGTCGTTCCATTCGCCGAGGGTCAAGGCTAACTGAAATCGCACTTTCGGATCGGGATCGTCCCGAAGACCCGCGGCGTCCTGGCGCAACGAGGCATCGCGGGAGCCGGCCTTTTCGGAAAGACGGACGGCCAGGGCGCGGACGGCGGGATGATCGTCGTGCAACGCGGCGCGAAGGAGGGTTGCTGCGGCCTCACCAAGACCATCCAGAGCCGCGAGAGCGTGCAGCCGGGCCAGGGCGGAGCCGTGTTCCCGGGCCATCGAAGCCAGGGCGGGAACGCTTGCGGGATCGGCGCGCTGCACGAGGAGTTCCTGCGCTTGGTCGCGGACATGTCCGTTAGGATGATCCAGCAGGGAAGGCAGTTCTTCTGCGGTGAGCGACGCCGGCAGGGGGATGGCGCGAGGCGGTTGGGCGGTCTGGTAGACGCGGTAAATCCTACCCATGCCTTCGCCGAGCCGGAAGAACGGCGCCAGTTCCTCGCGGCCCTCGGGCGGGAGCCAATCCGGATGCTCGATGACGTAGCGATACATATCGACGATCCAAAGCGCGCCGTCGGGACCGGTCCGAGTCATGACCGGACGGCACCAGCGGTCGGAGGAGGCGAAGAAGTCGGTCTTCGAGCCGTCCTCGGCGCGCTCTCCGCTGAAGCTGACGCCGTCGTCGCGCAAAAGATGATGTTGAACGAGGTTATGAAAGGGTTCGCAAGTGAAAGCGTGGGTAGGCGAACCGGCCGGAAACAGCAGTTGGTCGCGGTAGATCGAGGGTCCGCAGGCGGAGGTGTAGCGGCCCGCGTTCTCGAAGCTGTGAAAGCGCTTTTCCGCCGATGAGGCGGGAAAGACCGGGGGATTGGCGGAACCGCGAAGCTGGCGTCGCGGATCGGGCGCGGCGGCGGCGGCGTTGCGGCGCAGGTAGCGTTCGTCGAGAACATAATGCCAGAGGGGAAAGCTGTTTTGAACGCCAAACCAGTTGCCCCAATCGTCGCGGCACCGCCCGAATTGGGAAGGGCCGGACTCGGGTTCGAGGGCTCCGGTGTCCGGCTGGAAACGCAGATCCCGGCTACCCAAGACGGTTTTCCGGCCTGTGGCGAGGGAAACGATGGCGGTATCCGTTCCGAACCCCGGGTGATGACCGCCGCTGGCGCAGTGGATCCAGTTATCCAGGCCCCAACGGAGGCCGTTGACGCGGAGTTGCTGATTGCCTTCGATGAAGCCGCGGAAGAGCGCTTCACGGTGCTCGGCCCGGCCGTCGCCGTCCCGGTCCGCGGCGAAGAGAATCTCCGGTGCGGCGGTGATGAGCACGCCATCTTTCCAGGCTTTGACGCCGGTGGGGAACGGAAGACCTTCCAGGAATAGGGTGGACTGATCGTAACGGCCGTCGCCGTCGGTATCCGTTAGGCGGCGAACGCGGCCCCCGGGAGCGCCTTCCCCATCGAGGCCCAGCGGATAATCGGCCATCTCCGCGACCCAAAGGACTCCGTCGGGTCCCCAATCGATAGCCACAGGATCGGCGAGGAGTGGTTCGGCGGCGACGATTTCCGCGGAGAAACCCGGCGGGAGATGGAGCGCGGCGAGGGCGTGGACAGGGTCGAGGGGAGATGAGTCTGGATGAGGATCCGGATTCAGCGCGGCGGCATCGGCGGTAACGGCGCCCGCGGCGGCGAGTCCGGCGATTTCCTCCTCGCTGAGGGCGCGGGAGAATACGGCGGCTTCGTCGAGGCGTCCTTCGAAGGAACCCTCGGGAGATCCGGCGCCGCCCAGGAGAAGGGGTCCGTCAGGAGGCACGGCTTCGGAGGTGTGAAGATCGAGCTTCCCGTCCAGGTAGACGCGCCGGCTGCTTCCCTGCCGGACAGCGGCGAGGTGGGTCCAGCGGCGGGGTTGGATGCCGGTGCGCCCGGCGATCCCGGCGGGCTGGAGTTGCAGGCGTCCCGGCGTGTCCGACGCCGCGCCCGTGATGACCAGCGTCTCTGAGCCGAGCGACACGAGGGTTCCAGTGACGGGAAGTGCGTCGTTGGGCATGCCGCTCCAGAACCAGAAGGAAACCGTTCCCGCATCCGGAGCGTTGGCCGAGGCCCGGATTCCGGTGTCGATCCAGCCGCCGGCAAGCTGAAGGGCGTGGCTGCTCCAGGGTTGTGAGCGATCGGGGATGCCAGGGAGGTGGAAAGCGATGTTTCCCAAGATGCTTGCGGCGGGCCCGTGACCCGTGGAGTCCGCCAGGACGTCTCCGTCCAACTCGCCGAGTCTCCAGAAGGCCGCGGGCTGCAGGGCCTGAACGGCGGCTGCGTAGTTACCCGGGGACTCCGTCCAACTGCGGCGCGGTTGTCCGGCGACGGATTCCAGGAGTTCGAGAAGGTGTTCCACGATTATCGGTTCGGCCTCGACTTCGAGTCCCGCTGTGCGGGCGGGCCAGGTGGTGTAACCGCCGAGGCGATGCTGTTCCGGAGGCGGAATGTAGCCGGAAGCGCCATTGGTCAGCGACAGGTTCATGACCGCCGGGAGGGGGCTGCGGGCCTTCAATTTGAGCCCTGTCAGGGCGTAGACTTCGTTGGGGATGGCGGTGATGGCGACGGGACCGATGCGCAGGGCTTGCAAGACCAGTTCTTCAGTGGTGTTTTCAGCGAGGTAAAGGGCTTGCTCGGCGTAGACCTCAGGCTGGTTCTGGGGCCGGGCGCCGTTGGTCTTTTCGAGTAGGGCGCGCGCCCACTCGAGGCGTTCCGCGGAGGGAAGGCGGCGGTCGAGATGGATCCGGCGTTCCGCCATGGCCAGGTCGGGAGCGCCGGCGAACTCGGCGCCTTTCCAGGCGGTTTCGGCGATGTCCGCCAGCGCCGCGGTGTAGGAATCGATGTCGCGCTCGACCTTGGGACCGGAGTAGTCGCCCCACCAAAGATCGCCGCTCGTGCCTTGCGACATCATGGCGACGAACCCGGGACGATCCGGCGCGAGACGGGTCTGCATGGCCCTGGCAAAGCGGCCAAAGTAGTCGGCGGACACTCCGGAAGCGCTGCCGAAATAGTGCATGGAAAAATTGGCCAAAAGGGCGAGCGGCTGACCGTTTGCGGCGTCGACCCGCAGGAGCGAGAGCCAGGGATCGATGGGGCCGGAGGGACTGGTGAAAGCTGGATTCTCATGTCCGGGATGCATCATGGCGCGAACGGACCGTTCGCCAAAGGGATCGGTGAGGAGGGAATCGGGTCTCGTGATCCAACGGCGACAGGCCGTGTAGGCTCCGGCGTCGGCGGCCGACCAGGCGATGCGGGCCGGTTGCAATTGGGCTTCCGCTTGCCGGATGGCTTCAGCGATGCGGCCGGGAAGGTAGGCGGTGTAGGCGGGGTCCGCGCGGCTGCCCAGGCAGAAATCCATGACCCCCGGGGCGCTGTGAGTATGGGTTGCGGCGATGGCGATCCGCTCCGCCTGGAGTCCTGTTTGAGCGGCGGCGAGTTGGCGGGCTTCATCGCAGACCTCAAGAGGGACCATGCAACTATCGACGACGGCGAGGGCGAGGCGTTCTCTTCCGTCGTCCAGCACGAGGCATCGGGCATAGAGCGGATCATCGACATGATCCACGCTACGTTCCAGGAATCCGCCGTTGACGCGGACGGGGAAGAAGGGAGGGCTGATGTCGACTTCTGCGGCGCCGGCGCGAAACTCCGCGGCGGCGGGTTGGGGCTGGAGCGGGACGAGAGCGGCGACGGCGGCAAGGCAGGGCCGCGAGAGGCGCCGGAGGATGGGTTTCATGGGAAAGGGATTCTACAGAGTCTCGCGCGGCTGGCCAGTGGTCAGTGGCCGGTGGTTGGTGGTCAGTGGTCAGTCGCCGGTGGGCAGTGGTCGGTGGTTGTTGGTTGGTGGTTGGTGGTTGGTGGTTGGTGGTTGGTGGTTGGTGGTCACGGCGCTCCGCGCCTTATAGAGAGCGGCGATGCTCGCCGCTTTCGGGCCCACACAGGACTCCGCCAAACCCAACCCCGCCTTGGCCTCCCACGGACTCCACGTCCCCATTCAAGGGCCTCCGGCGTGGCTCGACGGGGCGTGGCTCGACGGGCCTCTTAGCGGCGGCATGTCCGCCGCCCTTGGACTGCGGCGAGAATCGCCGCTTTCGGGCCCACACAGAACTCCACCAAACCCAACCTCGCCTTCGCCTCCCAGAGACTCCACGTCCCCATCCAAGGGCCTCCGGCGTGGCTCGACGGGGCCTCTTAGCATCGCCGCTTTCGGGCCCTCACAGAACTCCGCTAAACCCACCCCGCCTTGGCATCTCAAGCGAGACAAGGACCCCATGCAGTGTGGAGTCCTCATCAGTCGAAGTCGTCCCATACGCCCAATCGATCGCTCTTGAACCTCGCGACGCTGGTTACAAAGCTTCTCGGCGCGCTACGTTCGAACCATGCTGCGCTGCACCACCGGTAGTCAACCGCACAGGCGGCGAGTCCGTGTTTGACCGGGTTCTGGTTTACGTAGTTTAGCCTCGCTAGATATGAGGTGTGATGGGTGATCAGGGTTTCCCGGTAGTTCATCCATACGCGCCGCCCTGGAGCGCGGTGCAACTCGTTAATCGCAGATGCTGAAGTGCGATGGAGACAGCATAGCCAAAGCTGCAGGGAGCGAGCGGATTCTCCTTTGTGTTCGGCTAGAATGTGGTAGTGATTCGGCAGCACAGCCCAGGCCTTGAGAGTCCAGTGAAACTGCTGTGCCGTGTCCATGAGATACTGCGTGAAGAGCGTTCGAACTTGAGGTGATGCGAGGATGCGTTGCCTATGGAAAGTAGACGACGTGACGAAATACGTCCCGGAATTGAGAATCCAATGGGGAGGCGCGTGAGGCCACGGGGCCCTCGGGAACTCATCACTCATGCTAAATCCTGGTTTATGAACTAGCGGAAAACAAGGAGCTAATGTTAGAAAGGTCAATGAGAGGGTTCTAAGGTCGAAAAGGAAGCGGAAAGACAGGGTGGAAGCCGGCGCTCCGCGCCTTATAGAGAGCGGAGAGAATCGCCGCTTTCGGGCGCACACAGAACTCCGCCAAACCCAACCCCGCCTTGGCCTCTTAGGGACTCCGCAGCCCCATCGAAAGCCTCCGGCGTGCTTGACGGGGCATCTTAGCGGCGGCTTGTCCGCCGCCCTTGGACTGCGGCGAGAATCGCCGCTTTCGGGCGCGCACAGAACCCCGCCAATCCCAACCCCGCCTCGGCCTCCCAGAGACTCCGCGTCCCCATCCAAAACCCCAGAGGAGTGGCGCGCTCTACAAACTTCCGCAGGCACGGCGCTCCGCGTCTTATAGAGAGCGGCGATGCTCGCCGCAGTCCAAGAGCCTCCGGCGTGACTCGACGGGGCCTCTTTAGCGGCGGCTGGTCCGCCGCCTTTGGACTGCGGCGAGAATCGCCACTTTCGGGCGCGCACAGAACCCCGCCAATCCCAACCCCGCCTCGGCCTCCCAGAGACTCCGCGTCCCCAGCCAAAACCCCAGAGGACTGGCGCGCTCTACAAACTTCCGCAGTCACGGCGCTCCGCGTCTTATGGAGAGCGGCGATGCTCGCCGCAGTCCAAGAGCCTCCGGCGTGGCTCGACGGGGTCTCTTTAGCGGCGGCTGGTCCGCCGCCCTTGGACTGCGGCGAGAATCGCCGCCTTCGGGCGCGCACAGAACCCCGCCAATCCCAACCCCGCCTCGGCCTCCCAGAGACTCCGCGTCCCCATCCAAAACCCCAGAGGACTGGCGCACTCTACAAACTTCCGCAGGCACGGCGCTCCGCGTCTTATAGAGAGCGGCGATGCTCGCCGCAGTCCAAGGGCCTCCGGCTCATCCTCTTCCCTCGGCCTCCACCTATCCGCCCGCCAGATCAGGAGTTCTGGGCCTATTTCCCCGCTCCCGCGATGAGGCCTTGCTCGAATGACTCTCTACCGCCAGTCGTTGAACCGACTCACCTCCCGCCCCTTGCTTTTCGCGGCGCCCTGCTACTTTAACGAAAGCAAATGAACCCACTCACCGCCCCTCCGACCCAGAACCGAAGTGTAACCACCCGAATTCTGCTTCTGTGTGTCTAAAGTATTACGACACACCGAGGCTCAGTAGAACTGTTAGTCGAAAGAAGACCTATGTCGGCAATACCTCCAGCACACCGGATCGCACTTAGCCCGGCAGTCAGGGCAGTTCTGGATGCGGATAACCCAAAGTCTGCGCTCTTGAAGCACTTCGTGCGCTACCTGGAGGCGCTTATCGCGCAGGACCCGGCGGGGCTTGACAGCACCGTGACTTCCGACGCCCGCTGTCACGAACTGGAAGCGATGGGGCTCCCGCCCGGAAGGGACGGCCTTAAGATGTTCCGGCGACAGGTCAATGCGGCCATCCCCGACGAACACATCTTTATCACCGCTGTCAGCTTTAAGGAAACCGACATCATCGAAGCAGACATGAAGATGAGCGCAACACAAACGGGGGAACTCATGGGTATACCCGCGACCGGCCGGAAGATTGACTTCGATGTCCACGAGCGCGCCCGGTTTGTCGATGGCAAGTTGGCCGAACGCTGGGCCCGAGTCGACCTCGAAGACATCAAGCGCCGGCTTACCGGCCTCATTCAGTAAACCGCATGATAGAGACTTGCATGGGATTGAGAGCGGCTTCTAACCAGCCGCGGCAGGCAACCGCCGCCCCGCCTCGCTATTGAGCATCTTCGATGATATGAGCGCACTCGTTCCAGATCGGGGGACGCTGCCGGCGGCGGCGCCTGCGCTCTATCTTTAGGCGCATTTCACGCATCCCACGCATGAACGAATACTATCTGTTTGAGAACGACAACCAACGAGGCCCATTCACTCTTTCGCAGCTACAGTTCATGTGGCGCAGCGGAACGATTACAGCGCGCACGCTTTACTGTCAGGCGGGTTTTGACGAGTGGCTGCCGTTGTCCACTATGCTCGATACCCTTGAGCCGCCTCCGCTAGCCACACCCAAACCGCGTGCAGCGTCGCCGCGCCAATCGCACGTTGCCGTTACACCTCCCGCTAAACTTAACCGTGGCGACATCATCTGCCCGAACCCACAATGCGGATACTGTGGCCCACCACGAAAAGTGCCGCGCGGCAGCCTTCTCCTTGGACTCATACTTTGCCTTTTCTTCATTTTGCCCGGCGTCATCTACTTGATGGTGATGTCTGGCTATAATTATGTTTGCCCCAGATGCGGTCTTCACATTAGGGGTGGGACTCACTCATGACGCCAACAAATACGCCTCAACCATGCGCTGCAGCGAACCCGGCATGGCGGCGTGGTGTGCAGTTCACGCGTCCTGCGCCGGGTCGCTCAACTTGGATCGTTCTGCCAGCAAACGGGCTGGCGGAAGTCCCAGATTGACGAGAGCGAACGGGCGGTTACTACTCAAGTATGCCACTAGTCAGTATTCCCGCCCAATATGAATACGATCGGAGTCATCGCGCCGTATAGGTATGAAGGCATGTGGGTTTTCGACGACCCTGCCGTCGGACTTTCCCGAGAACCGTTTGTCGCGGGAATCGATACGATGATTGACCGGTTGGTCGCTTCAATTCCTGACGCGGAGCAGGGTTTTCGATTGGTGTTTTCTGCTGTGCCGTTTCCCGGACACACAGTCAAATTGGAATGGCGACGTGAGGAAGCCGGTGGCAACTGGTATTTCTGCCCTCAGTTCGGCATCGAGGGCTGGTTGTGTCCGGCGCTATTCAAGTATTTCGACCAAACGCCCCCGGAGTTGTATGGCCGGGCAGAGGCCAAAACATAACGAACACTTGGTCAACAAGCCTGGAGCCATGCCCTTGATCGCAGGTCGGGCAGAGCTGTCAATGTCATAGTTTCGACTTCACCAGGCGTTCGATGGTCGCGATGCTAGAAAGATTGCCGGGATCGAGATCTTTCGCTTGAAGCTCGATCTTGTAGAGTTCCTCAAGGAACGAGACCAGCTTGAGCGTCGAGAGCGAGTCGAGGATGCCGCTCTCCTTCAGTTCCGTGTCATCGGTCAGGTTCGCCGGATCCTCGCCGGGAAGCAGATTCTCCAGAATGAAGTCTTTGAGAGCGGCGTTGATTTCCTTCATTGCTTTGCAAGTTCCTGTTCAAGAAATTTCGTCAGTTCCGGATACAGTCTATCGGCTATGATCTGGTGACCGGCAGCATTCGGGTGGTCATCCCAGGGCGCGAGACGGAGCGCCGCGCGCTGCGATTGTGGGTAGACATCCCGGAGGTCAATGACCGGCAGCCCGGCCTCGCGTAGGGCGGCCGCGCCGGGAAGCTCTTGAGCCGGCTGGTCGAGGACCGCGTCCAAGGCGAGAATCACGGGTCGCGCGCCGTGCGAGCGCGTCACCTCTGCGAATCGTGCGACCGACCATACGATGACATCATCGGCGACCTGACGGATCCGTGCCTGCGACTCGGCGTGAGGCGGGCGCGGCTCCAGTCCGATCCCTCGCGCGGCGCGCCTCCAGGACTCGAAGGGTACGGGGATCGTGCCGTGCCGCGCCTCGTCCAGACCCGCGCCAGCCAGCAGCTCCGCCACCGGCGCGTAGGGAACCTCGATGCCACGGGCCACAATCTTTTGGATGAAAACATTCGTCATCACGCTGTTGGCCTCGTAACCGGTGGCAATTACCACATCGGGCGAGAAATTGAAGGCCCGATCCTCCAGAATGGTCACCTGCTGTGTCAGGCAATAGCCGTCCACTCCGAAGTTCAGGATCTCGAAGCGCTCGAAACCGGTCAGCCGGAATTCCCGGTTCAGGCGCTCCTCGACAAGGAACTCGAAGACCTCGTCATCGCCTACGCCGTTGCCCATGACATGCGAAGGGCCCACCAGCGCGATCCGCAGGACGCCAGCCGGTTTCTGCCGGGCGTATTCTCGGTCCCGCATACCCCATTGGTTGGTGCTGAACTGGATCCCGTTCCAGGTCACGCTGCGTGACGGCAGCAGGTCGCGCTCCAGAAAATCGTCGCGGATCCGCAGCACACCGGTAGTGGAGAGTTCCTGCCAGTCGTCGCGTCGCCCGCGGGGGCCTTGAAGCTCCTGCCCCGTCAACTGCGCGCGCAGGTCGAGTTGCTCATAGTAGCCGCGGTGTTGCAGCGCTGCGTCGCGGACGTTCAATCCCGTCGTCCGCAGCGCCGCCAGACTCTCGGCGACGCTGGCCGGCGCCAGTGCCTGCAGCGACGGCAGCGCAAGCACCAGCAAGACGCTCAACGAAATGCTGGTTCGCACGGCTGGCCTCTGAACGGCCTGCCGCCATGTGGGCCCCGGGGTTGCCGGCGCATCCCAGTTGCGGCCGCCGAGCAGCACGAGCGTTGCGAACATCAAGCCAAGCAGCACGACGCCCTTCAGGTCGACCCGCGTGGCAGCCCCCAGCATCCACAGCCACTGGCCGATGGAATCCGTACTCCACAGCGACCAGAGGAAGCAGAAGACCGCGAACGTGGCAAAGGCCTTAAGCCCAGCCCGGAGGCTCCATTCATCGGCCTTCTGGCGCGGCTTCGGTCCGCGCTTCAATTCACGCAAGGCTCCTACGACCACGAGACTGCCCAGCAAGCCCCAGAACAGAATATCCTGCGGCGTGATCGGGAATCCGCCGCGCAACCAGAACCATTGGTAGGAATGCAGCACCCAGGTCGTCGCGAAGACCGCGGCTGTCGCAATGCCGACCGACAGCGCCGCCCCCCACTGTTTTATCCGGAAGTAGACCGGGTAAAACACCAGCGACATCATGAAATCCTTCCAGTAAATATTGATGCGCCGCCACAACTCCGTGAAGCCATGGGAGAGGTAATAGAGTTTGTGGGTCTCCGGCAGCCGGAAACCGAACAGGTGCAACAGCCCCACGATCAGGTGGAACATGCCGGACACCTTCAGGTAGAGCAGGAACGTCCCAAGCATGAATTGCACGAGGTCGCCGAGATCGACGACGTCGGCTGGATCGCCGAGCACCTGGTGGTAAATCAGGCGATAGAGCACGAGGTGCACGAGGCCCCGCGCGATCCACATCAGCCCTTGTTCGTAGATTCCGGTCGCTTCCTTGTCGTAGTGGGTGCGACGAAAGGTCTGATAGTCGATGACAGGAAAGAGCGGGAACACGAGATTTGGAAACATGAAGAAGTAACCAAGCGCCGCCCACCAGCGGCCCGGCGCCGGCTCGTCTTTCACCCCACGTGCGTACAATAAGAGGCGGAACATGAACATCGAACCGAGGATCGGCCAGAGCACCGCGCTCCAGGGCGAGGCAATCGCACCAGCGCGCGAAGCCGCGAGCAAGCCGCCGGTAAGGAGCAGGATGATCGCGCGCGCTGCCGGCGGAACCGGCAGGTGGCACAAGGCGATCAGCAGCAGGCCGCAGCCAATGAGCCAGGCGCCGTCCGCCGGTTCGAATACCAGGAAGACGCCGAACAGGGACAGAAGAACGAAGAACGGCAGCCGCCAGGCAACCGGGAGCAGCAGGTTGACCACGAAGCCTGCCGAAGCCAGCACGAACAGTCTCAGGAACGCCGGCCCTTCGATCTCGTAGAAGTAGACGACCAGGCCGGCCAGCACGAGCTGAAGAATCAAAACCAGCATCCTCGAGTTCATGTCATGCGCGCCCGCTTCAGCTCAAGCAGGAACTTGAAGTTGAGCATGCCCTATACGGCGATTCCGGCCAGAAGAACACTCGAGAGTCCCGTCAGTGGGTTGTCTGAGACGATCCGCGGTGCGATCACCAGGAGTCGCCAACAGCTAGTATTCGCTTCCAAACGCGTTTACGCTATCCCTCCAGAGCAGGTCATTGGCAGCTACGGCAAGCTCCATCAGTCAGCTTCATCCAAAAGAGGCGCGTAACCCGCCTGTTGAAAGTGAGCATCCTTGGGCAGCGCGTCGCGAAGCTGCAGATCCGGCATCACGCAAAAACTCAGAAAGATCTCATTCGCCATAAACGGCCTCGTCGATTTGCGGATTGCCGAGCGAAGGGGCTCCTTCGGCCAGATCGGGCAGTGAATAGAAGGGATCCTCCGAAACGGCAACTTCCTCAAGGAACGGTTTGCTAGGCGGCTCTGCCGCGCTTTTGGCGGCAGCCGGACCTCTGGCCTGAGACCCTCCCATCGAGCCCGGGAGATTTTGTGCTGGAATCGGAGGTGAGGTGAGGTTGAAAGGCGCCTGAGCGAGGAAGAAAAAGCGCGGCGCAGCCGCGCACTCAAAGCGCTTTGCGCAGAGAATGTCCTCGCCTTTACCCGAGAGCTTCCCCTGGGAGCGCCGGGTCTCACTCGGCCATTCTGGATCTGCTCAGTGTGCCATCCCATCAGAAAACTCGACGGCGCCTTGTCGATTGACATCGATCCGCAATCGTTGAGATTTGGAGTCATGATCAAGACGCAGATCCAGATGCCCGACTATCTTTACCGGGAAGCGAAGCGGATCGCCGAGCAGTATGAGATGAGCATGGCCGAAGTGGTGCGCCGGGGTCTGGAGCGGGTGATCCCCAGCTATCCGGACCGTGCCGGTGCGGCGGGCGAGTGGACGCTGCCGACCCTGGATCTTGGCCTGCGGGTGGATCCTTTCGAGGATCCGGACTGGCGTGAGAGGGTGTCCCTCGACCTGGAGGAGCAGCGGAGATGATCGCGTTTGATACGAACATTCTTTTTCCGTCGCTGGAGCCTTCCCATCCCTCTCATGGGAGGGCCCGTGAATTCCTGCAGCAGCTCAAGGGCCGGGAGGGAGGCTTGTGCGAGCTGGTCCTGATGGAAATCTACGTGCTGGTTCGCGATTCCGCCGTCTGCCTCCGGCCCCTCGATGGCCCGGAGGCTGTGGCGCTCGTGCACCGCTTGCGCGGGAACCCACAGTGGCGCCTGTTGGACTATCCCGGAGGACTGATGGATGAGGTGTGGGAAGCCGCGGGGCAGCCGGGTGTTGTCAGACGGAGGATTTTTGATTCGCGTCTGGCCATCACCCTCCGCAGCCACGGAGTAACGGACTTTGCCACCGCCAATTGGAAGGATTTCGCCGGATTCGGATTTGCCAAGGTTTGGAACCCTCTTGAGGTGTAAGGGGCAAAGGTTTCGATCCCTTGCGCTGTCCACTTCGAGCCGTCGAACGTCAGTGACCATGCACGAAAGCCAACCTCCCGCGCGCCGTAACTGGCTCCGGGGGGAAGGAGCGGGCGGTTACGAACCCCTTGGCATCGCAGTGCGCGCCCTTCCGAAGCTCGCTCAGCGCGTTCGTATCGAGGATGCGTTGGATCTGTCTCCCGAAGAGACAATGAGACAACTAGAGAGACCAATTCAAGGCTCGTGGGTGACTGGCTCAGCCTCGCTAATGTCCAGTCGCTATCTTATTTCCGTTTTGCAAGGTATTCCCGGATCTTCAGGTTGTGTATCTTCAAATACTTGCTCTCTGAGTCTGAGATCGCGACTCCATCCTCAGATACCGCCGCTTCGAGAAAGCGGACAACCAACGGATCAATCTTGCCTCCGACGTTCCAGAAATACATGTAGACCTGATACCCATTTTTGACTGACTCTCCGACGTTCAACTCAACCATCTTGCCGGGATGTTCGGCCAGAAGCTTAATATCACGATCGAGTAGCTTGCGGTTCAGAAATATCGCGTCGACCTGATCGTGCCTGAGGCAGAATACCTCTGAATCCTGAGGCTGCCCCTGGTGAAGACTTTTGAAGTTGGGATCCTTCTGGTGCAGTTGGTCGTTCCAGAGAATCGCGACGTTACCCATTATTGGGCTTCCAACAATAGTCAGCCTCTCGCGGGTGTCCATCAGGTCACCAGCATGCGAGGGCGACGCAACAAGAATGCAGAACACGATAGCGATTTTCTGGCGTATCTTCATAGCGAACAGTTTTATAGAGCCTCTGTGTGTCGTAATACTTTATACACACAGAGGCATAATAAGGGTGTTTACACTCCGCTTCTGGGTTGGAGGGTCGGTGAGTGGGTTCATTTCCTTTCGTTAAAGTAGCAGGGCGCCGCGACGAGGACAATGGAAATTCTCATGATGGCGTGCTGTTCTTCCGGTGCGTGGATGCGCACAGATTTTGGAGGCGGCGAAGACGTACTGCCAGCCCCCGGCCCCACGAGCGCATGGAGAACGCGACGGTATAAGGCTCCGCGCTCCAGTTGCAACGCTGGGCAACCATGTATTCGGAGCCGTCCGGCAAACGAAGTGACGCAAGGACGCCGCGGCCTCCAGGCTGCACGATGGCGAAGATAGGGTCGCGCAAACTATGATAAGCGCACCGAGCGCCCAGAGTGTAATCCGGGTGAGTTTCTTTGCCGAGCCGTCCGCCTTTGCTCATGACCGATGCAGAAAGCGAGGCGATGAGCGCTTGGAATTGCTTGGCGAGAGCGTCGTGGTTCGTTTTTATGGCGCCATGCGGGCTAGGAAACGGAAAGCTCTGATCGCCGCGGTCCTTCTTGGCACGGCGCTGGGGATCCTGCTGCTGGGCGGCGCATGGAAGTGGGGATGGTTGGGCGGGAAAGGGACAGCGGAGGAAAGGGCTTCGACCTGGGCGCCGGAGTGAAGATGACCCTCTGCTGGTGTCCTCCGGGAACCTTTCTGATGGGGAGTCCGGCGACGGAAGCCGGGCGGGACGCGGCTGAGATCCAGCATGAGGTGACCCTGACGCGGGGACTCTGGATGGCGAAGACGGAGACGACGCAGGCGCAGTGGGCAGCGCTGATGTCAGGCAATCCGAGTCATTTCAAGGGTGGGAGGTTGCCTGTGGACAGCGTGACTTGGCATGAGGCTCAGAACTCCTGATCTGGCGAGGGAAGAAACGCGGGCAGGGGAAAAAGGATGAGCCGCAAAACGGGTTTGATAGGGCCGCAGAGTCGACAAGTGGGAGGGGTTCGTGGCAAGACCGCTCTCTCACCAACTTTCCGCGCCGCTTCCTTGCGCGGGGGCGGCCCGGTGTGCAGGGCGCAGCCACTCATTACGTCATGGAGGCCCG
>JBGTBW010000045.1:0-9516 GCA_041749135.1 Verrucomicrobiales bacterium
AGAATCCATCCGCCGTCTCACCGCCGAAGGAGCCGCCGCCTTCGCCGCCGCCGACTGGCCGCGCGCCCGGCGCGCCTTCCAAGCCCTCCTCCGCCTCGATCCCAACAACTCCCGCGTTCTGGCCAATCTCGGTACTGTGGCCTTCCAAGAAAACGATTACAAAGAGGCCATCCTCCACCTCGAGCATGCTCTGCGCGGGGATCCCGGCCTCGTGCGCACCTGGGAAACCCTCGGCATGACTTACCATCGCGACGGACAAAACCTGCTCGCCGTTTCCTGCCTCACCCGCGCCGCTGCCCTGGAACCGCGCGAACCCCGCATCCACAACGAACTCGCCGTCGTCCTCCTCGGGCTCGGCTGGACCCGCGGAGCCGAACAATCCCTCCACACCGCCGTGGAACTCGATCCCGAATACGCCGAAGCTCATTACAACCTCGCCCTCATGTATCTGGCCCGCGACTCACCCTCCCCGGAACTCGCCAGACGGCACTACCTCCAAGCCGTCGCCTTGGGCGTTCCCAAGGACCCCGAACTCGAGCGCAACCTTGAAGAAGCCAAAGTCGAGGTGTATCAACAGCCCGATTGATCCACCGCAGACGTCTGCGCCCCCAGGGAGTCAGCCCATGAAACCCCCGATCCCTCTCCCCATCACCCCAGCCCTTGCTCCGCTCCACTGGGTCGCCTGCCTCTGCGCCGCAGCCATCGCCCTCTCCAGTTGCGAAACCAACGGCCCGCTCTTCGGCAAGAACCGCAACAAAAAACAAGACGAAGAATCCGGAGAAACCACCGGCTCAGCCGAAGACACCAACCCCGGTCCCGCCGCTGATTCCGGGTCCGGCCGCTCGACTTCTTCCGCCGAGATCCTGGAGATGCGGGTCGCCGCAGCCTCGGCCACTCCGTTCTTCGATTCTCTCGAAACCCGCACCGACGGAGCCTTGGCCAAACCTTCCCGCTACCTGAACCGCGGCACCAAGGTCGGCATCCTCGAACATGACCGCGAATCGGGGTTCAGCCGCGTCTCCCTCCCCGACGCATCGATCGGTTATGTCCCCTCGCGACTCCTCTTCAAAGCCGACGTCCCCCTTTCCTCGGCAGAAATCAGCTCGCCGCCCGCGGATTCCGAGACCGCCGTCCCCGGCCCGGGCAGCCTAGACCCCGAAACCGGTGGAACTCTGATCCGCCCGCCCTCCGAAGCCCCCTCCCCTCGAATCCCTGAACCCGGCCTCCTCCCTCCTGGCGAAGACTAACCGGAGCCGCCCGGCCCCGCCTCCCGTGGGGAACCCAAAGAACTCCCCCTGGCCGCAAGCTCTTCCCCGGCCGGACAGGGTGACCCGGAACCGTCCCGCGACGCGCGGAAGCCCGGAAATTCGAGACGCCTCCGCCTCTCGCGGCCGCTCCAAAAGGATCCTCCTTTCCGCTCCTTCTGTGTTGCTCTGTTAGTGACCGGCCTTGCTCCTCACTTCTCTCCCCTCACTCTTCCATGTCCCTGGTTCCTCTCCGCGCCGGCCCCCTCCGGATGAGCTTCGACGCCTCCTCCGGCTTCCTGCGCCATCTCATGCTCGGTTCGCGCGAAGTCCTCCGCGGCATCTACGGAGCCGTGCGCGATGCGAACTGGAACACCGTCCCGCCCGTCCTCTCCGAAGTCGTCATCCGCGAAATCGAGGATCCGTCTGGACCCGGATTCTCCATTGCGTTTCATGCTCGCTGTCGAGCCGGAGCCGTCGATTTCTCCTGGCAAGGAACCATCACCGGAGCCTCCGCTGGATCCCTCCGCTACGCCTTCCAAGGAGCCGCCCGCTCCGCCTTCCGCAAAAACAGAATCGGTCTCTGCCTGCTCCATCCCATCGCTGAATGCGCCGGCGCTCCCTGTCGCATCGAACACACCGGCGGATCTTCAACGAACAGCCGCTTCCCACAATGCATCGCCCCCCATCAACCCTTTCGCAACATCCGGGCCATTTCCCATCTCGTGGAGCCGGGAGTTTGGGCCCGCGTCGAGTTCTCCGGCGATGTCTTCGAAATGGAAGACCAGCGTAACTGGACTGACGCTTCCTTCAAAACCTATTCGACGCCGCTCGAGCTTCCCTTCCCCGTAACCCTCCAACCCGGCGACTCCGTTTCGCAAGAAATCGTCTTCTCTCTCTCCAGCGAGTTCGCGCCCGCCCTTTCCAATGCAATCGCTTCCGCCGCACCCCCAGCTCCCGCAACTCTCCACCTCGACTGGAACCACGCCCGCCCTCGCTGTTCCCTCGGAACGGTCATCTCAATAGCAGAACCACACCTCTCCGAAGACGCCCTCAAAACCCTCGCCCAACTCCGCCCCGATCACCTGCGCAGCGATCTCCGCTTCTCCCACCAGCAATGGCCGGTCCACCTTCGCCAGTCCCTCGCTCTCGCCGAATCTGCCGATGCCTGCCTCCACCTCGCGCTTCATCTGACTCGCGACGCTCCAAAGGAGATTGCCTCCCTCCTCGAAGCCGGGGGCAAAGCCCTGGACCGCGTCGCTCTATGGTTCGTGTTCTGTGAGGGACGCAAGACAAGCGACCCGGCCACGGTCGAACTCGCCGCCCGCCTGCTGCCCATTCACCACGCCTGCTGGATCCCTCTCGCCGCCGGAACCGACGCCTGGTTCGCTGAATGGAATCGCCAGCCGCCCCCGCCGGATTCCCCCGCCCTCCCCTGCTTCTCCATCACTCCCCAAGTCCACGCCTTCGATGACCTCTCCCTGATCGAGACCCTCCAAGCCCAGCGCTGCACCGTGGACAGCGCCCGCGCACTGTGTCCCCGGCCCGTGGTCATTTCTCCCATCACCCTGCTGCCGCGCTTCAACCCCAACGCCACTCAGGTTGTCGCCCCTGCGGAACCGCCCGCCGACCCCCGGCAAAGCCAATCCTTCGCTGCCGCGTGGACCGCCGGTTCGCTGGCTCGTCTCACCACACACTCCCACGTCCACAGCCTGACTTACTACGAAAGCATCGGTCCCCGCGGCATCATGGACCCCTGGGGACGTCCCTATCCTGTCTACCACGTCTTGCAGGAAGTCCTCCGCGCCGGCATGGTTTGCGAATCCCAAAGTTCCAATCCTCTCGCAGGAGATGCCATCGGCTTGTCCGGCAAAAACCAACGCCGTCGCGTCCTCGTCGCCAATTTCGCCGCCCACGAACAAACTTTCGCCGTGTATGCCGGCGCACCTGCACGCGAGGTCCGCCGGCTCGACCCCGTCCAAGGTTTCCTGCCCACACCGGGTCCCCTGCGTCATGACGGCGACTCTTTCGAGATCTCCGTCTCGCCTGCGTCCGTCGCCCTCATCGAGCTTCGCTGACCAGGCCCCGCACGGTCCTATCCAACCATTTACACGACGCCGATTCCAGCTTAGTGTGCCAGTGATGCAGCTTCCCCGGTTCCTCCTCTCTTTTCTTCTCGCCCTGCTCTTCACCTCGCCATCGCCCGCCGCCGGCCTCAACTTCCCCGTACTCCCTCTCGGGTCGCCCGCGCCGGATTTTGAATTGCCCGGCGTCGATGGCCGCCGCTGGGCCCTCCAGGATTTCGCCGAAGCCAAGCTCCTCGTCATCGTCTTCACCTGCAACCATTGCCCCACCGCGCAGTATTACGAGGAGCGCATCAAGCAGATCACCGCTGGTTACCAGGACAAAGGCGTCGCCCTCGTCGCCATCAGTCCGAATGATCCCAAATCCGTCCGGCTCGATGAACTGGGCTGGACCGACCTCGGCGACTCCTTCGAAGACATGAAACTCCGCGCCCAGGAACGGGAGTTCAATTTCCCCTATCTCTATGACGGCGACGCCGAAGGAGTCTCCCAGGCCTACGGTCCTGCGGTCACTCCACACGCCTTTGTTTTCGACGCGGAACGCAAGCTGCGCTACGCCGGAGCCATCGACGACTCCGAGCGCGTCGCCGCCGTGACGAAGCACTACCTGCGCGACGCTCTCGACGCCCTCCTCGCCGGCCAGGAACCGCCCGTGACGGAAACCAAAGTAGCCGGCTGCTCGGTGAAATGGGCCGGTAAAGAAGAAGCCGTGCAAGACTACCTAACCAAATTGGCCGCTGAACCCGTCGCCGTCGCGTCCGCGGACGAAGCGGCTTTGAAGCTTCTGCGCAAGAATGAGTCGGGCAAGTTCCGCCTGGTGAACTTCTGGGCGACTTGGTGCGCACCCTGCGTTGCCGAGTTCGATGAATTCGTGACGATCAACCGGATGTACCGGCATCGCGATTTCGAGTTGGTCACAGTTTCCCTCAACCGGCCCGACGAAGAACCCCAAGTGCTCGAGTTCCTCAAGAAACAACAAGCCTCGATGCCTAACTTCATCTTCGCTTCCGCCGAACGCGACGCCTTGATCAATGCCTTCGATCCGGACTGGTCCGGCGCTCTGCCCTACACCGTGTTGATCAACCCCGAGGGAGAGATCATCCATAGTGAAGCCGGGAGCATCGACCCGCTGGCGCTCAAACGAGTCATCCTGAAGGCAATGAACGAGCGAAAGCCCTGGTAACCTGCGAACGGCAATCCGCTCCCGATGGCAATCGCGGAGCCCGCTCCTCCTCCACCCTATCTAACTCCCCTTCCCCCGAACCGCAGACCGGCAAGATCCGGGCAGGGAGCTTCCCCAAGCCGGTCCCCCCCTCAATCTCAACCCTCCTACCTCAATGAACATCCTGCGTTTCCCTTTCCTCTTCCTTATTCTTTTGCCGTTCGCCGCAGTTATGGCGCAGGAGGAGGGATTCTGGCCAAACGGAAGCTTTGAGCTTGGCGTCGATCTCGACCAACCCACCGGCTCCCCAGACGCTTGGTTCCGCGGCGGCGACAATCCCGCCCTCTGCGTCGTCTCGTCCGATGCCGCTTCCAGCGGCCTGCGCTCTCTCGCCGTTTACGACGACGATTCCGCCGGTTACGGCGAATGGTACAGCCCGCTCGAGCTCGCGGGAAACGCCTCTCCCGGCGACACTTTGACCGTTCGTTGGCGCGAACTCTATCAGATCAACGGCGGCGAAATGCGTCTCACTGTTCTGTTTTTCAATGCAGAGAACGGCATCGCCGCCCAACACCATTACGTCGTTCGCGATGAGAGCGACGGTTGGGGCGGATCCGTCGCCACATCCACCTTCACTCTCCGGGAGGAGATGCTCAACGTCCCCGCCGGAGCCACCCGCATGCAGGCGGCCCTCGTCTCCGGCGGCTCTCTGGAGACCACCGGGTTCATCGTCATCGACGATCTCATGGTTGCCCGGCCCGCTCAGGCGGAGATCTTGCCCGGGAACTTCTGGATCAATCCCACCTTCGAGGAAGGCGAGAACCTCGATGCGCCAGAAGGGACTCCGACCGGTTGGAACCGCGGCGGAAACCAGCCCGCCTTGTGCGTCGTCGCCTCCAGCCGTTCCGTCAGTCCCACGCACGCGCTCGCCGTTTTCGACGAGGACCCGGCCGGCTACGGCGAATGGTACGCCGACTTCGATCTCGTAGGCCACGCCGGACCCGGCGACCTCCTGAACGTGCAGTGGCATCAAATCCACCAGGTCAGTGCAGGCGGAGAAATGCGGTTGACCGTCCTCTTCTTTAACGACACGGCTACGGTGGTGGGGGAACACCACTTCGTCGTCCAAGGCGACAGCCCGGGTTGGACGGGCGACCTCGCTTCCTCCGGCTTTGAGCAACGCCGCGAAACCCTGACGGCGCCAGAGGGCGCTGCGCAGATCCGCTGCGCCCTCGTCTCCGGCGGGTCCCTGGAAACAACCGGACTGCTCGTCATCGACGACCTCTCGCTGGCCGTCGCCGAAGGCTCCGACCTCCTCAGCGGAAACTTCTGGCCCAACCCGGGCTTCGAAGAAGGCGTCGCCCTCGACACCCCGGAAGGAACCCCGGATGCCTGGAGCCGGGGAGGGAATGAGCCCACCATCAACATCGTCTCTTCCGATGCCGCCCAGAGCGGAAGCCGTTCCCTCGCGCTGCACGACGAAAGCGCCGCAGGATACGGCGAGTGGTATGCGGATCTCCCTCTCGACGGCCTGGCCGCACCCGGCGACCTGCTCAACTTCCAGTGGTTCGAACTCTACAACGTGAGCGACGGCGGGGAAATGCGGGTCACCGTCCTCACCTTCGACGCCGAAGGAGGCATCGCCAGCGAAGAACATTTCGTGGTGAGCGGTCAGAGCCCCGGCTGGACGGGCGATCCTGCCGCCTCCACTTTCACCCGGCGCACCGGCCAAATCGTGACGCCGGCGTCCGCCTCCCGTCTGCGCATTGCCCTGGTCTCCGGCGGTCCCCTGGAAACCACCGGCTCCTTCTTCATCGATGATCTCTCCGTGGCCGTGCTTCCGCCCGGCATGGTCTTGCCCGGCAATTTCTGGCCGAACTCGACCTTCGAACTCGGCGTCCAATTGGATGACCCGGCTGCCGGCCAACCTTCCGGCTGGAACCGCGGCGGCTCGAATTCGTCCATCGACCAGGTACTAACAAGCGCTCACGTCAGTCCCACACATTCTCTCGCCGTCGTCGACGACGATCCCAACGGATACGGCGAATGGTATCGCAGCATCGAGCTGGCCGGCTTAGCTTCCAGTGGAGACGAACTCCTCCTGCAATGGTTCGAGCTCTATCAGACCACCGGCGATATGCGGCTCACCATCCTTTTCTTCGACGGAACCGGAGCCGTAGTTGGAGAGAATCACTTCATCGTCAACGGAGAAAGCGACGGATGGGACGGCGACCTCGCGTCCTCACAGTTCACGGAACGCGGCGTGTCTCTCTTCGTCCCGGAAGGAGCCGCCCGCTTGCAGATCTCCTTGGTGTCCGGAGGAGGATTTGAAGTGACGGGAATCTTCGTCATCGATGATCTGTCCGTGGCTGTCGCCGTTTCCGTCCCTATCGAAATCACTTCCTTCCACTACCTGCCGGGGGAGAATCAATTCCGCATCGAGTGGCGATCCAGCGCCATGCAATCCTACGCTCTGCGCTATTCGTCAGACATCATCGATTGGACCCAAGAAGTGGAGAGCGGCATCCCGGGAGAGGGAGCCCTCACCTCAATCACTTTCACCCACCCCGGAATCCCCGACCTCTACTTCCGAGTCGAGGAGGACTGACCCTTCGCACGTTGTCTCCAGACGCCAAAACGCCTCACCCCCAGAGAGGTTTCCTTTGAGGCGATACTGACCAGAGCGTCTCCTCGCCCGCGCATCCACCGCAGCCGCACCCTGACGATAAAGAGTGAGGACTCTGCGATTTGCCATTTTCGGCGCCGGGTTTTGGTCCCAGTTCCAGTTGGCTGCCTGGCGGGAACTCCGCGGGGTCCGCTGCGTCGCCCTCTACAACCGGACCCGCGCGAAGGCCGAGGATTTGGCGCACCGCTTCGACATCCCCGCCGTCTACGACGATCCGGAAACTCTCCTCTCCGCTGAGAAACTCGACTTTGTCGATATCATCACGAGCGTCGAGACACACGCTCACCTCACGACGCTGGCCGCGCGCCGGGGACTCCCGGTCATCTGCCAAAAGCCCATGGCCCCCACCCTCGCCGCCGCTCGCTCCATGGCTGCCGTCTGCCGGAAAGCCGGAGTCCCGCTTCTCATCCATGAAAACTGGCGCTGGCAAACACCCATCCGCGCCGTGAAAAAAGCGCTCGACTCCGGACAGCTCGGAACCGTCGTGCGCGCCCGGATCGACTACGCCCACAGCTTCCCCGTCTTCGAAAACCAGCCGTTCCTCCGCGATCTCGAACAGTTCATCCTGACCGATATCGGCACACACATCCTCGACGTAGCCCGCTTTCTCTTCGGTGAAGCTTCAGAGCTTTATTGTCAGACCCGGCGCATCCATCCTGACATCCGGGGCGAAGACGTCGCCACCGTCATGCTGCGCATGAAAGACTCTGTCACCGTCGCCTGCAACATGAGCTACGCCAGCCGCTGGGACTTCGACCGTTTCCCCGAAACCTTCATCGCCATCGAGGGAACTCGCGGAGGACTCTCTCTCGGTCCGGACTACACACTCCGCCTCGTCTCCGAACACCAGACCGTCGAGAAACGCGTTCCCCCTCCGTCCTGGCCCTGGGCGGATCCCGCCTACGCCGTGATCCACGCCTCCATCGTCGATTGCTGCCGCAACCTCCTTCGCGCCCTCCAAGGCCGCGCTCCTGCGGAAACAACCGCCGAAGACAACCTCAAAACCCTCGAACTCGTGTTCCAATCCTACACTTCCGCCGCCGCCGGCCGCGCCATCCGGCTTCATCCCTAACTCTTTTCTCTCATCCTCTGTCTACACGCAATTCTTAGCCATGTCCACCATCGCCATCATCGGAGCCGGAGGCAAAATGGGCGGCCGTCTCACGGCCAACCTCCGCAACGGAAGCCATACTCTGCTCCTCGTCGAAGCCAGTGAAAGCGGCCGTGAACGCGTCCGCGCCAACGGCTTCGGCGTGACGCCCCGCGACGAAGCCCTGACAAACGCCGACACCGTCATCCTGGCCGTGCCCGACCGTGCTCTCGGAGCCGTCGCTGAGGAAATCCTGCCCCGGCTCCAGCCGGGGGCCCTCGTCATCACCCTTGACCCCGCCGCCGCCCACGCGGGCGACCTCCCTGCCCGCCCTGACACAGCCTGTTTCGTCACCCATCCCTGTCATCCCGACGTCTTCGCCCACTACCCAACTCCGCAGGAACGCGACGATTTCTTCGGCGGCATCCACGCCCAACAAGCCATCGTCTGTGCCCTCCTCCATGGATCCGACGAAGATTATGCCAAAGGCGAAGCTCTCGCCCGCGAGTTCTACGCCCCGGTCACCCGCGCCCACCGCATTACCGTCGAGCAAATGGCCATCCTCGAACCCACCATGTCCGAAACCTGCGGCATCGCCATAATCCAGGCCCTGCGCGAGGCTCTCGACGAAGCCGTGCGCCGCGGTGTGCCCCGCCAAGCCGCCGAGGACTTCATGTTCGGCCACATCAAAATCGAACTCGGCATCGCCTTCTCCCGGGTCCCGTTCCCCTTCTCCGACGGAGCCAAGCTCATCGCGGGCTACGGAGCCTCCCGCATCTTTCGCGACGACTGGAAAGCCGTCTTCGAACCGGCCAGCGTCCTGGAGCAAGCCCGCATGATCGTCCGCAACTCCGAGGCTGAGCCGCCTCAATCAGGCTAGCCGCCTGTCTCGCCGCCGCCACGCAGCGGAAGACGCCCGTCTCAGAACTCCCGATCTGGCGGGCGGATAGAAGGAGATGGAGGAAAGAAGGGAAGCCGGAGGCCCTTGGACTGCGGCGAGCATCGCCGCTCTCTCCCGGCGCGGAGCGCCGTCCCCGCAACAGCATTCGCAAGAATGCAGACTGCTGGGTCAAGGAGTCTCGGAGATGCATCTCTCGCAAAGAGCGCAAAGCTCGCCAAGGGGGGAGGGAGAATGGTTCCTCTACCAACCCTTGTTCAAGGACTTGCCGCTGGGGATTGTGGAGGGGCGGGCTCCCGCACGCCCTGTCTCACCATGGGTCTCCATCCCGGGACCAGGCCGTCACGGAGGC
>JBGTBW010000046.1:0-18115 GCA_041749135.1 Verrucomicrobiales bacterium
TGCCCCGTCAAGCACGCCGGAGGCTTTTGACTGGGGATGGGGAGTCCCTAGGAGGCCGAGGTGGGGTTGGGATTGGCGGAGTGTCTGTGTGGGCCCGAAAGGGGCGATGCTAAGAGGCCCCGTCGAGCCACGCCGGAGGCCTTTGGACTGCGGCGAGCATCGCCGCTCTCTCCCGGCGCGGAGCGCCGTCGTGAGCGCAAGCGCTTTCACCCGGGTTAACTCGCATTTCTCATACCGTTTCGTCGCGAGGCGCTGCGAACCCCTTTACTGCGAAAGCCAAGCAATAGAGCTGTGAGTTGTCTTGCAGAACTTGAAACGGCCAAGACTGGAGTGGAAAGACCTGTATCTTCGATTCCTATCCGTGTTTATCGGTGTCCATCCGTGGTTCACTTCCCGTTTGAGCCGCGGCGGCGACTATTATCGGTCGTGCACATCTTTCGCCGCTTCGACTACGACGCGGCGAGAGACAGCGTAAACAGCACGAGAAGAGCGTGTTAGGCCAGCGGAACCAACTTCGAGGAGCACAAAAATTCAGCATCCCACTTCACTCCTGTAGACAGAATATCGTCCATCCGTGGTTCACTACCTCCTCCTCTCAGGTTTTCCAAGATCTTCTTCCTCCGCGGTGGACTCCCTGCCGGCGTGGGTGATTGTTTCGGCGTGCCCGACATGAACGCCCAATGGGCAGTGAACCGTTTCAGAGCGGCAGGAACTCCACGCGGTTCAAATAATCCTCAGGTTCGCCGCATTGGGCCAGCACCTCCAGATCGGTGATGAAGCGCCCTATGGTGATGCCAAGTTGATGCGCGTAGAACACCCCGTTGAATTCGGTTGCATTTCGCTGCCGGCGCGTTGCCTCGACCAGCAGGTCGTCATCCTGGTCACCAACACACGGTTCAAAGCCCTGGCCCGGTCGAGCAAGTCCGGATGACGTGCGGTTCTGTGATCTTGCGCCTATTCAGGGCGCGGATTCTCCTCGGGAAGGATGGCGCGGCAGCGCGCGAGTCGATAGCTCCACGGAATAAATCAACACGCCCTGAAGTGGGAACCCCGGACGCGCCGGCGAGGATGCCGGCTTGGGCCGGGCGACACGCGAGGACGAAACAGGATGAGAAACCTTACGGACATTGTGTCTCCGCCAGAGACTGGAACTCCTCCAACTGCCGGGCCGTGGCGCGCTCGTCTTGACCCAGGTTCTCGATGAGACTCCTTCGCCAGCCGGTGCCGAGGGTGTTTTGCTTGCCGGGCGGGGGATCGATCTCGACGACCCGGGATTTCTTCTTCCAGTAATTGCCGCAAAGTCCGCTCACGCATTCCTCGAATTCGATCCGGACGAAGACGGAGTATCCACCCAACTGAACCAGTTCTTTGTCCTTGGCGTCCTTGATCTTCTGCAGACCCCCGGTGATCTCGCGGATCAGAGTTTTGCCGCCGGGCGACAGGTACTTTCCGGGTATGGCGTAACTGAACACGGTGAGGAAGCGGATCGAGTTCTGGAAATCGGCGGCGTCGGTGGAATCCCGCCCTTTGGGGGCGAAAACGACGTCGGTGGCCGCACAGTTGCGGGTCTCGCCGAGAGTACAGGCGTCCTCACAGAATCCGAGTAGGGCCAGGATGACGGGCTCCATGAGCACGGTGAGTTGCTGCGCTGCTCCCAGCAGGAGGACGCCTCCTTCGAGCAGAGCAGCATCGGCGATGCGACAGGCGGAAGGAGCAAAGCCGGCCACTGCAGAGGCCACGGCGTCGCCACGCACGAAACGGATCAGATCGGCGGACCGCGTGGGACCGAGAGCATCGATCCAGGTCGCCGCTCGGAAGCGGTCCATGAAGTCGTTGAACTGCCGGAGTTGAGCGTCCAAAAGCCGCCAATCGTCACGCAGTTCGGTGGGGATCGCCGCCAGGAACTTCCTGCTCACGGGAATCTGCAACACGTCTCCCAGAGTGTTGAGCGATGGACTGGGTCTTCCCTGACGGAGGGCTTCCGCGGCGGCGGAAAACTCAGCCGCAACCGGTCCGAGCTTGGGAACGTCCGCGGAAACGGAAAAGGCTGCCTGAGCCGTACGCTCCAGCCGCAGATGCAGGGGAGTGCAGGCGGCCCCGATGAGCGCCTCTCCCATGCGCTGCACCGTGTTCGGGAGGAATGAGAGAGGCGGCGCCACGACCGAGGACGGCAGCAGGGGATCCAACGCTCCCGTTTCCGCCATCCGGACCATCAACGCGAGCCGGGCCGGGCCGATGCCCGTCACAGCCCGCACGGCGTTGGCATCGCGAAAGGGACCACTCACGCTCCGGAACTCCAAGATTTTGCCTCCGAGGCGGGAACCGATGTCTCTGCCCTTCTCTTCGAAAGCGCTGTCGATCTGATCGACGGTCAAGTCCGGGAGATTGAGAAAGGCGACCAGTTTGCGTTCACCTGTTGTTCGTGTCATGGCTCAAGTCCTTGGTTAGGAGCAAGGCGCCCAGCCCTGAATGATTGAGGATATGATTGGTAGTGGACATGCGACTGAGCAAACCTGGCGCGCCGGCGGGGGCGCAGCGGACGCACCCGCGTTTCTGACGGCTGCCCAATTTTTAGGGAACCCGCCGGACCGAAAGCAAGGGCAAAAATGGCGGACAAGCAGATGGCCAGCTCAGGACGACGCCAAGATCCACGGCAGGACAAGAATTCATGGGTAAGCGAAAGGTTTTCAAGTGCAAACTATGCCCGTCATTGTGCAGTGGCGTGGTGGTCTGGGGACAGCCTAACCTGGCCGGCGTCCTCGACGGCTTGGTCCTGAGATGGAGACCCATGGCGGGACAGGGCGCCGTCGTCCCCGGCGGCCTGGTCCTGGGATGGAGACCCATGGCGGGACAGGGCGTGCGGGAGCCCGCCCCTCCAGGATGCCACGACAGATCACGTTCCTCCAACCCATTTCCCTTCCTCTCCCCCCTCCGTTAGCTCCGATTCCTCCTGTGAGGGGGACTCGCCGGACCGAGATGGCGGGTTAGACGTAGACAGCTTTGAGTTCGATCTCGAAGCCGATGCAGGACAGGGTGATGCGGTCTTCTGTCGCGCCGTTCTCCTGCCGCCAACCGGTCTCGCGACGGTAGAGCCAAGCCCGGCGCTGTTCTGGATCCTGATCCACCACCAGGTATTCCTCGAGGGTGTCGATCTGCTGATAGGCCAGCAACTTTTCGATGTGATCTGTTTTGTAGTCGCTCATCACCTCGATGAGGAGTTTCGGACGCTGCTTGAAAAGCGGTAGATTGTCGCCCGGATCGCAGGTGACCATGATGTCCGGGTAATAGACGAGTTCGCGCCCCTGGATCTCGATTCTGAGCTTCATGTCGCCCTTGAATGTTCGGCAGGGCGAGCCCTTGAGATGGATATTGATCGCGGAAGCGAGATTGAGCGCCACGATTTCATGGGCCTCACTGGCGCCAGCCATGGCGAATACGCGCCCGTCCACATACTCGTGCCGCTCTTCGGCGTTTTCTTCGGCCTCAAGGTACATGCCAAAGGGAAGGAACTCCGAGGGCGAGACAATTGCCTGAGACATCGCTTGAAATGGATCATAGCGGGTTTTCACCGGGATGAAAAGCGGTGATCCGGAGAGGCGTCTCCGGCGGCCTGATTCCGGGATGAAGACCCATGGCGGGACAGGGGGTGCGGGAGCCCGCCCCTCCAGGATAGCGTGAGAGAACCGTGAAAAGGCCCCCGCCGGAATTTGCCTGTCGGGCTTCGCTCGCGTACCCAATCGTCTAATGACACAGCATCACGCCATGAATCCCAATCCGCCATGCGTCACCGTCCGTAAATCCAAAGACCGCGGCTATGCCGATCACGGGTGGCTGCAGTCGCATCACACCTTCAGCTTCGCCGGCTACCACGATCCCGCACACATGGGTTTCCGGAAACTGCGGGTGATCAACCAGGACCGGGTGGCTCCCGGCGGCGGATTCGCCACCCACCCGCACCGGAACATGGAGATCTTCAGTTACGTGTTGGAAGGCTCCCTCAAACACGAGGACAGCATGGGGAACGGCCGCGTGCTGCTGCCGGGCCAAATCCAATTGATGAGCGCGGGCTCAGGGGTCACGCATAGCGAATACAATCCTTCAGCGGCCGGCCCGCTCCAGCTTTTGCAGATCTGGATTGAACCGGCGTCTCGCGGCTTGGAGCCGTCCTACACGGAATGGCATCCGGGTCCCGACGCAGAATCGCGGGCCAAGGTCTTGGTCATCTCCCCCGATGGACGGGAGAATTCGGCGCTCATACACCAGGACGCCGAGGTCTACCGGATTCGGTTGACGCCCGGTGAGACGGTGGCTCACGAGCTGAAAGAGAAGCGCGGGCTCTGGCTCCAAGTGATCAATGGTCCGGTCTTCCTCGCAGGCGTCGAACTGGCGTCCGGCGACGCCGGTTCTTCGGAAGATGGGGCCCGCTTCGAAATCCAGGCCGGAGATGAACCGGTGGAAGCGCTGCTTTTCGATCTGGGTTGAGACGACGGCCGCCTTGCCGCATGCAAGCGCGCCAGCCAGTTTGAGTTCCTGTCAGCCTACGAGATCTCTCGCATGGAGCAGACGATCCAGTCCGTCTACGGGGTCAATCCCGCGACTCGATCGTTTTGAGAAACTTCACAAGGGGCGCCGGGAGGTTCCGTCGCAAGGCTGCGCGGTCCCGGCGGCGGAGCTGCTGGCTCACGTTCGCCGCGCTGCGCATCTCCAGCCTTGCGGCGATCCACTCCTGCGACACCACCGTCCGCCGCCAGAGCAGCTCCGCCAGCGCGATCTTTCTCGGGTCCGATCCCTTGAGGGCGGCCAACTCCTCCTCCGCTAATCCCGCCGCCTCCAGTCCTCTCGCGAGCCATTCCTCGGCTTGGTGGAGGCCGTGCGCCCTCGCCTGCGGCGTTCCTCGATACGCGCGGGAAACTCGCTTGCGCGCCTTGGCCGGTTTCTCGGCCAGTCCACGCATCTTTTCGGCGAACTTCTCCGTTCCCCAATACCAGCCCCGTCGCAAATGGCTGCGCCTTGCATCCACCTCCTCGGACAGCTCCGGCACGCCACACGATCGCATCTCCTCCTCCACCGCGCGGCGGTCGAGCCGCTCCACCATGCGGCGTCGGCCGGCGACGGTGTCGGGGCAGTCAAACGCCCGGAGACCGTCTGCCGCCGCCAGCCACTTTGGCCGCCGGCCCGGCGGCAAGGCGTAGCCGCACATCAGGCTGCTCCATGGGTAGCCAGCCACGCTTTGTCCCTGTCGAGGGCGAATCCGCTTCGCCCTTACCGGGTTGAGGTGAATGTAGTCCATCAGCACCTGGTAATGCCAGGGGTCCTCGCCCTGGACGAGGACCGCCTTGTAGCGGTCGCCGAAGACGCGCCCCCGCGCCCGGCGCCGGACGTTGGAGCGCCGGGTGAACGTGTTCTGCAGCCAGCGCATCCCGGCCACCAAGTTCGCCTCCGGCGTCTCGACCAACAGATGGTAGTGATTGCCCATCAGGACCCACGCATGCACCCGCCAGCCGGTCCGCTCGCATGCATCGCTCAGCGATTTGAGGAAGAACCGGTGATCTTCGTCATCATGAAAGATCGTCTTCTGCCGGTTGCCCCGGGCCATGACATGGTAGAAGGCTCCGGGGAACTCGATGCGAAGGCTTCGCGGCATGGCTCAATCCGAGCCCATCAGCGCCAATTTGTCAAGATTCGCACACTGACACCTTCTTTTTCGTCGCGACGAAACAGGAGGGGAAATGCGGGCAAGGCGAAGCGGGTTGTTGCCTCCCGCGGGAGAATGGTCATACCTTTGGCGCTCTACCGGTCGCTGCGATTGCAGGCGACTTCGGATATCACCAATCATATCAGCCCTATCTTTGCATGAACATCCCCCGTTGGTTGCCCCTTCTCGTCCTCCTGGCCTCGGCCGTGCGGGCTCAGCTTCCGGCGGTGGCGCCGGAGGAGGCCGGATTCGACGCGGCTCGGCTGGAGACCCTCCGTGCCGCCGCCCGGCGTTGCGTGGAGGAAGGCCAGCACGCAGGCATCGTCACCGTGCTGGCTCGCGACGGGAAGATCGTGGATTTCCAAACCTACGGTTTCCGCGATCGCAAAGCGGAACTCCTGATGGAACGGGACACGATTTGCCGGATCTATTCGATGACCAAGATCGTCACCAGCGTGGGCGTGCTCTGCCTTCTTGAGGACGGTCTGTTCGATCTTGACGATCCCGTCGAGAATCACCTTCCGGAATTGGCCGGCTTGCAAGTCATGCTTGGAGGCACGGCGGACGCGCCCGAGTTGGTCGCGGTGGAACGTCCGGTGAACATCAAAGATCTGTTGACCCACACCAGCGGGTTTGTCTATGACTTCGATGGCGCATCGGAGCTGCAGAAGCTCTATCAACAAGCAGATCTTTGGAGCAGTCCGGACCTAACCAGCTTCGTGACCAAGGCCGGAAAACTGCCGCTCGCGCATCAACCGGGCGAGGCATTCAGTTATGGCATCAACTCCGACATCCTGGGAGCCCTGATCGAACGGGTCTCTGGGAAGTCCTTTGGCGCGTTTCTCCAAGAACGCATCTTCGATCCGTTAGGGATGCCGGATACGTCCTTTGATGTGGAGCCGGAGAGGAGAGACCGATTGGCGGTCACCTACCGGCACGCGCCCGAGGGCGGGGAGCTGGCGCCCGCCGATGCCCTGCTGGGAGTCTGGGCTGAGGAAGGCCGGGGCATCGAGAGCGGCGGAGCGGGACTCTTCAGCACCGCCGGGGATTACACCCGCTTCGCGCAGATGCTTTGCAACGGGGGAAGTCTCGACGGAGTGCGGATTCTCGGGCGCAAGACCGTGGAGTTGATGACGGCCAACCACCTTTCGTCTTTGCCCGAGCCTCATCATAGTTTCGATCCATCCAAGGGATTCGGACTCGGTGTGGAGGTGACCGTCGATCTCGGCCGCGGCTCCGCGCCTTCGAGCCTTGGGCAGTTCGGCTGGTACGGCGCCGCCACGACCTACTGCCAGATCGATCCAAAGGAGAAGATCGTGGCGGTCGCCTTCGCCCAGCATTTCCCCTTCAACGAACACGGATTTTTCCAGAAATGGACCACTGGGTATTTCCAGGCTTTGAAGTGAACGGATTCGGCACGCCGTGCAGCCTGGGTTGGGTTTGCGTCGATCGCTGCCAGGGTCCAAGTTGGTTATCCCAAAACCATGAAATTCTCCTTGCCTTCCTTCGCCGTGGCCGTGCTCGCCGCGGCTTTTTTCTCAGGCTGCACCAGCGTCACCTCCCGCCAGCTTGTTGGAGCCGCGCCGGTCACTCTGGACGCCGAAAAGTGGGATGGCGCCTGGACCGACGACAACGAGACCGTGCTCTTTCTCCGGGTGAAGGACGCAACCGCAGGCGTCCTTGAGGTGGGAAACGTGGAAAGGAACCAGGAAGAGATGAAACTCACCAAGTTCGACGTGTTCGTCCGGCAGTCCGGCGATTGGCTGTGGGCGAGCTTCAAAGACAAGGAGGACAGCCCATACAGCTTCGCCCGAATCTCCGAGGCGGATCGGCACTTGCTCGTGTGGAACCCCGATCCGGCGGCGTTTGTGAGACGGGTGCGCGCCGGAGAAATGAAGGGCGCTCTTTTGAAGGATGACCAAGGCAAAGAAACCGGCAGCGTGATCATCGATGAAGTTTCTCCGGAGGACATGAGCGCGATCCAGACCGGGGAATGGAGCGGCGTTCTGGATTTGAGCCGGCCGTGGATTCTGCGGCGGCTGGGTCCGCCGCCTGGTCAGTGAACCGGCGGGTTGCATTCCCTCGCCGAGCACTCTTTCATCAACGGCTCGATCCAAAATCGATGGCGCCGGGCGTGGCCATGATAGGTTCGTCCTGAGATGGATCGCGTTGGTTAGGATGGTTCACAAACTCCCTTCCTCGCGTCCCGACTCCACGACCAAGCTGATGTAGCGGCCGTCCTCCTCAAAGAGCAATCCCCGCTCGAGGAGCGCCTGCGCCTCACGTTCCACCTCGGAAAGAGGCGTGCCGTGAATATTTTCCGCGAGTCCCGCCAGTTTCCTGGCGTCGTCCAGGCCATCCAGAATCCGAAGTCCTTCAGTCGCGCACTGGAAAAGACCGCTTTCATCTGGTGGCACTGGTCCAGCTCGCCTCGCGCCAGATGCCCCACCAGGTTGGGGAATGTTTTGAGGGAAGGCCCCCCTTGGCCTTCCGGCCTGCGGCTGCCCGCTCTACGGATACACCCCGATCCGGTAATGACGCAGGAGGGACTCGCTCGGATCCGTATAACTCATGGTCTGCCCTGTCGCAGTTACTAAGAAAGAGCGGACCCAGGTCTGCAAATCCGAGGATGTCTCAATGACATAAGTCACCGCGGGACGCGCCGGCCAAGTGAGCCGGACGCCTCCGTCCGCCGCGGATTGAATCGCCGCACTCGCCGGAGCCGGATGCTTGTGCAACACCCGGATCAACCCCGAATCGTTCGTGGTCAGAAGCAACGAACCGTCCGGCGTCAACCGCACATCATAGCACTGACTCATGATCCTGGTTTGGTTCGTGTAAAGCTCCGCCAAGGTCTCACCGTCGCCGTTGCGCACATTCCCCGCGCCGGTTCCCTCGAGGAGAATCCGCGCGATGGCGTCGGAGCCCACATGCCAAATTCGGCCGCCCCCTTTGGTTCCGATCACATAAGAACCATCCCCCAGCCACCGGGCCGCCCGCGGCTCGGACAAGCGGGTGTCCAGCGCCGGCAGGTTTAGCCCGAAACGGTCTCCTCCCGCCACCACGCGCTTGCTTCCGTCTGCGGACACGAGATACACCTGCTCGCGCTCCATATCCACCGCCAGCATCCTGATCTCCGCCCCCGTGGCGTCCACATCGATATGTCCGAGATTGCGAAAACCGGAAGCGAAGGTCTCGATGACGTCCGGATGATCGCGACGCCAGCGCCGGATCGCCGTCCCATCTCCGTAGAACAACTCGCTCTCGTCCTCACTAACCCACAATCCTCGCCCGCCGAGGATGCCATCCGCGTCCGTCGCCACCGTCGTCAACATTCCCCCAGCGTCGATCTTCCGCACCCGCCCGTTTCCCTGATCCGCGATATAGATCGTGCCGTCCCTGAGAATGAAAATCCCCATGGGCTGATCCAGGAGGCGTTCCCGGGCCGGACCGTCGCCGTCGAAGCCCGCTTCGTTCATCCCCGCCACGGTGTGAATGGAGCCGTCAGGGTCGATTCTCCGAATGGAGTGAGCGTAGGTATCGGCGACGAATACGCTCCCGCTGCGGTCGGCTGCCGACGCATTCGGTCGCGACAACTCCGCTTCCAACGCGGCTTTCCCTTCCATCCGGGGCTTCCAATAATACCGGCGCTCCAACTCCACCCCGGCTCCCCCAATCGTTTCCAGCCGGTCAAAGGACAGGGTCGTCCTCTCCAAGTCCGTCAGCGGTTCGTATTCGATCGCCAGGACCGGACGCAGATCTCTGTCCTCCCCTTCCCGGCTCACGAAACAGACGAGACTGTTCGCCGCGCCTTCGTTTCCGAGCAGAATCCAGCCGAAATTGAGGTCGGGGCGCGCCGCCACGCGCTGCACTTCCAAGGAGAAGGCTTGTCCTCCGAAGACATAGGTCCCATTTGGACCGGACTGAGCCACTGCCAGAGCGTTCTGCGAAGCCAAATCTCCGCCCGGCTCCTCCCACGGAACCCTCTCGTCTTGGTTCAGGCTGAAAAAACGGTAGCGCCAAGTGACGTCCCCCCTCCGGGCGTCCTCGGCGATGAGCTTGCCGTTGGGAGCCGTCTCGCCCTCGCTCCACGACGCCGCCAGCGGAAAGAGGGCAGCGTTCCCGACGCCCAAGGCCACGGTCAACCGCAGCTCCGCCGAAGTGATTCGCGAACCCGCGGGCACCGCCCCATCCACCGCGAAGCGGATCACGCTCCTGGCGACGGCGCTCCCGGTGTCCACTCCCACGAAGAGAAACTCACCCGCTCCATTCGCCAGTTCTTGGGCGGGTCCTCCCGCAACCAAAGTTGCGTCGGACTCCGCCGGGATCAGCACCGTTTCCCCCAGGCAACTATGCACAATGGTCCCAGCCAGCGCCACGGCGCAGAGTAGGGAACGGAGCGGCGCAATCATGGGCCCGTGGAGCAGACGGGACAGGGTTGGATCAGGTCGGAAAAGCGTGAGCGCCTGGGCGGAACTCAGGCGGGCGCGCCGGCGAGCCCTGGAAGCTCGCCTTCCGGCCCCGCTTCCTCCCGCTTTCCGCCCCGCGGCTCCAGTTTTTCGCTGCGCGGCAACTCCGGAGGTTTGGGGCTGGCCGGCGGATTGAGCATGCGGCCATGCCGGATGATCTCGCGAATGTGTTCCCCGTCGAGGGTCTCGAACTCCAGCAGGCCCCGCGCGACTTCCTCGAGGTGCCCGCGATGCGCCGTGAGCAGGTCTTTGGCCTTTTGATAGGCTTCGTCGATGAGCCGTTTCACTTCCCGGTCGATCTTCTGCGCCGTCGCCTCACTGTAGTGCCGGGCCCGGTGAATCTCCCGGGCCAGGAAAAGCGGCTCGTCGCTTTCGCCGTATTCCACCATGCCGAGTTCCTGGCTCATGCCCCATTCACAAACCATCCGCCGGGCCAGATTCGTCGCGGCCTTGATGTCGCCGCTCGCCCCGCTGGTGACGTCGCCAAACACGATCTCCTCCGCCACCCGCCCGGCCATATCGACCACGAGATGATCGAGGATCTCGTGTTTGGTCGTCTGGTACTTGTCTTCCTCGGGCAGCCACATGGCGGCGCCCATGTAAGGACCGCGCGGGATGATGGTGACTTTGTGCAAGGGCTCGGTATGTTCCAACAACTCCAAGAGGATCGCGTGGCCCGCCTCGTGGTAGGCGGTCACCTCCTTTTCCTTCTCGCTGATGGCGAGACTCCGGCGCTCCTTACCCCAGCGCACCTTGTCGCGGGCTTCCTCCATCTCCGCCATTCCCACCGCCTTCATCCCTTTGCGGGCGGCCATGAGCGCGGCCTCATTGATCACGTTGGCCAGCTCGGCTCCGGAATACCCGGGAGTGCCGCGGGCGACCTTGCTCAAATCAACCGTCTCCGCCATTTTGACCTTGCGGGAGTGGACCTTAAGGATGGCTTCCCGGCCTTTGATGTCGGGCAAGCTGACCATGACCTGGCGGTCGAAGCGTCCGGGCCGAAGCAGGGCCGGATCCAGCACATCGGGGCGGTTCGTCGCGGCGATGATGATGACGCCTTCCTGCGTGTCGAAACCGTCCATCTCCACCAAAAGCGCATTGAGAGTCTGCTCCCGCTCGTCGTGGCCGCCCCCGAGCCCGTGACCCCGGTGCCGGCCTACCGCGTCGATCTCGTCGATGAAAATAAGGCAGGGAGAGTTCTTTTTGCCCTGTTCGAACATGTCGCGGACCCGCGACGCGCCCACCCCGACAAACATTTCCACGAAATCCGATCCGCTGATGCTGAAAAAGGGCACGTCCGCCTCGCCGGCGATGGCTTTGGCCAACAGGGTCTTGCCTGTCCCGGGAGGGCCCACCAGCAGCACCCCCTTGGGGATGTTGCCTCCCAACTTCTGGAATTTCTTCGGGTCCTTGAGGAACTCGACGAGTTCCCACACTTCTTCCTTGGCTTCATCGACGCCGGCGACGTCTTTGAACGTGATCTTGTTCCGGTCCAGCGTCAGCAGTTTGGCTTTGCTCTTCCCGAAATTCATGGCTCCGCGTCCGGCCGACCGGAGTTGATGCCGGAAGAAGAAGTAAAGGATCACGAGAACGAAGAGGATCGGCAGAAACTGCATCCAGGGCGAGTTCCACACGCTGCGCTCGTTCTGAAATTGCAGGACGATGCCGAAGTCCGTCTGCAAACGGTCCACCAGGGATTGATCGCTTTGCACCAGGGCCGTGGGATGGACCACCGTGCGGAATTTTCGGGCTTGATCGGGACCCACCCCCATTTCGGGAAGGTACCAGCCGCTCAAAAAGACCTCCCCGGTCCCCAAATCCTGGACGTGCGTCACTGGGCGCGTCGCGTCGGCCGTCAGGATCTTCTCCGCTTTAGCATATTCCAGAAACTTCGGGTAAGAGAGGTCCTCGCCCCGGCGCCCGCCGCGGGGCCAAACCAAGGCTCCCGCGACCAGGGCCATCACTACGGAGAGCAGCACCAGGCCACGCCAGTTGAAGTTGGGGTCCTTCCCTCCGCGCGGGTCGCCGGAGTTGGGTGGAACGGAATTGGGATCGGACATGGGCGATAATGTTCTGAATCCGTATGGAACGCCGAGCCTAGCACGAAGTTCCGCTACCCGCAACGCCTCCTCCGGCTCGACCCCGGGAGAAGGGCCCGCGCCCGGGCAGGATTCGACATGCGCTGGTTATCATACCGCCGGTCCCGCGCCCCCACAACCCCGCCCTCCCTTTTCCTTTTCGCAATGCCGGGCATCCATGGCACGGTGCCGGGAGCATGGTCGCACGGGAACGTCCCCCAGCCCTTGCCGAGCGGATCAGGGAAACCGTCCGGCAACGGCGTCACTCCCACGCCCCCGCATGGCGGCAGACCCGCTGGCAACGTCTCATCGGCAAGCGCTTCTTCCGCAACGGGGGACGGACAACGGCCTACAGCATGCTCCCGACCCTCATCCGGGTCTTCGCCGGGCTGGCCAAGGCCGACGGGCAAATCGACGAGCAGGACATCGATTCCACCCTGAGCTTTCTCCGCTACGACTATCCCGAGGCCGTCTACTCCGAACTGCGCGACCTTTACAGCCGGGCCCTCCAGGAACCTCAGAATCTCGAAGAGATGGCGGTGCAACTCTCCCGCCGCTTGTCTCAAGAGGAAAAACTTCTGCTCGGCGTCCAGCTCTTCGTCCTGACCTCCCGCGGTAAGGACCTTCAGCGCGAACAATTGCTGACTTTCTACCGGTTCATGACCGAACTGGGCATGGCCGCGGAAGCCATCGAGCTGGTCTATCAGCTCAGCACCGGAGACGATGCCCTCCCGCCGTCCCCTGACGGTCGCAACCATCCCCTCGAGACCCTCCACATCTCCGGCCGCGAACCAGCCGATGTCGTCGTCGATTCCTTAAGCGGAGAGCACGCTCTGGCGGCCTACCGCTTCCAGTCCCTCGTGCTCGTGAAAAACACCGGGCGCCTGCCCGTCATCGTCCGCGGCCGCGAACTCGGATCGGGCGAATTCTGCCGCGTCTACCAAGGCCAGCGCATTCTGCTCAGCGATTTCGTGCTGAGCTACCAGGACCTCCTCTTTTACTTCAGTTCCAAGAAACACCTGTCCTCAGCCCGGCTTTTCCTCGGACTCAACAGCGCCGGCGTTCCCTATCTGGAGTCCTCGTCCTCGAAACAAAGCGCTCTCGAGATTGAGTTCGGTCTCCGCATCGGAGTCGAGGTCTTGCGCGACATCGCAGGCACGATCAATGGCGTCCGCTTGCGACGCGGCGTCCGCCTCAACGCCTCGCTGCACGATCGCATCGTCTTTGATAACCGGACCGAGATCGGCTTTCTCGAACTCCGGCGGCGCGCCCGTGAAATGGGAGGCCATTTCGAGCTGCATCCCAGCCGCTCCGAATACCTTGTTTCCAATAATCCAAACCTCCTGCGGCCCGGCGACATCCTCCTCAGCGCTACCGACATGGATGAGGTCCTGCTGCGCATCCGCTGCGACTACGAGCACAAGACCGGCCGGCTCGAAGTTCTGCACGCTGCCCAGCCCGTGCTCATCGAAGGCCAGCCCGTGCGGGAAACCGCCCATCTCATCGACGGAGCAGTGATCACCATCGCGGAAGGACAATTCCTCCGCTGTCAGTTCTCCGACGGCATCATCGAGGAGCAGCGCAACATCATCAGCCGGATCGAAATCCGCGACGTCAGCCATGCCTACGATGGCCGTGAAAGCGCCTTGGACGGCGTCACCCTCAACGCCCGCCGCGGCGAAATGATCTGCGTGATGGGCCCCAGCGGCTGCGGGAAAAGCACCCTGCTGCGCGTGCTCTCAGGACATCTCCGCCCCAGGTCCGGCGATATCCTCCTCAACGGCCTCTCCCTTTACGAGCACTCCGAAGCGCTCACCCCCTACATTGCCTACATTCCCCAGGAAGACTCTTTCGACGCCCTCCTCACCGTCTGGGAAAATATGGATTGCGCCGTGCGCGTGCGCGCTCCCCACCTCCGTACGGCGGAACGCCGCCGCCGTGTCGATGCCAAGCTCATCGAACTGGGATTGAGCGAACGTCGCCATCGCCTGGCCGGAACGCCCAAGGTCAAATACCTCAGCGGCGGCGAACGCAAACGGCTCAATCTCGGAATGGACATGATCGGCGACGGCGATGTCTACCTGATCGACGAGCCGACCTCCGGCTTGTCTTCCAAAGACTCCGAACACGTTCTCGAGATCATTCGCGAACTCTCCGCCAACAAGATCGTCTTCGTCAGCATCCATCAGCCAAACTCCCGTCTCTTCCATCGCTTCGACAAGGCCCTCCTCCTCGATCACGGCGGAAAGATCGCCTTTTACGGGACGCCGGAAGAAATGCTCGCCTATTTCGAAACCGCTCAGCAGGAATCCGCCGTCCACCGGGAACGCGGAGCCCAGATCCGGACCGAGCCCGGCTCCGAAACACCGGCGGCGCGGCGCACGCCCGACTTCATCTTCGACGTCCTGGAAACGCCGCTGCGCGATCTGACCGGGACCGTGATCTATGAAGAGGATTCCCGCGGTCATCTCGTCCCGGCTCGCCGTTTTTCTCCTAACTATTGGCGCGACCGCTTTCAGGCCCATCGCACCCTGCGGGAACTGGCCGCCGCGGAACCCGGAGTCTCCACTCCCGGGCAGCGGCCCGCGCCCCCTCCCAAACGGGTGAGCCCGAGTCTGCGCGAGGAGCGGGTTCATTTTACGACCCTTCTGGAGCGCTCCTTCCTCAGCAAACTGCGCAACCGCGGCAACCTCGCCACCACCCTCTTGGAAGCGCCCTTCCTCGCCCTGCTCATCTCCGCCGTGCTGCGCTATTCCGAAGAGGGCCATTACACCTTCAGTTCCGCTTTCCACATCCCCACCTATCTGTTTCTCACCCTCGTGGTGGCCATGTTCCTCGGCCTAACCAGCAGCGCCGATGAGATCCTCCGGGATCGCTCCACCCTGACCCGCGAACGGAATTACCGGGTCCGCCGCATCCATTACCTTGCCAGCAAAATGCTGACTTTGGGCTTCTTTGGACTGTGCCAGTGCGTGATCTACCTGCTCGTGGCCAACGCCATCCTCGAGATCCACGGCATGTTCTTCCATCACCTGCTCTGGATGTTCCTCACCACCATGGCGGGCGTCGCCACCGGCCTCGTCATCTCCAGCCTGGTCAACGACGCCAAAACCGCGCTCAACATCATCCCCGTCATCCTCATCCCCCAGATCATCCTCGGCGGGGCCCTCATCAAATACGAGGAGATGAACCGGAATCTCGATTTCATCTACAGCATGCGCCGCTGGACCGAAAGGGACGCGAACGATTTCAGCGACCTCCGCGTTCCCTTCATCTGCGAGTTCATGCCCCTGCGCTGGTCTTATGAAGCGCTCGTCGTCGCCCAAGCCCGGGATAATCCCGTCGCCCGGTTGCAACAGAAATTCGAAACGGAGATCCGCCGTCTCAGTGAAATCCCTAACCATACCCCCGAACAATCCCGGCGATTCCGCGATCTCAAAAACGCCCTGCCCATCATCCACAGCCTGGAAGCGCCCTACCCGCGCAAACTGAAACGCCAACTCGCACGCGTCGACCGGCACATCGACGGCCGGCGTTTCAATTCCGAGCGCTTCACCCGCGACATTCCGGATCCGAAAGTCAATGCCCGCCAAGTCTTCGTGAACCGGAAAGTCGAAGACTTGGTCCTGCGCGCCGAGGCCGAATACTTTCATGAACGGCCCGAAGCAAAGCACCCGCCCAATGTCTTCTTCGGACTCCGCAAGCATTACTTCGGGCTGAGCCTGCCGACGCTCCGGATCAACTTTCTGGTCATGCTCTTCTGCATCGTCCTCACCTTCGCCGCACTCTACCTCATCCTCCGTCGCCAACTCACCAGAACATGATCACGCGAATCCATCTCATCAGCATCGCCACGGCTTTCGCCACCGGCGCGCTCTGCGGCGGGATGCTCCTCTCCGTCATCCGGCCCGATTCCGATCGCGCCCGCGAAGAACGCCTCCTCTCCGGTCCGCCCCGTTCCCAGCCCGCCAAAAAGGATTCCTCCCGCAAGGACGCCGAGACCGGTGAAAAGGAAGACTTCTTTCAGGCCTTCGCCGACACCCAGGGGCTGGAGTCCCGCGACGAGAGCTGGGAAAAAATGAGCCGCCTCGCAGAACGCTGGCTGGCGCATTCCCCCGAGCAGGCCTTCCTCACATTCCTCGAAGTCCCCGACCGGGAACATCGCCGCGGACTCCTCAATCGCATCATCGGGGGTTGGGCCAAAACGGATCCCGACGCCGCCCTCGCGGCCACGGAACTCATCACCGACCGGTCTCTCCGCCAGGAACTCATCGAAACCGCCCTTGCCGCCCTGGGAGAAAAAGATCCCGCCGGCGCCATCGACCGGCTCGAGACCATGTCCGGGCTGATTCAGCCCGATCTCTACGCCCGGGTCTTCGCCCAATGGGCCCGCCATGATCCCGGCGCCGCCACTCGCCGCCTCGCCACACTCGGTCAGCTCACGGCGCGACGCCATGCCTCCCGCGCCGTCGCCGAAGCCCTTGCACGGGAAGACCCCGCCGCCGCCTTCGATTGGGCCGCTGCACTCAAGGACGACCGCTCCCGAAATGAAGCCCTCGCCCGCGCCGTCCAAGTCGCCACGGAGCGCGATGCGGAAGTCGCCGCTGAAGGTCTCCAGCTCATGGCTGATGGTCCTGCAAAACGCGAAGCCGTCGACCAACTCGTCGATCGTTGGGCCCGCCGCGATCCCGCCGCCGCCCTCGCCTGGGCCAAGGAGAACACAGACGGCGTGACTCAGGACCGCGCCTTCGGCACGCTCGCCGCCCGGCTCGCGGAGAGCGACCGTCAAGGCGCGCTCGATCTGCTCGATCAGATCCCCGCCGGAGAGATGCGCTCGCAAGCCTTGCACCGCATGTCCGGCGTCTGGGCTTCGGCCGATCCCGAATCCACCCTGGCCTGGGTCGAGGAACTCCCCGAGGACGACCGGCGCTCCGCGCTGAACGGCTTGGCCGAAGTCTGGGCGCGGATCGACCCCCGCCAAGCCGCCGCCTACGCCGAACAGTTGCCGGACGACGAAGCCTCCAAGCAGTTCCTCAGGACGGTCTCCGATTCCTGGTCCCGCTTGGATCCCGAAGGAGCCGTGGCCTGGGCCGCTGGGTTGCCCGGCAAGGGTGGTCTCGATGCTTTTCAACATGCCGTCAACGGATGGGCCCGGGCCGATCCCCGGGAAGCCGCAGCCTATGTCGCCGCTCTCGCGGATCCCGCTCTGCGCCAGGATCTCGGAGCACACATCGTCGATTCCTGGGCGCGCTGGCGGCCCGCCGAAGCCGCGGCCTGGGCGGAACAAACCTTCGCCGATCCCGATGCCCGCGCCCGCAGTTACCGCGAAGTGGCTTCCCATTGGCTCCGCGCGGACCCGCTCCAAGCCAGCCACTGGATCGGCGCCCTCGCCGAAGGAGCCGATCGCGATGCCGCCGTCGAGGCGCTCCTCCAAAACGTCGGCTCAACCGATCCGGAAGCCGCTTCCGCCTGGGCCGCCACCCTGTCGGACGAACGGCGCCGCGAAGAGTGGCATCGCCGGCTGGAACGGTGATCCTCACAATCTCAGAACTCCTGATCTGGCGGGCGGATACAAGGAGATGGAGGAGCGGCGTCCCCACAACTGCATTCGCAAGAATGCAGACTGCTGGGTCAAGGAGTCTCAAGCGCCCGCCTGGGCACTGGTCTTGGGAACCACGGATGGACACGGATGAACACGGATAAAGAAGATGCATTTCTCGCAAAGAGCGCAGAGCTCGCCAAGGGGGGAGGGAGAATGGTTCCTCTACCAACCCTTGTTCAAGGACTTGCCGCTGGGGATTGTGGAGGGGCGGGCTCCCGCACGCCCTGTCTCACCATGGGTCTCCATCCCGGGACCAGGCCGTCACGGAGGC
>JBGTBW010000047.1:0-7247 GCA_041749135.1 Verrucomicrobiales bacterium
GGGCGCAGCGGCCGAGCGCAAAGGCGAGGGCGGCGCCAAGTCCACCAGGAACCGATCCGGCTCCGCCGCGGCCGACGGAAACGCCGTCAATGAAGGCTTCGCAGACGAACGCCTCCTCGCCCAGGCTCCGCCAGTGGGTGATTTCGGGACCCAGCAGCAGGCCGGCGTTGTTCCCGAAGTCCGAAACCACCACGGTCGGACCCAGCACATTGATGGTGGCGAGCGGGCTGCCGGCGGTCTCGATGCCGATGTGCAGGTTCGAAACCAGGGCCAGGGCTTCATCGGGCGACCAGCGCAGCCGGGCAGGATCGGCGTCGGCGCCCAGGCGGAACACGTATTCGGCCTCCACGGCCGCGAAGCCGCCCACGAACACCGGCACTTCCGGGCAATCGCCTGGCGCCGCCAGCCACACAGAACGCGTAAAGATCGGGCCCACCAGCCGGTCGTCGCCGGAAGCATCCCGGCGTTCGGGGGAGATGTAGCCGACCTTCCAGCCGGCGACCCGGTCCGGCCACTGGACAATCGCCGCATCCTGCACGACATAGGCCGCGGCGAGGTCCGGCGGCGGCGTGCCGGGAAAAGCGGCGAGGCTGACGCCTGCCAATCGCGCCCCTACGAAGGCGGCGGCGATCGGAACGGCATTGGAATCCTGCCCGTGTGGCGCGCGCTCATTCAAGGGAACCTCCTTTGCTGGTGGGCTGCCGTACCCGGTCGTCGACTACCGACGTGCGCTCGTGACCCGCGCCGCATTCCGGCGGCGGCGCACCTCCGCCGGAACGCCGCGCGAGTTGATGCTCGTATAGAGAAGTGACGGATGGCGTTGCGTTCACGAGTTCCTGGTAGGGCGAAGGCCTGTAGTCAAGTTGGAACTGGCGGTTGCCCCAGAGGCCCACCACGCGCGCGTCCGGTCCTTCAGCAGTGCCAGCCAGCGTCACCGATTCTTCCGCGTGTGCCCCACCCTGCACGATCACGCGCAGGTTCCAGGAAGTGTTGTATCTCCCGTGTCCGGGCTCCCAGTAGCGTGCGCCGCTGCCCTGCCACAGGTCGTAGCGGGGACCGTCGGGTGAGGGAATGGCAGTGATGTGCAGGGTCAGTGCATCGAACAGATTCTGGTGGTTGGATCCGGCGTGCTGGTCGATTACCGGATCGACGAAGACTTCGCTTCGATGGAATACGCTACGTGTCGACTGTGTGTTGACGCTTAGTGGATGTACCACCTGGTTGAAGACCTTCAGGCCCGTGACAAGGAAGTTGTGGACATTGCCCAGATGCACCGAGTAATGAGCTCTGCGAGTGCCACCGGTCTCGACGCCCGAAATGGTGACATTGGCGCTGTTGTAGCTGAGTACTCCACTGTCCGCATTCTCTATCCGGACGTCGCGGATCCAGCCATCAAACACGCCGGTCAGGTAGACGCCGTTGTATCCCTGCTCAAGATGGTGTCCAAAGGACTCGTTCGCCGGGAATACCAGCGCCATGTCCTCGATACCGACATGTTTGAGATGGCGCCATCGCGCCACATCAGCCTCGAGGCCGGGACCCACGTCGTGCAATAGCGGCGCGGAAAGTGTCAATTCATTGCCGGAAATCGACTCAATGGCGACGGCCTGCACCACCAACGGCCGATCAGGAAACGACCAATGGTGTGAGCCGATCTCCAGCTCGGTTTCGCCGTAGATCTGCCCGAGCAGGGCGCCATCGGGGCCGCCCCGGTTGAACCAGCGAACCTGCACCACGTCGCCGCTGCTGATTCCCGCTGTTGATTTCACCCTCAACACCCGCTCGCCGGCAACCCCAGAAACTGCCGCGGAAATCCTTTGTTCGCGCGAGGGCCGGTCGTAAGCTGGAAGATAGGCGGCTGGTCGCGAACCTGGGCTTCCTACCCAGAAGAACCCCCCGGTCCAGGAGTACTCGGAGAACATGAGGTTGATGTTGCGGTCTGCTTCGACCTGGCGCTTGTCATAGTGGCTCAGGTACTTGCGCAGTTCGTCGAGCCGGTTGGTCCGGTCGACCATCTTCAACGGGCGGGGAAAATAGATCTCACTGCCTCCGGTACCTTTGCCATACCCGCGGACAACAATGTCGCTGCGCTCAATGGGAAGAACCTCGCTGACGATCAGCCGACCCGGGGGCAACTGGATCACTACCGGGCCCGCGATCGAGTTCGCCACCGCCAGCGCTTTGAGGATCGCTTGAGAGTCGTCCCGATTGTCGTCCGCCACAGCGCCGTGGTCCCTCACGTCGATCACGGTGCCTTCGAGACGCGGAAGCGGTTCGGTTCCGTGCCGGTAGCCGGCGTAGGAAAAATCGGGAAGAGGATGCCAGCATTGCAGAATGGGATCGTCAAGCAACGCGACTCCGGTGGGAGCCGCCAGTGGCCGGGCCGAGGCGATGTTGGAAATCGCGACAAGCACGGTCAGCCAAGCCAACGGATTCGAAATTCCGGTACTCATGGTCAATCCTGGCAAAGGCATCTCGACTTCGGAGCTAACATCCACGTTCCCTAGTCGTCCGGAAACGCGGGCAGAAGTACGTTGCGCGGCAGTGAGCGATACCGTTCCGAGTAACGCGCTGCCAGTTCGATGTAGCTGGGTTCCTGCCACGCCCAGCCCGCGCGAATCAGGACCTCCTGGATGCCGGAATGTTCAGTCCGGTCCAGTTCTGGCCACGGCCATTGATGTTCGCTCCCGACATATGGAACTAGAAAGTCCACGGCCGTGCGTATCAGCGGCCGGTCCGGAGATGGGTAGTTCCAGACATCCACGCCCACGCAGTTGCCAAGGTCCGCCAGATTCATCATGGCGGTCAGGGTCCAGGTGGTGTAGTGCAGCGACCTTGTTCGCTTCAGCTCCCCGGGCATGCCGCCATTGCTGCCTATTTGGGGCCGAAGACGACGCGCACCGGCCCGGCGTATGGTTCTCTCCGCCAGCTGTTCGTTGCCAGCGAAAAGAGCGAAGTGGCTGATCAGGGCGTCGTAGTAGACACCGTGGTTATTGTTTTTCTCACGCTCCGCGCGGCCGATGGCGCTGGTTGCCATCCACTCCACCAAGGCACCAAACCAGGCCTTGAGACGCGCTGACTCTTGCGCGCCCAGTTCCCCACTCGGCTCCAGAAGCCCGATCGATTCCACCACCCGCACCAGGCGGTGCGCGTCGATGATGCCCTCCGCGCGACCGGCGACCCTGCCGGGGATGGATTGTGCGTGGGCGAGGTTCGGGTTCATCCGAGTCTCGGTCGCGATGAACCAGGTACGTACGAGCGAAGCGGCTTTGGCGGCATAGCGTTGCTCGCCGGTGATGAAGTACGCGAGCGAAAGCGACTGTACATCTCGACTCATCGATTCGAGCCGAGTGAGATCGAAGTCATCGCCGTCGCGCTCCGGGTTGAAGCGTCCGTCACGTCGGACGTAGGGCCTTCCGTCCGGCTTCGACGGGTCCGGCCACCAGTAGGGTCCCAGGCTCGTGTAGTCGTGGAGGTCGCCGCTGGCCGGAGCACGGGACTTCGCCGTCACGGTGTACGGTCCCTGTGACATCGCCTGCTCCGCAGCCGCTATCAGCTCGGCCTTGGCGGAACTGAGGCCCCCGGCTTGCACCGAGGACCTAGCCCGTTCGAGACGGTCGGGCTGCCACAGGAAGGTGCGACGGCCTTCGAACGAGTCGGCGAAGCCGGCCGTGCCGTTGCAAGCCAACTTGGTCGAGCCGTCTGCCCCTGCTGCCGTGAACGATAAGGCCAGCAGGGCGGCAGGGACGATGTGCCGCAACCCACTCACCGGATCCGTACCCGCAACCCCAGCAGGTAGCTGGTACCGAAATAGCTGGTTTCCCCGATGCTGCCGCCGACCGGGCGGTACATGACCTGGTTCTGTTCATTGAGATTGATGGCCTGGAACTTGAGCTGGACATCCCGCGTGAAGTTGTAGGTCATCGACAAGTCAAGGAATCCGGCGTCGTCAACGATGCGGTTAGCCGTCAGGCCGAACGGCTTGGAATACTCCGAGCGGTACTTGTAGCCGAGGCGGACCGAGTACTTGTTGCGCTCGTAGTAGGCGGTTGCCGATCCACTGTGCTTGGAGAACCCGGGCAGTCCCACCGGTGCGACGAAGTTGGCCAGCGGGTTGGCCGGATCCACGGCGGATGGATCCGGGTACTCGAAGTTGCTGTCGGCGTAGGAGTAGGCCAACTGCAGCCCCAGTCCGTCAAACGGCTGCGGCAACCAAGAGAACGCGATGTTGGTCGAAACCTCGAAACCGCGGATGTAGCTGGTGTCATCACTGTTGGCCTGCTGGGCGACGGGGACCGTATAGCTGATTCCGTCGATGACGAAGGTTTCGGTGAGCGAGTTCTGTTCCGCAGGAACGGCGCCGGCCTTGAGCGTCTTGTAGAAGAGTGCCAGGGCGACGTTGGTGTCTTGGTTCAGGTAATACTCGAACGAAACATCGGCGTTCCAGGATTCCAGAGGTTCCAGCCTGGGGTTTCCGCCTGAAGCGCCGGCCAGGGCTTCTTCTGGCGTAGCCGCATTGCCGTCAGTAATGAGGTCGCGCCCGGCACCCAGGTCTTCCGGGTTACTGCGGGCAATGGCCTTGTAGAGGGCGCCGCGAACCAGGAACTTCTCGCTTGCCTCCATCGTGATGTTGAAGCTCGGAAGCACGTGCTGGTAGTCGTGCCTGATGGTGATCTGTTCGAACGTACCGGGCACCGGCACCAGCGTATACGACGGCACGCCGGTAATCGGATCGTTGGTGGTGAGCAGGGAAAAGTCACCGCGGAAGCCCGACGATCGGATCCTGGAATCCACCAGCCGAACGCCAAGGTTCCCGGACACCGGGAAGCGGCCGAGATCCGAACTGAAGGTCCCCATCACGTAGGCAGCGGTGATCCGCTCGGTGATGTCCAGATCGTCGGAACTGCGGCTGTCGGCCAGCGGGCCGAGGTCATCCGTGCCGGTGAATGCACGGTAGAGGCAACGCGTATCGAACTGAGCCCATGTCGAGATGTTCGTGTTGCTGTCGCGTCCCCAGCCGTCAACGATGTTGTCTATGCGGCAGTTGGCGTTTCCTGCAAGGGCATTCGCAGCAGCGATGCTCTCACGGTTGTTGTTGTTGGAAAGGTCGGTGGTTCGCCCGTGGTCGGAGAAACGTATGCCGGCCTTGATCTGGCTCCAGGCGCCGTAGCGAGCGTAGGTCATGTCGAATCGCCCGGCGGCGATATCGTCGACACGATCCTCCGACTGGCGCCTGGCGTAGGCGTTGCCGGTGAAGGCAGCATGGTTGTTAAGATCTATCGGGTTCAGGAAGTTGATGATGGGAATGTCCGTTCCCGTTTGTTCTGCCGTGTAGGCGACTCGGCCATTGGGTCCGAACAAGGTATTGCTGCGCAGGCGCGTGGCGAAGTCGAGCTGGGTGCGATGGGTCCGCGAGTACGACAGATCGCCTGCGAACGTCAATGCATCGGTGACCCGGAAGGAAGCCGACAACCCACCACCCGCGTAGGTTTCGTCCCGCTGGCGCTCCGCGGAATGGCTTTCCAGATAACTGTTGCCTGCCCAGCGAAGCAGCGCACCCTCGTCCGAAAGCTCGAGCGGCTGTATGCCGCGCCGACCCTCCGCGAGCACCAGGTCGTGCCGGTCCTCGAACGATTTGCGTTCTGAAAACTGCAAATCCAGGTTGAAGTCCATCCGGTCACTGGGCTGCCACTGGAGCGCACCCGCCAATCCTCGGCGCGTGTCTTCCGTGTCGAGTTGCCGGTAATTGAACTGGTTCGGGACAAAGTAAACCGGATTGCCGGATGTGGCCGAAAAGCTGCAGTTACCGCCCGTAACGGCCGTGGGATTGGCGTTGATGGTATTGCAGGGGCGGAAACTCGATGATGCCGTGTAGAAGTCCTCCGGCGCGGCGGAATCGGTGGAGGCGAACCCGATCGAGATGCCGATGCTTCCGGCATCCGTGTAGAACTGATCGATGTAGGATGCGGAAAAGCGCGACCCCAGATCGTCTCCGGCCTTGTCCGCATACGGGATATGGTTGGCGCGGCCCTCGAACTGAAGCCTGCGGCCATCGAAGTCAAGTGGCCGCGCGGTGCGCAGCTCAATGACGCCGGAGATGCCGCCCTCCACAAAGTCGGCCTGCTGGGACTTGTAGACCAGCACGCCGTTTGTCAGTTCGGATGGAAACTGTTGGAAGGAAACGGCCCGGTTGGCGCCGCCACTCGACACTTCGCGCCCGTTGAGCGTCGAGAATCCGAGGAAAGGGCCCATGCCGCGAACGGAAACCTCGGACGCCGACCCCTTGAATCGATCGGCGGTGACGCCCGGAATGCGTTCCAGTGTCTCGGCGACCGAGTTGTCCGGAAGCGCACCGATTTCGTCGCTGACGATGGCGTCCATGATGGTCGCCTCGTCGCGCTTGACCTGAACCGACGTCCGCTGGGTCTCGCGGATGCCGGAAACAACGATGGCGTCCAGAGTCTGAGTCGTTTCCGCTTCTGCAGTTTCGGCTTCCGCGTTCGTCGGGCTGTTGCCCTGCGGGGCGGGCGGGGGCGCTTGCGCGTGCGCGACGGACGCCTGCAACGACAGCGCTACGGCGATCGCCGAGCTGAGTACGGCAAACAGCGGGCCACGCGGGCCGCGATGGGTCGACTTCATGATGTTCCCCTCCCAGGGATGGTGGACCGACTTTCGAGCCAGTTCTAATCAGGTCGTACGGACTGCATCTGTTGACACCGGTATCATCCGGGGACAAGGTAATTCCTGACACCGGTGGTCAGGGAGCCTAGCAAAAGATTTCGCGATCTGCGACAACTAGCTTCGGGCCCGGCTGCAGCTCCCTTCCGAGGGGGCCGGCGAGGCCCCGCCAGCCCCGGTCCGCTCCGCCGGACCCTGCCAGGAACAGGAAAGGGAAATGCCCAGCCGTATCGTCTGTTTTGGGGAAATGCTGCTGCGGCTGGGGGCTCCGGGCCGCCAGCCCCTGCTGCAATCACCCCGCTTCGAGGTCCACGTGGGGGGCGCCGAAGCCAACGTGGCCGTCTCCCTGGCCCGGTTCGGTCACGTGGCGACCCAGGTCGGCGTGGTTCCCGACAGCCCCCTGGGTGAAACCGCCCGTGGCGAACTTCGCCGCCAGGGGGTCGAAACCGCCAATCTCAGGTCCGGCTCCGGCCGCATGGGCCTGTATTTCCTCGCCACCGGAGCGTTGCAGCGACCCAGCGAAGTTCTCTACGACCGCGCCGACTCTGCCTTTGCGCTTGCCGACCCCG
>JBGTBW010000048.1:0-23001 GCA_041749135.1 Verrucomicrobiales bacterium
GTATGTGGCGCGGGCACTCCTGCCCGCGAACTCTTCAGGTTCCATCGGCGGACAGGAGTGTCCGCCCCACAAGTAGGGCGTCATCTGCCGAGAGGCGGTCTCGCTTCGGCTCAGCGATTTTCCTCCCTGTCCATGATCTCCCTCGCTAGGTCAGGAGTTCTGAGGCTTGAACAGGGTGTAGGCGTTTGGACGTTCACCACAGTCCAAGAATGGCCGAACGAGAGGCCGGAAACGTGTGCGTGGCGCGTGGTCCTGGTCTGCGTTCTGGTCGAACGCCGGCCGTGTTTGGACGTTCGTGATCAAACTCCGCACGAGCCAAAAAATATGCGATTTGATAGTGAACTTCTACACTGTGGCGGATATGGCCATGGGTCGCATCCACGACCAGGAAGTCGGCGATTCCCGCGACTCGCCCGGTTTCGACGGGAAGGATCCCGTCGTTCGGTCCGTCAAAAAAGGGGGCAAAAAAGGGCAAGTGACAGCGTGCGCCCATGATCACGCCGGTTTCGTAGTCTGGAGCCGGCAGACGAGCCGGAAAGCAATCCGGACTGGTGCCGAGGGAGAGGGTGCCCGGACCGCAGATCCAGTCGACGAGAGGCCATTCTCCAAAGGTGTCCACGAGGAGAGCGCCTTGATTGGGGGCGGCCAAGAGAATAACGCGTCCGAGCCGGGCGCGGTCCCAATCCATGAGGAAGTGCCGAACCGCGAGGCAACCCATCGAGTGCGCAACGAAATGCACCTTTCGACTCACATCACTGCATTGTGCGGCCACCGCGGGCGCGACGTAATCCTGCGACACTTCCTCCAAGGTGGCGCGAGTCGAAGGGTAGCGAATGTTGATGGTATGATAGCCGAGTTCGTGCAGGTAGTTCTCCGCCGCCCGCATCGAGCGGGGCCGCGACAGCAGCCCGTGCACGATGACCACATAGTCTCCGGAGTTTTCGCGAACGATGGCTTTGGCCGGCTGGGGTGGACCGGGCGGAGCGGGTTCGCCGGTTGAAGCGAAACCAGGAAGGGCGATCAGGAAAAGGAGAGTGAGGATCCGAAGCGACATGCGACAATCAAGGATACCGAGAATTTGGGGCAGGCCCGGTGGGACGGCAAGTCTGAAAAACATTCAGCGCCGGAAATGGGCGATGCAACTCTGTGGTTTGACGGAACCGCATATTTATCAGGAAGCAGATGAGCTGAGACGGATTTTGACTTCGGCCTCCTTGCCGCTGCGGCGGAGCCGGACCGTGATGATATCGCCGACATTGCGCCCATCGAGAGCGCGGAAAAGATCGTCCGACCCCCGGACAGATTTGCCTTCGATGGCGAGGATGACGTCGCCGAGAATGATCCGGCCCCGGCGATCCTGTTGGGTTGGTTCGAGTCCGGCTTTTTCCGCCCCGGTGCCCGGTTCCACCTGGAAAAAGATCAATCCATCGACGCCGAGCCGGCGGGCGAAGGAGTCATCGATGAGATTGACTCCGATCACCGGTTTCACCACGCGGCCGTGGCGGACGAGTTCGGGAACGATGCGGTTGATGGTGTCCACAGGAACGGCGAATCCAACGCCTGCATAGGCGCCGGAGGGACTGAAGATCGCTGTGTTGACGCCGATGAGGCGGCCGGAGCTGTCGAGCAATGGGCCGCCGGAGTTTCCGGGGTTCACGGCGGCGTCGGTCTGGATGACGCCTTGAATGGGCCGCCGGTTTAGCGCCTCGATCTCCCGGCCGAGGCCGCTGATGACGCCGGTGGTGAGGGTTTGGTCCAGGCCGAACGGATTGCCGATGGCGTAGACGTTTTGTCCAACCTGCAAGTCGCTCGAGGATCCGACGGCGATGGGGGTCAGGCTCTCCGGCGGAGCATCGATCTTCAGCACGGCGAGATCCTTGTCCGGCTCGGCTCCAACCAGCGTTGCGTCCCAAGTGGATTGATCGGACAGCGTCACTTCGGCGCTGGCTGCGCCTTGGATCACATGAAAGTTGGTTACGATGTGGCCCCCGCGATCCCAGATGATCCCAGAGCCGGTTCCGCTCGGGACTTCCAGGACATTGAAACTGAATGGATCACGCCGGACAGATTTCCTGGTAATATAGACCACGGAGGGGGCGGAATCACGAAACAGGGTAACGGTGTGTTGCTCGTGGGCCGAAAGGTCAGCGCGGGCGGCGACGGGTCGCGGGTCCGTTGCAGCATGTCGGAGACGGATGTACCAGTCCCGGCCCTGGATACCGGTAAGGAACGCGAGCGGGACCGCCAGCAGCAGGAGAATGCCGCGGAGCGATCCGTGGGCGCGGGCGTTCTGAAAACGGCGAAAAGTGGGCTTCAGGGTCATGGTGGGATTTTTTTGTCTCCAGTGCGAGCGCAGCGGAGCTGCTGATTTGTGTTGGTGGGAATGTTGCTCCGTCGTGGATGAAAATCCAGTGCGCGCCCTCGCTTCGCGGAGGGAGCGGCGGGTGGTTCCCGGCGCCGGCAAATTTCCGCAAGGCCGAAAACTGCCGTTCTGAACGGCTTCGGAGGCGAGAACGCGAATCGACCGCGGACTCCGTCGGCTCGGCGTTGAGCGCGCGATATTTGGGTGAAGCCGCCTCGAACTGCGGGGGCGGTCGCGCCGAGGCCTTTACGAAGAAGGCACGGGGGCCGGTTCTGCGTTGGCTTCCAAGTCGCCCAGCACAAACTGCATCCCAGCGAGGTAATGTTTCAGAACAACGGGGTTCCAGTAAATCTCGTCGCGGTGCCCGAGGGAGCAGTAAAAGACCCGTCCTTTTCCGTAGTTGCGCACCCAACTCACCGGGTAGAAACCGTTGGCGTGTTTTCCCTTGGAGAGACCCTCCCAGCCCGAGGCCAAGGAGAGAAGCATGAGCCGGTCTTCAGGCGAGGCGGTATCGGCGCGGAACTGATAGATTTCATCGTTGATCTCGAAGTCTTTGCCTTCGAAGCAGGCGTTGACTGGGTGATCGGGGCGCAAATTGCGAACCGGCACCAGTTCATGCCAGGGGTGACCGTCGAAAACACCGCCCATCATGTCGTTGTATTCTTTCCAGCCATGATAGGTGTCGGTGGCGGAATGGATGCCGGCGAGACCGCCTCCGTTCTCGACGAAATCGACGAGGCTTTTCTTGAGGCGTTCCTCGCGTTCGAGCGTCCCTTCGCGTTCTTTGACATTGTCGGGCAGCTTGGTGGGGCGGAACACTTCGCCGGTAGTGTTGAGCATGATCACGGCGCGGAACTCGCGCAGGCGGTCGGGTTCGAAGAAGGAATCGTCTTCGGTGTGGGTGACGGAAAAGGCTTTTGTGGCGTCGCCCATCATCGAGAGGGCGGCGGCTCCGGCCGCGATCGAGCCATGCCGGAAGCCATTGGTCTTGCTGAACACGAGAACGGGGTGTGCGGCAGAGGGCGGAGCAGGCGTGGAAGCGGGTAGAGCCTTAGTGATGTTGTCGCGGACTTCTTCGGAGACCTCCGCTTTTGGATCGCCCGGCGCGGCACAGAAAAGCAGAGCGGCGAGGGCGGTGGGAACGAGCAAGGCGAGGGACTGGGTTTTCATGATGGGGGCTCCTCGAGCGGCTGAAGAGAGCGTAAAGGAGAGGGGAGGGAAACGCAACAGCGAAGCGACGGCGTGCCGGGGACGGCAATCTCTATGCACCGATCGTGACCGGGTGGGATCGTAACCATGGGTGGTTTCCCAGTTCCATGCTGGTGGGATAGGGAGATCTCGGGAATCAGCGAGAACCCTCCCTTTGACCTCCATGGCGAGCCCCAAAGGGGGCGGGTTTTCCAACCCGCCTCCTAGCTAGGACCGGCGAACAGAAATGTCCGCCCTCCGTTAAGCTCGAAGGCCGCAAAGGAGGGCGGGTTTTCCAACCCGCCTCCTAGGATCGGCGGACTTATCCTCCTCGATAGATCAGTAGTCCTGAGGTTGGAGCCTGCGGCTCGGGCGCTTGGCGTAACTTCAGACGTAGCGCAACACTTCGCGCACGACGTCGTTCGTTCGCGTACGCCATTCGGCGAATCCCAGAGGCAGCAAGGTGAAACCCGCACGGGCGAGTATGCGGATGCGTTGTTGTTCGACTGCTTCGCCAAGTTCCCCCGGACTGCCGATGAGATCGATGCCCACGGCTTTGCCGTTGCGAAGAACCAACAGGTCCACGCACACTCCGGCGACGGCAGTGGCGCGTGCGACCTGGCAGTTCTGGTTTTCCAACTCGTGTTGCACTTCGTCGGCAAAGGAGTCCTGCACGGTCTCTCCTCGCACGGCGGGGCTGCGGACTCTTTCCGCATATTCCAAATAGTCGGCCAGCAAACTTGGCCGGGGCAACTGCGAGGCATGCACGGAACTGAAAATGCGCTGATGGCTTTGGGCCCGTGTGATGGAGACATTGAAGACATCGGGACGCTCAAGAAAGCGCATCGCGTTTAGCGCTGAGGATCCGTCGATGGTAAAGGAGAGGAACATCACGTCGCGCTCTTCTCCCTGAAACGAGTGCGCGGTGCCAAGCAGGAGGCGGTGATCCTGGATTAGCGCGCGGTAGAGCCGGGGAGGCAGGTCTGTCTTGAGAGTGCTGCCGATCATTTCCACCTGGTTGCGGAAGGGCGAGAGGATGCCGATGCCCGGTTTGAGAGCCGTGTTCTTGGCTTGCCAGCTTTCCAGGAAAGACTCGAGGTCTTGGACGATGCGAACGATCTCCGCGGCATTGACGCCGTGGCTGTCGCGGCTTCCTCCGCAGTGCTTCACGCACAAGGCCCGGCGATCACGTTCCCATGGCCGGTCCGTCATCAGCCGGAGTCCGCCGCTGTAAAAGCGTTCATTGCTGAAGGCGATGATGTGTTCGCGGCTTCGGAAATGCTCATTGAGGAAGCCTATCTGTTGCTGAGCGGTTGCCCGGTCGATGCTTAAGTCCATGAGCGAGCGGTCGCGGTAGTCATAGAAGGTTGCTGCCGATTCGGAGATGCCGTGGCTTTTGGCCAGCGCATGCATCCGGCTTCGAGAGACAAACGGCACGTGGCGCAACTGCCGCTGGTCTCCCGCGACCACAACGCGCTGGGCCCGTTGGAGGATGGGAAGCACACTTGCCAAGTCGCATTGTGTGGACTCGTCGAGAATCGCCACGTCGAACATCTCCTTTCGAAGCGGCAGCACGCGGTGAGCGTCGCTCAGGCGCACGATCCAAACCGGGAGCATGGCAAGCAAGGTCCGCCAGTTCACCTGTTGGAGCGCGGTTTCCTGATCGCCCGGCTTGCGTTTCCGGAGTCCGTTCAAGAAGAGTCGTAAAGCTTCGCGAGTGGGTCGGAACTCCACCGCCTCGCGCAGAAGGACGAGCCGTTTGGTCCGAAGGTAGCGTCGCGCTTGGCGGATGCGGTGAACGTGGGTGTGCTCGAGTTCCGCTGAGACCTCCATCATCAGGGGGATTCCGCGCAAGCGGCGCCGGACTCGATCCTGACGGAATCTCTTCCACCATGACGGCGAGGATCCGGCCAGGAGCTGCCCATGGCTGAACGCGGCTTCCGCTTCTCTGGCGAGCCACTGTTCTTTCTTGCTCGACTCTCGCAGGGCTTCGTCGAGCGACTTGCGCTCGCGAATCCACGCATCGTGGGACGGGGCTTCGGAAGTGATGAGGCCTGAGAGACAGTCCTCCACGAATCGCTTCAAGCGGTGGAAGTAGCCTCTACGGCCGGCGCGCACGGCAACGTCGACCCCGCCCATGATTTCTTTGATCTTCTCCCACGCGACGTCGACCGCGTGATCTTTCTCCGAGGCGATCAGCACGCTCTGACCTCTCGCAATGTGGTCGATCGCGATCGCCGCGATCGTGAACGACTTGCCGGAGCCAGGCGGTCCATGACATAGTGTGAGGGTGTTGGTGCGGGCGGAGCGGACGATGCGCTCCTGTGCTTCGCTTAAGACGGCCGGAATATGGCGGGCGTCGTTTTTATCGTGTTCGGCGGGCTCGTTGCTGCATCCGAACATCGCGGCGAGCGGCCGCGACCACGCCGTCTCGCTTTGAGCCAAACGGTCGAGTTCGTGGAGAATCCCGGCGATGCCCGGCGAGCGTTCAACTAATCCGAACGCCGACGCCGGAAGAAGTTCGAGGCCGGGCTGACCGCGGCGGTTCTCGAGTTCGGCGCGCGTGGTGAGCAGCGGGAAGTTCGCGAGGCGGTTGCACTCCAAGCCGGGGAGCGACTCTCGCAAAAGCTTCGCGATACCGGTTATGGCGTCCGCTGACAGCAGTCCGTCGCCCGCGATCTGGTCGAGGCCTGTTTCGAATTCGGGGTGAAGATCGAGTTCGTCGCGGAGGATGGGATTTCCTTTCCATCCCGCGAGAGTGATGGCTCCGAGTCCTTCGGCCGCAACGCTAGCCGGATACAAGATCACGGGAGCGCACCAGGTTTTGCCCATCCACTGTCCTGCTAGGAACAGCGCTCCGTAGATGAGTTCGCGTTCGCGGCCGTAGGCTGTGCAGCGTTCGAGGACTTTTTGCGTAAATGCGGGACCTACGACTTCTGTGGGGCAGGCCGCCGTCGCGAGGGTTTCCCTGCCCGCCATGAAACGCCGCGCTTCGACCTTGGAGGAGTCGAAGTCGCGAATTCCCCGGCGCGCGCGGTCTTCCCGGAGGCAATCGCGCAGCCAGCGAAGCGTCTCGACCGATTCCATCCTGGAGCTAGCCCGCATTTCTCATACTGTTTTGTCGCGAGGGGCCGGCAAGCCCCGTGCGGGCAAGGCGCGCAGCCGAAGGCGCAGGGCTGGGTGAGTACACCCTGTTCAAGCTTGAGGCAAGCGCAACGCAGTCCTCATGGGGCGTAGCGCGCCGCAGCAGAAGGACTACGAGAAACCCAGGCTCAGAACTCCTGATCTATCGAGGAAGATAATGGATACAGGGGATTAAGAGTGAGCCAAAGCGAGACCGCCACTCCGTGAATGACACTCTATTTGTGGGGCGATTTGTGGGGCGGACACTCCTGTCCGCCGATGGAACCTGAAGAGTTCGCGGGCAGGAGTGCCCGCGCCACATAGTTTTCCGGCTCATCCAAATTCCTCGAGATCAGGAGTTCTGAGGCTAGCCTTCCCTGAGCCGCTGCCAATGTCGCGGGAGAGAGTTGTGACAGGGGGGCTGCCGGATCAATCAGAGAGCGGGTCAGGCCGGCTGGGCCGGACAAGCCACGCCCTGTGCCCGCCCGTCTGACCCGGGACCGGCAAGCCTTCAGAAGCGATTTCTTTGCAGTTACTTGATCTGGAGTTTTTCTTCCGCCCCGGCAGCGGTGTAAGCGGCCTGGGTGGCTGCGAAATCCTCCGCCTTGGCGCCAATGAGCGTCAGTGGCCGCGGAGCAATCAGGCCTATTGACACAGGCACATCACAGACCCGCAGCACGTTCAAAAGCTGCGGCGCCGCCGCGTCCATGTGCGTTGCTGGGGGCGCGAGGATCGTTACCCCGCCGATCGATTCGTCGAGTGCGGCAGCGTAGGCGGCGATCAAGCCGGCGGAGCCTTTGCCGGCGACGTGGACCGCCGGCTTTTCGCCCTCAGGGTGAGGGGAGAGGGGAGAATCGGCGCTTGCCAAATACTTCGCAGCTCCGATCACGTCCCAGACACGCCCGGCGTCCACCGTGCGGCCTAAAAGGGCGTGCGAGCGCTCGACGTAATTTGGCCCATTCTTGCGCGTCCATCGCGTTGCCCCGATCCCCCGCGGCTCGCAGAGCGCCACGATGCGGTAGCCGATGCCGATATCCTGCACCCAGTCAGGCGTCGAGCCGGCTTCGTCCTCGTTGAGCACGGCAAGGAACACGCCCTGGGCTCCATCGCCGGGCCGCAGTTTCGGATGCCGAATGTGCAATTCAATGCCTTCCTCGGACTCGAGCCTCTGCGAATCTTCGTCCCCATTGGAGGTCATTTTGGCAGCGGGAATCATCTCGGGGAAATACGCAAAGCTCACGCGCCGCAACTCTGCCAAGAGCGGCTTCTTCCACGTGTCGAACTCGCCGGGCTTCGGCAGGCCGACGGCAGCCAGCGGCACAAAATGCTCGTCGATCTTCGTGTTGAGCTGGTCCGCCGGGAGATCGGCGCCGGCCGGAAAGACGCGGAGTTTTTCGGGCGGAATTGGATAGGGGCCGGGATCACCCCCTTCGCTCACCACGTCAATCTCGCTGTCGGCGACCGGGCGGGCGTCTCCCTTCAGGTGTGCGTTTAGAAAGCGATAGACCGACTCGCGGATGTCCTGCCGGTAGGCGTGGCCGCCGACGCTCACGACCGTGTCGAAATCGCCGCTCTTGCCGTAGAGGCTATAGAGCCGCTCCAGGCGGTTGGCGATTCGTTCGTTAGCGTCCATCGGAAAGATGGGATCGTTGTCGCTGTTGACAAACAGCATGGGCCGCGGGGCGACCAGGCCGCCGATGCGCGTCCAGGGCCACTGGAACGTGTTGTAGAGGAACATGCAGTCGCAGTGGCCATTGATCACGCGATTGGGCACGTAGGACTCCAGGTCCGCCATGCCGCTGACCGGAGCCGCCGCTTTCACCCGATCGTCGGCCGCCGCGACCCAGAACGTGGCGGCTCCGCCGCCGCTGATGCCAGTTACGCCAATCCGCTCGGGATCGACGTCGGGCCGGCTGATGAGGTAATCGATGCCGCGGACGCCGTTCCAGGCTTCAACGCCGGCCGGCGTATAGCCCCGCGAATGCCACCACCACCGCTGAAGGTTGTAGGTGCCGTGGTGGAAGGAGGCGATCTCGCCGAGTTGGAGCGTATCGACTGCCAGGCAGACGTAGCCGTGGCGGGCCAGCCAGATGCCGTGCGACTGGAACGCGACCTTGTTGCCGTGGCGGCCGCGGCCCGAGTGGCCACAGACATAGAACACGGCCGGCAGCCGCTCGCCGGGATTGACGTTGGCGGGCCGGTAAAGGTTGCCGGTGACATAGAGCTTGGGACGGCTTTGGAAATGCAAGTTCTCGACGACGAAACCGTCGCCTTCGTAATTGCCCGTTACCGTCGCCGCGAGCGGCGTCTTCTCCGGCAGCGGCCAAAGGCCGAGCATATAGAGATACTGCTCGTAGTATTCGGGCCGTTGGTCCAGCCAATCGGCCTGCGACTTCACGCCGGCGTCCCACTTCATCGCCAGGCGGGCCGTTTCGCGGGCCAAATAGTCCTGAATCATCACGTCGCCCGGCTGGCCGCGGTCGGGCTCCCCCAAAGCTTGGGCGAAGGCGGATGCGGCGGACACGATGGAGGCCAGGCAAGCCGTTAAGAAAATGCTGATCTGTCGCATGGCGGAATCTTGGCGGATAGGCCAGTGAGACTCAAGAAGCGAGCGACGGATTCTTGCTGGAATTGCGGAGCAGCAAGCAATGCCGCTTGGGTCGCGAACTCGGCGCCGGCGAGGGTGAGACGATGCTTGAGGTTCGGGCGGTTGCCTAACCCACATTTCTCATACCCTTTCTGCTGTGGCGCGCTGCACCCCATCCCGACTTCGTTCCGCTTGCCTCGGGCTTGAAAAAGGTGTGTACTCACCCCGCTCTGCGCCCTCGGCTGCGCGCGGCCTTGGCAGGAAGGGGTTCGCAGCGCCTCGCGACGAAACGGTATGAGAAATGCGGGCTAGGAGTATGCTTCCGCGACGGGGTCATGAACGACATCCCTCATCTCCTGCAGGGCATCGCGCAAGGCGACGGCGATGCTTCCGCGGAGTTGCTACCCCTGGTTTACGCGGAGTTGCGCCAGCTTGCAGCGCACAGGATGGCCAATGAAGCCGCCGGACACACCCTCCAGCCCACCGCCCTGGTGCATGAGGCGTGGCTCCGGCTGGGGGGCGACGCGCAGCCACACTGGCAGAACCGCGCCCATTTCTTCGCGGCCGCCGCCGAGGCCATGCGCCGGGTGCTGATCGACCGGGCGCGCAGCAAACGGACGGCCCGGCATGGCGGCGGCTGGGAACGCGTCGATCTCGATACGATTGATGCGCCCGCCCAGGCCGAGGAGGAAATGTTGTTTCGAATCAACGAGGCCCTCGAAGATCTGTCGCGCGAGGATGACAAGGCCGCCGAGATCGTGAAGCTGAGGTTTTTCACGGGGATGAGCGTCGAGGAAGCGGGTCTGGCGCTCGGGGTGACCGACCGCACCGCCCGTCGTTACTGGCGATTTGCCCGGGCCTGGCTTCACGACCGGCTTCGTCCGCAGAGCGAGACTGGGGAGGCAGTGTGACTTCGGAAGCTCGGATCCCTACGGTGAACAACCGTGCAGTTTGCGACAAAGTTTGCCATTCGGTTGAGGCAACTTGGCTCCGTGGACATTCGCGGTTCAAGGCGAGTCCGGTTTGGCCGGTGAATTACGCATGAAGGTATGGTGACGAAGACTGCTTGAACCGGGGTCGATCATGGAAACCAAACCGGAGAATCCGTTGCGCGAGATTTTTCTCGAAGCCGCCGAGTTGGACGATCCGCGGGCGCGGGCGGCGTATCTCGAGGCTGAGTGCGGCAACGACACGTCGCTGCGCCAGCGTGTCGAGGCCTTGCTGGCGGCGGAGGCTGGGGCGGGACCCCCACCGGCGGCCGCGGAACCCGCGATCAGCGATGTCTCGCCGGGCAGCCGGATCGGATCGTACCGACTGCAGCAACAGATCGGCGAGGGCGGCTGTGGGGTGGTGTTCATGGCCGAACAGGAGCACCCGGTCCGGCGCCAGGTGGCGCTCAAGGTGATCAAGCTGGGGATGGACACCAAGCAGGTGGTGGCGCGGTTCGATGCCGAACGCCAGGCGCTGGCGATGATGGATCACCCGAACATCGCCCGGGTGTTCGATGGGGGTGCGACCGAGTCGGGCCGGCCGTACTTCGTGATGGAGCTGGTTCGCGGGGTCAAGATCACCGAGTACTGCAATCAAGAGCAGTTTCCGGCCCGGCGGCGGCTCGACCTGTTCATCCAGGTCTGCCAGGCCGTGCAACATGCCCACCAGAAGGGGATCATTCATCGGGACCTCAAGCCCTCCAACATCCTCGTCACCGAGGTGGAAGGCAGACCGGTGCCCAAGATCATCGATTTCGGCATCGCCAAGGCCGTGTCCGGACGGTTGACCGACCAGACGCTGTTCACCGCCTTCGAGCAGTTGATCGGGACCCCCGCCTACATGAGCCCCGAGCAGGCGGCCCTCAACGCTGCTGACATTGACACGCGCAGCGACATCTACAGCCTGGGGGTGCTGCTCTACGAGTTGCTGACCGGCGAGACGCCCTTCGACACGAAGGCCCTCCTGGCCTCCGGCGTGGACGAACTGCGGCGGACGATCCGGGAGGTGGATCCGGTCCGGCCCAGCACACGACTCCGCCAAACCGCCTCCGCCGCTCTGGTGGCTGGCTCGTCACCCGTCACCCGTCACTCGCCACTGACCTGGACTGGATTGTGATGAAGTGCCTCGAGAAGGAGCGCGACCGGCGCTACGAAACGGCGAATGGGCTGGCCATGGATATCCAGCGCCACCTGAACTGCGAACCGGTGGTGGCCCGGCCTCCCAGCCGGTGGTACGAATTCCAGAAGACCGTGCGCCGGCACAAGTTCGGTTTCGCGGCGGGCGGGATGGTGAGCGCCTCGCTCGTCCTCGGGCTGGGATTCTCGATGTGGCAGATCCTTGAGAAGAATCAGGCCTACCAACGGGCGACCGAGGCTGAGGCCAACGAGACCGGCCTCCGGAAGGAAGCCGAAGCTCAGGCGCTGATCTCACGCCAGCGCGCCTACGCCTCGGATATGAACGTGGTCAAGCAAGCCGTGGACGGCAGGAATATTGGCCGGGCACGAAGCATCCTCGACCGGTATCGCCCCGAACCCGGTGGGAGAGACTTGCGCGGCTGGGAGTGGCGTTACCTCTGGGATCAAACGCGAAGCGACGCCGAGTTCGATCTTTGCCAGAGACCGAGTCAGATCATCTCGCTGGATGTATCCCGGGATTCCCGGTGGCTCGCCATTGGCCAGGCTCACCAGGGCGGAGTCGAAATTCGAAACCTGGAGTCCCGAACGCTCTGGGCGCGGCTTTCGGAGGACGAGGAGCGGGTGCTCGCCGCTTTCTCGCCCACCGGACCGTTACTGGCTTATACCAGCGTCCTGATTTCCGACTCCGGTGAACGCACTAGCACGCTGCATCTGTGGAACGTCGAGACGCGGGAGATGCAGGCGACCTTCTCGCTGGACGCGTCGTGCGTGGGACTGGCGTTCTCTGAAGATGGCCGAACTCTGGTGACTTCCACTTCGTCCGGAACGGAGGGTCACATCACGCTTTGGCCCATGGCAAATGAGGAGGAGGCTCCCGTCGCCTATCCCTCACAGCAGTACGGCTGGGAGCTGGCGCCATCGGGCTTTGCGGTGACGCGCGACCTGAAACTGGCAGCCTACGCGTTGCAGCGTGAACGCATTCACCTCGTGGATCTGCGGGACGGCCGGGTTCTCTGGTCGCCGGTGGTCGCTCCGAGGCTCGTTGCGGCGCTGGCGTTTTCACACGATGGGAGGATCCTTGCCACCGCCAGTGGATTTGGATGGTCGGAGATCCGGCTCTGGGACGTTGAAAGCCAGACGCTCCTCCGCTCCCTCGATGGGCACACCGCTTTTGTGCCTTCACTGGAATTCACGCCGGACGGCAGCAAACTCGTGGGGAGTTGCGGCGATCAGCGGATTTACGTTTGGGAGGTGAACACCGGGAAGCTGCTGGACGTGCTGCACGGGCACCGGCAGGAGGTCTGGCGAGTCAAACTCCTGCCGGATGGCCAGAACCTCGTCAGCGGAGCGAAAGACGGGCTGGTGTCCATTTGGGATGTCTCGGTGAACCATTCTAGGCGGCCCCGTCATCTGATTCCGGCGGAAGTGAAGGGCTGGAGCTTTGCGTCTGACAGTCAGTCGGTGCTTACCCTGGATTGGAACGGGCGCGTGGATCGCTGGGGAGCGGCCGGTTTCCAGGAACGGGAGACGTTACTTGAGTTCGATAACAACTCCGTGATCCTGGACCGGGACAGCATCTCCGACACTGGCAAGTACCTGGCCACCGGCTCGTCCAACGGCGTGGTGCAGGTTTGGAATCTGGCCCGCCGCGAAGTGGAACATCAATTCACGGACCCAACCGGCGGGTTGATCACGCCGGTCCAGTTCGGCCGGGACGACCGAATCCTGGTCACACTGACGGACGAAAGCATTGGACGCGTCTGGGACCTGGCGGCGGGCCGGCTCGTGGCTTCGTGGCCGAAACTAGCGGGCGATGTGAATTTGGCGAACGCAGCGCCTGATAACGTCGTCGTGGAGGTGGGCTTGAACGGCTGGGTACGGCCCACGACCCTCCCCGAGGGTCACTCGACGTTGAGGCGCCTGAATTTTCTGGAGGTGGAGAGTTCGTCGTTCTCACGCGACGCCAAGCTCTTTGTCGTTGCGAGTATGCAGGGTTATGCCCGAGTCTGGGATACCGGCGCCTGGGAGGAGAAAACCACGTTGAGCGGCTATCTGCTGGGTTTGGACTCGGTGGCATTTTCGCCTGACGACCGGAGGGTGGCCACCGGCGGAGGCGTCAATCCCGCCGAGGCGATGAGACTTTGGGACGTGGAAAGCTGGCTTGATGTCCTCACCCTCGAGTGCGAAGGAGGCCACTTCGTTCGGACCAAGTTCTCTCCGGATGGCCATGCCATCGGAATGATGGACACCACGCGAACCCTGAACATTTGGCGGGCGCCGACCTGGGAGGAGATTGAGCAGGCCGAGCTTGCCGGGAAGACGCTGGGTTCTCCATCCCCGTAACCCCAGCGCCCCGGGCGGCCGCAACTCATTTCAAGAATTCTCCCTCCCCCTGTCCGGTTTGGCGTCCGTTTTCCGCATGAATAGGTGAAGAGCTTCGTTGGGTTCAATGGAAACGCATCGGGACGGCGGGCTTGAAACTGAACACTCAACAACAGGCAACACAATGAACGCAAAACCAATGACGGCGGTGACGGCCATCGGGCTGGCAGTGGGAATGATGACACAGGGAACGGCTCACGGCGTCACGTTCGGGAGCGGGAACAACCAGTTCGTGATGGAATTCGCAAAGATCGGGAACCCTGGGAACCCGGACGACAGCGGAACCACGGGACTGTATTCGGGTCCGTATGGCGGGGTGGATCGGGTGTTTTGGATGGGGACGAACGAGGTGAGCCAGGACATGATTGTGAAGGCAAGCGTGTTGGGCGCTCTCGAGCTGACGATGGCGGATATGACAGCGTTTGGGGGGAATGTGGGAGCGCGCCCTGCGACCGGGATCTCGTGGAACGAGGCGGCGCGCTTCGTAAACTGGTTGAACCAGGTCGAGGGGTTTGCGCTCGCCTACAAGTTCGAGTTCCAGCCCGGAGAAGGGGGGTATTCCGCGAACGCGGACATCGAGCTGTGGGACCTGACGGACAGCGGGTATGACATGGACAATCCCTTTCGGAACACGGAGGCGCGGTATTTTCTGCCGAGCGAGGACGAGTGGTATAAGGCGGCCTATTACAGCGGGAGCGACACGACGTATTACGACTACGCGACCGCGAGCGACACGATTCCGACGGCAGTGGCCGGCGGCACGGCGAGCGGGACGGCGGTTTACGATCAAGATGTATTCAGCGGGCCTGCTGACATCGACAACGCTGGTGGCCTGAGCTACTACGGCGCCATGGGGCAGAACGGGAATGTGTATGAATGGAACGAAAGTGCTTTCGATGGGATAAATGATTTATCGTCCGAGGCTCGCGGGATCCGCGGTGGCGGCTGGAACGTCGCCGAGACTAACCTGCGCTCCTCGGCCCGCCACCTCTTCTCGCCCACGCTCGAGCTCGACAATGTGGGGTTCCGTGTTGCCAGTGTCCCTGAACCCTCTGCTGCTCTGTTGGTGTTGATCAGCGGAGGAGCATTGCTGCTCAAAAGGCGCAGAGGATTGTAGATCGGAGATTGACGATTGTAGATTTCGTGCATGACGCGACAGGAGCTGCAGGATCGAACGAAGGCTTTCGCGCTACGGGTGATGCGGCTCTGTGATAGTTTGCCGTCGAAGCCATCCTCACGCTGCCTTGCCGGGCAATTGATTCGTTCTAGCGCCTCCGTTGCCGCCAATTACCGGGCCGCCTGCCGGGCGCGCTCGAAGCAGGAGTTCCTCGCCAAGCTGCAAATCGTTATCGAAGAGTCGGATGAATCCGCTTTCTGGTTGGAATTGGTAATCGAGTCCGGCCTACTCTCCGAGGGAAGAGTCCGGGACACCCACCCATCGAACGTTCGCCTCGCACGGCTTCTTCGCGATCGCCATGGGGTTCAGGTCCCGCGCATTGGGTGGGTGTCCGAGATTGCCCAGAAGGGTCCGGCAAGCACGCTCACAATTTCGAGTCCTCATCATCCTCCAGAAGGCGCCTCGGAAGGTCCATGTTTTCATGCAGAACGCTGATGATCGCCAGGACTCCCCCGGACAGTTCGCGGAAGAAGATGACGTGATGTTCGTAGCGTAGCGAGAACACATCAGCAAACCGCGGCTCCCGCAGCGACTTCCAGAACATTCGGCGTTCGTCCGCCTGCTCCATACAGCGGTACAGGCCATGCACGTAACGATCGGCCTGGTCAGCTCCCTAGCGCTCAAAGGTATACTGCCAGATCTCGATGATCCGCTCCCGCGCTGCAGGAAGAATCCGGACCCTCATCAGGCCCCGAATCGCTCTCGTGCTTCCGCAACGAGTCCGTTCGGTTCGAAATCCACTAACTCGTCGTCAGTAGCTTCGATTCCACTCCGGAGTTCCTGGTGAAGCCTATTCCATCGTCGTTCTTCTTCCCGCTCAAAGTCTTTCCGAACCAGATCCCGCACATATTCACTCGCTGAACCATAGAGCCCCTCCGGACCCGCCTGCTCCTGAACGAACTTTCTCAGGGCGCCACTGAGGCGCACATTGATCCCTTCAGCCATACCCGGGTGAAATATGTCTTTGTCCCACGAATGTCAAATTCTGTGGCACGGATCGGGCTGAACCCAGAGCGCGCGACATCTACGCGCTGGGCACCCTTCTCTACGATCTGCTGGTGGGCAAGCCGCCCTTCGACGCGAAGGCGCTGCCCATGGCGGGGTACGAGGAAATGCGGCGCATCACCCGCGAGGTCGAGCCGCCGAAGCCATCGTGGCGCCTGAGCACCGTCGTGATCTTTAAAGACCGCGAATCAACGCCAATGCACGCGAATTGAGAGAGCGGGAGAGAGGGATATCGGAACCCCTGGGAGTTCCGATACGAGGAGGTTCCCTGCGCGGTCGCGTCGCCACCTCGTGCGGCACACTCACTCGCCAACTGCACCGGGGATGGACGCTCCCTCACACCACCGCGCCAACTACGCCTTCGAGAATTTTCCCTTCCCCTGTCCGGTTTGGCGTCCGTTTTCCGCATGAATAGGTAACACGCAACAGGTTTTCGCCGGCGGTTCCGCCGATCGAAGCCCGTAAAACCAGCAAAAGAAGCGAGCAACACAGGATCACCATGAAAACGAACCTACTGCGAATCGTCGCGGCCATTTTGCTACTGGCCTTCCTCACACCCCCGATGGCCACTGTCGCCGAGGCCCAGTTCACCGACGACAACTGGGTGATCGGAACGTCTGCGACGGCCGCGGCCTGCTGCATCGGTGAAGTCCATGCCCTGGCAACTGATGCGGATGGGAACCTCTATGCCGGCGGCCCCTTCCTGTTCGAAGGCAGCACTGAGCCGGGCAATGTGGCCAGGTGGGATGGGAGTGAATGGACGCCGTTGGGCGCCGGAATGAATGGACCGGTGAGCGCTCTCGCCTTCTCCGGCAAGGACCTCTACGCGGCGGGATCATTCACCTCGGCGGGCGGAATAGCGGCGAATAACATCGCCAAATGGGATGGGAGAACATGGTCGGCCCTCGGCGCCGGAGTGGATTCTTCGGTCAGCGCTCTCGCGGTCTCGGGCAACGATCTGTACGCGGTCTCCCGCTACTCAGCCCCTTATATCGCAAAATGGGATGGCCACGAATGGTCGCGCCTCGGCCTCGATTTGGACTGGGTAAATGCGCTGTGGGATGCCGTATCCGTGGATGCCCTGGCGGTTTCCGGGAGCGATCTTTACGTGGCGGGGCAGTTTCGGTCGTCGATCGGTGGGGTCGTCGCAACTCACATCGGAAAGTGGGACGGCCACGATTGGTCGCCACTCGGCGCCGGGTCGCTGCGCGGCCCCGCCTTTGACGGAACGGTGAACGCACGCGCCGTCTCAGGCACGGATGTGTATGCCGTGGGATACTTCACAGCGGCGGGCGGAGTGACGGCCCACAATATCGCCAAATGGGACGGCTACGCCTGGTCGCCCCTGGGCTCAGGGGTGGAGGTGTGGAATGCCACCGCAATCGCGGTCCTGGGAACCGATGTCATTGTCGGCGGACACTATGATATTGCCAAGTGGGATGGCCGCGAATGGTCGGTTCACCACGGGGTCCTCGACGCCAATTCTCCCGTGCCTCGGATCTGGGGGCCGGGGCGGGGAGGATCTCCCGGGGTCCTCGCCCTCTCGATCTCGGGGACTGACGTTTTCGTCGGAGGCGGTTTTGACACCGCGGGAGATGTCACAGTCAACAACATCGCGAAGTGGGACGGGAGCGCCTGGTCTCGGATGGGCCCCGTGGGCGCCAGCGGATTCAACGGCGCGTTGTCCGGCTTCGCGATCCAGGGGAAGGACGTTTATGTGGGAGGCGGGTTCAACACGGTCAATTCGATCAAGGCCAACCTGATCGCGAAATGGGATGGGAGTGTCTGGTCGCCCCTTGGCTCAGGGATCCAGGGTTACACGGTGAACGCGCTGGAGTTCTTCGGGCCCGGCCTCTACGCCGGTGGATTCTTCACCCACGCGGGCGGAGTCGAGGCGAATAGCATCGCGCGGTGGGATGGCCACGAATGGTCCGGGGTTGGCGCCGGAATGGATGGCTGGGTGAACGCCCTCGTCGCTACGGGCGAGGGTCTCTACGCCGGCGGATGGTTTACCCACGCGGGCGGAGTCGAAGTCAATCACATCGCGAAATGGGATGGCCGGGAATGGTCGCCTCTGGGAGCTGGAATGAACGACTCTGTCACTGCCTTGGCGGTGTCGGGCAGTGACCTGTATGCGGGGGGTTGGTTCACGACGGCGGGCGGGAAGGCGGCGTCCCGGATCGCAAAGTGGGATGGCCGCGAGTGGTCGCCTCTCGGCGCCGGAATAAACTTTTCCTGGATCAGTGTCTTGGCCGTGTCTGGCACGAACCTATACGTCGGAGGAGGGATCGACGACAGCCAGGGAACGCGGTACGGCCTTGCGAAATGGGACGGCTACGCCTGGTCGTTGATCGGGGCTGGGCTCGGTGAAGGAGCCTATGTTTCTGCCCTCGCTGTTTCCGGGACTGACCTCTATGCGGGTGGTTCTTTCGAAACGAACACCCTTGCGAGATGGGACGGAAGCGCTTGGTCATTTTTTGGTTCGAGATTGACCCATGGTGGGGTGCGCGCGCTCGCCGTCTCGGGCAACCAACTCTACGCCGGCGGCACGTATGGATGGGATTCGAACTTTTGCGGAGGGTCTTCGTCGAGCTTTTTCGCGCGGCTCTTCCTCGACGGCGTTCCTCCGCTGGAAGTGGTCAATGGCCGGGCCACGGTCTTTTTCCGGGACATTCCGGCCGGAGGTTACTCGATCGAACGAACCACCGATCTGGAGACTTGGGAGCATTTGGCCACCCGCTACGCCGGGCCCACCGGCGGCATCGATTTCCTGGATGAGAACGCGCCCGGCCCCGAGGCCTATTACCGCGCCGTTCCCCTGGAACATTGAATGATCAAACCGCGTAAAACCCTCAAGAATTCCTAGCAGTTTCTACTGCAGGCCGCACGAAAGCATGAACTAAAGGACGAACACATGAATGCTGCATCAGGTCACTACAAACTGCGGGGAGCGAGAGTGGCTTTTCCTCTCGCACTTGCCGTGGTCCTCTCGGGGTGGACCACATTGTCATCAGCCGAGACGATTCTCATCGACGACTTCAACGATGGGAACGACGATGGTTGGACGCGGGTTGATTCAAACATGTTTGGACAACCTTGGGGGCCGGGAATATTTGACGTCAGCTCAGGTGCTTATCATCTCGGGACGACCGGCAGGGTTCCCATTGGAACTCCAGCTGGCGGCTTTGTTCTCTCGCTGTGGGACCAGTCGGTCGACCCGTTCTACTCAAACGGACTTGTGAGAGCGAAGGTTCGTGCAGATACGGCGAATAGCCTCGCATCGATCGTATTTCGCATGTCGGGCGATTTGGAAACAGGCTTAAACGGGTACCTGTTTATTGCAACTTCCGCGAATGGAGCATTCTTATATAACAGAATTGTAGATACCGAAACTGCCGTTTTCCGAGTTATGGAGACCGACTTGAAGTTTGGCCTCGGTGAGGACTGGTGGATCGAGGCAGGCGGAGTCGGACCGCATCTGTCGATGAAAGTTTGGCGCGACGGCGACCCAGAGCCAGAGGCGCCCCAGATGCGGTTCGTCGACTCGACGTTTGGTTCAGGACTCTTGGGCGTCGAATCGAACATCGAAATCAGTGATCCAAATCTGGCTCGCGTGGATGCTGCTTTCGACGACGTTTCGTTCAGAATCCCCGAGCCGCCGGCGTCGGTGGTTGCGTGCATCGGCCTGACGAGCTTAGACATCCCCGACACCGTCACGATCATCGATAATGGGGCGGTCTCAGGCTGCACCGGCTTGACCAGTGTGACCATGCCCAACAGCGTTGCCAACATCGGGGACTGGGCGTTCGCAAACTGCACCGGCCTGACCAGCGTCACGATCCCCGACAGCGTCACGAGCATCGGATGGGAGGCGTTCTCGGGCTGCACCGGCCTGACCAGCGTCATCATCCCCAAAAGCGTCACCAGCATCGGGGAGGGGGCGTTCTCAGGCTGCGCCGGCCTGGCCGAGATAACGGTCGATGCGCTCAACTCTGTCTATAGCAGTCTGGACGGCGTCTTATTCAACAAGAACCACACTACGCTCATTCAATATCCGGGAGGCAAAGCCGGATCCTACACGATCCCCGACAGCGTCACGAGCATCGGGGGTAGGGCGTTCCGGGACTGCACCGGCCTGACCAGTGTGACCATACCCGACAGCGTCAACAGCATCGGTTGGTGGGCTTTCTCGGGTTGCACTAGGCTGACAAGTGTCTATTTCAGAGGCCGGGCGCCAGCCCTCGGGGTACGAGCGTTCTCCGGAGCCACCAACACAACCGTCTATTATTTGCCGGCAACCACCGGTTGGGACACAACGTTTGGCGACCGGCCAACGGCCCTGTGGATCCCGATAACACTAACTCTCTCATCACTCGGGTCGCGTAACGCGCTCGAGTTAGTTACTCGCTCACCCGCGCCTGCAACCGTCCGCGTCCAACGCAGCGTCAACCTTATGGACTGGGAGGACTGGAAGAGCGTTTCGCGTGATGACGGACCGAGCGAGCTGCAGGACGCCGATGCGGGCACGACACCGCATCGGTTCTACCGAGGGATCGAGGAGTGAGGCCCTCACTCCACCGCGCCAGCTGCGTTTTCGAGAATTTTCCCTCCCCCTGTCCGGTTTTGTCTCCGGATTCCGCATTGATTCAGTGAAGAGCTTCGTTGGGTTCGATGGGAACGCATCGGGATGGCGGGGCTGCAACTGAACAATTCACAAAAGGTAACCACGCATGAAAACCATACGAAAAAGCTGGAACCTGGGGGCGAGGCACTGGGTAAGCTCCTTGTCCCTAGCAGGTGTGCTGGCGCTGATCATCTCGGCCAGCCAGACTGCCAACGCCGCCGGGGCGCCGTCCTTCACCACGCTTGAACCTGGCAAAACCCGGGTCATCGGTCAGGAAATCCCGATCAACATTGTCCTAGTCGGCTACGAGCCGGGGGCGGGCGCCAGAGAGATTGACACAGACGCGCTCCTCGCCGAACTTCCGGAGACCTACCGTCCGATTGCCCGCGTTCCCGCCTTCTACGGAGTTTCGCAACCACTTGGCCTCCATTATTCCTACCATTACAACGTCGTCTTCGCCGATAGTGAATTCGAGGACGACTTTTTTGGATACCTCAGCAGCATTTCCGAGGACCAGCCGCTGACGTTGTTCCAGGAGCTGTACAACGAGCAGGTCAACAAGACCGAAGATGTTGTTTCAAACGCATGGATAGACGCGCCGAGCGTCGAATACTGGCTCGCGCAAAATGCCGGGGCCAAACTCGGGATCGATACGAGGCAGTACACGGTTTTTCTCGTGAACTGGTACGGACGCGCGGACTTCCGACCCCACGTTTATACGAAGATCGGCGAACCTGATCCCGACACCCTGGTAGACTTCGGGCTGCGCGAATCGCGCAAACTCATCGCCTGGGGAGGCACGACACCCGACGACGAGGAGTCTGGTCTCGGAACCCTCGCCCGCATCTGGTTCTACGACCTGTCGGCTGGTCCCGAGGCGTGGAGCGGCAACTGGAATGTCGATGATGCCGACCTCGACGGCGACGGCTCCCTCGATTACCGCATGCCGCCCGTCTGGGAGTACGGAAGCGCGGCAGGCTACCGGCCGTTCAACGATTTGTCCGGCGACCTGGGGAAGGTGGTTCGCTTCGTTGCGATCAACCTGCTCTTCACCACGTCGCCGCTCTTCAATCCGGCCTTGTCGGCGCCCAAGCTGCCCAGTACGATCAAGCTCAACCTGTTCGTCTACCAGGGCGATCCCAATGCCGACGGCCGTGATTGGATCGATGCGCCCTACGCCTTGGCCGAGATCAGCAAACTCCAACCGCTGACGGCTTTCTCGTTCAGCCTCGAGGAACTGAAGTTCGAGGGCCGCCCCGCCGACGTTTACGACTGCGCCATGACCTTCTTCACCCCCGACTGGCAATCGTGCTTCGGCAATCGCATCGGCGTTCCGGCGGCCGACCTCTTCCTTTATCATACCGACAAACTGATCCAGTTTGTCGATGGCGGGGCGGACTATGAAATCCCGGCCTTCTGCTACAACCTGGACGACAACCGTTTTGTGCCGTTCCTCGGATACGCAGACGACAATTGGGCCGACGGTACGCAGTCGTACCTATACTGTCTCGATTCGCCCGCCATCCGTGATGCCGGCTACGGCTTCACGGCCACCATCATCCATGAGGCGGGACATCACCTCGGAATTTCGCACCCGCACGACGGCTACGACTCGGAATTCGGATTCGACTACTTCCCTTCGGGCGACCTGTTCTTCACGCATTCCGGTGACCAGTGCAACTCGATGATGAGCTACATCGACTTGAACTGGGATTTTAGCCAGTTCGACCGGGATAACATGGCCCGGTATTTGACCGCGACCTATATCAACATGGCCAACGCGATCCTGCCGAAGATCATCAAGCGCCCGCGTGTTGACAGGGCCGCGAGCCAGCTCACGACTGCCGACACACAGGCGGGCCAGGCGCTGACGGAATTTGCCGCCAGCGAGTGGGCCACTGCGGCGGCGCACGCGAAGGCCTGCTATGACCATGTTCTCGCCGCGGCGGCCACGGCCGGCGTCAAGATCGAACCCCAGGCGCATCCGGCCGACTACAAGGCACGCGGCAAGGGCAACAGCTACATGTTCATCGACCCCATCAGCTACAACCGAAGCCTTCCGTAAACCAGACGCGCTGGCGATTGGTGGCTCCGATTCTCCAGCCCGTTCGCGGGCTGGAGAATTCCATTCTATATCGCGCTGCCGGTCTTGGACATCGCCCCGGCCGTTCTCCTCTGCTGGGCGGAAAGGATGTGTGACAGCGGGTCCGGTTTAGCCGCTGAATTACGCATGAAGGAGGAGCGCCGAGGCATTATGGAACGTGTGCCCATCATGGAAGCGAAACCCGAGAACCCGTTACGCGAGATCTTTCTCGAAGCCGCCGAACTGGACGATCCGCAGGCGCGGGCTGCCTACCTCGAGGCCGCTTGCGGCGACGACACGCCGCTGCGCCAGCGAGTCGAGGCGCTGCTGGCGGCTGAGGCCGG